>JAHBSM010000004.1 GCA_019639115.1 Acidobacteriota bacterium | reverse complement strand
CGGCGACTTTGACGGCGACGGTAAGGCCGATCAGGCTGTGTTCCGCGACGGCACGTGGTTCGTACAGAGGTCAACGGCAGGATTCATGGCCGTCAACTTCGGATCCACGGGCGACATAGCGGCTCCGGCTGATTTCGACGGCGACGGCAAGGCCGACATCGACGTCTATCGCCCGTCGAACGGCGTCTGGTACAGGCTCAACTCGTCGAACGGTGCGTTCAACGCCACACAGTTCGGCACTACGGGCGACGTGCCCGTGCCTGCCGGCTACGTCCCGGTTCAATAACGCGGCTACGCGTATACCACTGATGAGGCTGTCCGCGAGGACAGCCTCTTTTTTATTCGACGTTGAAGTATTTCGCCTGTGGGTGATGAACGATGATCGCAGAGGTCGATTGTTCGGGATCGAGCTGGAATTCCTCCGTGAGTTCGACGCCTATGCGTGAAGGATCGAGCAGTTCGAAGAGTTTCGCCTGATCTTCTAGATTCGGGCACGCAGGATAACCAAAGCTGTATCGCGAGCCCTGATAGCCTTGATGAAATAACTTGTTCAGGTCAGTTGCGTCATTCCCGGCGATGCCGAGCTCTTCGCGGACGCGTTTGTGCCACATTTCGGCGAGAGCTTCGGCGGCCTCGACCGACAGGCCATGGAACAGCAGATAATCCTGATAATTATCGGCTTTGAACAACTCAGCCGAGTATTCGCTCGCCCGCTGTCCCATCGTTACGAGCTGAAACGCAACAACGTCTTTCTCACCGTTTCCGGGCCTGAAATAGTCCGCGAGACACAGATCTTTCCCGCCGAGTTGCTCGACCGGCTGACGAGGGAACGTGAATCGCATCCGTTCTGTCTTTTCATCGTCGTGATAAATGACCAGATCGTTCCCGTCCGAAGCACATGGAAAATAGCCGTAAACAAGCTTTGCTTCGAGCAGCTTTTCGCGTATCGCTTTAGCCTTTACTTCGGCATATTTCGGATAAACGGTCTCTTCGAGTATCTTCGCGTATTCTTCTGGCGTCTTTCGGCCCTGCTTGAACTGCCATTGCCCTTTGAACAACGCAGTTTCGTTGATGAAAGCGAAAACTTTGGTCAGATCTGTGATCTCAACGACCTTCGATCCGTAAAATGGAGCCTTTGGAACTTCATCGAGCACGGATGTGTCAGAACGCGTAGTATGCGTTGTATCGCCGCTCGAGCGCGACGACACGCGAGCTGCCTCTTGCCCAAGCTTCGCGTCTTCCCCGACCAAGTCTTCAGCGTCTGCGACAGTTACCACTTCAGCGGGCACACTCGCTACCGGTTGTGTTTTCTCTTCACTTGTTTCCCCAGCCTTCTTCGCTGTGACCTCTGTGCCCTCTGTGGTCAATTCTCGCTGCGTCAACTCGTCCATCGCGTGCAATCCGTCAAAAGCATCGCGGGCGTAAAAGAGTTTGCCTTTGTATAACGGAATGAGGTCGGCATCGACATAACGGCGATTCAGCGCCGCCCCGCCGAGAATGACCGGAACATTCACGCCGCGTTCGTTCATTATCTCGAGGTTATCGCGCATAATGAGCGTGGATTTGACCAACAGGCCGCTCATGCCTATCGCATCGCAATCGGTTTCTGCCGCAGCACGCAAAATGTCGTCAATTGGCTGTTTAATGCCGAGATTTACGACCTTGTAGCCGTTGTTTGTAAGGATGATATCTACCAGATTCTTGCCGATGTCGTGAACATCGCCTTTGACGGTCGCCAAAACCATCGTTCCCTTTTCGACGCCCTCGACGCGATCCATAAAAGGTTCGAGGAACTTGACCGCCGTCTTCATCGCCTCGGCCGATTGCAACACGAACGGCAACTGCATCTGCCCCGCGCCAAAGAGATCGCCGACGACCTTCATCCCGTCAAGCAAAATGTTGTTGATAATATCGAGCGGCGGATATTTGCCGAGAGCTTCCTTCAGCGAATCTTCCAAGCCTATCTTCTCGCCTTCGATGATGTGTTCCTTCAGGCGTTCCTCGACCGGTAGATTTGAAATGTCTGGCTTGATCGACGCGGCGGTCTTGCCCTCGAACATCTTCGTAAATTCTCCGAGCGGATCATAAACGCAGACGTCGCCATCGAATTTTCGCTTGTCGTAAATGAGGTCGCGGGCCGTGTCGATCTCGTGCTCGTTAAATCGATTGAGCGGCAGTATCTTTGACGCGTTTACGATCGCGGAGTTCATTCCGGCCTCGACGCAATCGTGCAGGAACACCGAATTCAGCACGACGCGAGCCGCAGGCGAAAGCCCGAACGAGATATTCGACACGCCGAGTATCTGGTTCGCCTCGGGCATTTCTTCGCGTATTTGGCGGATCGCAGCGATCGTCTCGTCGGCGTTCTTTCGGTCTTCTTCGATGCCGGTCGAGATCGGCAAAGCGAGCGAATCAAAAAAGATGTCGTGACCGGGAATGCCGAATTCTGTAGCTTGCTTGTAAGCGCGGCGTGCGATCTTGATCTTGTCCTCGGCGGTGCGCGCCATACCGTCCTCATCGATCAGACCGATGACGACCGCGGCTCCGTGTTCTTTTGCGAGATCGAGCACTTTCAGAAAACGCTCTTCGCCGTCTTCGTAATTCGTCGAATTGAGGATCGATTTGCCGCCCGCGTGTTCGAGCCCGGCTTCCATCTTTTCCCATTCGGTCGAATCGAACATCATCGGGATCTTGACATTCGTCGCAAGCCGCGAGGCGAGTTCGTGCATATCCGCGACGCCGTCGCGCCCGACAAAATCGACGTTGACGTCGAGAATATGCGCGCCCTCTTTCTCCTGCGACTTGGCAAGATTAACGAGCCCGTCCCAATCCTCGGCGTCGAGCAGGTCGCGCATCTTCTTCGAGCCAGACGCGTTGACGCGTTCGCCGACGATGAGGAACGAAGCATCCTGCGTATAGGGCTGCTGGAAGTAAATAGACGATGCCGACGGGACTAGCTTCGCGTCACGTCGCTTCGGGGTCATTCCGCCGACACGTTCAACGACCAGTTTCAAATGTTCCGGCGTCGTTCCGCAGCAGCCGCCGACTATGTTCGCACCGTAATCGCGTGCAAAGTGCTCGACCTGATCCGCAAAGCTCTCCGGCGTTTCGTCGTAATGCTGCTTGCCGTCCTTGACCTCGGGCAAACCTGCGTTTGGCAGCACGGAGACGGCGATCGGCGAATTCTCGCAGAGATACTTCAGCGATTCGGCCATTTGCTTTGGCCCGGTGCCGCAATTCATACCGATCACGTCGATCGGGAACGGTTCGAGAGCGGTCAACGCCGCCGCGATCTCAGTACCGTTGAGCATCGTGCCGAAAGTCTCGATCGTCACCTGAGCGATCACCGGAATGCGAACTTTATTTTGCTTGAAATGATCGAATATCGCGGCGAGCGCGGCCTTTGTCTGCAAAAGGTCCTGACACGTCTCGACGATGAGGATGTCGCTGCCGCCTTCGACAAGTCCGCGAACCTGTTCGACATACGCGCGTTTTAGGTCGCGATACTTGATATGCCCAAGCGTCGGCAGCTTCGTACCGGGCCCGATGGAGCCCGCGACAAACCGCGGTCTGTCAGGCGTTGAGAAATCGCTTGCAATACGTTTTGCCAGAGCCGCCGCACGAAAATTCACGTCGTAGGTCTTGTCTGCGATGCCGAACTCGGTCAGCACGACCTCGCTCCCGCCGAACGAGTTTGTCTCGATCACGTCGCAGCCTGCTTCGAGAAACGCGGTGTGCACGCTTTCGATCGCGTCCGGCCGCGTATAGAGCAGATTTTCGGAGCAGTTCTCAAACTCCGGCCCGCCCCATTCGTCGATCGACAGATTCAACGACTGCAGGAACGTCCCCATTGCACCGTCAAAGACGACAACTCGTTCTTGTAATATGTCTAAAAAGCCTTTTGCCATTCGCAAATTAAAAACTCTGCACTAAACAAGCACAGAGTTTCGTAGATCTTTCGTTTGAACTCATGCTGTTTAGCCGATTGTTTTACGTGGCCGCAAGTCGCAATAACTCACCACGTCGCCAAAACCTAAGATTAAAATTCCACCGACGATAAGTCAACGGTTGGTGATATAACTCAGCGCCATCGATGCGATGTCGTCCATCGCCGAGCCGTCGTGGTTGCGGTCGAGCATGGACGAAGCCATGTCCATCATGACATTGCCCGACGACTGAGGGGCGGCTTGCTGCCCGCCTCCCAGGATCGAACCGATCAATCCGCCGAGGCCGTCGGCGCCGACGCCCTGCTGGCGTTTCTGCTGGCCGAGGTAGCCCATCACGATCGGGGCGAGCATCAGCAGGATCTGTGCTACCTGCCCCATTTGCAGTCCGGTTTTGTTGCTCACTTCCTGGACGACCGGGCCCTGGCTGTTGCCCAGGATGTGGCCGAGTATCCCTCCGGCGTTGAGCTGCGGCGGCGTCGGCTCGGGCGTCTGAAGCTGGCCAAAGATCAGGCTGCCCAGCCCGCCCAGATTGCCGAGCACGCTGCCGTCGTGGTCGTTGGTCAGAGCCGCGTCAAGACTGGCTGCTCCGTCCGGGGTCGAGGCATTATTCTGGAGCCCGCCTAAGATAGCAGGCAATGCCATCTGGATCGCCGAATTGACGAGCGAAGGCTCGGCCCCAACGTTGCTGCTTATTTCATTCAATGCCTGGCTGCCCGCGTCTGAACCGATAAGATCGTCAAGTGTGAACATATTTACTCCCCTTATTTTGATAGATTGGTTCCGATATCGATATAGTATCAGTAACCTACTCGCCGGGCAATTTTTTCTTGCGTGAAGCTCTACCTTACACATACCAGATCCCATTGGCTCGCTGCTTCAATGTTGATGGCAGCGTGGGTGATGGTCTCGATTTCGTGTTCCGGCCAGGGTGACGAGGTAAAACTACCGAGCTTCGCATCGACCCTCGCAGGCCGCAATGCAGAGTTCGGCGAACCGTTCGGCGTTGCGCATACCGGCGGACGGACGTTCATCACCGACGGTGAACGCGGCGTCGCGGCCGAGGTCACGCCCGATGGTTCGGTCAGGACGATCGCCGCAGGGCTCGGGACGCCGTCCGGCATCACGGTGCTGCCAAGCGGAGAACTCGTTATAGCTGAAACGGGACGTCATACGATCGTCGGCGTTTCGCCGGGCGGCGAAAAACGCATCATCGCCGGGGCAGATGGCATACACGGCACGGCGGACGGTTTGGCGAATGAGGCCACATTCAACGGCCCTATCGGTGTGGCTTGCGATGAAAAAGGCAGAATATTCGTCGCTGATACATACAACGACAGGATCCGCGTGATAGAGGACGGACGCGTTCGAACGATCGCGGGCGGCGAAATAGGTTCAATGGACGGAACGGGTTCCGGCGCCAGATTTGACACGCCGACCGGGATCGCCATTTGGCATAACAAGCTGCTCGTAGCTGACACCGGCAACTCACGTATCCGAGTAATTGAGCCTGATGGAACCGTTTGGACGCTGGCGGGCGGCGCCACGTCTGACCGCCGCGACGGAATGCTCTCTTCGTCTCTGTTTGTCGCTCCTTCCGCGATCGCCGTTGACAGCGAGTATCGGATCTTCGTACTCGACGGCAACGCCGTCCGCGTGATCTTACCCGACATCTTCCCTACGGTGCGGACCCTTAACGATGGTGAACGCGGGCTGCGGGATGGCGCCGTAAGCGGTTCGCGGTTCTCACGCCCTTCAGGTATCGCAGTCTCAACGAACGGCGACATTGTCGTCGCCGACAGCGAGAATCGTCTTGTACGCCTTCTCTCGCATGAGGTCGGCACACCTGTCACTCAGGACGACGCTGATCGGCTCCGTGACGATCCGGCTGAGTTTCGCTCGCGACAACCGGCGAGATGGCCGTACGATCCGCCCGCCGCGGTTCGCGACGTGGCGGGAACGTTGGGCGAGATCCGCGGCGAGTTGCGGCCGGGAAATGATCAGGTGTGGTTCCACAACGGGCTCGACATAGCCGGTTCGTATGGCGAGACAGCTCGATTCGTCCGCACAGAGAAAGTGCTGCGGCCGGTCGCCGCCGAGAATTTTGGTTCGCTTCGCGAACTGATCCGTATGCCGACGCTCGGCTACATTCACATCCGGCTGGGCCGCGACGCATCCGATAGGCCGTTCGGCGACCCGAGGTTCCAGTTCACGCGCGACTCATCGGGAAAGCTAATTAACGTTCGCGTACCGCGCGGCACAGAGTTCTCCGCAGGCGAGCCGATAGGAACGCTCAATCCGATGAATCACGTCCATCTGATCGCCGGAAGGCCCGGCCGCGAGATGAACGCTATTGATGCTCTTGCTTTGCCCGGCATCTCCGATGATCGCGCTCCGACGATCCTCGGTGTGCGATTCTACGACGCGAACTGGCGAAGTATCGAAACATCGAAGACGTCCGCGCGTATCAAACTATCAGGCAAAGTGCGGATCGTGCTTCGTGCTTACGATCAGATGACCGGCAACAGCGAACGGCGCCGGCTGGGGTTGTTCAAGGCCGGATGGCAGTTGTTCGGCCGCGACGGCCGCGACGAGGCGTCGCCCTTGCATTGGAATATCACATTCGCGAGAATGCCCGACAATTCGGCCGTCCGCTATGTTTACGCCGACGGAAGCCATTCGGGGGCTACCGGCGAGACGATCTTCGATTACATCGTCACAAATTTCGTCAATGGAGATGAAGTTCGCGAGGAGTTCTTCGATACGGGCTCATTCGCCCCGGGTGAATACACGATTCGTGTTTTGGCCGGAGATCATTTCGGAAATATTGCATCCAAGGATATCGCAGTGGAGTTGATCAGATGAAAAATAGAGCTTTGTTGATGGTTGTTCTTGCGTTGGTTCTTCAGGCGTCGCACTACGCGCAGCCGCAGAAGGTGCAATTCATTACACCGCCTGCACCTCAGTTCACAGACGCCGAGCGTCAGAGTGAACTCGCGCGCCGCCGAGCGGCTGTCGCCGCAAAGATGTCGGACAATAGCGTGATGGTGCTGTTCTCCGCCGAACCTCGCATCTACACCAATGATGTCGACTACGTATTTCGCCAGGAGAACAACCTCTATTACCTGACCGCACTCAAGCAAAAGAACGCGGTCCTTGTGATCACGAAAAAGGGCGGCAGCGTGACCGAGACCATCTACCTGCCGAAGCGAAATCCGCAGTTCGAGACCTGGAATGGCAAAATGTACTCGAACGAAGACGCGACCCGACTGTCCGGCATCAGGAACGTTGTCGCTTCCACGGAGCTGAAAGCGTTTCTCGACGGACTCGCGGCAAAGAGCGATGCGGCGATCAGATCCGTTTACCTGCTGCTGCCCGAAGGCGATATGGATCGCGACGGCAAGCGCGAATTTCGTCAGGAGAGCGAGTTTTCGGCAAAGCTGAGCGGATACACGATCGAGAACGCCCAACCGATCTTTGCAGGATTGCGGCTGATCAAATCGCCGTATGAGATCCGCCTTCTCCAGCACGCCATCGACATTACGATCGAGGCCCAAATGCGTTCAATGGCTATGGCTCAGGACGCAAAAATGGAATATGAGGTCCAGGCAGAGGTCGAATACACATTTCGCAGGCGCAACGCCGACTACTGGGGCTATCCGTCGATCGTAGGCTGCGGGCCGAATGCGACAACGCTTCACTACGAAGAATCGCAAGGTCCGGTCAAAGGCGGCGACCTGCTGCTGATGGACGTCGGCGCCGAATATGACCATTACACGGCCGATGTGACGCGCACATTCCCGGTCAACGGTAAGTTCACAAAGGAACAAGCCGAGATCTATCAGATCGTTTACGACGCGCAGGAAGCCGTCGCCCAGGCCGCCAAGCCCGGCGTCAGCTTTGGCCAGCTCTCGTCGATCGCCAATCGCGTCGTCACCGACGGCCTCTTTCGCGTCGGATTGATAACCGAGAAAAATCCTGCTCAGACCCGACTGTGGTTCATGCACGGGCTAGGACACTGGCTAGGTATGAATGTGCATGACGTCGGCGACTACGGAAATCTCGCTGCCGGTATGGTATTCACGAACGAACCCGGGATATACATCCGCGAGGATGCTCTTGATTATTTGCCTGATACGCCGCAGTATCGAACCTTTAAGGAAAAGGTGCGGCCGGCATTTGAGAAATACAAGAATATCGGCGTCCGTATCGAGGACGATCTGCTCGTGACGCCTACAGGAGTCGAATGGATGACGGGTAAACTGCCGCGTTCGATAGGCGATATCGAATCGTTCATAGCAACCGCTCGCAAAACGAAGCGATAACCGGGAGATCTCGCCTTGACGGATCTTGAGAACAAACGAAACGCGATAGGCGACGGCTCGCTGCCGCTCGTGATCGTCAACCCGAAGTCCGCTTCTGGGTCCACGCGAGACAATTGGTCGGCGAAAGCGGCTGACCTCAGAGCTCATTTCGGGCCTTTCGCGGTCGCCTTCACCCTCGGTCCGGGCGACGGCGTTCGGATCGCAGAGCGAGCTGCCCGCGAGGGCCGGCGTTTCATCATCGCTTGCGGCGGCGACGGGACGATCAACGAAGTGGCGAACGGCATACTGCGTTCGGGTGCTGATGCCGAGTTGGGGGTGTTCCCTTCCGGGACAGGCGGCGATTTCCGACGCACGCTCGGACTGCCGCACGTTGATCGCGAAGCCGCAGCGGCACTTCGCGAAGGCGTAACTCAGCGTATAGACGTCGGGCGAGTCACCTTCGTCGGCAATGACGGCTCGGACGCCGAACGCTACTTTGTCAACGTCTCTTCATTTGGGCTGTCCGAATCAATCGTCCGACGGGTCAAATCCACAGATCTGTTCAATTGGTTACCGGTCGAGCGTATGCGCGGCCAGGCAAATTTTGCCGTGTCCACGCTCCACGAAGTGATCGCTCTCGATCCGGTGATGGTCCGAGTCTCGATCGACGACGGCGAAGAGACCACGGTCCGTACTATCAATTTCTGCATCGCAAATGCTCGTTATTTCGGTGGCGGAATGATGATCGCCCCCGAAGCCAAGCTCACGGACGGAATGCTCGATATAGTGAACATCGGCGACATTTCGACGGCGAAGATAGTCGCGAATGCACACACGCTCTACCGCGGAACTCACACGGGGTTGAAAGAGGTCGGCAGCCGTCTGGCCCGCCGCGTTGAAGTGCGGCCTTTCGAAGAACAAGCGGTCATCCATCTAGAGACAGACGGCGAACTCCCTGGACGTCTGCCTGCTGTTTATGAGGTCGTGCCCGCTGCCCTCCGCGTCCGTGTGCCGCAACTTCAAAAAAATGTTGCTTTTGCGGGCCATTTTTAGATAAACTCCGTAAAACTCATTGCCGAATCCGTTCAATCAAACATGAACGCGAACGGGGGAACCAACGGCCCGAGCATCGGGCCCCGGGGCGCATCTGGTATCACAGACGAAGATTCTTCGCTTCCAGCCCGTCAGCTAACCTCGTAGGCACTACGAAGAAGGAGACACGATCTTGCCGTCCGAGGCTGCGATCCGAGAACTTCGCAGCCTCGCTCTCGTATTCGGTCACCTTTCTACTTAACCGGGGAGGTTGTTATCGGATGAAGAGAGTCACGATCATCGGCGGCGGTGCCAGCGGCACCTTGACGGCCGTCAATCTAATAAAGCACGCAGGCACCGAAAAAATACGCGTAGATCTCGTAGAAGATCGAGCTCGGCTCGGTCGCGGCGTAGCATACGGCACGACATTATCTGAACATCTGCTGAATGTGCCGGCGGGCCGGATGGGTGCATTTCCCGATGACCCATCCCACTTTCACCGATGGTTGGCGGGCCGGGGATATTCTCATTCGGCGGAAGCGTTCGTCCCGAGGAAGATATTTGGCGAATACCTCTCGACGCTTTTGGACGAGGCCGCGGCACTCGCGCATGCATCCGGTTCCACGCTGGACGTCTATGACGATGAAGCGACCGATATTCATACGGACGAGAGCGGATGCGTCGTTCGTATGGCATCGGGAAGCAAGCTGTTAAGCGACAAGGTCGTACTCGCGTTTGGCAATTTCCCGCCGCCCGATCCATTTGTCGCTGATATGGCCTACACATCTGCTGACAAGTATTTTCGCGATCCTTGGAACAGTCGGGTCTATCGCGAGATCGCGGACGGTGACGATATATTGATCGTTGGGACGGGACTTTCGATGATCGACGTCGTATTGCGATACGAAAGGATCGGCCACAGCGGACGCATCTTTGCCATTTCGACGCGAGGGCTGCTGCCCGCGGTGCACAAGGCGTGTCCCGGGTATCCGTCGTTCGCCGATGAATTAGAAGGCCTGACCCGCATAACAGACGTGGTTCGAGTCGTGCGACGGCATATATCTGAGGCGGCCGCGTTGGGGATCGACTGGCGTGCGGTCATAGACTCGCTAAGGCCTGTTACGCAGACTATCTGGCAACGGCTTCCTATTGCCGAGAAACGATATTTCAAACAGCATCTCAGCCGTCATTGGAATATCGCACGCCATCGTATGCCGCCAGAGGCCGCCGCCGTGATCGACAGGCTGCGAGCCGACGGCAAGCTTACGATTTTGTCCGGACGCCTAAAACGTATCGATCGATCTAACGGTCGCTTTGCCGTCAGTTTTTCGGACCGAGGCCGGTATGAGGCCCTGACCGTCGATGCGATCATCAACTGTATCGGCTCAGAAACGGATTTTTCTAAGGTTGCCAGCCGTCTCGTGCGACGTCTGATCGCGGCTGACACGATCCGATGCGACGAGTTGCGGATGGGACTCGATGCCACGCCGGACGGCAGATTGATCGGGCCCGATGGCCGGCCGTCAGAACGGCTTTCTACTTTGGGCACTTCGCTCAAAGGCATCCTTTGGGAATCGACAGCGATGCCTGAGATACGCTCTCAGGCCAATGCTCTGGCATTGCGGCTTTTAGCTGAATAGTGCATTCTTTAACAACTTATTAACAGTATGCCCAAGTCATTCTGCGAGAGGCTTGTTGAGTCGTTCGAGTCGAGGGCGGATCGTGTCGGCATGCGCATTGTGGGCTCCGACGACGGCACCTATACTTTCGGCGAGATGATGCGATCGGTGCGTTCGATCGCCTGGAGACTCGGCGAAGAAGGCGTCGAGCGCGGCGACCGCGTCGCTCTGATCGGCGAAAATCATCCCAAATGGGCTCTCTGCTACCTCGGGACTATATTTCGCGGAGCCGTTATCGTACCGATGGATCCGCACGGCGAGATCGAGACGATCACCAATTTCATCGAGAACTCTGAGGCCAAGGCGGCATTTCTATCACCCGACCAGACGGAACGATTCGCTCAGATCGAAGAAAAGCTCGGTCGCCACATTCCGGCTATAGTGTGGGACCTCGAGCAGTCTTCCAACGGATTCAAGCGGTTCGAGGATTGGGCCGCGGCGCACTACCCCGCGTCATTT
Source organism: Acidobacteriota bacterium (assembly GCA_019639115.1). GTDB lineage: Bacteria > Acidobacteriota > Blastocatellia > Pyrinomonadales > Pyrinomonadaceae > OLB17. The sequence continues at coordinate 265,942 of JAHBSM010000004.1, read as the reverse complement.
GCTGACACCGTACCGGAGACGAACGACGACGATGTCGCGTTGCTGATGTACACGAGCGGCACCACCGGAACGCCGAAAGGCGTACCGCTGACGCATGGCAACATAGTCGCGGAGCTCGAGGGCGTCAACTACGTTCTGGAGATTTCCGACAAGGAAAGGATCCTGAGCCTGCTGCCGCTTTTTCACGCTTATCTTCAGATCGTCAATCTCTGGGTCGCGGCAACGCTGGGCGTCGAGGTCGGATACCTTAAGGAACTGACCCCGGCCGAGTTGGGCGACGCGATGAAAAAATTCAAGCCGACGATATTGACCACGGTGCCGAGGCTCTGGTATCTCTTTCACAAAAAGATATTCGACGCGATCGATGCGAAACCGGCCATCGCACGCCGGCTGATCCGAACGCTGCTCGCCCTGAACGGTACGCTGCGCGACACTTTAAAAATAAACCTCGGCAGAAAACTATTCGGCCAGGTGCATGAGTCATTCGGCGGCGAGCTTCGGCTTGCCATCTCGGCCGGTTCACGTTTCGATGCCGACGTCGCGATCGACTTTCATCGGCTTGGGTTCACGATCCTGCAGGGCTACGGGTTGACGGAGACGAGCGGAGCGGCGACCGCGACCTACGAGGACGATAACCGCGTCGGTTCGGTCGGCAAGCCGATGCACGGTGCCGAGATCAAGATCGACGCTCCTGATGCTGAAGGAGTAGGTGAAGTGCTGATCAAGGGGCCGATGGTCTTTTCGGGTTATTACCGAAATCCCCAGGCCAATGCCGACGCATTCACTGAGGACGGCTGGTTCCGGTCAGGCGATCTCGGAAGATTGGACGACGGACACCTCTATATCGTAGGCCGAGGCAAGGACGTGATCGTACTGCCGTCGGGCAAGAACGTCCACCCCGAGGACCTCGAGGTCCACTATCTCAAGTGTCCGTTGATCGAAGAGCTCGCGATCATAGGTGTCGAAGACCCGAGCGAGGGTCGTGCCGGTGCGGAAAAGCTCGCCGCTGTCGTCGTGCCGGATTTTGAGTATCTCAAGCAGGCAAAGATAGCGAACTCGAAAGAAGCCATCAGGCACGAACTCGACGATCTCGGGCGCGAACTCCCGGAGTATCAGCGGGTTCGCGAATATATCATCAGGGCAGAGCCGCTCCCGCGAACGGCGACTCGCAAGATAAAGCGATTTCAGCTAAAGAAAGAACTCGAGTCCGGCATCGTTTCCGTCGATTCGCCGCCCTCGCGAGAGTGGAAATTCACCGACGAGGACAATACGCTGATGGAAACTCCGACCGGCCGCGTCGTGGCCGCGACCATCATCCAGAATGCAAAAGATGCCGCGGTGGTCCATCCGGCGATGAATCTCGAGATCGACATCGGGCTCGACAGCCTGGCTCGGGCGGAGACATTCGCCGCTCTCGAACAAGCGTTCGGAGTCGAGTTCGATGCTGACGAAGCGACCGAGGCGATCACTGTTTCAGGCGTAATAGCGTTGGTAGATCGTCACGGAGGCTCGGCAGCCGAAGACGCCGAGCTCTCGCTCAATTGGGGCCGCATCGTGCGGGACGCCGACACGGATATGCCCGAGGTACGGCCGATACTTCGCGAGAGGACGCTTTTCGCCGCTTTCGCTTTCTGTGTTCTCAAAGCATTCAATCTGTTCTGCCGAGTGTTCATGCGGCTCGAGGTCGAGGGCCGCGAAAATCTGGCGGCTGCTGCCGGCGACACTCAAGAGCGAAGAGCGTTCCTGATCTGTCCGAATCATCAGAGTTTTCTCGATCCATTTGTCCTTTGCTCGACCTATCGGTTCTGGCTGTTTCGCAATTTCTTTCACGTCGGCGCAAGCGAATTTTTCGAATCGCGATTCATGGTCTGGGTCGCCAAGATGCTCAATGTAGTTCCCGTCAATCCGGATACGGAGCTGATGAGAGCGATGCGGGCAGGCGCCGCCGGGCTCCGGCACGGCAGAGTTCTAAATATCTACCCTGAGGGCGAACGCGCTTTCGACGGCGAGCTTCACCCATTCAAAAAAGGTGCAGCGATACTTGCGTCCGAGCTGGACCTGCCGATAGTTCCCGTCGCTCTCGACGGCCTGCAGAACGTCTGGGCCCGCCGCTCCTGGCGGATCCGTCCCGCAAAGGTCCGCATCCGGATCGGCGAACCGTTCTTTGCTCGAGATATTGACGGCCGACAAGGCGAAGAGCACTATGCTGCCGTCACTGCCGAGCTTAGAGCCCGCATAGAACAGATGATCGAACAAATGCGCTCAAAATAATGCCGAATCGAGCCTTTCCGCGTTTCGTTTTGGGACGATATTGAGCGACAATTGCCCCGTCTTCCAAAATTACATACCGTGAGGGCCTTTATTATGAAAAGATCCGTTGTTCTGAGCGTTTTGATCTTCGTTCTTGCCTTCATTGCTTCGGCACAGACCCCGTCGTCCGAACAGCAGGAGCTCGCCAAGTATATCTCCGAGAATTTCACCAAACGCGAGGTCTATATCCCGATGCGCGACGGCATCAAGCTTTTTACGGCTATCTACTCGCCAAAGGACGCCTCGCAAAAATATCCGATACTTCTGAATCGGACGCCTTATACGATCTCGCCGTATGGCGCCGATAAATTCAGATCGAGCCTCGGGCCGAATCCGCTTTTTGCCCGTTTAGGCTACATCTTTGTTTATCAGGACGTCCGCGGACGCTGGATGAGCGAAGGCAAATTCGTCGATACGCGGCCTGATATAGACAACGTCAAGCCTACCGACATCGACGAATCGACGGATACCTACGACACTATCGATTGGCTGATCAAAAATGCCGATAACAACAATGGCCGTGTAGGCATTTACGGCATCTCGTATCCCGGATTCTACGCTTCGGCGGGTTCGATCGATTCGCATCCGGCGCTGAAGGCCTGTTCGCCGCAGGCTCCCGTTTCGGATTGGTTCCACGGCGACGATATGCATCATAACGGCGCCTTGTTCCTGGCACAGAACTTCTCGTTCTTCACGAGTTTCGGCCAGCCAAGGCCGCAGCCGACATCGACCGGCGATTACCTAAAGCAATGGCAAGGCCGACGTCCGATGGACGGCTACAACTATTTCCTTGGGCTCGGCGGCCTCAAGGAGACCGCCGACGAATATGAAAGAAGCCTCGGGCTCCGCATCGATTTTTGGGACCAGATGATGGCCCATCCTAACTATGACGATTTTTGGAAAGCGCATAACATCCTGCCGAAACTCAAGAACGTCAAATGCGCGACGATGACCGTGGGAGGCTGGTATGACAACGAGGACCTCTACGGAGCTCTCAGAACTTATCAGCATATCGAGCGCCAGAATCCGGGGATCTTCAACGTTTTGGTCGTAGGGCCCTGGGATCACGGCGGCTGGTCGCGTAACGACGGCGACTGGCTCGGTACTGCCTATTTTGGACAAAAGACAGGAGAATTCTACCGCGCAAAACTCGAGGTCCCGTTCTTTGAATTCTTTCTAAAGGATAAGGGCGATATCTCGGCTATCCACGAAGTAAATGTTTATGATACGGGCTCGCACGAATGGCGCTATTTCAACGATTACGAACCCACGACCGGCAAGGACACGGCGTTGTATCTGAACGCCGGAGGCAAACTTTCGTTCGATTTGCCAAAGGCCGCCGGATCCGACGAATACGTCTCAGACCCCATGAATCCCGTGCCTTATACGCAGAAGATCACGCTCAATTATCCGCGTGATTTTATGACCGAGGACCAGCGATTTGCGGCGACGCGGCCGGACGTGCTCGTGTATCGCTCGGATGTTTTGACCGAGGATATTACTGTTGCGGGCGACATCAAACCGTCGCTTCTTATCTCGTCTTCGGGGACCGATTCAGATTTTGTGGTCAAGCTGATCGACGAATTCCCGGACGACTATCGATATCCTGAGGGCCTGAGGCCTCCGCAGAATTCAGCCTGGTCGGTGTTCCAGCCCGGCGGCTACCAGATGCTGCTGCGCGGCGAACCTATGCCGGCGCGATTCCGAAACAGTTTCGAGCGGCCGCAGCCGCTAAAGCCCGGCCTGGCTACAAAGCTGCAGTTCACGATGCCGGGCGTCACCCACACATTCAAGAAGGGACATAGGATCATGATCCAGATCCAAAGCACTTGGTTCCCGCTCGTCGCTCGCAATCCGCAGCAGTATCTGCCGAACTATAAGCAGGCTGATGCCGGTGCGTTCCGCAAAGCGACGCAGAGGGTTTACTTCGGCGGCAATGCACCTTCGGCGGTTATATTGCCGATACAGAAAAAATAGCGAGGTCAGAATATGTTCAGGAAACGTAATTTACTTGTACTTCTATTGACAGCATTGTTTGCCTTGTCCGTTGCGGCACAGGATGCAAAGACCCATTTTGATAACGGCACGAAGCAATTCTCCGCAGGCAGATTCGATGATGCTCTCGTTTCGTTCCAGAAATACAACCTTCTTGTGCCCAACGACGTGTCGGGCGTTTATAACATCGGTCTCTGCTATTACCGATTAAAACGCTTTGCCGAAGCTATAACCGCTTTTAGATCAGCGACAGCCATGAAACCCGACTACGAGAAGGCCTGGATACAACTAGGCAATGCCTACGACGACAACAAGCAATACAGCGAAGCGGTCGCAGCTTACATACGGGCAAGCGAGTTAAATCCAAACAATGCTGTCACGTACCGAGAGCTTGGCCTTGCACACAGGCGTATGAAGAACTACACTTCCGCGCTCACGGCCTATCAGCGGTCAGTTGCCATTGACCCAAGGTACGCTACCGCCCAGTGCGAGCTTGGTGAAACGTTCATTGCTATGGAACGCCGCAGCGAAGCAGTTGCCGCACTTGAGAAGTCCGTCAGTCTTAATGTTGATGACGCTTACTGCTATTTCGAACTCGGTAAGCAATATCGGATCAATAAAAGGATGGATGCTTCCGTTGACATGCTCCGCAGAGCCATTTCGATGGATAACAGGGTCTCGGATTTCTATCTGCAGCTCGGTAACACATACAACGAGCTAAAGAATTTCCCATTGGCCATAGAAGCTTTCAATCGCGGCATAGCGCTAAATGATCGTGATGCCGAGCTGCATCTCAACCTTGGCAATTCGTACTACAACAACAACGATTTCACCTCGTCTATCCAGCATTACAAGCGGGCATTCGAGTTAAGCCCTAAGTGGGAAACCGCCGGTGTGTATCTCGCGGACGCATACTATGCGACCAAGCAATACTCGGCGGCCGAATCCGCATACGGCGAGGTGGTAAAGCTTAATCAAAAGAACGCAAATGCTCAATATGGGCTCGGTTTGGTCTACTTGGCTACGAGCAGGCTGGAATTAGCAAAGCGACAGCAGGTAAAATTGGATGTGCTGAACCCAGACCTTGCTGCCCGGCTTCGCGAGCGCATCGAGAAAGCTGGGGTACGTTGATATTGGCTCTATTACGGAGGTTGACCAATGCCAGGAACGGCTATTTGGATCGGACGGGTCTTGATCCTGATCGGATTGATCGGCTACGGCTACGGCATAGCGAACGGCAGCGCAAGCCTGACCGCTATGATACCGGCTGCTTTCGGGCTCGTGATCCTGGTTCTGGGACACTTATCGGCCGCGAATGAAAAGCTGCGTAAACATCTGATGCACGCAGCTATGCTGATCGGGGTTATCGGATTCATTGTGCCGCTCATTCGGCTTGTGCCAAAACTTGGCGAGCTTACACTGTCGGCGGCCGTCGTCTCTCAGGTCGCGATGTCTGCGGCTTGTCTTATCTTTGTGGTGCTGGGAGTCCGCTCGTTCATTGCCGCAAGGCAGAGCTAGCCGTATTGACTCCATCCATTTTTCGGCGATCCGACGCGGCTTTGAGTTCGATCTCGATCTCGAGGCCCGTCGGAACATTCTTTGCACGGATATTGCCGCTGTGTGCTTCGATCGCCCTCTGGGCGATAGCTAGCCCGAGCCCGATGCCGCCTGTCTTGCGTTCGCGCGCGTCGCTCACCCGATAGAAAGGTTTGAACAGATTTTCGATCTCATCCTCGGGGACGCCTCCGCCATGATCGGAGATCCGCAATAAAGCCGTTCCGTTATTGCGCATCAGCCTGACATCAACCGCGGTCCCTTCGGCAGTATGACGCACGGCGTTCCGCAGTATGTTCTCGACAGCACTTCTGAGCAGTATCTCGTTCCCGCTCACGACACACTCGTCCGATTCGCTTATCACGACATGGCGTCCGTTGGCCTGTGCTTCGAAATTCGCGTCTTCGGCGACCTCGGTCACAAGCTCGGTAAAGCTCAATGGCGTGCGTTCATACTCGACGCTTCCGCTCTCGAGTTTAGCGAGAGTTAGTATCCGCGAGATCATTTCATTCAGCCGAGTAGATTCCCGCTCGATCCGGTCGAGCATCGGTGCGGTCTCCTCATTCGCACGCTGTTTAGCGATCTCGAGGGATACATTGAGTCTGGCAAGCGGCGAACGCAGCTCGTGCGAGATGTCGCGATTTAGGCGCTGCTGGTTGTTGATCAGCGACTCGATACGTTCCGCCATTTTGTCAAAATCGCGTGCCAGGTCCGCTATCTCGTCCCTTCGCCTTTTAACACGGCCGCCGACGCGTGTCGATAGATCGCCTGCGGCAAAACGATTCGTCGCCTCGCGCAGCCGTCGGATAGGTGTCGAGAGATACAACGCGAGCAGCACACAGGCTATAACGGCCGTCACCAGCAAGGCGGCCAATCTCAGATATCCCGGAGTCGAACCATAGAACATCGGCGGCGGCAGCGTGCGCTCCCATTGAACAAGCAGTACGAATCGGCGTCCGTCGGGGAACGTCACAGGAGCGGCTCCTACGGTCCTCTCTTCGCTTGAGATATCGAGGTCTATCGTCCCAGAAGCGAACACTCCGCCGACTAGGTCATCTGTGTCAGCCATCATGTCCCGGTCGCCAAACCAGGTTGAACCATCCGCGTCCACGAGATCGACCTTTCGAGGTGGATCCGTATCGCGAAGACGGGACAGGAAGTCGCGCAGGCCTTGTTCTCCCTCAGCGGCCGCGATCTGAGTCGCGGTCCCGCTGAATATCGTCATCTGATTTCGCGTGCCCCGTTGGATACGGCTGAGGAGTGGATCCGTCTGGAACGTGCGCGTGATAATAAGGATCGTATAGATCGTGATCGCGATCGCGACCAGAAACCAAAGAAAGATCTTTATGAAAAGCTTCATACGACTGTAAATATGTAGCCTACGGACCGTATGGTCTTGATCCTGTCGCTGCCGTCCGGCCGTGGCCCAAGCTTCTTTCTGAGATTGCTGATATGCATATCCAGGCTGCGGTCATAGGGCGAGATATCGCGGCCAAGCACGTTCGTATAGAGATCCTCTTTCCTGACCACTTTGCCGGCCTCGGCCATCAGCGCTCTCAATAACTCGAATTCGATGGAGGTCAGGTTCAGTTCGCTGCCGTCCATGACCGCCGACCGTGCGGACGAGACTATCGTGATGCCTTCGATCTCGATCCTGTCGCCGGCGTCATCCTCTGATCCCAATTGTGCGGAACGCCGCAGGATCGCCCTGAGCCTTGCGGCCAGTTCGCGTGGGTTGAACGGTTTCGGCAGATAGTCATCCGCACCTATCTCGAGTCCGACGATGCGCTCCATGTCATCTCCGCGAGCCGTCAACATCAGCACCGGGAGACTCGACTTTGCACGCAATGCCCGCAGCACATCGAATCCATTCATCTTCGGCAGCATCACATCCAGGATCGCTATCGCATATTCGCCCGAAAGAGCCCTGTCGAGCCCGGATTCCCCGTCGTTGACGGCGTCGATATCAAAGCCCTCGACGCCTAGATACTCCGATACCAGCTCGCAGAGTTCCTCGTCGTCGTCTATGAGAAGGACCTTTTCCATACCGCAGATTCTACATCAATACCCATAGAATTTGGGCACGTATTACATTTCTTTACACTATTCGACGCAATCGATACATTCGCCGCAGCTCCGCGGTCGTCTTACTGTTATGACGGGGATCTGCTCGTCACGAGGTAATACGAAACAAAGGGAGTTCAAAATGAAAAAAGCAATTATTGGGATATTGGCAGGCATTCTGGTCATCGGCGGCTCGATACTCGTCTTTGGCCAGAAGGGCTTCGACGGCGGCAAAGGCATGCATCGCGGACCGGGCGGACCGGGCGGACCCGGTGGTCCGGGCATGATGCTGCGTGGCCTCGATCTTACCGACGAGCAAAAGGCGAAGGTCAAGGAGATCTTTGACGCGAGTCGTACGACCGTTGAGCCGATCATGGCCCAGCTCCGTGAGAATCATCAGAAGCTTGCGGCACTCGGCACGTCAGGCACATTCGACCAGGCTCAGGTCGAAGCACTTGCCGCAGAACAAGGCCGCCTCACCGCTCAGATGGTCGTCGAGAAGGAACGGTCAAAGGCTCAGGTCTTTGCCCTGCTCACTGACGAGCAGAGAGCCAAGGCAGCCGAGCTTCGCACGAAATTCGAAGAGAAAATGAAGGAGCGGAAAGGCTTCAGGCCCGGCCCGCAAGGTTCCGAATTCTGACCTTAGGACAGGTCTCCTGTTGGATCGGCCCTGCTTGTTGGCAGGGCCCTTTTTATTTGATCCTTTCGCCGCCTACCACTATCGAGACGACCTTTCCGTTGCGGTCAAGCCCCACTAGGTCGGTCCTCGATCCGATCTCCAAGCGTCCGATGCCGGCGGCTCCTACGACCTCGGCCGGATTGAAAGCTGCCATTCGAGCAGCGTCGGCCGGGTCGAATCCGCATCGGCACACGGTCTCAACTGCATCGGCCACGGTGATAACCGAACCCGCGATGCTTCCTCGATCGTTCTTTGTGGTCTTGCCGCGAACACTTACGGTCTCTCCCCACAAACGGTAGTCACCGTCGCCTGAGCCTGTCGGCGCGATGGAATCGCTTATCAAAGAGACCCGCTCGCAGCCCTTTGCACGGATCGCAAGTTCGAGCATTTTCAGATCGACGTGCATGCCGTCCGCGATGATATCGAATGTCGCGTCGCCCGCGAGGCCCCAACCGGCAACGCCCAGGTCGCGATGGTGGATCCCGGTCATCGCGTTAAAGAAATGGGTCAAATGCCTGGCTCCGGCAGTGAAGGCGGCATCTAGCTTATCGCGCGTCGCCTTCGTATGCCCGATCGCGACGGTCCAGCCCGATGCGGCCAACTCGCTTATAAGCTCGATCCCGCCGTCGATCTCCGGAGCGACCGTGGTCAGATGGAGTCCTCTCCGCAGGCGAGGCAGCTTGGCCGCGGCACCGGGCTCAGCCGGCAGAAAATACTGCGGCCTCAGGGCGCCGCACATCGCCTCGTTAGCAAAAACTCCCTCGTAATGCACTCCGATCACCTGTGCGACCGGCAGATCGCCCTGTCGGCCCATCACCTCATCGATAGCCTCTACGACCCGTTCGTATGTCTCCAGGGTGTCCGGGACCAGCGTCGGCATCCAAGCAGCGACACCGCTAGAAGCCAAAAAGCGGCCTACCTCGATCAGCCCGTCGGCATCCGCCAAATTGACATCGACCCCGACGGCCCCGTGATCGTGAATATCCGCGAAGCCCGGCACGATGACGTCACCCGGCAGCCAATCCCCGGCGGACAAATCGACCGGCGAGATCGCAGATATACGCCCATCGGCGGAGCTGACCGATGAGGAGCCTATCACTCCCGCCGGGGTCAGGACGCGTTCGCAATTAAAGACCGATTCCCCCATACTTAGGCCATCATCTCACATACCGTTTAAAAAAATGCCCGCGTGCTCTTGCGGCAACGCGGGCACATCGAATTTCAGTAGCAAAGGCCTAGAAATAAACCTTTGCCCCGAACTGCATCGTCCTCGGGTCGCGAACCGTACCGATGACGCCAAAAAGCGTGCTGGTATTGTTCAAGCTCGAGAATCCGCGGAGATTCGTCTTATTAAAGACGTTGAACGCCTCCGCTCGAAGCTGTACCCGAATGTGTTCGGTAAAGCGAATGTTCTTTGACATCGTCAGGTCGAGTCTCGTGGTTGACGGCCCGTTGACGATACCGCGGCCGGCATTGCCGGGTGTGTTGCTGGTCGTGACGGTAGTGAAGCAGGAAGTGTTGAAGTACTGCGCCGGAGTCCCGGCACCGCCAACATTCGGGTTGCAGGTCACGTTCGGACGGCCTGCCGGATTCGCGTTGATCAATCCTGTGCCCGCCGGATCGAAGTTCGACGTAGTGACAGTGAACGGCAAACCGGTGTTGTACACAAATATGCCGGATGCCTGCCAACCGCCGAGCACCTTGCCGACAAATCCACGCTGCTCGCGATACCACGGCAGTTCGTAGATGAAGTTGGTGTTGAACACGTGGCGGCGATCCAGCGTCGCACGCGATCTCTCACCACCGATATTGAACGAATCCTGCGGCGCCGTCGAGCGGTCAGTTTGGTTGTCGGTCAGGTTCTTTGACCATGTGTACGACATATTGACCTGCGAGGCTCCCTTGAATCGATGCGTCGCGAATACTTGCAAGCTGTGGTAGTTTGAGTTGTACCGCGGCTGAACCATCGCGATCGAACGGTAACCCTTGAACGGTCGGATCTGATCGAGGATCAGGATGTCCGTTCCGGTTCCATTCGGGTTGCCTGTCTGTGTCGTTGAGTTTCGGAAAATATACCCGGGCGTCTGGCACGGCACCAATGTCGGTGCAGGCGTCTGAGCATAATACGCGGTCAGCTGAGCACACTGAGAAGCCAAGGCTTTACCGGGCTGTATCAGGTTGATATCGGTCAAGCCGATCAAGTTGGTGCCCTTCGATCCAAAGTATCCAACCGTGAAGAGCGTCTTCTTAGTCAACTGATGCTGGAAATCCAGCGACCAATGCTGCATATACGGCGTCTGCCATATCGGATCGACCGCACGCAGACTCGGCACCGTTGCCGAAACGTTGATGCCGGCGGCCGGCGCGTCGAGACGCGTATTCGTTGTGACCGTAGCGGTCACCTGATACGGCGGGTTCGTACCGATGTTCTGGAGGAACGTACCGTTCAGCACTTGTTCATGATAAATACCGTATCCCGTCCTGATCGAAGTTCGCCCTTTGCCGAAAGGATCCCAGGCAAATCCTATCCTGGGCGCGAAGTTATTCTTTGACGTCTTGATGACAAACTTGCCCCACGGCGAACCGGTCGGTGCACAATTGAACGACGCCGGTCCCGAGAAGAAGTTCTGCGTGTTCACGATAATGCCGTTACACCAGTTGCCGGTGTTGACGCCCGCGACGCCGCTTATCCTCAAGCCGTTGCCTGTGACCTGTGGTGCGTTAGCTAATGACCATCGCGACGGGTCAAAGTTCGAAAGACGGCCGTTCTTATCCCACGGAGCTCCGAAAAATGAATATCGAACGCCGATGTAGAACGTCAGGTTGCTGCGGACCCTGTACTCATCCTGTGCGTACCATTCGAATGTCTTCTGCCGCAGGTCCGCAGTGTAGTCAAAGCTGGCCTGCGAGAATCCGTTGGTGTTGCCCACTAAGAAATTCGCCCAGCGAGCAAGGTTCTGATTCGTCGCATTGCTGGTAACTCCGGATGCCAGTGTTGCCGGGAACGAATTGAACAGTCCTTCGTTGTTGCCGGCTAGCGCGTTCTCGTTCTTGCGATAGAGCGAATACGTCGTACCGAATTTGAAAGAGTGTTTGCCAAGTATCCACGACACCGCACCGTTCCAATTGTGCTTGTACGAGAAGTTGTCATACGGGCCAAAACTGGTCAGTCCGTTGAATCCGTTGCCCGTAATCGACGGTATCCTGTCGCGCTGGTTAGCATACGGCAAAGTGATGGGCACCTGCGTATTTATCAACGCAAGCGTGCCGACGTTCTCACTCAATATCGCGCCGTAGCCGTAATTATACCGGCCCTCGACGATCAGGTTAGACTTCGGCACCCAAGTCATTTGAGCCGTATGCGTCCTGCCCGGCGAGTTCGTCGATGTGGTCGAAACACCCGGCAGGCCTGAACCACTCGAAAAGAGTGCGTTGCCGTCGATCGTCGGGATGTTGTCACGCTGGTATCGGTAATAACCCGAAAGCGTGTTCGTGAACGTGTGGTCAACCTTGATGATCTCCTGACGGAAATCAGAGACGTTGCGGATCGATGTGGTCAACGCATATGGGCTGACGGACGGATTGTTCGGCAGCGGGAGCTTGTTGTAAACGCCGTTCAGATAAGCGACGGCAGCGGGGCTCAGCATGCTGACCGGGATCGGCGAACCGGCCGTAAGCCGGCCCGGATTACCTACATTACAGTTCTCCGCGGGCTGATTGTTGCGATTGATACAAACGTCGATGGGGAAGACTCCCTGTCGGAGTGCGGCGTCGGGGACCGAGACGGTCGAGGCGGAGGAGAAACGGCGATCCTTGCGCCATTCCTGCGAAAAGAAAAAGAACGTCTTGTCCCATTTGCGGAACCAGCCGCCGTCGTTCTCACCAAAATTGAAGAAGTAGATCGGGCCCGACAACGTCCAGCCGAAATTATTATAGGTGTAAGGCGCACGCTTTGCTTTGCCGTTGCTGCCGCGGCCAAAAGGCGGATTGGTCAAGCTGTTGGTCAGGAAATTGTTCGCGTTGAAAACCGGGTTGCGGACGAATTCGAATGCCGAACCGTGAAAACGCTTCCCGCCGCTCCGGGTGACGATATTCACCTGTCCGCCGCCGCTTCGGCCTGACTCGGCCGGATATAGCGAGCGGAGCACTTTGAACTCGCCGATCGAATCGACGCTCGGGTAAGCCTGGATCGTAAGATTAGAGCCTCGGTCGGTCACGTCGGCACCATCCACAGTAAAAGTGTTCTGGCTGCTGCGGGCTCCGTTGACCGAGATATTGATCGTGTTGGCCTGGCCCTCGGGATTCGTTGTTCCCACATAGACCTGATCCGACAGGTCGTTAGAGACGCCCGGAGCAAGTGCGACAAGCTGGACCCAATTGCGATTATTGACCGACAATTCGCGGACCTGATCGCCATTGATCGTGGTACCTGCCGTCGGAGTTGCTAGCTCGACTGCGATCGCTCCGGCCTCGACCGTCACTACCTCATCGATCCGGCCCGCAGCCAACGTGAGGTCAAGCAAGCGTCGCTGACCCACGTCAACCTTGACGCCGGTACTGACCGTTTTCTTGAAATTCGCAGCCTCGACCGAGACCGAATAGGTACTTACGGCGAGGTTCGGAACCGTGTAGTTGCCTTCGCCGTCCGTAGTAACGGTGCGGACGACCTGGTTATTACGCGACGGATCGGTTACCGTCACGGTCGCGTTCGGGACACCCGCTCCGTTCGAATCGCGAACGGTGCCGGTGAGCGAACCGCTGATCTCCTGAGCGGCTGCCGTCATGCCAAGCATGAGGACCATCATCGCCGATGCGATACCTACGATCAGTGCTTTCTTGCTCATATTTATCCTTCCCTCGGGCTTCCGTTTTTTCGGACTACCCCACACCTTTTGCTATAAGAATCGTTTACGTTTTCGTAGATTCATTCAAATTTTCGTTATCGCTCAGAATGCAATGATGAGCCGGTTTTCTTTCGAAACCTTTCAGTCCAAACGTTTTGTTACGAAAATGTGAATGCCGTAGAGTTTTATAACTCTGATCTTTCTATTTGTAAAGCAAGAACGGTGCCCTTCGGGCCAAAAATTCCTCTTTTATTGGTCTGACCAATAGAAGTGCCTTTTCCGCGCCGTCCGCGTCTCGGATCGATTCGAATACTGACTTGTTGACAAGCAGTCTCTCATATCGCTCGGCTTGCCAGTCGGCCGGATACAGCTTACGCAAAGCAGCAGCTATCTCCAGCCCCGTCGTAACCGATTCGAACGCCTCCCGATCGACGACGATGATGTTCACTCCGGAGCAGGTCTCGCCTTTGAACACGCTCGCATTAGGCTTGAACTGCACGGGTACGAACCGAACCCCGGCGATCCGTCTCGCATTCAGGTAGGCCGCAAGTTTTCGGCCGTCCATCCACGGCGCACCGACGACCTCAAACGGCGTGTCCGTGCCCCGCCCTACACTTACGTTCGTAGTCTCCAACAAACCGATGCCCGGATAAAGCGTGGCCTCGGTCAGCGAACGCATATTCGGGCTCGGATTGACCCAGGCCTGTCCTGTTTCGTCGAACCACATCGAGCGGCGCCACCCTTCCATCTTGATAACCCGAAGGTCGGCCCCGATCTTTCGCTCGGCATTCATCATTTGTGCAAGTTCACCGATAGTGAGGCCGTATCGGACCGGTATCGTGTGTGCGGCAATGAAGGAGAGTTTCTCTTCATCTGCCAGCGGCCCTTCGACCCTGTCGCCACGGATCGGATTCGGCCGATCCAATACCAGAACTGGCTTGCCCGCCTTGGCCGCCTCTTCCATTACATTTCGGAGCGTTGCCGTGTATGTATAGAAACGAGTGCCGATATCCTGTATGTCATAGACAAAGGCATCGACCGTCGCGGTCTGTTCGGGCTTCGGACGACGCATCCCGTCCTTATAAAGTGAATAGACCGGCAAGCCGGTTCTTTCGTCCCGAGTGTCGTCGATCTTCTCGGTGTCCAGCTCACCACGCACCCCGTGTTCGGGTGCGAATATCGCTACGAGATTCACATTCGACGCTTCGTGCAGAATATCGATCGTAGAGCGTCCGGCTAGGTCACGTCCTGTGTGATTGGTCACCAAGCCGACGCGCAATCCTTCGAGCGATTTGAACTTGTCGCGAACGAGCACGTCGATGCCGTTTAGGACGACCGAGTCTCGCCCCTGGCCGCCTGCTGACGCCTGAGAGCCGGCAGCTAATATCTGCTTCTTTCTCTCAACGAATGCCGGCAGCTGGGTCGCGACCTGGGCCGAATAGATCCCCTCGGCCAGGCGAAATTGCTCTATTGGCGTGTCTTCAACAGCCGATGCGGCGACGGTCGCGATCTTTGCCCTGAGCGGGCCTACGTCCCCTTTGCCGTCCGGATGAACGCGATTCGACAGAAATACGACGTAGGTTTGCGATACGCGATCTATCCAGATACTCGTGCCGGTAAAGCCGGTATGGCCGTATGAACCGAGCGGAAATAGTTCACCACGATTCGAAGAGAAGGATGTGTTGATATCCCATCCGAGCCCGCGTGTATCGCCCGTTTCGCTGACGACGTATGGCCGCGTCATCATCGCGATCGTCTGGGGCGAGAGAATTCGAATGCCGTCTAACGTCCCGCCGCCAAGCAGCATCTGACAAAACCGCGAGAGGTCGTCCGCTGTCGAAAAAAGTCCTGCGTGGCCTGCGACGCCGTTCATTCGATACGCCGTGGGATCGTGGACGCGGCCGCGGAGTATCCGGTCGCCGTCCTTTGGGTCGCCTTCGAATCGAGCTCCTAGATAGCTGTTCTGGCCGCGGATGTTCTCGGTCGGAGCGATCTCTTTTGGGATCGCGGCAGATGCGTTCTCATCGAACCGGCGAAATCCCGAGTTTCGCATTAATGCTCCAAGCTTGTCCGCAAAGTATTTATCCAGCGGCACACCCGAGATCCTCTCAACGATCTCGCCAAGTATCTCGAATCCTATATCCGAGTAGACGAACTTAGTCCCCGGCGGCGTGCGCAGTTTCTCGTCCTTCAGAGCCGAGAGCATACCGCTGCGGCCGGTCCATTTCTCCTTTAGGTCAAAATCCGGGGCGTACCCGGATGTATGTGTCAGAAGCTGCTGGATCGTTACACGCTTTGCCTGGGCGTCGTCGATATCGCTGATATACATCCCGACGGTGTCGGTCAGCCGCAGCTTTCCCTGTTCGATCAGCATCATGATCGACGTGGTCGTTGCGACCACTTTGGTCAGCGACGCCACGTCAAACACCGTATCAACTGACATCGGTTCGACGTTTGGCACGAGCGATCGGCTGCCGTATGCCTTGCGGAGAACGACCTTGCCTTTGTGCCCGATCAGTACGACGGCACCCGGCAGCTTTTTGGCGGCGATGTCGGCATTTACAAGCTCATCAATCCGAGAGAGAACCGCGGCATTCATGCCGGTGGCTTGCGTCTGCGCCGAGGCCTCGGATCGAGCTGCGGCCGCGACCAGACAAACAAGCAGCACCGACAACGCTATCCGCCGGACACTTTTGATCGAGCTGTACACGGACGATCCTTTCATCTTAGACACTTGCCCTGCTTCACCAAAGATCATTTTTTGGCCTTCAGTTCACGTTCGCGGTCTGCGAACTTCTCTTTGCAATGGGCGACGAACTCTCTGGCGATAGGCGAATAGTATCCGCCGCGAAGGCGAGCCAGGCCCAGGTCCCAATTTATCTCGGCTCCCTCGATCATCCACGAGATCAGACGGCCGTCCTGAATTTCCCGAGCGATGGCTTTGGCTCCGGCGATACCGACTCCCATATTCGCCTCGACCATCTGATTTATCGCTTCCTGACGCGACAATTCCATCACGATGTTGGGCCGGACGTTCGCCGCATTAAAGAAATCGTCGATCATCCGTCGCGTGTTCCCGCCGCGTTCGCCCAGAATCAATTTTTCGCCGGCGAGGGTCGCTGCGGATATATATCGTTCGCCCGCGAGTGGATGCGACGGATGAGCTATCGCGACGATCTCGTCGCTTAGCAGCAGCTCGGTCGTGATCGACGAGTTCTCGACAGGTAGGCTTACGAACGCAATATCTATCTCGCCGTGCATTATCTTTTCGACGAGGGTTTGGCTCGTCCCGGCGGCGACGGAGAGCGCGCCGTTCGGGAATTTTTCGCGTATCCGAGTCAGTATCGCGGGGAGTTGATGCATCGCAAATTCGGCCGACGCAGTGCCTATGCGGAGTCGCCCGTGCTCCAATCCGCCGAGTTCGGCGATCTCAGCTAGAGCCGTATCATGCTCGCGAAGTATCCTGCGCGCCCGATCGAGCAGATATTCGCCGGCCTCCGTCAGTATCACGCGACGAGGCGTACGGGTGAATAGCTGCAGTCCGACCTCGTCCTCGAGTTGGCGAATCTGCATCGAGATCGCCGCCTGCGTCACGTTGACGCGGCGGGCGCCGGCTGTGAACGTCTTAGCTTCGGCAATAGCCAAAAAGGCCTTGAGCTGTCTGATCTCCATTGTATTGTCCGATTAGTATATCTTATCGACTACATAAAATCCGTTAAATTTGATTATATGTCAAGTCGCGCCAAGAATAACCATATGGCGCCGGACCGCCGGTGCCCCGGATCAAGATGGCTCGATCGACAGCAAATGCGGGACGCGAGCGGCTGGATTTTCAGCTATATCTCGGTGTGGACGGCGGCGGGACCAAGACCAATGTCGCGTTGATGGACGCGTCTGCAGCTATTCTCGCTGAAGGGGCGGGCGGGCCCTCGAATCCGTTGCGGGTCGGCGTTGAAACGGCTGTCGCAAATATTGCGAACGCTGTTGACCGGGCCTGCGATTCGGCATCGGTCTCGCGCGGAGACATAGTCGCGGCAACACTTGGGCTCGCAGGTGTACGTCGTCAGGATATTCGGGAACGCATCCGCGAGAGTTTTGTCTCGCGATCGCGTATCACGAGAACGACCGTTACGACCGACGCTGAGATCGCACTTTTTGGCACTACGTTAGGAGAGTCAGGTTTGGTGGTCATCGCGGGAACCGGCTCGATCTGCCTCGGGGTCAACTCAAAAGGTGAGCGGGCGATGGCGGGCGGCTGGGGGCCGATCGCGGGAGACGAAGGCGGCGGACGCGGAATTGCGGCCGAGGCCCTCCACGCGATAGCTAAGGCATCGGACGGACGCGGCCCATCGACAAGGCTCAGCGAACGCGCCGCAGAGTATTTTCGCGCGTCGAATGTGGAGAATCTCATCGTTGCTATCTATGCTCCACAAATGGACAATAGCCGTATCGCGGGATTTGCCAAATTCGTTGTCGAAACCGCAGCCGAAGGAGACGACGTGGCCAGGGCGATCTTGATCGATGCCGGCCGTGAGCTCGGCACGGCTGCCGCGGCCGTATTAAAGAGGCTAGGGCTTGAGAAACAAAAGGTGCCGATCGGATGCGTCGGCAGCGTATTTAAGGCCGGAGCTCTACTGACCGACGCCATGCAGGATGTTATCCGCAGGACGGCTCCGAAAGCGTATCTGACCGATCCGCAGATGCCGCCCGCACACGCGGCCGCGTTGATGGCATTGAACGGAAAATTGGCATCAAAGAGACAAATAACCCGAAAGAAGGCGAACTGAAGCGATCGGCCGGCCCGGCTCGTGCTGAATTGAAATGACCTTACCGATCACCGAACAAGAGAACCCGGCAACGGCCGCGATCGATCGCGCTTCGACGCTCGATGCCGTCCGAATGATAAACGCCGAGGATTCGAAGGTCGCGGCGGCAGTTGGTGCCGTTCTGCCCGATATAGCTGACGCGATCGACGAAGTGGTCAAAAGGCTCAACGGCGGCGGCCGTCTTTTCTATGTCGGCACGGGAACGAGCGGACGTCTCGGCGTGCTTGATGCAAGCGAGATACCGCCCACCTTTGGCGTCGGCTACGAACTAATACAGGGCGTCATCGCGGGTGGATATGATGCGCTCTACAAAGCGGTAGAAGCCAGCGAGGACGACCGCGATTCGGGAGCGACAGATCTTCAGGCTCGCGGCTTGAGCGATCGGGACGCCGTTATCGGGCTCGCCGCTTCGGGCCGTACGCCATATACGATCGGAGCTCTCGAATATGCTCGCGGCCAGGGATGCTTTACGGGTTGTGTCACCTCCGTACCTGATTCGCCTATAACGCGATGTGTCGATATCTCGATCGTTCCGGTCGTAGGGCCCGAGGCCGTTACGGGCTCGACGCGAATGAAATCCGGCACCGCGCAGAAAATGGTGCTTAACATGATCTCGACGGTCGCTATGATCCGGCTCGGACACGTCAGGGGAAATAGGATGACACACGTACGAGCCTCGAACGAAAAACTCCGCGACCGCGCGGTGCGTATCCTAATGACCGAGACCGGCACCAACGACCGCGAGGCTGCCGAACGCCTGCTTGCGGAGGCGGGATATTCTATACAGGCTGCGTTAGCAAAGTTTAGAGATAACTAGATGCAGACACTCGACCTTATCATCATATTCGGCTACCTGATCGGCATCACGGCGTTCGGCGTGATGTTTCGAAAGACGCAGCAGTCCGCCACCGATTATTTCGTAGGCAAGCGAAACACGCACTGGCTTGTCATCTGCGCTTCGATCGTCGCGACCGAGACGAGTACATTGACGCTTATCGGTGTGCCTGCGATCGCATACGGCAAGTTCGCCCATCCTGAACAAGGAGGCAATTTTACCTATTTGCAGGTTGTCGCCGGCTATATCGTCGCGCGTTTCATAATCAGCATCATATTCATTCCCGCATATTTCAAAGGCGATCTGCAGACGGCATATAAGCTGCTCGAGGATCGATTCGGTGTTTCGGTCAAGAATTTTGCAGCGTCCCTATTCCTGATCGTTCGTGCTCTGGGCGACGGTGTGCGGACCTTTGCCGCTTCGATCGTCATAGGCGCGGTGCTTTCGGTCACGTTCCCTGACTTTCCGTATCTGACGGTCGCGTCGATCTTGATAGTCGGCGTTATGACGCTGATCTATACTTTCGAGGGCGGCCTCGTCGCCGTGCTGTGGACCGACCTTGTCCAGCTTGTGATCTACGTCGCCGGAGCGGTCGTGGCTGCGTTCATCCTGCTCGGCGACATTCCCGGCGGCTGGGCCGAGATACAAACGGTGGCGGGCGAAGCAGGCAAGTTTCAGCTCATATCGTTCTCGACGGATCCCAATGTTCCCTTCACATTCTGGGCCGGCTTGATCGGCGGCACGTTCCTTACAATGGCTTCCCACGGCACGGACCAGATGCTTGTGCAGCGGCTGCTCGCGTGCAAGAACGAATCCGACAGCAAAAAGGCTATCGTCACCAGCGGATTCGTCGTTATGTTCCAGTTCGCCCTGCTGCTTTTCGTGGGCGTGATGCTGTATGTCTATTACCAGCATTTTCCGCTTGCGACGCCGCTCGCCAACAATGACGAGGTCTTTCCGCGATTTATTGTCGAGAAGATGCCGGTCGGCGTTGCCGGATTGATGATCGCCGCACTCACCGCAGCCGCGATGTCAACGCTTAGCAGTTCGCTTAACTCGCTCGCGTCGAGCACCGTGCTCGATTTCTATAAGCCTCTCGTCAACCCCGACGCCGACGATGCGAAGCTGCTCGGCCTTTCGCGTTGGCTTACGGCGTTCTGGGGTGTGGTGCTAATGGTGATCGCATTTGTCGCGCGCGACTGGGGTTCGGTCTTTACGGTCGGATTGACGATCGCATCACTGGTTTACGGCCCGATGCTCGGAGCGTTCCTGCTCGGCGTTTTGACTCGGCGCGCGACCCAGCCCGGTGTCGTGGTCGGCATGCTGGCCTCGATCGTGACAATGACGCTGATCAAGATCTACACGGGCATCGCCTGGACCTGGTACGTCCTCTTAGGTACGAGCGTATGTTTTGCGGTTGGGATGGTTGTAAGTTTGGTCGCGGGCACGCGGCCTATTAAGGAAAAACAATGAGAACAAGCAGGTATCGTCGCGCATTCGCCGCGTCCATTTTATTTGCTCTAATGCCGGCGTTCGGCTTGGCGCAGCCTCAGACCGGCAAACGGTTCGAGCCCTCGCAGAGATCGATCTCTGCCGCCGAGAAGCTGCTGGCGAAAATGTCCGTAGAAGAAAAGGTAGGCCAGCTCATTCATGTCGGAATCAATGCCCGATTCGCAAATCAGGACAGCCCGTTCTTCAAGGAACTGCAGCGTCAGGTGGTTCAGAACAAGATCGGCGGGATCATCTTTTTCGGAGCTCCGATATACGAGACGACTCATTTGGCCAATCGGATGCAGGAGAACGCAAAGCTCCCGCTTCTGATGTCGCTAGACGCTGAGACCGGCATCGGTATGCGTTTCGAGGACGCGATCAACTTTCCTTGGGCGATGGCGATGGCTGCGGCGGGCGATCCGGAGCTCGCACGGCGCGCAGGCGTCATCACCGGCCGCGAGGCAAGCGCGATAGGCATCCGCCATGTGTATGCACCGGTGCTTGACGTGAACAATAATGCGGACAATCCAGTGATAAACGTCCGCAGTTTCGGCGAGGACCCGATGGAGGTCGCACGATTCGGTATAGCTTTCGGCGAGGGCATTCAGAGCCAGCGGGTGATCGCCACGGCGAAACATTTCCCCGGCCATGGCGACACCGCCGTCGATTCGCACCGTGGGCTGCCAATTATCGACCACACACGCGATTCGCTCGATCGGACCGAGCTTGTCCCGTTTCGCGAAGCAGTAAAAGCGGGTATCGCCTCTATTATGATCGCCCATATCGCTCTGCCGCAGATCGACCCTGAAGAGGTGCGGCCGCTCGCCAACTATGCAGGCGGCGATGCCGAGCCGGGTGCCGAGATAGTTACACAGAAGGCGACCATTCCGGCAACGCTTTCGGCCAAGGTCCAGACCGGCATCTTGCGCGGCGAGATGGGATTTCGCGGTCTCATAGTCTCAGATGCGATGTCGATGAGCGGCCTGACGCTCTACTTTACGCAGGAGGAGGCCGGCGTACGGGCGTTCCTCGCTGGCACCGACATACTCGAAAAGCCCGCCGACCCGGACGCGATGATCCGTGGGCTGATCGCCGCGGTCAAAAGCGGACGTATCCCGATGTCGCGACTGGACGAATCAGTCCGGCGCCAGCTCGCGTGGAAGTACGAGCTCGGGTTATTCGAGGAGCGTATGACTCCGCTCGACCGGATCGATCGCGTTGTGTCAGGCAAGGATTCACAGGAGCTTGCCGACGAGATAGCGAGAAAAGCCATCACGCTGGTGCGCAATGACGATGGCCTGCTGCCGCTGAAAAAAGATCGAAAGATAGCTGTCATCGGCATATCAAACGGTTTCGATGGGCCGGCGACCATGCAGTCTTTTCGTTCGAGCTTCGCAACGATGCGAAGGGTGGCCCCGGGTCCGCCTGATGTATTACGGAATTCGTATTTTGAGACGGCATATCTGCAGGAGAACTCATCCGCAGAACAGTTCGCGGCGGCTCGCAAGGCCATCAGCGGCGCAGATGTGGTGATATTTGCGTTGTATGGCCGAGTTCGTTCAGGAGCCCGCGCCAGCGTCGGGATCCCGGACAACGGTGCAGCTCTTCTCCGCGAAGTGCTCGCATCAGACAAGCAGGTCGTAGGTGTCAGCTTTGGTAATCCGTATTTGCTTAACTCTTTCCCTTCCATGAAGACCTATGTTGTCGGATACGGCGATATGCCGAGTCTTCAGCTTGCTGCGGCCCGTTCGATACTCGGCATGCAGGACATCACGGGAAAACTGCCGATCTCGCTTCCGGGCCTTCACCCGCGGGGCACAGGTATCCGGCTCGAAAGATCCAAATAGATCCCGCGGCTGCTGCCGGATCCGCTGACAGCAAAAATAATGTTCGGACTGATCGACAATGATAGCTATTTGACTGTCTCCGACGGCCGCCTGTGTATTGACGGCGTCGATGCGGTCGAATTGGCCCGCAGCCACGCGACTCCGCTTTTCATATACAGCGAAGCGAGGATCCGTCGAAACATCGCGCGTCTGACCGATGCGGGTGGCCGTATTCCGTGCCCGATGAAGGCCTGTTATGCCGCGAAGGCAATGTCAACGCTTGGGATCCTCCGGGCCATTCGAAATGCGGAGTGCGATATCGAGGTGAACTCCGGCGGTGAACTCTGGAAAGCTCTCCGGGCCGGCTTCAGCGGCGACAGGATCATTTTCAACGGGACGAGTAAGGAAGCCTGGGAGATCGAACTCGCGATACAAAATGATGTCTACGCGATACAGGCCGACTCGGTGTATGAGCTTTCGCTGATCGAGGCCGCGGCCCGGAGCCTTGGAACTAATGCGAATGTGAGCCTTCGGCTGGTGCCTGAGATCGAGAGCGGTACGCATTCCGGGCTCCGGACGGCACTGTTGACCTCAAAATTTGGGATGATGCCGGACGAGGCTTTTGCGGCAATAGCGCAATACGCGGATTCGGATCATTTGGTCATCCGGGGTATCCACCTGCATGTCGGCTCTCAGAATCCTGACCCTTCCGTTTACGCTGAGGCACTCGCCACGTTGGGACGATTCGCACTTCGGCTCGGCAGGATTTCAAGCCGGCCGATCGAGCACATAAATATCGGCGGCGGATTTCCCGTAGATCACATCGGCGGCACGCGAGCAGATATCAACGAGGATCAGGCAGCGATATTGTCAGCTTATTTCGATCCTGCGGGTGCCCTCGAGTCTGCCTGGCAGCGGCTCGCCGCCGCCGATCCGGCCGCAGCCGAAGCCGTAAGCAAATTGACGCTGCTCATCGAACCCGGCCGTTCGATCATCGGCGATGCTGGCATTTGCCTCACTACGGTGCGAAACGCGAAATCGCGGCCAAATGCAGACATGCCGGGCGGCGTTGACCAATGGCTTTTGACCGACGCCGGTTTCAATATCCTACTCTCGATGGAAACTTACAAATGGTACTACCACTTGATATCGGCTCAGCGGGCCGGCGTCCCACACGAGACGCGTTACAAAGTGGCGGGCCCGCTATGCGACGGCGGCGACGTTTATTTTGACATTGAAGGAAAAGGGAGACTCCCCGAGTATCGAATGCTCCCCGCGGGCGTCGAGCCCGGAGAGGTTCTCGCGTTGCTCAACTGCGGCGCGTATTCGCTCGCACAAGCGAGTCAATACAACGGTCGGTTCCTTCCCGCTGTCGTATTGATCGGCATCGACGGTACTCCGCAGCTTATAAGGCGGCGAGAGACTCTGGACGATCTTATACGGGCCGATTCACTTACTTAGAATACGGCCTTGTCTATTAGATTATTGACCTCGACGGTCACCGATGCCGGCGGCGGCGCATCGCGGTAGATATTGGACAATCGAGCTAAAGCCGTAGCTCTGGCACTTGCATCTTTTATTTCGGCCACGGCCGCGATCTGCTGCGTAGCGGCTGCATCGGCCGACGCGGCGTCACCGATGGCCGACGCACGTTCGGCAATCTCGGCGAACGCGATAGCACGCGCCTGAGGCTGAGGTATGGAGGCGGATTCGTCCGCTGCCGCCGCAAGGAACGCCTTTGCTTCGTCGATCCGGCCATTCTCGATCTCAAGATCGGCCATCGCCGCATAGGCAAAGACGCGAGCAAGCGGCGTTTCTATCTCGTCTACGACAGCGCCAATCTCGTCGCGTTCGTTCTGTATCAGCAATATCCGGGCGATCTGTCCGAGCGCTGCTTCCCGTTGATCGTCGTCGAGGTTGGCCCGAGCCGCCGAGACCGCACGGGCTGTATCGCCGAACCCGGCAAATTGGACCGCGATCGTTGCCATCAGGTCGTTTCGCGAACGGCTGTCGCGGATCTCGTGATCGGGCTGGCTCTCGACAACGGCGAACGCATCCTCAAGCGTCTCTTTTGCCGTGTCCTTTAGTTCGCGACGCCACTCTTCGCGTGCGATACCGAGCAGTGCGTACGACATCTGCACTTTGTCGCGGATCTCATCCAGGGCCTTTTCTGACAATTCCTCGCTGCCGGCACGACAGAATCCTAGAGCACATGCTGCGAGCAAGCTGTCGGTGTGTACATTGCCCAGCTCCAGAGCTTCCTTCATAGCCGAATCGTAGAGTCGGATCGCGAGATCGTTGCGGCGAGCGTCGATCGATGCAGCCGCGATGTCGCAGACGGCGCCGATCCGCTCCTCTGCATGCTCGATCCCGTCGGCTGCCGCTGCGGCCTTCTCAAGCATCGCGACAGCCTTTTCTAGGTCGCCTGCCGTGATAGAACGCACCGCTATTCGGTGATACGCCGCTACGATCGCTGCAGGAAACTCGATGGCATCTATCGCAGCCGACATAGCGTCAACGTTGTCCGCAGCCTCGGCCGAATCGGCGATGACGGCAAAGACGAAATCCGGATGCGGCGTCAGCGCGGCGGCCTCGCGTGCCGCTTCGAACTGGCCTTTTGCGGCCTTGATAACGCCGATGGCCTCGAACGTTTGCTGACGAAGCCCCTCGTCTTCGACCGCGTCGGCCAACTGCAGCGCATACTCGTCGTCGTCGTTTTCGGCACACGCCGACGCCACACGGCCCAGCAACCGATCCCGCGTGTATGGGTCATCAACGGCATTTGAAAGTTCAGCGGCGAGATCAACGTCACCTCGGCCCAGCATCAGCGGAACGACCGCAAGCATCGCTTCCGCGTGGCCGTCCGAACTGTTTATACGTTCGCCCAGGAACGCAGCCGCATCCAGCAGCCCCGATCGGGCCTTTTCTTCTGAAATGAATAGATCTGGCATTTGTTGAGGTCGAAGCTAAACGAAAACGCGCCGCAGCGTCTCGGGCATCCAGTCGTCGAGCCGGCTTGCGACAGCGTCGGCACCGGCGGCACGAAGCACTTCGGCCGAGACCGAACTCGTGACGCCCAGAACCGGCAGTCCCGCCGCCTTACCTGCTTGTACTCCCGGAGCCGAATCCTCGATCACGAGGCAGTCGGCGTGAACCATCGGCAGAGCATCGGCGGAGATACGCGCGAGGTCGATCTGACGAAAGCCTTCGCGGTAGCAGGCCGGATCGGGCTTGTATGTCTCGATGTCCTCGGCACTCAGGATGACCGAGAAGCATGGCCCCAGTCCCGTACGCTCAAGAGCCTCGTCGATCTCCGTCCTGTTTGCCATCGAAACAATGCCGAGAGTGAACTCCTCGGCACATTTGCGTATAAAATTCTCCACACCGTCGAAAAGCGGAACCGACTTGTGAAGCCGTTCGAGCCAATTGGCTGTCTTGGCCTCGACTATCGAGTTCACCTCAGCCTTGCTGATCGACTTGCCGGCTTCTTCGAAGACAGACGAGACGAACGCCCAGTCATTCATTCCCATCCGTGCGTAATAGGCTTCATCGGTCAGTTCTACGCCGTGCGGCCCCATCACTTCTCTGAATATCTCGCACTGAATCTGTTCGTCGTCTATGACGACCCCGTTCCAGTCGAAAAGTATCGCTTTTATCATAGATATCTCTCGTCGATCATATTTCCGCGGCCGAGTATCGCCTTAGGATCAAAGGTCCGTTTCAGCTCCGCCATCTCATTCAAATATCTTTCGCCCATCATCACATAGAGATAGCGGGATTTAAGTTTACCGATGCCGTGCTCTGCGGAAATGCAGCCGCCCAACATTATAGATTGAGCGATCAGGCGGCCATAGAGATGCCGCGCTCTAACCGCTTCGTCCTCATCACGCGGCAGCAGATTCGCGTGCAGATGGCAGTCGCCTATATGTCCAAAGATCACATGATCGATGCGGCTCGCCTCGAGCAATTCGCGTTGATATTTCAGAAATCCGCGAAATGTCTCGTCCGGTACCGCCATATCGGTGCCGATCTTCTTCTGCTTGTTTCGGACCACTCGCTCGTTCACCGAAACCGGCAGCGAATGGCGAAAGGCGCGCATCCTCTCGCGATCGGCTTCGGTGGTCGTGAACCACGATCTGTCGATGTCCGCACGGTGGCGCTCCAAAAGGTCGTTCCAAGCCGCAAGCAAGGCGTCCTCGTCAGCGGCGGTCGTCTCTTGTTCAAAGAATATCGCTCCGGCCATTCCATCGGGCGTTTCGGGAAACTTCTCGGCAATGAATCGCAGTGCGTTCGAGTCAAAATATTCGATCAGAGTTGCGTCGATCTGTGACGGCCGGCTCCGGTCCCTGCGTGCAGCGAATGCGAGGGAGCGGGCGTCATCCACAAATCCGAGCAGATCGGCCTCATCTCGAAAAAATACGATCCCGCTAAAGAAACTCTCAGGCTTCGGCAGCAAACGAAGCTCGACCTCAGTTATCACTCCGAGAGTTCCCTCGCTCCCGATGAAAAGGTCGATCGCGTCGAGCGGTGCAGCGTTGTAATAGCCCGACACGTTCTTGCGGACGTTGGGCCGTCGATACGTGGGAACTCGTGCCGTGATCTTGGTGCCGGACGCCGTGACGAGCTCTATCTTGCCGTCAGCATCCGCAAATGCGTCGCCGCGCCGCAACGACAGCTTGTCGCCATCCGCAAGCAAGATCTCGATCCGCTCCACAAAATCACGCGTTGACCCGTATTTGAAGCTCCTTGCTCCCGATGCGTTAGTAGCGACGTTGCCGCCGATCTGACAACTCCATTCGGTCGGGTCCGGCGGATAGAATAACCCATCGGCCTCTGCGGCTCGCTGAAGATCGGCGAGTATCACTCCGGGCTCGACCACCGCACGCATTGCATCGCGATCGATCGATCTTATACGGTTAAGCCTCTCGAGCGAGACGATGATGCCTCCGAATGGTACCGCTCCGCCAACGGTCCCTGTCCGCGCTCCTGAAACGGTAACCGGGGTGCCTGAGCTGTTCGCGTCGCCCAGAATGGCCGCCACCTCGACATCCGACTCGGGGATAAATAGCTGTTCGGCGTGTCCGCCTTTCATATTGCCGGCATCGATCAGGTAGCTGTCGATGCCGTCTTTAGCCGCTATGGTCTGCACGGATTTAATTTATCTCACCCGCGTGGCTAAAACCAACCCGGGAACGAAAGCAAAAAAGGGGCCGCACTCTCGTGACGGCCCCGATCCCGTGTTCTCAGCCGAGATCAGCGGAAATGAACGTACCAAACGCCATTCGACGGACGCCAGACGGCATAATCACTCCGGCCATTTCCATTGTAATCACCAGGAACGACGCGGTCCGTGCTTAGTCCCCATTGCATGGTGTCCATTGCTCCGTTTCCGCTCCGGCGTATGTACCAAACTCCGGTCGAAGGCCGAAACACAGCCTGGTCGAGCTTGCCGTCGCCATCGTAGTCGCCGGGGGCAATGACGTCGGTCCCGAGTCCCCACTGTACGGCCTGAAAATTGCCGCCGGTCATATTGTAATGGAACCATACGCCGGTGGATGGCCGGAAAACGCCGATGTCCGAACGACGATCACCGTCGAAATCACCTACGAACGGCCGATCTTCGCTTGCGCCGAATTGGGCGGCCATAAATGTCGAATCCGCACTTGTCAGCACGTACCAGACGCCGTTCGACGGCCGCCAGACTACTATGTCGTCAACGCGGTCGCCGTCGAAATCTCCCGACATCGGCATATCTTCGGCGATACCGAATTGCTTTGCCGAGAATGCTCCGGTCTCGGTCGAACGCAGGAACCACGTCCCTATCGACGGCCGATAGACCATGAAATCGCCTTTGTTATCGTTGTCGTAATTTCCGGGTACCGGAATGTCACCCAGAGTTCCCGAGCCGTGCTGCGTGACGTTGAACTCGGCAGTGACGCCGTCGTATGTGAACCATACTCCGGATTCCGGCCTCCACACCCCATAGTCGCTCGTACCATTTCGATTGTAGTCATTGGATACAGGCACGTCGCCGTTCTGTCCAAAGCCGACAAATTGCCAGGGCGTACAGCCGCCATTGCCGACGAGCTGATAACTAGTTGCCGCAGAATCGTCCGTTTGGACGAGTCCGACCCCGAGTGTGTTCAGGTATGTACGGCCGGAGATGGTGTATTGCGTCCCGGCGGGCGGGTTGCCGATGAGCGATTTGTCTATGTAGATCGTCATCAGGCCGTCGTTGCCGAGTGTGCCGCGGACCGGGCCGACCTCGTTGTATATCGGCACACCGAGAAGGAATGTGACATTGCCGTAGCTGAATGTCGGACTGCCGAGCAATGTGCTCATACGCACGAAGCGGCTTGTGCCTGTGCTTGTTGTGTAGATGATGTTCCAGGTGCCGAGCGGCAGGCTCAGTCCCGGCAGGTCAGGGCGAAGGTGCCGCATCTTCATTGACAAGGTCAATATCTGAGAGCCATCGCCATAGATCGGCTCAGCGGCATACAATTTTTCTATATCGAGATGAGGCAGGATCGTGAGGTCCTGAGGATCTGCGACGATCACATTTCCCGGCGAATAGCAGGAAGCGGCCTGTGAGAATACGGAAAGAGCGAATACGACCGTGAGGATCACGGAGGTAGCGCCGATGCGAAGCAGTGTAAGTGCGTTCATTATCAGCCTCCTCGTTCGATCTTGTGAGGATCGAGCAAATGCAAGTTGCCTAAATTGTCAATCTGACCGACCGCTAGCGAGGCTATGAGGAAATAAATTGAGATGAATTGGGATCTCGCCGGATCGCAACGGGCCGCGCAGCCCGTCATTTAAAGGAAATCTGCAATATCACCGCCGTTCCAGAATCAGAAATCAGAGTGATATCAGGCATAACGGGAGATTATCGATACTCGACCTCACGTTCCCGGAGATATTTCAGCTTATCGCGGAGCTCGGCCGCCAGTTCGAATTTCATATCCTTGGCGGCGGCTCGCATCTCATGCTCAAGCTGAGCGATGGTCTCCTTCAGTTGTTTCGGCGAATATTCTTCGAACTTATCAAGTTCCAGAGGCACCTTGAAGTAATCTGCCTCGTATGCGGTCACGAGCGTGGCGTCAATAGATTTCACGATCGTGGTTGGCGTGATCCCATGCTCCTCATTGTATTGTTCCTGGATCGCACGCCGACGCTGTGTTTCATCGATGGCATTGCGCATCGAATCCGTTATCTTGTCAGCGTAGAGTATCGCCTTGCCGTCGGCATTTCGCGCGGCGCGGCCCATCGTTTGTATCAGCGAACGCTCGCTCCGGAGAAAGCCTTCCTTGTCCGCGTCCAGTATCGCCACGAGCGAAACCTCCGGCAGATCCAGTCCTTCGCGAAGCAGATTGATACCGACGAGCACGTCAAATTCGCCACGCCTGAGGTCGCGAAGAATCCTGATGCGCTCGAGAGTATCTATATCGCTGTGCAGATAGGTGACGCGAACCCCAACCTCCGCGAAATACTCGCTCAGGTTCTCTGCCATTCGCTTGGTGAGCGTGGTGACGAGAACGCGTTCGTTGCGATCGGCTCGGACTCGGCATTCTTCCAGCAGATCGTCGATCTGACCCTTTACGGGCCTGACCTCGACTATCGGATCGAGCAACCCGGTCGGCCTGATTATCTGCTCAACAACGACTCCCTGCGCTCGTTCGAGCTCATACGATCCCGGCGTCGCCGATACATAGATCGTCTGGCCGCGGCGCTGTTCGAACTCCTCAAAATTCAACGGCCGATTGTCCTTCGCACTTGGCAGACGAAATCCGTACTCGACCAGCGTGCCTTTTCGCGACTGATCGCCCTTGAACATTGCTCCGAGCTGGGGGACCGTCTGATGCGATTCGTCGATGACCATCAGAGCGTCTGACGGCAGGTAATCAAGCAATGTAGGCGGCGGTTCGCCCGGCATCTTACCCGTAAGGTGACGCGAGTAGTTCTCGATCCCGCGGCAGAAACCCATCTCCTTGATCATCTCCAGGTCGTACATCGTCCGCTGATGCAGCCGCTGTGCCTCAACGACCTTGCCTGATTCGACCAGAACCTTTTCATATTCATCGAGTTCTTCGCGGATGGTCTTGAGAGCTCGCTTGATCGTATCCTTCGACATCACATAGTGCGTTTTCGGATAGATGGGCAGCCGCGACGTATGCTTGTAGAGCACCTCGCCTAGCAGCGGATCGATCGTCGAGACCGAATCAACTTCATCGCCCCAGAACTCTATTCGATAAGCCTGATCCTGATAGCTTGGATACACCTCGACCACATCACCGCGTACTCGAAACGTCCCTCGGTCGAAATCTACATTGACGCGCTCGTATTGCAATTCGACAAGTTTGCGCAGCAGATCCTCGCGCTTGAGTTCCATGCCGGGCTCGATGAACATCAACATCCCAAAATACGCATCCGGATCGCCCAGGCCGTATATGCAGGACACGGACGCGACGACGATCACGTCTCGCCGCTCAAACAGAGCACGGGTCGCTGAGAGTCGCAGCCTGTCGATCTCGTCGTTGATGGTCGCTTCTTTTTCGATGTATAGGTCCGATGCTGGCACGTAAGCTTCCGGCTGGTAGTAATCGTAGTAGGAAACGAAATACTCGACGGCATTCTCCGGAAAAAATGTCTTGAATTCCTGATAAAGCTGCGCCGCGAGCGTCTTATTGTGAGCAAGCACCAGCGTGGGCCGCTGCACTTCGTTGATGACATTCGCGATCGTAAAGGTCTTGCCGCTGCCGGTGATACCGAGCAGCACCTGGTCGCGTTCTCCGTCGTTTATGCCCTCGACGATCTGGCGGATCGCTTCAGGCTGGTCGCCTTTTGGCTGGTTGTCGCTTGTCAGTTTGAATAACACAATTCGAGCCTAAAACATCGAAAGTGTTTTTGGAAACCGAAGGCCCCGCCAACGTGTCTGCACGACACATTGACGAGGCCTTTATCGATCTTAAAAGTTGTCCGGCGACCTCTTTACGCAACGGCGGTCTGATGGTAGGAGTCGATGGTCTCCTTAAGCCGGAGCCCTACATCTTTTGACAGGTCAAGGGACATGAGCGATTCGAGTTCGGCTGCTCCTGCCGGCTCTTTGACTACCGATAGAACGTGAAGCAAAGCCATTTTGACGCGATCGTCACGTGAATTGCGGATCGTATCGAACACCGGAGCGAATTCGCCCGAACGTATGACCAACGCGACCAGCACGAATGCCTCGTAAGCGATCTTCATATCATCGCTCAGAAGCCGGTCAAATGATTTCTGCACGATACCTGATTCGATTGCCGCTCTTACGGCGTGACTCATACGAAACCGATCCTCGGTCGCAATTAGTCGCTTCCAGGCCTCGGCCCTGTCAAAACTCAGCCGAAACAGCCCGCGTGCCGCCGCAGCGCGTACCTCGCGGGTCGGGTCCGCACAGGCCAACAGGATCGTTTCAAATACCGATTCGTGATCGAAATCGGTAAGGATCGCGACCGCTCGGGATCTAAGATTTGACGAAAGATCGTAGAGCGCCATCTGCGAGAGAGCTTCGACCGAATTGCGGCTGCGGAATACAGCTAGGATCTTCAGCGCAAGCTCGCGTACGGTCTCGTCCTCTTCGAACTCTTCCTGGGCTTGTTCGATCGCGCTCAGCAGAGCCGGGTCAGCAGAGATCGGCAGTTTGTCGAAATCGCGTGCCTCCGTGAGCTGTATGAACGAATTGATCGGAAGCTGGGCGTACTGGATACGCCGCATTTTCTCTTGAAATGCTCTGGCCGAGTTCTCATCGACGTCCTGAAATTCCGGCACAACGAGATCGCCAAGCCGCCTTGACGACCCACGTCGATCGGCCTTTGGTTTTCTGCGGTCGAGCCGCTCGGACGAGCGTTTTGCCTTGCGGAACCATTCGAGTTCCTGCTCCATATCGACGTGGTCGTCGTCGAGCGTGCTCACACGCGGCTTCGCGGACTTTGCCTGAACACTATTCTCATAGCTGTATGTCGGTGCATTCGTTGTCGGACGAATTCGCCGCCACATTAGTATCCCGCCGGCCACAACAGCGATAACGATCGCCACCATCGCGTATGCGACGCTGTCCTCAAAGGCCGCCGTCGATGACGACGCTTCAGCCGACGAAGCCGGGTCGGCCTGCATCGCCAGGCTCGAGACCGCAGCCGAAGCCGACAATACCGCCGTAAATAGAACTTGCTTTAACAACTTTAAGCTGTTCATTTGAATAATTGCTTAGAATGGACCTGAAATGCGGACGGGGCATTGGGGAGGTCGCCGGAGGTAGCCGGGCCGCCCTTCTATTATGCACGACACGCGTCAGCTTTGTCACGCCAAATTTTCAACAGTGTTCAAAGAGACTCAAACAATACTGAGTTCCAGAAATATCCTAAAAAATTCGCGATCGCATCTTTATTTTTTTCTATCAACCGCATGCATTCCAGGGATGATGTAATATGAGCCGCGTGATATCGTATTGTTTTTGAATTTACAATGGCTTCAGCGATCACAGTTACACAGCTCGAAGGGCTCGACCTTCTGCACCGGGGAAAGGTGCGAGATGTTTACGCGGTTGACGAGGACAGCATCCTATTAGTTGCTACCGATCGATTGTCCGCGTTCGATTGCATCCTGCCTACCCCGATACCTGATAAAGGCAAGATCCTGACCGCTATATCTGAGTTCTGGTTCCGCAAGCTCGAACGTGTTTTCCCGAACCACCTGATCACGACCGACATTGACAAAATGCCGACACCGATCCCGCAGCATTCTGAGCTTCGCGGGCGATCGATGTTGGTCAAGCGGACCGACGTATTCCCGGTCGAGTGTGTCGTTCGCGGCTATCTTGAGGGCTCCGGCTGGAAAGATTACCAAGCCACTCGGTCCGTCTGCGGCCACAGCCTGCCCACTGGTTTGAAGCAGTGTGACAGGCTTCTCGATCCGATATTTACGCCTTCGACCAAGGCCGTCTCCGGACACGACGAGAACATCACAGGGCTCGAGTTCGTCAAAGTCTTGGGTAAAGAAGTAGCCGCCGAGCTTAAGTCCGCTTCGTTGGAGCTTTATCGAACAGCGGCCGAGTACGCTCTGTCGCAAGGGATTATCATCGCCGACACAAAATTTGAGTTCGGTCGCGACCGCGACGGCAATATACTGCTCGTTGACGAGGCTCTGACGCCTGATTCATCTCGATTCTGGGACGCCTCAAAATACGAACCGGGCCACGCTCAGCCGTCGTTCGATAAGCAGTTCGTTCGCGAATATTTGGAAGCCCTCGATTGGGACAAGACCCCGCCTGCTCCGCCGCTGCCGGATGATGTTGCAGCCGCGACACGGGACCGATATATCGAGGCATTCAAGGTTCTTACCGGAACCGATCCGGTATTGTAAGGCTTATCCCTCAGGATCGGCCTCCGCGGCTTTCGACCGAGACGACGCCGCGGGTTCCTTCTCTCTCGATCGCATTCAGCTTGCCTTTCGTGCGAGCGAGCGATCCTTGCGGACCTGGCCGAACCTTTTTCATGTTCGAGCATCTCCGCTGGCCCGTTCTTCAGCAGACGCGAATGGCCAGCCCCTAAGCCACGGAGGAACGTATGCCCGATCAAATGCCGGCTTTCACCATAAGCGAGAACGATGAAGGATTTCTGAACGTGACTGACACTGTTGGACGCAACAGTGTCAACAAACCGAACGATGTGCTGCTCGTGCAGGCGATGCTTCACATAATAATGCCTTACACCTACTCGATACCGCAGGAGTCCTTGACCTACCCGTCCGGAACTTACGACAGCCGAACGGCGACCGCGATCTTGAAATATCAGGAAGCAAGCAGCAGGTCGCGGCGGGTCAAGATCTGGAAGGATGGATTCATAAATCGCGCCGTCGGGGCCCACGTCCCAGGCAAGAAACGCGTCTGGACCATAACCTACATGAACGAGGACCTGTACTACGCGTATCTCGTGTATGGATATGGCCGGAATTATTCAGAGTGGCTGTATAGCGAATACCCGCAGCTTCAGGAATACGCTGCTTACTACTAGTTCGTTCCTGAATTCGCGTATCGCTCGATGATCTCGACGCCGTCGCCTATCATAACGGCTGCATCGCGGGTCTCCGGTATCAAATTCGCTCCGAAAAGCACTGCAGTGGGCGTCAACCCGAACTCTTCGATACGGTTCGGCATCACATCCCGAGCCATCCGAAACTCCGCAAGCGTCTTTAGCGGCTCATTGCCGTTGAATTCGCCCCGTTCCTGATCGACCGTAGTTATCACGCACCGGGCACAAGGTTTCGTGACCCTGAACAGTGCCTGGCCGATCTTTACGCGTTCCCATTCGTCCTCGTCAAATGCCTTGCATCCTTTGACCACGATATTTGGCCTGAAACGCTCCATCGGCAGCGGATCGTCCATCTTGCTGTTCAATTCATCAAGCGACGCCTGGCCTATCAAAAGCAGCGGATAGCCGTCGGCAAAACTCACGATATCACCGCCGCGATCGAATCGTCTGTTGACCGGCCTGAGGCTGTCGTCCGGCATCTCGACCAGGCGGCAATCTATGCCAAGCGCCTGCGAGAACCATTGATCGATGCCTTCAGGATATGCCCTCGCGGTACAAACGCTGTCCCAAATGGCGACCTCGATCTCGTCTGATCCAGCGTCGAACGGAACCTGCATTGCCGTGATGCCCGGCGTCGAGACTATGAGCCCGCCGGGACGTATGCCGACACGGACACGTGCCATCGCCGGCACCTCACGCTGTGTTACAAATCGGCCATCGGGTGTCACGATCATCCAGCGTCGGTCGTATCTCAGGCCTCGCGGTTCGACCTCAGAAGCGTCGAGCCGGATCCCGCCCATCGATTTGATCGGATAAATATAGATCTGCGAAACGTGCATACATTAGCGAGTTCCGGCTGCCGGTCAAGGGACTTCGTGTAAATATGAGTCTCTCGCTATCAACTTTTATGATAGCAAAAGGAATTGCTTGACAGCCGCGTCCCGCGAGATTATACTAGCACTCTTGAGACACGAGTGCTAAAAACTGGCCCTTTGGGCTAAGAGCTATATTACCAAAACTACTTGAGTAAAGGAGTAAACACTATGGCAACTACTATCACACCGCTTCACGACCGCGTTTTGATAAAGCGGATCGAGGATACGAATAATCAGACCGCAGGCGGGCTTTATATCCCGGATGCGGCGAAGGAAAAACCGCAGGAAGGCGAAGTGATCGCCGCCGGTGCCGGCAAATACAAAGAGGACGGCTCGCGTCAGACGCTCGACGTCAAGACCGGCGACCGCGTTCTTTTTGGCAAATATTCGGGCAGCGAGATCAAGCTCGACGGCGAAGAGTTCATCATCATGCGCGAGGACGAGATCCTCGGGATCATTTCGAGAGCAGGAGCAGCTGCGTAAGAGTTCAGTTGCAGTGGGCCCGCGCGTAGGCGCGGGTGCAGCCCGCAACTATTAAAGGAGATACCAAAACCATGGCAAAACAAGTAATTCACGGTGAAGATTCACGAGCCGCTATCCTGCGTGGCGTCAACCAGCTCGCGGATGCGGTCAAGGTCACGCTCGGCCCGAAAGGCCGCAACGTCGTTATCGACAAGAAGTTTGGTTCGCCCACGATCACCAAAGACGGTGTGACGGTCGCGAAAGAGATCGAGCTCAAGGACACGCTCGAGAACATGGGTGCACAGATGGTCCGCGAAGTGGCCAGCAAGACCTCGGATGTCGCCGGCGACGGCACCACGACCGCAACGGTCCTCGCACAGGCTATCTTCAAAGAAGGCGTCCGCACGGTCGCTGCCGGTGCTAACCCGATGGCGCTCAAACGCGGCATCGAAAAGGCAGTTGGAGCTGTCGTTGAGGAAGTTCACAAGCTCGCACAGCCCGTTTCGGGCGACGCTATCGCTCAGGTCGGCACGGTTTCGGCAAACGGCGACAAGACCATCGGCACGATCATCGCCGAGGCAATGGACAAGGTCGGCAAAGACGGCGTCATCACGGTCGAGGAATCCAAGACCATGGAAACGCTGCTCGAGGTAGTCGAAGGTATGCAGTTCGACCGCGGCTATTTGTCGCCGTATTTCGTGACCGATCCGGACAGGATGGAAGCAGTGCTCGATGAGCCCCTGATCCTGATCAACGAGAAAAAGATCTCGAACATGCGCGACCTGCTGCCGATACTCGAGCAGGTAGCCAAGATGGGCCGTCCGATGCTCATCATAGCCGAGGATGTCGAAGGCGAAGCTCTCGCGACGCTCGTCGTCAACAAGCTCCGCGGCACGCTCAATGTAGCAGCCGTCAAGGCACCTGGCTTCGGCGATCGTCGTAAGGCGATGCTCGAGGACATTGCGGTTCTGACGGGCGGCAAGGTCATCTCGGAGGACCTCGGCATCAAGCTCGAATCGATCACTGTCGAAGACCTCGGCCGTGCTAAGAAGGTCGTTATCGACAAAGAGAACACGACCATCGTCGAGGGTGCAGGAGCCGCCGATGCCATTGACGGACGCGTCAAGCAGATCCGCAACCAGATCGAAGAGACCACGTCAGACTATGACCGCGAGAAGCTCCAGGAGCGTCTGGCCAAGCTCGTCGGCGGTGTCGCAGTGATCAAGGTCGGTGCCGCTACCGAGACCGAGATGAAAGAAAAGAAAGCTCGTGTCGAGGACGCAATGCACGCTACTCGTGCTGCGGTCGAAGAAGGCATCGTCCCCGGAGGCGGCGTCGCTCTCGTGCGTGCGGCCAAGGTGCTCGAAGGTTTTGTCGCGAACAGCGACGACACCGATGAGCAGATAGGCGTCAATATCGTCCGTCGCGCTCTCGAGGAGCCGCTCCGCCAGATCGCCGGCAACGCCGGAATGGAAGGCGCCGTGGTCGTCGAGAAGGTCGCGGCCGGCGATGGCGCATTTGGGTTCAACGCTGCTACCGAAGCTTACGAGGACCTGATCGCAGCCGGCGTGATCGACCCCGCAAAGGTCACCCGCACCGCTCTGCAGAACGCTTCGTCGATCGCAGGCCTGATGCTCACGACCGAAGCAATGATCGCCGACATCCCTGAGGAAAAAGGCGACATGGGCATGCCGGGCGGCGGCATGGGCGGCATGGGCATGGGAATGTAATTTCCCGGGCGCAAGATTCTCACCTTGCGGCAATTGCAGTTTAGCTGCTTGTAAATTGAAAGGCTTCGCTCGGCAACGGGCGGAGCCTTTTTCTATTCGGGAAACGAGCAATCACGAACTCATCAAGAATTCACTCAGGCTTCTACGTGTTCGCCCGAGGCCGTGACGTAAGTCTCACTTTGGCGTTAGGACAAGCCGCTCGGCGTTTGGAGTTTGTGTTGCTTCGTTTGGTTGTTTTGGTGTACATTTCCCGAGTTCCGATCGGTCCGATAGGAGACATATCTTGATGACCCGCGCTTTTCGTAGTTTGATCATTGCCGCTTTTTTGGTAACGGTTTGGGCAGTACCGGCTTTTGCGTATGAGGAAGACACGCACTTCTTGATGACGTACGTCATCTGTCGAGCAGCGGGCATGACCGAAGCCGAGGCTTTGGTCGTCGCGTCGGTGGACCAGGGCATGGATGACTCCAAGGATACCAACGCCATCGATAACGGGCCTAACGTTCTAGAACAATGGATCTGGCACGCTATAGACAGGGGCGGGGATATGAAGGCCGCAGGCGTTATCGGCCGCCGTGACGCCTTGTTCAACGACGCGATCAACGAGCGAGACACCCGCAACCGACTTATACGTCTCGGCATCTTCTTTCATTTTCAGCAGGATACCTGGGCACACCGCAGGCACGATCGCCCAAACGCGCTCTCGCGCGACAACTATACTCCCGTGACTACACCCGAGGGCCACGCTCCGTGGGGCAGCCAACCGGACAGGCCGCCGTTCGATCCGGCTGCGGCGATGTTGTGCTTGGAGGACGGTATCCAATTTGCTCTGGACTTTGTCAGGCGAGGCCTCAACCGGACTCCGAACAGCTTTTTCAAAGATCTCAGCCCGTCCGGCGCCGGTGTTGATAATTCATGGACCGACCCTCGAAAAGGCCGATACTTTAACCAATTGGCCGTATCCGGGATATCGCCCGGCTCACCATCTTTGTTCCTCGCCAGCCTGATACGTGCTCAGATCGACACCTATCGCACGGGGAAGACAAACGCACCATTCATCGGATTCGACACCGCAGAAAAGGCCGATCTCGCTCGAGTCAGGACGGCGGTCGAAAATGTCTGCGATCAATACAAAGACGCTGTCGGGACGATCCGCCTTCCGTCCGATCAAGAGAAAAAGAATGCGGGTTTTGACAAGATGACGACCGTACTGCTTCTCTCCCTTCGGCCGGGCGTTCTATAGCCGCATGCACCAAACAACTCTGTCGTGGCCCGCCAGGAGTGAGACGAAGCCAACGGCGAATTATCTCTGCGTTCACCCATCTCAACACCCTCTCTGGATCAAAAACCGTGACGTAATCCGCAAGATCAGCGAGACGGACTGAGATCGAGGTTCGGCGTTATCCAATTTCCTCGCATTTGTCGCTTACATAGTTAGACCACAAGATCAGGGTCGGCCGCTGTTCGATATGAGCGGGACTTTGGCCGTTCGACACCCTTTTCGGCTTTTCGCTCGATCCGTCAAACGACAGGAGACAAAAAATGCGACATGTATTGCTGACCATCATCCTCGGATGTCTATTTGCCATGGCGGCCGACGCTCAAACGCCGGCTCCAACCCCTGACCCGACCACGCCAGGAATGGTATCGCGTGTTACCTATATGGACGTGCTTCCCGGAAAGACCAACGAGCTGACAACGTTCCTGCGCACGTATACGATGCCGATCCTCGAAGAGCAGAAAAAGCAGGGCCTTATCGCCAGTTACGGCTTTTTTACCAAACCGACCACTGAGGGTCCGGGCGACTGGGACCTCGGACTCGTTGTCACGTACAAGAATTATGCCGACGCGATCGATTTCAGCGCCGAACGGAATGCCAAGTTTGACTTTATCGCGCTGGCGCGATTCGGATCGGCCGATGCAAGGACCAAAGCCAACGATCTGTTGAACACGCTGAGAACCGTGACCCAGTCAATGCTCGTACGAGGCATCACGTTCAATCCAATGCCAAAATAATCCACCCAACCCGACCAGTTCAGCCGGTTATCGGACCATAGAGAAGGCCTCGTCACAATGACGAGGCTTTATTGATCCGCTTATTCACCATTTCGGCCTGCGTCGAGCCTACTCAACGCGCTTCATTGCGGCCCGCACCGAGTAGCCGTTCACCTCTTTGCTTATGATCGAGATCACATCAACCTTCAAGTCCACCGAATAGGTCGCCCTGCTACCTTTGGTCACAACGCAAGCACTACTTGTTTGAAGTGAAAGTCTCTGTTGCGGCTTATTCTGGGGCCTTGCGTCTTGAATTGGCTCGCGTGCTATTTATCAGGCGGCGGCTGACGCGATGCGGACCATCCGCCTTCGCCTCTGCCGCCAAAGCTGACCGTGCCGTCGATCTTGTCGCCGCTGCGTTTTGCGGTGACGGTCATCACGAGTTCGTTCTCGTTGTAAATGATCGAATATGTGAAAGTGATGTCGTCGCCCTTGATCGTACCGGTCAGCGCCGAATCGCCGGCAGCGCGCTTGACCGTGCCGGTCAGTTTTTCGCCGTCGGCCTTGAAAACGACCTTGAACCGGCTGACGCCGCCGGGCGTCGTGAGCGAACCGTCCCATTCGCCGTCGATCGGCCTCGACTGTGCGGCACCGGCGGCCGCGAAGGCAGTGATCGCCAATAGTATGAGAAAAGTAAACCTTAAAGCTTTCTGCATATTACTCCTCGCGGCGACACCGACCGGATGTGGTCCCGCGAACGCCGCTCAAGGGAAATGTTAGCACAGGCCCGCGGGCGCGGCTCTGCGGCATGGATCACTCAGGAATATATTCTGGCAAGCTATCGGCCAGGGCACCTGCCAGATCGACCGCAGCGGCCGTCGCTGATGCGTCGTCGCGCCCCGCCGAGGTCATCACTCGCACCATCGCACCGTCGGTCCGACGGCGAAAAATGCTGTCGATCACGGTATTGAGCTTGTCTCGATACTCGCTTGCCTCCGTACGACTGCGGCCCTGATACCAGTAGAGCATCACTTCGCGATACTGGCCGTTCTCGATCACGTATTTGTTCGCCTCGAACTCCCTGCCCCCTGTTGTCGTGACAGTGACGCGGTCGGGTTCGCTCAACACCCATCCGGCTCCCGGCAAGCAGTTCTGAGGGCTGTGATAGGTCGATCCGGTACGCTGCGTATCGTAGTAGCCGACATAGAGATTTGCGATACGGCCCTCCGGAGACGTGTACTCCCGCATCGTGTAATCCGAAACCCGAAGCACGCGTTCGACGCCTTCGTCGAATCGTATCTCGGAGCCGCGTTGCTGCCACGATCCGAGGCGTTCGCTCAACTCAGTCAGCGGCCTTCGTTCGGGGCGCAGCTCGTCGCGGTATGCCGCCCAGTTGGCCAGCGCCGATCCGGCAAACAAAATGGCAGCGATCAGCAAAAAGCGTTTATCCTTTAACACGTCAGTCACCGGCGGCCTCCTTTGGGGCAGAAAGAAGCTTTACGAGAGCCCAATTCACCAACGCAAGCGATCCTAATGCCGCAACATAGACCATCCATCCGGATACGTCGTGCACTGTTGACGAGGTCGCCTGTTTTCCGTAGTAAAAGGTCATCACGCCCGTAGCCGTCACGCGGGCAGCGTTGGTCAACACGGCGATCGGAACTGCAGCCGCCATCAGTACCAAGGTCCGCCACGCATCGGGATACGACATGCCGCCGATATTGCGTTCAGCCTTTGGCCCGCGAGTAAAATAGCCCAGCACAAGCGCGAGCGTGACCAGCGTCATCAGCGACCGGATACCGCTGCAGGCCTCGACGACCTCTAACGAGATGGTCTGCGTCGCTCCGAACGGCAGGATGTCGATGACGTTCCCTTTCCTCACTGTCGGCACATCAAAGACGCGGATGCCCCAAACAGCCATCTTGGAGGCCCAGATCTGGAGCGGGAACGCGATGCGATTAAAAAGGATCTGTGGTATCGGGATCGCCAACAAAAACAGTAATAGCGGCACCGCGAGTATATTCACGAGCCTGAGACCGCCGAAATAGATCAATAGGCCTGTCGCCGCCACTAGGATCGATACCCGCTGAGTAAACAATTCGGCAGCCACCATTCCGGCCGTGAGTATCAAGATCGATAACACAACAAGTACCGCACCCGCAGCCGTCGAGCCGCGCTGTTCCCGAAGTATCGACGCCCAAGCCGTCCACACGATCAGAGCTATGACAAATGGCACGAGCAGGCCATGCGAGTAGTTCTCGTCATTCCACCAGTCGAGGGCGAGCTTGGCCGCAACCGCATGAAATAGCGCGGCCAGCGCCGCAGCGATCACTGCGACGCGGATCAGAAACCCGTTGTTGAGTTCGACAGACGACATCAGACCTCTCGACAAAACGCCTAATTACCGATTGTTTCCTGCTTTGAGAGCCTATGAGCGGCGGTTGACGAGCTTGGTGCACAGTCCGCGAAACATCTCCGTATCGCCGTCTATAGAATCGAGCGCATCGAGGGCCTCTCGGCAGACGTCGGCGGCCAGGCGACGCGTGCCATCGATCCCTAGTATCGAGGGATAGGTCGCTTTGTTCGCCGCTTCGTCCTTGCCTGCGGTCTTGCCGAGTTCATCTGACGTTCGGGTGACGTCGAGCAGGTCGTCCGTGATCTGAAAAAGTAGGCCGAGCCTATCGCCAAACTTAGAGATGGCAGCCGTGTCGGTCTCGGCTACGACGGCGGCTGATGCGGAAGAGTATCTGATCAGGGCTCCCGTTTTGAGCGAATGTATCGTCTCGATCTCATCGAGCGTCGCCCCGGTCCCTTCCGAATCGAGATCGAGCTGCTGGCCCGCAACCATTCCGGACGGCGACCCCGAAGCGTCCGCCAAACCCCGAGCGAGCCGCAATTTAACGCGGTCGCTCAGGCTTTCGTCGTCGAGTATCACCTTGAAGGCAAGCGATTGGAGCCCGTCGCCGGCCAATATCGCGGTCGCTTCGTCGAACTTTCGGTGGCAGGTCGGCTGGCCGCGACGAAGGTCGTCGTCGTCCATCGCAGGCAGATCATCGTGGATCAGCGAAAAGGTGTGCATCATCTCGACCGCCGCCGCGATACGATCCAGCCTCTCGCTCGCGACCCCGAACGCTCGTCCCGACGCGTAAACAAGCGCAGGCCTGAAACGCTTGCCGCCCGCGAACGTGCTCCAGCGCATCGCCGAGTGCAGCCGAACCGGCGGCAGATCCTCGGACGGCAGCAGACGGTCGAGCGCCTGGTCCACCGATCGAGCAGAATTGATCAGAAATTCGTCGATCCCTGTCATTACGTCCTCGATTATCCGCAATCGCGACGCGCTGTTCAATACCGCCGCGGCGCCTTATGTGCGCGTCCGCGGCCTAGCTCGCCTGGTTCGTCTGTACCCGCCGCGTATG
This sequence comes from Acidobacteriota bacterium, assembly GCA_019639115.1. Classification (GTDB taxonomy): domain Bacteria; phylum Acidobacteriota; class Blastocatellia; order Pyrinomonadales; family Pyrinomonadaceae; genus OLB17. Next base: position 222,978 of record JAHBSM010000004.1, on the reverse strand, counting down.
CGACAATCTATGCCGATCGCAAGCCATGGAGATACGAAACGCAGTTCCTGCTGATGAGCCTTCGATTCTCGCGTTCCTGCGTCGCATTCACGGCGAGGATACGCGACTCGCCGACGCGGGGCTGTGGCAATGGCATTTTGCCGCGGCGCCATTGCGAACAGAGAGCCTGGCATATTGGATCGCGTACGACGGCGGTGCGATCACCGGGGTGCTGGGTGCTACCGATGTAGAGCTATCGACTCCGGCCGGACGACGCCGAGCGATCTGGATCCTTGATCTTGTGGTCGATCCCGGGCTTCGCCGACGCGGTGTCGCACGCGGCCTGATCGATGCATCGAGAAGCTATTGCCCGATCGTGTTGGGCATCAATACCGCGCGGCAACGCTCGACCGAGCTTCTAGCCTCGATGGGATTTGCGATACCCGGAACATTGGCACGATACGGCCGGATCATTTTGCCCGGCGAATCAGTGGCAGAGGCCTCGCGATACGCACCGATACGCTCGACCGCAAACGCATTTGGCCGGCTCTTCGGCAACGTCCCACCGATGCCCGCGTCGATCGTCCCAGTCGGAGTCTTAGACTGGCGTTTTGATGAATTGGCGGCTGAACGCTGCAAAGCAAAACGGTTCGAATGTATTCGCTCGGCTAAGTCGCTCGCATGGCAATTTGTCGATCAGCCGGCCAAGAAATATGAAATACTTGCATCATTCGACAACGAACGGCTTCGCGGGTACATCGTGCTTTATTTTCGACGTCCGAACCAGTACGGTGCTATCGAAAAGGCGTCTATCAGCGATATCTCGTACGCCGGGCCGAACGAAAGTGAAATCGTTGACGACCTGCTCGCAGCGGCGCTCAGGACGGCGGCGGACCGGCGGGCGGGCCGGCTCTCGATAGATATTTCCGACCGTTTGGTTGAGCAACGCCTCGCTAAATTCGGATTCAGAGGCTCGGCCGCCGTTCTCCAATTTCTAGTCTGGACGGCAGAGCCTCTGGACGGCATCGAGGACCTCGGCAATTGGTTCTTGACGCGAGCCGATTCGGACACGAATATCCTCGAGCCGACCAATTTGTGATCAGCGATGAAGAACCCGTTCCTGCTATATCACAAGATCGATCTACCGACGCCCGACGTACGGGTCCGCGGTGCTTATATGCCGCCGAGAGCTTTCGAAAAGCAGATAGCCTTCCTGAGAGATCGAGGGTTTACCTTCAAGACCGCGGCCGAGATCACGGATCTCAAGACCCGCACCGGCTCATTTCCCGAGAAGACGGTAGCCTTAACCTTTGACGATGGATGGCGTGACAATTACACGAATGCATTCCCGATCCTGAAAAAATACCGAGTCTCGGCCACGATCTTTCTCGTCACGTCGTGTATCGGCACCACATCCGATATGGTCACGGCCGAGGGCGAAGCGCCGCGTCGGCACCTGGACCCGTCCGACATCCGCGAAATGGCAGAGTTCGGCATCGAGTTCGGTTCACATACGGTGGACCATGTACATCTTCATCAGGCGGCGCCCGACGTCGTGAACCGCCAGCTCGTCGATTCGCGCAGGATCATCTCCGATCTCACCGGACAAGAATGCCGTACGCTCGCCTATCCCGCCGGATTCTACAATTCTGATGTTGCTGCCGCGGCTGAAGCCGCCGGATACACCGCCGCATTTACAACGATCTACGGCCCTGAAACGCCGGATGACCCTTTCCAACTCAACCGCGTCGAGATACTCCGACGCGACCGATTCCTTTTTCGCTTTGGGCGCAAGATACGCACCGACGTCGGCTGAAGCGGCCGCAACGGCCTCTCACGACCTAACGCGATGCTTTAACAAATCGCCGCTTCTGTTGCGACGATTACTCTTAACACGACAGATTGTGCAAGAAAAGTATTGACACACAGAATATTGTTGCTTTACACTTTCTTCACTTGGACCGGTTCTTTGTAGTCCGACGCTACGACAATCTCTGAAAATTCAATTAGATCACGACGCTCGCCGGCCTGGCGGAAATGCTTTGTCGCCTCGCCCGCGAATGTTAAACTAAGGTTACGACACACGTTCACAGGCCCGCAATTTCAAAAGCGGGATCCACGGAGAATAACGCGATGAATCCTGTCTCTGAGATCTTCAATCGAACGGCCACCTCCTCAGGCTCCAATTCTAACGGCACCGCAGCGGCAGCGGGGCTCACCTACACGCCTCCGGGGCTTAATGCACAGAAAGTGATCGCAAAGCGTTACTCCCTCAAGGACGAAAAAGGCAGGCCGATCGAGACCTGGGAAGACATCGTGCGGCGGGTCGTCGGGCACGTCTCGCGTGCGGAGACCGATCCGATCAAGCAGAAACAGTTCTATAACGAAATGTCGGCGATCATGCTCGCCCGTGAATTCGTTCCAAACACGCCTTGCTTAGTGAACGCCGGCAAGCCCAAAGGCCAACTCGCGGCCTGTTTCGTCTTGGCCGTACCTGATTCGATCGAAGGGATCATGGAACACGCTCAGCACGTGGCCATCATTCACCAAACAGGCGGCGGCACCGGAATGACGTACGAGTTCCTGCGGCCGGCGGGTGCGATGGTCAATTCTACCCGCGGAGTCGCTTCGGGTCCGGTGTCGTTCATGAACATCGTCAACCAAACGACCGAGGTCGTTAAGCAGGGCGGCGTCCGTCGCGGCGCGAACATGGGCATTATGCGTGTGTCGCACCCTGACGTCCTGAGATTCATCCACGCAAAGAACGACCAGACAAGCCTGACGAATTTCAACATCTCGGTCACTATCACTGACCTTTTTATGGACGCCGTGGACAGCGGAACGTGGTTCCAAACCGAATTCGACGGCGAACCCTGGACCGAGGCTGTACACGACCCGGTGACCGGCGACGATTACCGGCTCTATCGCCGGACGGACGGCTCGACGGTAACGTTCGCAGATAGGCTCGCGTTCGAAACGACCGACCTCTCTGAATGCAGTGTCGAGGAACCGCCGCTGCCGGGTATGGTCTATGCGCCTGATATCTGGAACCGCATAATCGCATCGGCTCATAAATATGCTGAGCCGGGCGTGATATTCATCGACGAGGTGAACCGCCATAATCATCTGATGTCATCGATGGGCCCGATCTATGCGTGCAATCCGTGCGGCGAACAGCAGCTTCATTTCAACAATTCATGCAACCTTGGATCGATCGATGTTGCAAAGTTCTATACCGAGTTCGAGGGCCAGGGCACGCTGGATTGGGAACGGTTGTCTAATGCGACACGAGCCTGTACTCGTTTCCTCGACAACGTAGTAGATGCCGGCTATTTCCCGCTGCCTGAGATCGACGATGTCGTCAAACGAACACGGCCCGTCGGGCTCGGCATAATGGGATTTGCCGATCTATGCCTTCGAATGGGCGTCACCTATGGCTCGGACGCATCACTGCGGCTGATGGATACCGTGATGGGCTTCATTCGTCGAGAATCTTGGCTCGCGAGCCTCGAGCTCGGCCAAGAAAAGGGCGTGTTCCCGGAGTTCGAAGCCAATCGCCAGGCGTACTCGCATTTTATCTACGAAGAACTCGGCGTACCGCGTGACATACCGCTTACGCCTCGCAATTACGAGGTCACGACGATCGCCCCTACGGGCACGATCTCGCTCGTTGCCGAGACCTCGTCGGGGATCGAGCCTAATTTCTCGTGGGCTTATGTCCGCCAGGATACGCTCGGCACGCGTACCTATGTACACACGCTCGCGGCCGAGGCTCTCGGTATCTCGGTAGATCAGACCGATGAAGATTCGATCAAGGCAGCGGCAGAGTATGTGGTCGAGCACGAATCTGAACTCCCGCCGCATTTCATCTCGGCGATGTCTATCAGCTCTGTCGAACACGTCAAGGTATTGGCGGCGGCGCAGAAACACGTTGACAACGCTATCTCAAAGACCTGCAACGGAGCACGCGACGACACCGTCGAATCCGTTGACGAGTTGTATCATCTGGCTCGTAAGCTCGGGTGCAAGGCCGTCAGCTACTATCGCGACGGCAGCCGCGAGGGCCAGGTCCTGAACGCAATGAAAGCCGAGACGCCAAAGGACGATACCGTCGCAGAAGCTCCCGGATCAGAGTCAGGATCAGCTCCGGCATTTGCCGCGAATGGTGAAGTGCGGGCAAATTCTTCGCGAGTCGAGCGTCCGCGTGAACTTCAGGGCTCGACCTGGCGGATCCCGTTCGAGGGGCAGAACCTATATGTCACGGTCAATCACGACGGCAGCAGCATACTTGAGATCTTTGTGGCCGGCCCGATCAGCGCCGGCGTCGGTTTGCTCGCGTCGAAGATGCTGCGCGGCGGCTTTGAGGCCGATGAGGTCGCACGAAGCCTGAACAAGGTAACTGGCACTCACGCCGTTTGGTTCAACGAAAGGCTTCTGACCTCTCCTGAGCAAGCTGTCGCCGAGTGTATCTTCCTGGTCGATCGCAGATTGCGCGGACTCCCGGGTTCGCTTCGGGCGATGAAGGCCGAAGGTATCCATACAGGCATGTCATCTATGATCGGCGAATGCCCCGAATGCGGCGGTCAACTCGAACACGCTTCCGGATGCGACTCGTGCCGGGACTGTGGGTACTCTAAATGCAAATGACCGTGATCGTTGACGGGATCTAGGTCATTAGCGGCCTTATATGAAAAGCCGGAAAGGTTTTGCCGCAGCGGCAACCCCTTCCGGCTTTAATAGCAACGGATCAAATCGCGGCTCAGATGTGCGCCTATGGGACGTAGGCGGCAGGCACCACCGAGTCGCCGGCCAGGCCCCAACTTGTCGCAAAGAATCCGCCCTGGCTTCCGAGCATATACCACGTTCCGCCGCGGAAAACAGCGGGATCCCATTTGCCGTCGCCGTCGTAGTCTCCGGGTGCGGGCTGGTCGGTCGAGACCCCGAATTGAACTGCACGGAAAGTCAGGTTCGGAGATTCTAGAATGTACCAATAGCCGTTGCTTGGACGCCAAACGGCAACATCCATCATCCCGTCGCCATTGTAATCACCGGCCACCGGCTTGTCGGTAGGCAGCCCAAACCCGATGCCGACGTATCCGCCCGTACTTTTCCATATGAACCAGATGCCGTCGCGATACACAGCGTAGTCGGCCATGCCGTCGCCATCGAAGTCACCAGCAAATGGTTTGTCGCCGTTCTGTCCGAACTGGATGGCATAGAAGCCCAACGTCGTGCGCCACACATACCAGACGCCGTTCGACGGCCTGAACACCGCATAATCCGAGCGGCCGTCGCCGTCAAAATCACCTGGCATCGGTATATCGCCGGCCGAACCGAAATTGAAAACGTTGAACCCGTTCGTCGATTGCATCGTGAACCAGGTGCCGTCGCGATAGACCGCGACATCGGCTTTGCCGTCGCCGTCATAGTCCGCAGGCACGAGCTTATCGGTCGGCAGCCCGAATCCGATCGCCGTTACCGATTGCGTGTCGCTGTTACGTATGTACCAGGCTGCGGTCGATGCCCTGTAAACCGAAACGTCGGTCCGTCCGTCGCCGTCAAAATCAGCATGTGTCGCATGGAGCGTGCTCGATGCGGCCGAGAACACCTTAAATGTGAACACCGGTGAGACCGAAAATCCGTTTGCCGCCGCCGGATCTGTCACATACCATCTTCCATAGAATCGACGCCCGACCATCGCCGGATTATCCGGGATGGAGATCACCGTCGAACCAAAGCCGTTGCCCGCTCCTGAACCGGTGAGGGTCACGCTCCGATACGCGAACGTGCCGCCGGTCGGGATCGAACTGCCGACGCCTGGATCAGAAGTGCCGATAGACAGCACCGCCGATGCCCCGCCGAGTCCAGCTTTGATGCCGACCGTGAACTGCGGATTGCCCGTGATCGGCGGCGATATCGCGACGGGCTGCGGGACGATGCTGCCGGTGCCGGCGCGCCCCGTTCCCTGCACCACTGGCACACGGTCCGATTCTGTATAAAGCGTCGGCCGGTCGAAAGGAGGTAGTTCGTCGCGGACGCGGACGTCCGTTAGCGGACGCTTCATGAATGCAACCAGGGCGGCTTTCTGTTCGGTCGTGAGAAACAGCGGACGGATCAGCGAATGATCTATATTCGGTGCATCTGCGTCGCCGCCGCGATTGTAGAACTCGACCACGTCCTCAAGCGTCGCAAACCTGCCGTTGTGCATGAAAGGGCCGCGAAGCTCAACGTTGCGGAGCGTCGGTGTTTTGAACTCTCCGTCGTTGCCGGCGTTGCCCGTCACGGCGCCGCGTCCGCGATCCTCAGCCGGGGGACGAACGCCGATGTTGCGGAACTGATGATCGGCCAGCAGCGAACCCTCGTGGCAAACATTGCACTGGAGGTTTATGAACAGCGAACGGCCCATTTCCTCTTGAAAATTGAATTTCTCGAGCCCGTAGGCTTCGCGATCAAGCGGCGTCTCGTCTGAGAAAAGCGATCGCTCGTGCGTGCCGATCGCCATTGCGATGCGAGCCGGCGTCACGTCAGGCGTGCCAAAAACCTCTTGAAACAGTTCAGGATACGTACGGCCGCCGATCCAGGTCTTCAGAGCCTGTGGGACGTTCGTCGCGAGTGCGAGCGGCTTGACCGACTGCATCCGGGCGGCGACCTCGGCTATATTTCGGCCGGAGTGGGCCATCTCCGCGTCCGACACCGGCGGGCCCATCGACTGGCTCTCGAGCGATGCATTCGACGGGATCAGAATGTTATTCGTCAAAGGATCTCGAAACTCGTCCGTCGCCCGCCCGTCCCAAAAATTTCCGTTCGGCGAATATGCGGCGTTGAGGTAGCTCGGCGCCTTTCGTCCGGTGACCTGTTCGTTGAATCCAAATATGGGGCTGACGGAGTAGGTGCCGTCGGCATTGTTGCGGATCACGCCGCGCGAACCTGAGATGTCGTCATCTGTATTGAATACGCCGTCGGGTCCCGGATTGCGCGTTTGCAGGCTATTGACGTTGGTGCGTGGATCGGATCCGCCGTGCGATGGACGATGGCACGTACCGCAAGAGACCGTGCGTGTCGACGAGAGCTGTTCGTCCCAGAATAGTGTCTTGCCGAGATAGGCTTTCGCTGCGGTGACGGGATTCTGCGCAGATGCCTCCGGCGGCTCAAGCGGCGGGAAAGGGCCGCCTGAGTATCCGCCGACGCCCATTTTGCCTGTGTCCGAAGCACTCAGCGGGCTAGCGCCCGAGGGATTCTCGGCTCGGACCCAATAGTGATAGGTGACGCCGGCCGCCGGCGTCATATCATAGAAGTATCCCGCAGCCGTCGTACCGACGTCTATGGCACCGCTCGGGTCGCTCGTCGTGCCTCGAAAAATACGATAAACGGTCGCGCCGCGTATCGCATCCCAACGGATGCCGATCTTGTCGGCGAACGCCGTATCGGTCGCGATCACTCCAGTGGGTGCCGCCGGTGCTTCATTCGGCGCGGTCTGCGATCGCGCGGAGACAGATTGTCTGCCCGTGAGGAATACCGCGAACACGGCCGCGATAAAACATACGACTACAACTGCTTTGATCCGATTCATCTTAATTAACTTGAGTTTGCTGTCCGGCGCCGATCCAACGAGGGTAACGATGATAATATCACCAAGCTATTTTTCAGACAATCGGCATCGGCACAACCATAGATGGGCGTTTCAGTCGCGGCCAAATACAAAGTAGAATCTCCGAGATGCACAAGACCAGCTCGATCATCGTTCACCACGCCTATGCGGTATTCCTTGCTCTGATGCTTGGCCTGACCGCTGTCCATGCCGCACAAGCGCAGGATCGGCCGCGTACATCGCCGACGCCGGTGCCGAAACCGTTCCCGCGTGTCACGCCGTCCCCGACGCCTGCACCGCGCCCGACTGTTTCGCCCGATGCCTCGTTAGAGGATCTGAGATCGCGCATCAGGATGCGGCTGTTTGACACGGCGGTACGACGAGGCCGCGTTGGCGTCAAGATCGTCGCACTCAGGGGAGGGACCGTCGTTTTCGAAAATGACAGCGAAAAGTACTTCATGCCTGCCTCAAATATGAAGAACTTCACCGTCGCCGCCGCTATCGAGAAGCTGACGCCGGATTTCCGTTTCGTCACCAGCGTTTTTGCGGCTGTGCGTCCCGATCAGGAAGGCGTCGTTCGTGGTGACCTGCGAATTTTCGGACGCGGCGACATCTCGATCTCGACGGCGTTCTTTGGCACGACACCAGCCGATCCGAACACGTATTTCAAAGGAATTGACAGGCTCGTGGATACGATCGCGGCGGCAGGCGTTCGCAGGATCGAAGGTGCATTGGTCGGCGACGAAAGCTACTTTCGCGGCGGCCCGATCCCCGACGGCTGGGAATGGGACGACCTGCAGTGGTACTACGGAGCGGAACTTTCCTCACTCCCGATCAATGATAGTGCGGTCGATATAGCTGTCACCGCCTCATCTGTCGGAGGCCCATGCAGTGTAACTATCTCGCCGCCGAATCCGATCTTTCAGGTCGTCAATACCTGCTCGACGGGCGCGGGCGGCTCGCGACGCACGCTCACCGTCACTAAGCGGCTTGATCGAAACATCGTCGAGGTCTCGGGCACTCTGCCGATCGGCGATAACGGATTTCGCGGTTCGATCGCGGTGTCGAGGCCGGCGGAGATGTTCGTCACCCTGCTCAAGCAGCGGCTCGAGGTTCGGGGCATCGCGGTCACTGGCGGCACGCGCCTGCAGCCGCCGGGCGTTACAAGCAGCTCAACTCTAGAGATAGCACGCCTCGAATCGCCGCCGCTGTCTTTGATCGCCGCCAAAACGATGAAGCCGAGCCAGAATCTCTACACCGAGACACTGTTGTGGACGCTTGGCGAAGAAACGGCCCGCCGGGCCGGCCGCACCGGCGACAGCGGCTCGCTCGGCCTCGGCGTGGTTCGCGGTTTCCTAAAGGAGATCGGTGCTGCCGACGACGGCATTCTGCAATATGACGGCAGCGGGCTCTCGCGTCACGATCTGATCACTCCGTCCGCGGTCGTAGCGCTTTACACCTATATGGCCAAGCAGAGCCGATTCGCTCAGGTGTGGCGAGACAGTTTGACCATTGGCGGAGTGGACGGCACGCTTCGCAATCGATTCAAGGGAACGCTGGCCGAGGGGAACATGCGCGGCAAGACGGGCACATTGGATCAGGTTTCGGCGTTGTCGGGATATGTTCGCACGGCTGCCGGCGAAGAACTCGTCGTATCGCTCGTAGTCAATGGAGTTGCGGACCCGGCGACCCGCACACGGCTGCTGGACGATATTGTCGTTTATCTGGCTAATCACAAAGATCCCATCGAACCGCAAATGTGACATCGCCTTGGTACTAGCGAGATGCCGCCCTGTCCGCGATGGCCGTAAGCAGTTTGTCGTGTATGCCGTCGAAGCCGCCGTTGGACATCACGGCTACGACATCGCCGTCGCTCAGGTAAGGCGCAAGGTGTTCGACGATCGCGTCGGCATTCGGAAAGGTCGATGCGCGTCTTCCGGTCGCGGCTATATCGGCAACAAGTTTTTCCACGTCGAGCAATTTATCACCGAATCGCTTAGCGTCCTCAGGATTGAATACGCCGGCGATGATCACGCTGTCTGCGTGGTCGAAAGCTGCCCTATATTGTTCTTCGAACACGGCGAGTCGCGATGAACGCGAACGCGGCTCGAAAACGGCGATCAGCCGCTTACCGTCATAACGCTGCCGCAACGCCTTGAGCGTCTCGTTGACCGCAGTCGGATGATGCGCAAAATCGTCGATCACCGTGACGCCGCATTCGACTCCGCGGACCTCCATACGACGTTTGACGGATTCGAACGAATCGAACGCCTCCTGCATCTTCGCCGTTGAGATACCCCATGCGTCGGCGGCGATCATCACCGAAAGACAATTTCGAACGTTGAACTCACCAAACATCCGGGTGGTGAATTCCGCCCACAACTCGTTGTCGCAAAAGACCTTGAATCGGGTTCCCTCGGTCGTGAACTCGACATCGCGAGCCTGCCATCGAGCCGAATCGCAGAGGCCGAACGTCTCAACGCGCGTGTAGAGTTTCCCTTCCATCGAAGCGAGCACTTCGCCGACCACCGGCGAATCGATACCGCAGATCAAACGGCCGTTGCCAGGGACAAGATTCATCAGCCTGGAGAATTGCCATTTGATCGCTTCGAGATCTTTATAAATGTCGGCGTGGTCAAATTCGATGTTGTTGACGATAGCGATCTCGGGCAGGTAAGACATGAACTTCGGTTTCTTATCAAAGAATGCCGTGTCGTATTCGTCGCCCTCGATTACAAAATATTCGCTATCGGTCACACGAAAGCTCTGTCCGAAATTCTGGACGACACCGCCGACCAGGAACGACGGAGCGAGTCCGCCGACCTCGGTCATCCACGCCGCCAGCGACGTGGTGGTCGTCTTGCCGTGTGTACCGGCGACGACCAAAGAACGCCTACCGCGGATGAATTCGTCTCTTACAGTCTCAGCCTGCGACCTGTACAGCAGTTTGCGGTCGAGCACCTCTTCGAGCTCGGGATTGCCCCGCATTATCGTATTGCCTACGACCGTCACGTCACGAGGGATGTCCGCATTGTCTGCCTTGTAGCCATGTATTATCTCGATGCCGAGCGACTCTAGCTGTGTGGACATCGGTGGATAGACATTCTGGTCCGAACCCGTCACGCGATGTCCACGCGCCTTTAGCATCCCGGCAAGGCTCGCCATGGCCGTGCCGCAAATTCCGATCAAATGGTAGTGCATCACTAGTAAATAGGTCTAAATCGTGGCAAAGTCATTGTCGTCCAAGGAAGCTGAAATTCCAAACCGAGGAACCGAAACCAAATATGAGATCAATATCCACCCTTGTAGCAGTGATCGGCCTATTCTTGACCATCGCAGCGGCTCCATCGGCGGCGCAGACGAGAAGCTGCCGTGACAATGGCGAACTTCGCAGCGTGACCAAGGCTCGAAGCGGCGGCTTTGAGACGGTCACGTTCGAATTTGTCGGGAGCGGCCTGCCGGACAAAGCTGAGGTCAGAGATGCCCGACCTCCTATCCAGAATTACGGCGGCGAGAACCTTCGGATGAAAGGAAAGGCGTTCAAGACCGTCTTTTTTGCGCTTGTACCCTGGATGTGCAAGGTTCGCGAATCGTTCGGCACGAGCACATCGACCATACGCGACATCCGCCAGACCGAGCAATTCGAAGGCCACATCGAATACGCGATCGGCTATTCGTCGAAAGCCAAATTCGTAGGAACAAGCACTGTCCGCGAGCGGCGCAGGACCAAATTCATCGTCAGGTTCAAACGCTAGCTCATTTCGAACCTAGCAGTTCGCCTACGAGCCTGTCGGCGTCGTAGATCTTGCGTAGAGCCTCGATCACGCCGGCCGAGTGGACACCGACGGCACGCGAGCCTTCGGATTCCTCTATATACCAGTAACGGTTCGAGAGCTTCTGCAAATTGCTGTCAAAATTGAGCCCTACCAGTTCCGCGTTGCGGTTGATCACCGGCGAACCCGAATTGCCGCCGATCGTATCGGCCGAATAGACAAAATTGAGCGGCGTCGATAGATCGACCTTAGTACGGGCGTTCAACACTCGCTCCGGCAGATCGAAGGGCGGCTTCAGGTCGAAGCTCAAAGCTCGGTCGTATAACCCGTAGAACGTCGTCTTGTAAGGCACAAGTGTCGTATCCTCTTCATATCCCAGCACCTTGCCGTATTCGATCCGCAGCTGTGAATTTGCATCGGGCGGCATCGTCTTGCCATAGACGGCGAATCGGGCCTGAGCGATCTTTGTCCCATTGGCGGTCTCGACGGACGTGATGTTCTTTTCATTCCAATCGCGAAGCTCACGCACGATGGGCTCGATCCTGCGTGCGAGAGCGACCATCGGGTCGGTCGATGAATCTACTGCAGATGCCGGGCCCTCGACAAGAGCTTTTCTGGCGGCCGGGTCACGCAGCGTGGTCTCGCGGATGGCGCGCTTGACGACCTCGGCCGGTTCGGCATCACCGAGAGCGGCCTTGACGAATGGATCGTCCGCTCCGAGTATTCGCCGCGCATCCGTTAGCCAATCAGTCAGCACTGCTTCTTCCAGATCAAGATTGACGGACGCAGGGGCCATGAGCGACGACCGAAATCCGCCGAGACGGCTATCACGATACTCCGGATAGCGGCTGTCATTGGGTTTGGCGACCTCCTTGTGATAGGTCGCGATCTGAAGCGCTATTGTCGCCAGACGGGAGGCACTGACGTTGGAGTAAGCAAGGCGGTTGGCCATCTTCGGCAGCTTGTCATATGCGGCAGCAATGTTCGTCCACGCCGGAGCGAATTGTTTATCGAGTTCAGGCCTCGCCTTAAGCCGGTCCCGCAGGTCTTTTTCCTCTGCGACCTTTTTGGCGAACATACGCGGGTTCAGCAATCCGTCCTGTTGGCCTTCGAGCCGCTTGAGCGAATTGGCGAATCCGCGCATGCCCGGCCATGCCTGCCGGAATTCCTCGTCTCCGCGCTTCGAATATCGCTCGAGTGCTCGTCGCCTGAGTTCCCAGACCTGCTTCTGAAGCGGATTGCCGACGTCTCGTTGATATGCGAGCTGAGCCACGGTCAGCAGCCGAGCCGTAGAACCCGGATACCCCGAGACCAGGATGAACTCGCCGTCCTTGGCTCCGGTAGCGGACCATTTGAAGTAATTCGGGGTCGATGCCGGCTTGTCATTCTCATACGCACGCAGGAACGTAAAATCCAGGTCATGTCGCGGGTAAGTGAAATTGTCATAGTCGCCGCCAAAGAATGCCGCCTGCTCCTCGGGTGCCATTACGAGCCGGATGTCTGTATAGACCTTGAATCGATACAGCCAATATTCCCCGCCGCTATAGAATGGAATGACGGCGCAACGAAGACGTGTCGTGTCTACACAGTCCTTTTCGATGGTCGCGATCTCGTTCGTTCGTTTGGTTGCGGCCTCAACATCGTCTGCAGCATCCTTTTCGACCGAACGGATACGATCCGTCACGTTGTCGTATGAGGACAGGATTGAAGCCTCGCCGTTCGGGACCTTGAGTTCATCAGAAAATGTCGGAGCATAGAAACCCGTTTTCATCAGATCTCGCTCTTTGCTCGACAGACGCTCGATGTAGGCCGCCGCGACGTGATGATTGGTCACGATCAGGCCGTTGGCCGAGACAAACCCGGCCGATGATCCGTTGACCTTTGGGCTGGCCAGGCGAACGCGATCGAGCCATTCCTGCGATGGCTCGAAGTTATAGCGTTCCTTCCACTGTTTGAGCGGCGGATTGTCGAACGTCCACATTCCATCGTCGGCAAGCACGACAGGAACGGTGAGCACTAGATTCAATAGAATTACGAGCGTCAAAAACCTTTTCATTTTGTAGATCTCTCCCATTGTCTTCATTTCAAGGCCGATCTCAGCCTTTCGAGCGAGCCGTCGAGGATAGCGTCTTCGCGAGCGATGCAGATGCGGACATGGGCGTCCCAGGTATCGCTGTCGGCAAACGCCGATCCGGGCGTCATCCCGACCCCGGCATCGCGCATCAGCATCTCATTGAATGCGATCGCGTCGTCGAATTGACGCGGTATCCGCGCCCAGATATAGAACGCCGAACCCGAATCATAGATGTCAAAACCGAGTTCTTCGAGGCCTGCGGAAAAACTTCTCCGCTTGGCGTCAAACTCGTCTCGCAGCCGAGCATAATAGTCGTTGTCGGCCATCAGTACGCGCGATAGTGCGGCCTGAAGCGGCGTAGCGGGGCACACGTAGATGACATTTGCCGCTGCGTTGATCGGAGCCAGCAGTTCGCCCGGCCCGTAGGCGTAACCGAGCCGCCAGCCCGAGATATTCCAGGATTTAGAGAACGAATTGACCGTGATGGTCCGTCCCCACATTTCAGGCGACCGTGCAATAGGTATATGCGGTTCCTCACCCGTGACGTAATGTTCGTAAACCTCGTCCGAGACGACCAGCAGGTCGAGTTCCTTTGCAACATCGGCAACTGCATCGAGCTCGGCCCGGGTCATAACTTTGCCGCTTGGATTTGCGGGCGAGCAAACGATGATGGCCTTTAGCGGAAACTCTTTTCGATCTCGAAGCATCCGGCAATGAGCCATAAGCCGGTCTTTTTCGAACTGCAGCCGGCCGTCAAGTTCAAAAGGTTCCGTTTTGCCGCCGAATCGTTCGATGATGTACTTGTGATAGGGATAATACGGCTCGAATACAAGAGCGGAATTCCCTTTTAGATAGCTCAAGGCGATCCCGATCAGTGCTCCAGTTCCGCCGTTGGTGACCATCAGTTCGAATGGACGAGCGTCAGGATCGACGTCGATCTGATTGTATTTTTTTAATTTTTCCGCAACGGCGGAGCGGAGTCCGGCGTCGCCTTCGCTTCCGCCGTAATGATTCTGGCCGGCGGCTATGATCTCCGCGGCTTCCAGGGCCAGCCGAGGATCGATAGGAAGTTCGGATTGACCTTGGACAAGGTTGCCGCTCGGGGGCACCAGCCGAGTGATCGCACGGATATCCGGTTTCACTTTCGTCGGTTTGGGTTCTGACATAAGATTAAAAATAGCAGTTTTCGGAGATAACCTTAAATGCGATCTTCGGCCAATAGTATTGAGCAAACAGGACCGCAACCGCCCAAACTTGGATGGTTCGATCGAGTGTTCCCGATGTTGGGCCGCCACAGATTGGAGTTTCTCCGGTCGCAGGCCGCCATGGGTGACATCACGCGGTTCCGAATGGGCCCGAGGCGAGTTGTTTTCATTAACCACCCGGACCTCGTCCGCGACGTGTTGGTCGTCAACGCACATAAATTCGAAAAAGGCCCTGTGCTCAAGCGTGCGCGCTCGTTGCTCGGCGACGGGCTTCTTACAAGCGAAGGGTCTTTTCACTTGCGACAGCGGCGGATGATGCAGCCGGTATTCCACCGGTCACGGATCGCCGGTTATGCGGATACGATGTCCGCCCTGGCTGAAGAGACTGCGTTAAAATGGCAGCCCGGATCGGTTACCGATATCGACCGCGAGATGATGCTGCTCACGCTGAGGATAGTCGGCAGGACGCTATTCAGCGCCGACGTTGACGACGATGCAGACGATGTCGGGCGTTGTCTCACCGAGATCGTCGAGATGTTCAGCGTTCTGCTTCTGCCGTTTTCTTCGGTGCTCGAAAAGCTGCCGCTCCCGCATTCGCTGCGATTCCGCCGTTCAAAGGCGACGCTCGACCGTATCATCTTTGAAATGATCGAGGATAGGCGACGCTCCGGGGTCGATCACGGCGACCTCCTCTCGATGCTGCTCTCGACGCGTGACGAGGACGACGGCAGCCGGATGTCGGATGACCAGGTACGCGACGAAACGATGACCCTTTTCCTTGCCGGCCATGAGACCACCGCCAATCTGCTTTCGTGGACGTGGTATCTATTGTCCGAGCATCCTGAGGCGGATGAAATGCTCAGACGAGAGATAGACGAGGTACTAGGAGACCGCCCCGCGAGCCTGAACGACGTAGAACATTTGAGATTTACCGAAGCCGTCATAGCCGAATCCATGCGGCTCTATCCGCCCGCCTGGGCTGTCGGACGCGAAGCGGTAGCCGAACACGAACTGCGCGAAAACAGGATCGCGCCCGGAACTACCGTGCTTATGAGTCCGGCGGTGATGCACCGCGACGCCAGATTCTGGGATGACGCTGACGAGTTTCGTCCAGATCGCTGGGAGCGGATCAGCGTCAAAGAAGCCGGCAGCCGCTATATCTATTTCCCATTTGGCGCCGGCGCCCGGCGTTGCATTGGGGAGAGCTTCGCCTGGACCGAGGGCATCATTGTACTGGCGACGCTCGCTCGCCGCTGGGCTCCAAAACTCGTCGCGGGCCACCCGGTCGAGGCCAAGCCGCTAATAACCTTGCGGCCGAAATACGGGCTTCGCATGACGCTCGAACCCCGACAGGCGCACTGATTTTTCGCCCGCCGACCAAACCGTGCGGCCCTTTCGGCATCATATCTGCGCTTATCATCTGTTAGAATCTCGTTGTAACTCATGAAACAGATCCTTTTGACCCTGACAATGGTGGCCGCAGCGGCCGCCGCAAACTACTCACAGAAACCCGAAGATGTTCTCGCGACGGCTGGCGGGGCGACCATCAAGACCAAAGATCTTTCCGAGGACCTCAGAAAGGTCATTGACGGGATGCCGGAGTTCACTCGAAGCCTCCGCGCCGAGATCCGCGACCAGTTGATCGGTCAACGCGTGCTCGATCTCGAAGCCGCCGCGCTCAATACGACGACCGACAAAGTGATCGGCGCCGAACGGCGAAAGGTGCCCGATCCATCGGAAGCTGAAATAGCAAAGGCCACTGAGGCCAACGCACAGGCGCTTGCCGCCTTTATGCCCAAAGAGGCTCGCGAACGCGTCATAGCGTTTCTCCGCTCGGAACCCGAGCAGAAAGCCGTCGCTGATCTGGTCGCGCGTTTGCGTGCCAAATATAAGGTCACGTTGGGCAAGGACATAAATTCACCGGCTTTTGCTCCGACGGACGTGATCGCTACGGTCAACGGAAAGCCCGTGACCATCGCCGAATATGACGAATACGCCAAAGACGACCTTTACGAGGCCAGGGCCCAGCTTGCCGAATTGATCCTCGAAGAGCTCGACGGCCGTCTAATGGACCTGCTCGTGCCGATCGAGGCGAAGTCGTTGGGCATCGACGCCGGCGAATTGATGGCTCGCGAGATCACGAACAAGATGAAGACCTTCACTGACGAGGAACGCGAGGGACTCGAAGAAGCTCTCAGGGATCGGCTTCTCAAAAAATATCAGGCCAAGGTGCTCTACAAGATGCCCGAACCGCCGGTTTACAAGATCGCGACCGAAGGTTCGCCATCGGATGGTCCGGCTGCTGCTCCTGTCACTGTCGTAATGTTCAGCGATTTTCAGTGTTCGGCGTGCGCCGCTACCCATCCGGTGATCAAACAGTTGATGGGCGAATATCCCGGCAAGATCCGGCTGGTCGTTCGCAATTATCCGATCGACGCGATCCATCCGAACGCAAGGACGGCGGCCCGTGCTGCCGCTGCCGCCCACGCTCAGGGCAAGTTCTTTCCCTTTATCGAATTGCTGTATAAAAATCAGCAGTCGCTCGATGAAGCTTCGCTGTTACGCTACGCGGGAATGGCCGGTTTGAACGTCGATCAATTTAAGCTAGACTCTAACGCCGAGAGAACCGCAGACGTTATCCGTCGTGATATTGCGGATGCGAACGCCGTCCGCGTAGATGGCACTCCGACGATATTCGTCAATGGCATTCGGCTCAGAGAGCTCTCTTATCCGGCGATCAAAGCTCTGATCGACCGCGCTTTGGTAAAATGATCGCAACCATTATAAAAACCTCGATCGTCGCAGCGGCATTGGCATTGACGGCTTGTTCCGGGACAGCTAGCAACACAAAGAATGTTTCGGCCAACGTTCAGCCAAAGGCCGCTTCTACTCCGGCACCAGTGTACGGATACGAGGTCGTCAAGACCTATCCGCATGATCCGACCTGTTTTACCCAAGGGCTCATAGTCCGCGACGGTGTTTTCTACGAAAGCTGCGGCCAGGAGAACGAATCCACGATACGCAAGGTCGAGATCACGACGGGCAAGGTGCTCAAAAAAACCAACGTCGCCCCCGAATACTTTGCCGAGGGACTCGCCGAGATCGGCGGCAAACTGTTTCAACTGACCTGGCGTGACCGAACGGCTTTTGTCTATAACATGGACCTCAAGCTGGAACGCGAATTCAAATACGCCGGAGAGGGATGGGGCCTGACAGACAACGGCAAGGAACTGATCCAGAGCGACGGTACGCATGTGATCCGCTTCGTCGATCCCGAGACGTTCAAGACCATCCGCACCATTGTCGTGAATCGCGAGGATGGGAAGCCGCAGCTGCGGCTCAATGAGCTCGAGTTTGTAAAAGGCGAGATCTGGGCCAACATCTGGCACTCGGAGGACCCCGAAGTTCTCGGCAGGTCGAACTACATTGCTCGTATAGATCCTGAGACAGGCAAGATGCTCGGCTGGATCGACCTCGACGGCATCTCGCCGGACGACCAACGACGCGATTCCGAGAATACGCTCAACGGTATCGCTTACGACGCGGCATCAGACCGGATATTTGTCACCGGCAAGAGATGGAAGAAACTTTTCGAGATCAAGCTGTCCGGGCCGAAACAGCAATGACGGACAGAGACCGCGAGTTCATGTCGCGTGCTATTGCACTAGCCCGCGAAGGCATCGATCGCGGTGACGGCGGGCCGTTCGGCTGTGTGATCGCAAGGGACGGGCGAATAGTGGCCGAAGGTAATAATCAGGTCACCTCGACAAACGACCCGACTGCTCATGCCGAGATCGTGGCGATCCGCAACGCTTGCAAAGCTCTAGGATCGTTTCAATTGGACCGATGTACCGTCTACACCTCGTGCGAACCTTGTCCTATGTGTCTGGGAGCGATCTACTGGGCCAGGCCGGACCGCATATTATTCGCCGGCACGCGCGAAGACGCAGCCGAAGCCGGATTTGACGACGAGACGTTCTATCGCGAGATCGCATTGCCGAACGACAAAAGGCGGCTCCCGCTCGAGAATCTGATGCGGGATGAGGCCCGAGAGGTCTTTGCCGCCTGGATCGAGAAACCCGATAAGATCGAGTACTGATGAGCAACGGCGCATATTTTCTGATGCTGGTGGCACTGGCCGCCGGAGCCATGATGCCGACGCAGGCGGCTACCAACAACAAAATGGCCGAGGCCGTCGGAAGCCCCGTCCTTGCCGCGTTTCTTTCATTTCTGGTCGGCACGATAGCTCTGCTGGTCTATGCGGTCGCTACGGGCGAAGGCATCGCAAATGTCGCCTCAGCCCGGACAGCTCCGGCCATTGCGTGGGCCGGGGGGCTTCTCGGCGCATTCTTTGTCACATCGGCTGTGATCCTCGTGCCGCGGCTCGGCGTGGCGATGACCTTTAGTCTGGTCATTGCGGGGCAGATGATCGTGACACTGGTTATTGACCATTTCGGATTGCTTGGCACACCGGTGAAAGAGGTCAGCGTGGTACGCGTCGCCGGCATCTTGCTGATCACCGCCGGAGTCGTGATCATTCGAAAGTTTTAGTGCTCAGATTCATCCTCAATAATGAAGGCATCGCGACCGATCAGCCGTCGGGTATGACGGTGCTCGATTTTGTCCGATATCACAAAAACCTCAAGGGCACGAAGATCGGCTGTCGCGAAGGCGATTGCGGAGCTTGCACGGTGCTCGTTGGTGAGTTGATCGATGGAATGGTTCGCTACCGTTCGATGACCTCGTGCCTGATGCCGCTTGCTAACGCCGCCGGCAAGCACATCGTCACGATCGAAGGCATCAACCCAACCGACGGAAGCTTAACGCCCGTTCAGCAAGCGATGGTGGACGAGAGCGGCACGCAATGCGGATTCTGCACCGTCGGCTTTGTGATGTCGCTGACGGGATTTTGCCTGGGAACGCCGACGCGCTCGCCGGTTTCTTCGGACCAGGCTATCTCGTCCATCGACGGTAACATCTGTCGCTGTACCGGCTACAAATCCATCGAGCGCGCCGCTTGCCGGATCGGTGAACAGTTACCGGTGAACATCGCACAGTACATTCCGGAGTATTTCTCAGATATCGCCCTCCGGCTTCAGGGGCTCGGATCGGACGATTCGAGGCCTGAAACCTCAAATTTGAGATCGCTTGTCGGCGGCGGCACAGACCTCTATGTCCAACGGCATGACCAGATGTCGGCGTCGGACCCAACACCGCTGCTCTACGACGACCGATTAAGGAGCATCCGCAACACGGACGAGCACATCGAGATCGGCGGGTCGGCGACCGTCACCGACCTGCTTGAATCGCCGGTGATGCACGCGATCTTTCCCCATCTCTACAAGCACCTGAAACTCGTCTCATCGACGCCGATCCGAAATATGGCTACGCTTGCGGGCAACTTTGTCAACGCGTCGCCCATCGGCGACATGACCGTCTGGTTCCTCGCCCTCGACGCCGAGATCGAACTGATGCCGGGAACGCAGGCGCCCTCGCCTGCATCTCAGCCGCGCACGATCAACCTAAAGGATCTCTACCTCGGCTACAAACAACTCGCCAAGCAACCCGACGAGATCATTTCAAAGGTCAGATTCAAAAAGCCGGCCAGCGGTTTCAAGTTCAATTTTGAGAAGGTCTGCAAACGCACTTATCTCGATATCGCAACCGTCAACACAGCGATCTCGCTAACTTACTCCCCTCCTTACGAAGGAGGGGTGGCAGCAGCTTCTGCTGACGGGGTGGTTCTCTCTTACGTTCACGTCGCCGCCGGAGGCGTTGCACCGATTCCGCTTTATTTGAAAAGAACATCCGAGTTTTTGCGCGGCAAGGAAATCACTGAAGAAACCATCGCCGCCGCAAACGAAATCATACAGGCCGAGATCTCGCCGATATCGGACGTTCGCGGAACAGAACAATATAAACGGCTGTTGATACGACAGCTTTTCCGCGCTCATTTTGTTGAGCTGTTTGGGACATGAAAAACATCGACTCGCATTCACATGTTCGCGGCGAGAGCATCTATCTCGACGACATTCCGCTTGTCGAGGGGACGTTGTTTGCGTGTGTGTTTGATTCGCCCATCGCTCATGGAAAAATTAAAAGCATCGACACAAGCGAGGCTGAAAAGTGTGACGGCGTTGTTCGCGTTATCACCGCAAAAGACCTGATCGGCGAGAACCAGATCGGCGGGATCGTACCAGACGAGCCGCTGCTGGCTGATGGCGAGGTCCATTTTTGCGGGCAGCCGATCGCCATTGTGGTCGCGACTAGCGAAGAGCTTGCCCGCAAGGCCGCGAAAAAGATCACGGCCGAGATCGAGCCGCTTGAGGTCGTGACCGACCCTCGAGTCGCAGCAGCGAATAGCGATCTTATCGTGCCGCCTAAAACATTTGTTCTCGGCGACACTGCAGCGGCTTTCATGGATTGCGAATTTGTCTTTGAAGGCCGAACCGAGCAGAACGGACAGGAGCATCTTTACATTGAAACTCAAGGCGCGTATGCCGTGCCGATGGAAAATGGCGGCTTGAAAGTTTACTCATCAACGCAAGGGCCGACGGCCGTGCAGCGTGCAGTTTGCCGCGTAACAGCCTTGCCGATGCACAAGGTCGAGGTCGATGTGCAACGGCTCGGCGGCGGTTTTGGCGGCAAGGAAGATCAGGCGAATGCATGGGCCGCCATTTGCGCGGTCGCGACACAATTGACGAAAAAGCCCGTAAAATACGCGCTTCATCGAATGGAAGATATGCGGATGACCGGCAAGCGTCATCCGTATTCGTCCGATTACAAGATCGGTCTCGATAAAAACTTAAAGATCGTCGCTTATGAAGCGACGTTCTATCAAAACGCCGGTGCCGCATGCGATCTTTCGCCGCCGGTGCTCGAACGCACGCTGTTTCACTGCACGAACTCATACTATATTCCGAACGTTACCGCGACCGCGTATTGCTGCCGCACGAACCTGCCGCCGAATACCGCATTTCGCGGGTTTGGCGGGCCGCAGGGGATGTTCGTCATCGAATCTGCTATCGCCCACGCGGCGGAAAAGTTTGGTGTTTCGGCTAGCGAGATACAGCGACGCAACCTCATCGACGACGGCGACGAATTTCCATACGGACAGAAAGCTGAGAGCGAAGCGATCACGAGTTGGACGCAGGCTGATGAAAAATACGACCTTGCAGCCCTGCAAAAAGAAGCGGACGACTTTAACGCAAATTCAAAATACTTTAAGAAAGGCGTTGCGGTGATGCCGGTGTGTTTTGGCATCTCGTTCACCAAGACGCCGATGAATCAGGCTCGCTCGCTTGTTCACGTTTACACCGACGGCTCGGTCGCGGTCTCGACCGGTGCAGTCGAGATGGGACAGGGCGTGAATACAAAGATCGCGCAGGTCGCTGCGACGGTTTTCGGCATAGACGTCGCGGATGTAAAGGTCCACACTACCAACACGTTACGCATCGCGAATACATCGCCGACCGCCGCATCGGCCGCCGCCGATCTCAACGGCAAAGCGACGCAACTCGCGTGCGATACGATCCGGAACCGGTTGTTCGAGGTTGCGAAAGAACTCGTCGAAGCCGCAAGCATCAACGACCTTTCGGTGCGAGACGGCTTTGTCTTTCGCAATGATGAAAAGACTTCGCTTACGTGGGCATCGCTCGTGATGGAAGCTCATCTTCAACGCGTTAACTTGAGCGAACACGCGCATTACGCAACGCCCGGAATACATTTCGACTGGACGAATGCAAAGGGACATCCATTCGCGTATCACGTTTACGGCACAGCGATCGTCGGCGTAACGGTCGATTGTCTTCGCGGGCGTTATGAGGTTGATTACGTCAAATGCTGTCACGACTTCGGAACGTCGATGAACACAGCCGTCGATCTCGGCCAGATCGAAGGCGGCATTGTCCAGGGCATCGGCTGGATGACGATGGAAGAGGTTGTTTATGACGCCGACGGCCGTCTGCGTTCGAACGCTCTCTCGACCTACAAGGTGCCTGATATCTATTCCGTTCCCAAAGAGATCGATGTTCTGCAGCTAGAAACCTCTCGCAACAATCTCGCGATCTTCAATTCCAAAGCTGTCGGCGAGCCACCGCTGATGTACGGCATCGGAGCGTATTTTGCGATCCGAAACGCGATCAAATCATTTACCGATCGCTCGCCCGGCTTCGATTGTCCGTTCACGCCTGAAAAGGTTCTTCTGAATCTCTACCCCGACGAGTCTTAACTGCGATAGGATCTCACCGTGCAAAAGGAACTCGAGCCTTGGCAATTTATCGCCTCGCATCTGGAAAATGATGGGATCGTTGTGCTGCTTGTGGTCGCCGAAAGTCACGGAAGCAGTCCGGGACGCGCCGGGTACAAGATGGCCGTTGCCACTGACGGCGAGTTGTGCGGGAGCATTGGCGGCGGCGTGATGGAAGTCGGCCTCGTTGAAGCGGCGAAATTGCTAATTGAGAATAAAGAATTGAGAACTAATGCTGAGGTTGTCGAGCAAGTTCATCAAAAGAGCTCGCCGAACGCAAGCGGCATGATCTGTTCAGGTCGGCAGACGGTGATCGTCAAGCTGCTTTCGCGATACGATCTAAGTACCATCGAGGCGATCATCGATCGTCTGCAACGGCACAAACCTGCTGCATTTGAGATGACCGAGTCGAAGTTTCAACTCATTGAAAACACACAAGATAACTCGCCGCATTACTTTTCATGGGCGAACGAGACCGAGTTTGTGTATCACGAAAGGCTAGGTTACGAGCATCAGCTTTTTATCATCGGCGGCGGCCATTGTTCGCTGGCGTTGAGCGAGATGATGTCGCGGCTAGGCTTTCATATCAGCATTTTCGACGACAGGCCCGAATTGAATACGCTCGAGAAAAATCGGTTTGCAAACAACATCAACGTCATCGATTCATACGAAAATATCGCCGATCATATACCGTCGGGCGACGATATCTACGTCGTCGTGATGACCATCGGTTATAGGTCGGACGAGGCCGTCATACGAAACCTCATTGACAAACAATTCAAGTATCTCGGCGTACTAGGCAGCCGCGCAAAAATGGCCACCCTCTTGAATCAACTCCGCGACGAAGGCCTCGACCCCGACAGACTTGCCGCGATCCACACGCCCATCGGCCTGCCGATCAACAGCCGCACTCCCGAGGAGATCGCCGTCTCGATCGCTGCGGAACTCATCTCTGTCAAGAACCGCTGACCACAAAACTTTACAATTTCCTTCGGAACCTTTTTTCGCCACTCGGTGTCTAAACGATCGTGGGACGCGGCTCGATATGCCGCCGACCAAAATGGACGCTTGGCACCGGCGTCGCAAAGGAGGAAACCAGAATGTTTGACCAACTCATCGAGACCAGGACGGAAGCAGCGGAAACGCGTTCACGTCGCCCGTACTTTGTCGTTTCGGCGCTTGCCGTCGGCCTTCTTGCCTTCGCAGGTGTCATTATCAGTATCTTTGCCGCGGATTTCAGCATCGGCAACGCCAGACTTGAGCTCGATTCGCTGCTCGCACCAGTCGAAGTGCAGCCGGACGTGCCGCCGCCGCCCAAACCGCGTGCGCCCGCGGCACCGCAGCAGGCTAAGCAGACCATGCCGACACGCGTTGCGAATATGTCACGAGTTGACGAGCCGACCATCGTGCCAAAGACGATCTCGGTCACCAAGAATACAACGGCGGCAAGGCCTGAGACGCCGTTCACGATCAGCAAGGTCGATAGCGATCCGCCGACGCCTGTGACATCAAGCAGAAGCGAGGTCGCGTCCAATTCGACTGGCCGATTCGGCGATAGTGACGGCGGCAGCAAAGCAAAGGATCCGGAACCCGAAGTGCCGAAACCGCCCGTCATCAAGGATCCGCCCCCGGTCAAGCAGCCGCCGGTACAGTCACTTGGCGTGATCAACGGCCGAGCCACCTATCTGCCAAAGCCGAACTATCCGCCGGCGGCGATCGCGGTCAACGCTGGCGGACAGGTCAATGTTCAGGTCCTCATCGACGAACGTGGCAATGTGATATCAGCAACGGCGATATCAGGCCATCCGCTGCTGAAAGCGGTGGCTGAGGCTGCGGCTCGGCAGGCAAAATTCTCGCCGACCCTGTTGTCACAGACGCCCGTAAAGGTAACAGGCGTGATCACCTATAACTTCAATCGTGGATAAAGGCTAAAAGTGCGGTTGAAGCGTAAAGAGGCTGCCCCCACGGGCGGCCTCTTTTTGCTTTCTTAAGCATTCGCGGCCAAAGCTCGCATCAGGCCCTCGGTATCCAGATCATAGACCGGTACCGGGAACGCGGCTTTCAATTCGTCGTAGCTCATACCATCCAGAAAGATCGGCTCGTCGGATTTGATCGTAGCGCGAGGTATAGTCACGAAATCGCCCGTTATCCGATCACGCACGGCCATCAGATCGCGCCCGGTCAGGAGTCCTGCGACCGAAACGTCGCCCCCGAAATAAGTGTTCGGCACGGCAACGACGCTGAGTTTAGAACCGGTGGCTTCGTTGTATTCAGCGATGCGTTCGGCAAGTACGGGAGCAAACATCTCGCCGGTCAGCATCGTTCCGTTCAGTCGCCCGCTGCCACCGGGTATCGAGCCGAGATCTTCTGCTTGCGGAACGCGAGCGTCCGGGTGCGTTCGGCTATTTTTGAAATATTGCCGTGCCAGCTTCACTGCCTCACTGCGGTCGGGACGCGACGACAGCCGCTGCATCAGTTCGTCGAATGCGTTAGCAAATGTGCGGACCATGCCGACGCCGTCCTCTATCTGCGGGTAATCACCGTAATGTTCTCGGGGCGGGATCGGCAAGCCGGCCTTCAGATAGATCTCATCACCCAAGAAGGCGAATGTCACACCAAGATCGTCGCGAAACTCCTGCTGAAGACGGCCGACCTCGACGATCGTTCGCTGACAGAATTCCGGACTGACACGTGTGAGGCGTTCGTCGGTATTGTATCGCGTGAGTGCGACG
This sequence comes from Acidobacteriota bacterium, assembly GCA_019639115.1. Lineage (GTDB taxonomy): Bacteria > Acidobacteriota > Blastocatellia > Pyrinomonadales > Pyrinomonadaceae > OLB17. The sequence goes on along the minus strand of JAHBSM010000004.1, from coordinate 197,379 downwards.
GGCACGACGGCGGTCGAGACCACTTTCGGATAATGTGCCGCAAGGTCCCGCAGCGTTTTCTCCAGCTGCTTGCCGTCGTTTATGCCGGGGCAAAGGACGACCTGCGCGTGGATCTCGATATCGTTATCGAGTAGAAATTCGAGTTTGCCTGAGATGTCGGCTCGCGATTCATCGACGCCGAGCAGATACGCTCGAGTGCTCAGATCCGTAGCATGTACCGACACGTATTGAGGCGACAGACGCTGCTCGACGATCCGCCGCATCTCGTCGTCCGTGATAGATGAAAGCGTCGTGTAATTGCCGTATAGGAACGACAGCCGTATATCCTCGTCACGGACAAATAGCGACGGCCGCGCATCCTCAGGGTTGCCCTTGCAAAAGCAAAAGATGCATTCATTGGCGCATTGCCGAGGAACGATCTGCTCGAACATGAGCCCGAGGTCCTCTGATTCCTCGCGATCGAACTCGATCTCTTCGGTCTCGCCGTCGCTCTTTTTGACCAAAAAGGTCAGGTCGGTCTCGCCCGACGTCTGGAACCGAAAATCAAGATAGTCTCGCACCGAGCGTCCATTGACCTTTACGATACGGTCGCCGGGGCGCAGCTCAAGCTCATCGCCGACCGAACCGGGAGCGACCTCGGTAATGATCACGCCCGGACGGCGAAGCTGGGTTACTGCGGGTGTTACGGCGAACTCGTACATCAATCAAACATTATAGCCACGAATACACGAATGATCCCTTTATTCGTGAATTCGTGGCTAGATCCCTTCGTCGAGAGTTTATCCCGCCGAGGCGGCCTTGAGGTCGATCAGAGAATCGAGCGGCGTGTACTCGATGCCCTGCGACGTAGCGACAGCCTCGTAGGTGCATTTGCCGGCGTAGGTGTTTACGCCTTCACGCAATCCCGCGTCATCCTTGATCGCCTGCTCAAATCCTTTGTTTGCGAGGTCAAGCGCGTACGGAAGTGTTGCGTTCGTAAGGGCAAATGTGGACGTTCTCGGCACTGCTCCAGGCATATTGGCGACGCAATAGTGGAGCACGCCTTCTTCGTAATAGGTCGGATTCGAGTGTGTCGTCGCGTGAGTCGTCTCAAAACAACCGCCCTGATCGACGGCGACATCTACAAGCACCGAGCCCTGCGGCAGCAGATGCAGCATATCTCGGGTGACAAGCTTTGGTGCTGCGGCACCGACCACGAGTACTGCTCCGATCACAAGATCGGCGTGCGAGATCGCTTCTTCGATCTGGTAACGCGACGAAGCGAGCGTTTGAACCTTAGAGAGGAAAATATCATCGAGCTGACGCAATCGGTCAAGGTTGCGGTCAATGATGGTAACACGAGCACCGAGCCCGACGGCCATCTTTGCCGCCTCGGTCCCGACGACGCCGCCGCCGATAATAACTACATTCGCGGCCGGTACGCCCGGTACGCCGCCAAGCAGAATGCCTTTGCCGCCGTTCATTTTCTCGAGATATGTCGCACCGACCTGTACAGACATTCGGCCCGCGACCTCGGACATCGGCGTCAGCAGCGGGAGCTTGCCGTCGCGTATGATGGTCTCGTATGCGACACCCGTCACATTGCGCTCCATCATCTGCTTCGTGAGTTCAAGCTCCGGAGCGAGGTGAAGATATGTGAACAGGACCTGATCCTCGCGCATCCGCGGGTATTCCGGAGCGATCGGTTCCTTGACCTTTACGATCATGTCGCCCGCTTCCCAGATCTCGTCAGCGGTGTCGAGTAGATTGCCGCCCGCTTTTACATATTGTTCGTCCTTGAACCCCGACCCTTCGCCGGCTGTCTTTTGCACATACACCGTATGTCCCGCATGCGTCAGCGCCTGCACACCCGCCGGCGTCAGGCCGACTCGATATTCGTTGTCTTTGATCTCTTTCGGTAGTCCGATCTTCATTTTAAGCTCCTAAGCCAAAGAATTACTGATATAAAACGAATACCAGATTATAAAGTTTTATGCCGATTATCGGAAATGGCACCGGCATTGCGGCTGAACTTCGGGTTAACGATACCGCGCGGAGGGTTTGAATAGTTCGGTAAGGTCAGAGAAAATACTTTCCATATGGCAAACGATATTTTTGAGATACCTGTACGCACCATCGACGGTGACGACACCAACCTGGGACAATACAAAGGCAAGACACTGCTCATCGTGAATGTAGCGTCAAAATGCGGCTTGACGCCGCAATACGAAGGCCTCGAGAACCTGTACGAGGAATATCGGGATCGCGGGTTCGAGATACTCGGTTTCCCGTGCAATGATTTCAAAGGCCAGGAACCCGGCAGCGAAGAAGAGATCAAGGATTTCTGTTCGACCAATTACAACGTCACATTCCCCTTGTTCTCAAAGGTCGGCATCCTCGAGAATCGTCATCCGCTTTACGCCGCTCTCATCGAAGCCCGGCCGGAGACAGACGTGACCAATGGCGGCACGATGGAGGAAAATCTCCGCAATTTCGGACACACGCGCACCGATCCGACCGACGTGCTATGGAACTTTGAGAAGTTTCTCGTGAGCCGGAACGGCGACATCGTCTCGCGGTTCGCCCCCGACGTCACACCCGACGACGAAAGGCTTCGCACGGCTATCGAAAGCGATCTGGCCGGCTGATCTCGGCAGCGTCCGGTTCCACAAATTATAACGGCGTTCGATCTCTCGAACGCCGTTCTTTTTTTTCCGCAGTACGGTCGGATCAACTATATCTCGACCTCATCGATCTGAGCTTTTTGGAGTTTACCGCTGTAGTCGATATACAACGATTTCCATTCGCTGAATATGTCGAGCACCTGCGTCCCGGCTTCGCGGTGGCCGTTGCCGGTTCCTTTTGTGCCGCCGAACGGCAAGTGGACCTCAGCGCCAATGGTCGCGGAATTCACATAGCAGATGCCGGTGTAAAGCTCCTGCATCGCGTGGAATGCCTGGTTGACATCCTGCGTATATATCGCCGACGAAAGGCCGTACGAAACGCCGTTAACTATGTCGATCGCCTCATCGAGCGTCGAGAATGGAATGATGCTTGTAACGGGGCCAAATATCTCCTCCTGTGCGATACGCATTTTCGGCTTGACGTCTGAAAATACGGTCGGCTCGATAAAGTAGCCTTTTGAGTATTCGCCTTTGTTGAGGATATTGCCGCCGCAAGCCAGCGTCGCTTTGTCGATCATCTTGCCGATCTCGATATAGCCATGGATCTTTTCCATCGCTCTGTGGTTGATGACGGGGCCGACCTCGGTACGCGGATCCAGTCCGTTGCCTACGCGAAGTTGTTTGACGCGGGCGACGAATTTCTCGACGAACTTCTTATACACCTTCTTATGGACCACAAGCCGCGACGATGCGGTGCAGCGTTGTCCGCTCGTGCCGAAAGCTCCCCAGACCGAGCCTTCGACCGCGTTGTCGATATCGGCGTCGTCCATCACGATAATGGCGTTCTTGCCGCCCATTTCGAGCGAGACGATCTTATTGTCTCGAGCGGCTTGCTCAGCGATCAGCTTGCCGGTCGTGGTGGAACCAGTGAATGAGATAAGCCGGACGTCAGTATGACCTACGAGCGCCGCACCGGGCTCGGACGCACCGTTGACAAGATTGATGACGCCTTGTGGTATCCCGGCCTGCTCACACGCCTTTATCAAATTGAGCGATGAGAGAGGCACATCCTCACCCGACTTGAGCACCACGGTATTGCCGCAAACGAGCGCCGGTATCAGCTTCCACGACGGTATCGCCATCGGGAAATTGAAAGGCGTGATCAGCCCGCAGATGCCGACGGGCTGTCGGACGCACATCGCGAACTTGTCCTTCATCTCGGCCGGCGTAGTAAAACCATGCAGCCGTCGGCCTTCGCCGGCTGTGTAATAAGTACAATCGATCGCTTCCTGTACGTCGCCGCCAGCTTCCTTGAGCACCTTGCCCATCTCGCGGGTCATCTCGCGTGTGAATACGTCCTTGTTCTTTGCAAGGATCTGAGCCAGGTTGAATAGGATCTCGGCACGCTTAGGAGCGGGCGTCAGCCGCCAACGCTTTGCGGCCGACTTTGCCGCTGCTACCGCAGCGTTGACGTCCTCGGCGTTAGACGACGGGAATCGGCCGACCACGTCGGACGTGTCCGCGGGATTCACATTGTCGAACCACTCGCCCGACGAACTCTTTACCCATTCGCCGTTGATGTAATTGCTGTATTTTTTTACTGACGGTTTGGCCGCCTTTGCTTTCGCTTGTTTTGCTGTTGCCATATGTTCATAGTCTAAACGCTCACTCAAAAAGCCTCAAACCAGCAACGCCGGCCGAGGCTTTTTCTTAGATGATCTCGTCCATCGAACCTACCGCACGGTGAACTGCACTATCTTCAACTGCACCGAACGGGTCTGCGGGTTGTATGAGACAACGTGGAGCACGACTGGGTCGCCAGGCTTCAATTTGGCCGCGACGTCGGCGAAATTCTTGATCGATGCGACCGTGATGCGGTTGATACGCTGTATCAGATCGCCGGCTCCGAGTGCGGGTTCGCCTGTCGAACCGCGAACGTCTGCAATATAGCTTGCGGGGTTTACCTCTTTGACGAGAATTCCCTTCTGGCCCTCAAGCTTGTATGTCGAGGCAAGTGCCGGTGTAAGTTCAGACAGAGTCAGGCCGAGCGGTCGATCATCTTGTTTAACGCCGTCAGCGGGCAGCACGCGTCGGTCATCGTCTGTTCCGGCCACGCGATTCGTCGGGCGTTCACCGAGCCTTACGGTTGCGGTCCCGTTCTCCAGCTTCGTCCCGGCTTCGCGGAGATAGTCGATCGAAACGGCTGCATCCGGTGCTGTCGCTGCCACCTTTGCGATCAGGTCCTGAGCATTCTCGACCGGTGTTCCGTTGAATCGAAGAACGATATCGCCCGCCTTCAGATCAGCCATGGCTGCCGGGCCTTGCTTGTCGCGGATCTCGGTGATAATGGCTCCTTTCGCCGTGCCCAACCCGTAAACCTTTGCAAACTCAGGCTTAACCGATTCAAGAAAGGCCCCGAGATAGCCGCGGCGGACCTTGCCATTCTGCACGATCTGTCGATAGACGCGCTCGGTCTCGTTCGATGGCAGAGCGAAGCCAACGCCGTTGTAGTCACCGGTTGAAGTGGCTATCTGCGAATTGACGCCGATCACTTCACCGTCAAGATTGATGAGAGGGCCGCCGGAATTGCCGCGATTGATCGCCGCATCCGTCTGAATGAACCGCTGGAACGCCGATGCGTATGGCGTCTCACGCTGTGTTTGAGAGATGATGCCCGCGGTCACACTCTTAGCCAAGCCAAATGGCGAACCCATCGCAAGCACCCAATCGCCGACCTCAGCTTTTTCGGAATCGCCGAGACGCAGGAACGGCAGTTCGCGGCCCGCTTCGATCTTCAGAACTGCAATATCAGTTTCTTCGTCCGCCCCAACCACGCGGGCGGCGAATTCGTCACCGCTATCCAATTTGACCGTGATCCGCGACGAGTCATCGATAACGTGAAAATTAGTGATCACGTAGCCCGACGGATCTACGATGAAGCCGCTCCCGACCGCATAAACTGGACGCTGGCGCATCTGTCGGCGAAAAAAATCAAGAATGTCGTCCGAATCGCTCGGAGCGGAGTTGGTACGCGGTGCGGACTGCACGTTTCGGCTTTTCGCCTCGATGCTCACGACCGCAGGTTCGGCACGTTTTGCTATATCAGAGAAGGTCGGCGGAACGGGCCGGCCCTGGCCCGCCACGGCGACGACCGCCGAAACGATGACGGTTGCGGCCATCGCGGCCTTTACGCCAAGAGGAGCTCTACGGATACTGCTAAGAGCGGCTTGTTTCATATTTGGGAATTATACCAAAGCGCAGGCCGGGCCGTATCCACTTTTTTCGGCGCCGGTCACGGCCGCAGAAGCACCTTGAGGACCCCGGCCTTGCTAGCAGCTTCCATCGCCGCCACGCCGTCCGCTAATGCGAATTCACCCGATATCAGCTTCGTCACGTCTATACCGCCTCTCGCGAGTAATTCGATCGCCGGTGCGAACCGTCCGCAACGCGATCCTACTATCGTGATCTCGTCGACGACGACGCGGGCGGCATCCCATCGCGGAGTGCCGTGAAATGTCGATTTGAGCACGATCTTGCCGCGCGGCCGCACGATATCGACGGCCGTTGCGAATCCCGCCTCGGAGCCGCTGGCCTCGACCACAACATCGAACGATCGGAGCAGGTCCGGCCGGATGTCGTCGCGATGCATCGGGGCAGCGCCGAATTCCTCTGCGATCTCGAGCTTTGAATCGTGCTTGCCGATCGCGGTCACGTTGTCCGCAACCTTAGCCATCGCGGCGGCGCACAACAGCCCGAGTTTGCCGTCGCCGATGACGGCTACTCGGGTGTCTGAGCCGATCTCGACCTGTTCGAGTATTCCGCAGGCTGCTGCAAGCGGCTCGGTAAATACGGCCTCGATGTCGCTTACTCCATCGGGAATCGCTGCCAGGTTCTCGGCCGGCAAGCTTAGATATTCTGCGTGAGCACCGTCGCGGCCGACGATGCCGAGCACGGTACGTTCAGGGCAATGTCGCGGATCGCCTGCGACACAGCGAAAACATGTGCCGCATCCGGCATTTATCTCACCGACAACGCGTTTCCCTTCTAGCTCCGCACGGCCGGGCACTGACTCAGCCACCCCAACGAATTCGTGCCCGATCGTCCCCGAAAATCCTGCATAGCCTCGAACGATCTCGAGATCCGTGTTGCAGATACCGGAGATCACGACGCGGACCACAGCTTCTGCTCCGGCAACCGGTTTTGGTATGTCATTCACGGCGAGTTTGCCGCCGTCTATGCGCAGTGCGAGCATTTCTTTCAAATGCGAGTGCTTGCCGTTATGAAGGCAAAGGGCCCGCGGTCGTTAGTTTTGCAAAACGTCCGTCAATAACTATACTCGAAAAAGCCGCAACAATGCCGGTCAGGAACCTTAGCAGTATGTCCAAATTAGCCATCCTTATCATTTCCGCATCTGTGTTGTTGATGTCCACGGGCTGCAACGGCACACCGGCAGCAGGCTCGCCCAACGATTCTCCGTCGGCGGCCTACAAGCGGCTCTTTACAGCGGTCAAAAGCAAAGAAACCGAAGCCATCAAAGCCGAGGTGACCGAAAAGACCGTCGGATTTGCCCAGATGGTCTCGGCAAAACAGGGTACGCCGATCGAAAAGGTATTTGAGAACGGCTTTACCGCGACCACTTTCGCATCTTCGATGCCGAATATCCGCGACGAACGTATCGACGGTGACATGGGCGCCGTTGAGGTTTGGAATTCTAAGGATACGAAATGGGAAGACCTGCCTTTCATTCGCGAGAACGGCGCGTGGAAGTTGGCTGTCGGCGATCTCTTTGCGGGATCATTCAAATCTCCCGGCCCGGGTCGCGACCAGCGTGAAAAAATGGCCGCAAATGCTCTGGGCAATGCCGCGGTCCCCGGATCCGACGGGAATTTCAACGCGAACATGCCTGCTGGTCCGCCTTTGCCGCCTAAGAATGCTGACGGCGGTCCCGCCCCTAAAGCGCCTGCGAACGCCTACAAGCCGAAATGATCGACACCGAACATCTCGCGGCACTTGTGTCCCAGTATGAGCGACACGGTTGGCGGCTCCGGCGTATAGTAGCTGCGGAAGACGTCGGCCCATCGGCCAGGACATTGCCGGAAATCGAGGTAAAACGCGGTTCTATCGACGCTGCGTGGTTCTCGCGGCCCGGAGAGAACGGCAGGATATCCTGGGAGCTGCGCCTGCTCGCGGCCGCACCTTACGCGTTGGTCATCTCGGCGGAACCCGATGTTGAAATCGGAGAGGATTTTGACGACGCGGAACGTCGTATGCGGGATGCCGTTGCCAGATTCCCTCGCGACAATTGAGCTATCGGCTTCTGCTTGACATTGGGTCGAGCCAGCCGCAAACTAACGTTATTGACATTATGATCGAAGATCTAGGCGGTAGAGTGGCAAGTGTTTGGAGCACGCTGCGGCCGGTCACAAAACAACTATTGACGGGTGCGATGTACCCGGACCCGTCGTCGCAATCTCAGCCCACGCAAACCAAATTCTTTTACGACGCACACGCGGACATCGAGGTTAGCTCGCTATTGTCGGCCATCGACGAACAATCGGCTTCGACTGAGATACGCAATGACGCGGAGAAACGTACCGAGATGTCGCGGCTTGCCGATACGTGCGTTCGCCTGCTCGAGCAGAGCTCTGCCTCCGCTGAGGTTTTCATACAGCTTGCGACCCGAGCCCTGAAAGAGAACGATTACGTCTGGCTTGATAAGCTGGCCGACCAGTTGGCTGACAGATACTCGGCAAGTGAGATCGCCGAGATCGTTCGCCAGACCGAGATAGCCCCGATACGTGCGATCGCCTACGAAACTCTGGCAATGCTGCCGACCTCGACGGTCGAACCGCTGCTGGACGACCCGCTTTATGAAGAGATCGGTGTCGCCGTGCTCGAACAGCAGGCTTTCGAATTCGGCTCCGAAGCATCACGCGAAGCACTTGACCAGCACTTCGGCCATTTCAACGATAACAATTAACCGGCCGATACCGGCAACGCTCCGCCGGTGTCTGTCCGCGACCGATACATCGGGAATCGGGCGGTCAGCTCGGCGACCTCGCGTTTGACCTTTGTCTTTACATCTTCAGAAGCCGGATCATGGATCACCTCGGCTATCATTGAGCCAATGGCCCGCATCTCGTCCTCTTTCATACCGCGCGTGGTCAAAGCAGGAGTCCCGACGCGGATGCCGGACGCGACGAAAGGCTTGTTGGTGTCGAACGGTATCGTATTCTTATTGACCGTAATGTGGACATCGCCCAACGCGGCCTCGGCTTCTTTGCCCGTGATTCCCTTGCCGTCAAGGAAAACATCGACCAGAACGAGATGATTGTCCGTGCCGCCCGAGATGATACGCAGCCCCGAGTCGGCAAGCGTCTGTGACAGCACTCTGGCATTGTCGAGCACTTGCTGCTGATATGCCTTGAAATCCGGCTTGAGCGCTTCGCCGAACGCCACTGCCTTTGCGGCTATGATGTGTATGAGCGGCCCGCCCTGGACACCCGGGAACACGCGTTTATTCAGGTCCGCAGCAAATTCCTCTTTGCACATCGCCATGCCGCCCCGGGGCCCGCGAAGCGTTTTGTGTGTCGTTGTCGTGACAAACTCGCAATGCGGTATTGGCGACGGATGCAGGCCCGTCGCGACGAGCCCGGCAATATGCGCGATATCGGCCATCACCATTGCCCCCACCGAGCGGGCGATCTCGCCAATACGGGCGAAATCGATCACTCGCGGATAAGCCGAGGCACCGCAAATGAGCAGCTTCGGACGATGTTCTTCAGCCTTTTTCTGCAGATCGTCATAATCGATCTGTTCCGTATCGCGGCTTACGCCGTAGTCGGCCACCTTGTAGTTAATCCCCGAGAAATTGAGCGGATGCCCATGCGTAAGATGTCCACCGTGGGCCAAACTCATTCCCAAGATCGTGTCACCATGGTCGAGTGCGGTGAGCAATACGGCCATGTTGGCCTGGGCCCCTGAGTGCGGCTGTACGTTGGCGTGCTCGCAGCCAAACAATTCTTTTGCCCTGTCGATCGCGGCCTGTTCGACCACGTCGGAGAATTCGCAGCCGCCGTAGTAGCGCTTGCCCGGATAACCTTCGGCGTATTTATTTGTAAAGACGGAACCCATCGTCTCGAGCACCGCCTTGGAAACAAAATTCTCCGACGCTATCAGTTCAAGCCCGTCGGCCTGACGCCGAACCTCATTATTGATGGCCTCGCTGATCAACGGATCAGCACTCGATATGTCTGCGGTGAAGAAATCATTCATAACGCCATTCTAACTAATCATTGACTTAAATTCATTTTCGCTCAGTATGGGGACACCCAAACTCTCTGCCTTGGCCAATTTCGAACCTGCATCCTCACCGGCGATCACAAAATCGGTCTTTTTGCTGACTGACGAAGAGACTCGCCCGCCGCGTTCTTCGATCAGTTTCGCGGCCTCGTCGCGGGTGTAGTTCTCGAGCTTGCCCGTGAGAACGAATGTCTTGCCGACAAAGCGTTCGTCGAGTGCGGCGGTCGAGGCCTCGTCCATTTCCATCACTACGCCCGCGGTTCTAAGACGCTCGAGCAGGTCCTTGTTCTTTGCGTCGCGCATCCATTCATGGACGCATTCGGCGACAGCGAGTCCGATCTCGGGAATGTCGTCGAGTTCATCTACACTTGCCTCCGCAATTCGATCGATGCTGCGAAAATTGTTCGCAAGTATCTTGGCGTAACGCTCGCCGACGTGGCGGATGTCAATGCCGTAAAGCAGCCGCTGAAGCCCGCGGGACTTGCTTGCCTCTATCTGAGCGATGAGATTTGTGCCGGACTTTTCCGCCATTCGTTCGAGCGATGCGATCTGCTCGACGGTCAGGTCGTAAAGATCTGCGACATCCTTTATCGAGCCGTTATCTACCAACGTGTCGACTAACACCTCGCCGAGGCCTTCGATGTCCATCGCTTTTCGCGACGCGTAATATTGGATGCGTGCCTTTATCTTTGCCGGGCAGACATCATTGGTACAGCGGCGAACGGCTTCGCCGTCGGGCCTGACGGCGGCAAAGCCGCAGACAGGACATTCTGTCGGAAATTCAAACTCAGTCTCGCTGCCATCGCGTTTTGTCGCGACGACCGACAGCACCTGCGGGATGATCTCGCCGCTTTTTTCTATCAGGACGTGATCGCCTATCTTTAGATCGAGCCGCTTGATCTCGTCCTCGTTATGCAACGACGCTCGCGAGACGGTCGTACCCGCAAGCTGAACCGGCTCCAGGTTCGCGACCGGCGTGAGGGCCCCGGTGCGGCCCACCTGTATCGTAATCGCGAGCAGTTTCGTCGTGGCCTGACGCGCGGGATATTTATAAGCTATGGCCCAACGCGGAGCTTTTGAGGTCGCACCAAATTCGTCCTGCAACGCCGTCGAGTTGACCTTCACAACGACGCCGTCGATCTCGTAATCGAGAGTGTCACGATGCGTTTCCATCTCGTTGATGAACTCGGTCAGTTCGCCCAGATCGCGGCATAAACGGCGATTAGGGTTGACGTTGAATCCGTTTTTCTCAAGCCATGTAAAGTTCTCCCAATGCGTTGGGAACATCTTCTGGGTGCCCGACAGCACGTCGTACGGGAACATATCCAGCCGACGCGATGCCACGATCGCCGCATCAAGCATCCTGAGCGTACCCGAGGCACAGTTGCGCGGATTTGCGAACGTCTTTTCGTCCTGCATCTCGAGCTCTGCGTTTATCCGTGCGAATTGCGAACGCGACAGGAACACCTCGCCGCGTACCTCCGCGTGCTCCGGTGCATCCGTTTTTAGACGCAACGGGATCGTGCGGATCGTCTTTACGTTCTGCGTGACCTCATCGCCGGTCTGGCCATCGCCTCGCGTGGCCGCTGTCATCAGAATGCCGTTATCATAATGCAGCGACGCGCTCAGCCCGTCGATCTTGAGCTCCGCTACGTATTCGAGCTTTCGGCCCTCGGCGAGCTTTTCGCAGCGTTCTGTAAAGGCTTTGAGATCATCCAGCGAATAGCTGTTGTCGAGCGACATCAGCGGCACGACATGTTTGAACGGACGCAGGCTGTCCGCCTTGCCGCCAACACGCTGCGTCGGGCTGTCGGGCGTGACAAGCTCCGGATGCTCGGCTTCCAACGCCTTGAGCCGCTCCAAAAGCTGGTCAAACTCAAAGTCAGATATCTCAGGCTCGGCTTTTTGATAATAGAGCTCGTTGTGCCGCTCGATCTCGGCCCGGAGCTGCTGAACCTCGCTTTCTATTTTCGCTTTCTCAATCATGCAAGAATTCGGCGATCAAACGGTGAAAATGATGCGTTCCCTGCTCGCGCGACGGCGAGTACCGGCCCCGGTCATAGAATCTGGATCGAATGCCTCTCTGCACGCTTTCGACGACCGCTTCGTCCTCCAATTCGACGGTGTGGAGATCGGCTCCGGCACCTTCCTCGAGCAAGGTCTCGTCGCGGACGTATGTCTGAAATTCGATCATCGTCTCGTCAGGAGCTATCGGACGGACAATGTTGACCGAGATACCCCAAGGATAGAAATTGAACATCAGATTCGGGAAGATGAATAGGTATCTCGCCGCGACACGTCCGTCGCCGTCGAGTCCTGTCTGCACACTAGAGTACCGGAACGTTTCCGTCGTATAGCTGCCGTAATCCACGATGCCGTTCAGCCCGTGATGAACGTATGGAATATGAAAGCCTTCGAGATAGTTCTCGCAATACAACGCCCAATGTGCGTTTGTTCTGTATTCACGTTTTGACGTTAGCTTGAGCCCTGCGGTTGTGTCGGCGTCAAAATAAACGCCGGCCTCGCGTGTTATCTCAGCGTGATCGAACCCCGGCGCCGCCGAGGCGAACAAGAACCCGCCCATTTCCGCAAATGGCAGCTTCGCCAAATGATCGCTTTCGGCCGGAAAATCTTCGACGCCCTCGAATTCCGGCATCGACAGCATACGTCCGTCGAGCGCAAACCGACGCCCGTGATATCGGCAGCGTATCAGATCCCCGCGGCAGGGCTCTTCGACAAGCAGCATCGCACGGTGTGTGCACACGTTCGACAGGCAGCTGATCCACTCGCGGGTCTTGACTATAAGTAACGGATCGTCGAGCATACCCGGCAGCAGCGTCACGGGTTCCAGATCCGCTATAGAATCCGAATGTCCGACCAAATGCCAACTCGGCAGAAAGATCCTCTCTCGCACAGCCGTAAAGTATGCCGCGTCCAGGTAGAACTCCGACGGCAGCGTCCTTGCTTTTCGAATATCGGCGTCGATGCTAAACATCCGGCTGTGAATAAAATAGATAGGCCGGACGCTCGGGGTCCCGGCGGAACGACCTCGCCACGAGTCCATCTGCGAAAACTGCCTGAAACCGGCTCCTGATCGCGAGCTGCAGCTCGAGCGCCGAGGCGGGATCGCTCTCGACCAGATCCGTCCAGTCGTTTGTCACTTCGATCTCGGCTACCGGCATTACCGCTTCATGCCAAGTGTGGCCCTCCGCCAGATTCGTTACTTTTTCGCTTTCGAGATGCCATTCCGCAAATAACCTGTCGCTTTGCAGCCCAACCGGCTCCGGGCTTTCGGCTTGAGCCGAGCCGTAATCAGTCCCGTAGAAATTCACCTCGTATTCACAGACGATCGCACCCAATTTCTCGAGATTGAAATACGCGTTCCTCGCTTTCACCGGTTCGAACGTCCATTTGATATATCTTACACCGAGCTCCAAGGCACGCCTCCGTTGTGCCCACTTGAGCCTGGCTCCGATGCCGCTTCCCTGATATTCCGGCCGAACGCCCGTCATATGCGAGTAAAAGGCTCGCTCGCCGCGTAGAAACGCGGGCACACTCAGGACAAATCCCGCAAGTCGTCCGTCGTCGTAAGCTCCTAGCGTAAATCCGCCGGCATTTTTCGTAACAACGAAATGCCTTACAGGTGACAGTTCGACCTCGGGCAATGCAAAGACCTCGCGCTGGAGCTGGACACACTCGGCCAGTTCGGCAAGCGTGCCGCATTCTCTGATCTCTATAGCCTCTGACCGCATCCAGATCTACCGTAACGAAACTGTCGCCCGTTTCTGCCCATTGTGTCAAATCCGATACCGCCGGCATATATTTTTGCTTAACATTTGGCCGCTCCATTTGTTAAACTGAGTTTATCCCCGTCCGGGGAGATTATCCTGAACTCGCCGTTCCGAACATGACCCAACCTTCAGACCTCGAGATCCGAGGCGACTTTCGCAGCCATCCGTTTGCCGAGCTTACGGCCGAGATATCGGCCGCGCGGCTGAGCGGCAGCCTGCGCTTCGAGTTGGGTGAGCGGAAATTCATCGTCTATTTTCGGATGGGAAAGATCGTATTTGCGGTCAGCAATGCCAGGAAATTCAGACTTTTTGAGATGCTGATCAACCGCGGCCGTATGGTTCGTGATGACGTGATCAAGGCTCCGAATTTCGCGAACGACCACGAATTCGCACAGTATCTTCGCGACACGGGATTTCTATCTCACGAAGAATGTCAGGAGATTTTTCAGGATCAGGTGCGGGCGATAATAAGCGAGGTTATGTTGGCCAGCGACGGCCAATGGGTATTCAGCCCACTAAACAGAGTTCGCGACGGGCTCGAGTATGACTGCGGCGAAACTAAGCTGCTCGTGAATATGGCGCGCGGAATGGCAAACGGCATGCTCCTCGAGCGTTTCCGGAATATTGACGAGGCAATGTCGCTGTCAGAAGCCGGGCCCGCAGACATCGAGCTTTTGCCTGCTGAGATTTTTGCCCTGCGTCAGCTCGATCTCGAGCCAAAGTCCATCCGCGAACTCGTCGATCTATCGCTCCATTCTACTAACGACGTCACGAACGAGCAAGACATGCTCCGGGCTTTGTACGTCCTCTGGATAGCCGGCCTCGCCGTTCGTCACAACTGGAACCCGGCGATCTCAGGAATGAAGGTCGCTGCGATCCGTAATGCAAAACTCGACCTCATCCGCGAGGCCGCACAACCCGTTCGGCACGAGGCGTTGAAGGCAAACCCCGCAGCAGGCGATGCTGCCAATGCGACTGAGCCGAACCAACCTGAGCCCGAGCCGATCTCGCTCGAGGATTATCTCCAGCGTGTCGAGTCGGCCGCGACGTTCTACGATGTCCTCGGCATCGAACACGATGCCCCGTCCGAGGTCGTAAGGCAAGCTTATTTTTCGCTTGCGAAGCGATTCCACCCGGACCGTTTCCACGGTGAGACGGGCGTCGATCTAAAACGCATCCAGGATGCTTTTGCCGAGCTCGCGTCTGCCTACGATTCGCTCCGGTCGGCCGACACGCGTGAGCTTTACGATTACCGCGTCCGCAAAGAACTCGCCGAGAAGGAGAAAGCCCGTGCCGCGGGTATGACGGTCGGCGAGAACAACGCGGCGGAGCAGGCGCTGGCCAGCTTCGAGCGCGGATTCTCGATGCTGATGGATGGCGATCACACGGGTGCATTGCCGTTCCTCGCTAGAGCGGTCCATTTTGACGATTCCGTGGCACGTTTCCGAGCGTATTACGGCAAAGCATTGTCCTACGACGACAAAAAGCGGCACAAGGCCGAATCGGAGATGCAGGCCGCGCTTCGCATCGACCCGAACAATGCCACTTTCCGTATCATGCTGGCCGAGTTCTTTATCAAGATGAATCTGATAAAACGTGCCGAAGGCGAGCTCAATAGGCTCCTGGCGGTGCATCCTGACAATCGTGAGGGCCGAGACCTTCTCGCGTCGATCAGGGGCTAACTTGAATCTGTCGGGCAAAAGCTCGAAACTATCAATGCGATGCAGAGCATTCTCGAAGAGCAAGCCGCAGCGTCAGCTCCCGGCAGCGAACTGATCGACAGGATCGATACCTTCTGTGGTTATCCTGCCGGGCATTCGGTTCGCGTGTCCGAGCTTGCCGGCCGTCTCGCGGCCTCGTTCAATGTTGCACGCGAAGACCGCGAGATACTGCGTATCGCGGCCCTTTACCGCGATGCCGGCGAGCTGAGAATGGCTCGCGATTATATCTCGGCGGCTCGGCCGCTGACGGCTGATGAGTTGCTCGATATGCAGCGGCATCCCGTGATCGGCGAACAGGAAGCGGCCGCCTCCGGAGCTCCTGACGGCGTTCGCCTTGTGGTCCGTTGGCATCATGAATGGTGGAACGGCGACGGCTATCCGGACGGTCTCGTCGGCGACGAGATACCGCTAGCCGCACGGATCCTCAGGCTTGCGGATTGCTATCTTGCATTGACGTCGCCCCGGCCATTCCGGCGAGCTTTCCCTGCCGACAAGGCTGCGGCCTACCTTGCGGAATGGGCTGGTATCCAGTTCGATCCGTCCGTGGTCGCAGAGTTTGAACACCTGAAACTCACAGATGATGCAGCACCCGCTGGACAACAATGACCGGAACTCATAAACATTCGCCGCGGCGTTGGAGGGCATTCGAAATGAGCGTCCTGCTGCGGTACACATTTGCGTCCGCTGCGATGCCGCTCGTCGGCGATCCCGGGCTCGGACTGCAGTTGAAGCGACGCGGTGTACGGGTGGCCGCGAATGACCCGCTGTTGAGCACTTGGGCGAGGTCGGCCGCTAGGATCCAGAATGATGCTGAACGGCTGACCGCTGACGATGTGAACATCATCCTCGAGGACGCTTATGTGCCCGGTTATCGCCTGCAGAATTCTGCTCTGGCGTCCTGGTTTTCCGAAACCGATTCGTGGTGGTTCGATAACGTACGCCGCAACATTGACCGTCTTTCCACACCGGCAAAACGTGCACTCGCATTTGGGCTCGTGATCGCCGCCGGCGACCATGTGCTCTCATTTGATGACCACACGCGATACCTCCGCCAGCCGCTATCGAATGTCTTTCGCCGGCTTTGGTCGATCGAACCCGAGCCTGTACCCGGAGCGTCTGATTCAGTCTCAACAAATCGAATGCCGGAGGATTTCGTTACCGACCGGGCCACGCTCGAACGCTACAACGACCTGATGTTTCTCGTGCTCCCTCAGCCTTATTCAAAAGGCCTTCGGCAGCAGCTCGGGCGTACCGCCTGGCGCGAGGAATGGATGCGCGGCGGCGACTCATTCTGGTCCACGCTTGAGAGCGACCGTGCGGGCCGTTTGGGTTCGGCCACAGGAACAAAATCACAGTATCTTCGGCTGGTCGAAAGGCTCCTCGAACGCTCGACCCATTTCAAACTATGGGCCGTGGCTCACGTCGAGGACGGATCGATCTCGTCGCAGGACCTCGTCGAATTGATGGGTACATTTCGACGCGTGGAGACGGTTTACACTAAAGATTTCTCCGAGCTTACCGGCACAAAGGCCGTCATTATCACCGCTTAGGCCTCCCTGACCGGCCGTTCGCGTACGAACCACAGTATCCCCGCAAGGGCTGACAATATTCCTGATACGACCGTCAATGTCTGAGGTGTGATGTGATACATCAATTCTGCCGCGGCGAAGCTCGACAGGCCGAATACCGCAAGCTCGGCCCCGCGGTCGATGGTCGATACGCGCCCGCGAATGATATCTGGCAGGCTTCGTTGGAACATCGTCTCCTGCACGGCGTATTCGACTCCGATGATGAGCCTCGAACTAAAAACGAATGCCGCAAATATCACGAGCGAAGGCATCAACCCGCCGATGGAGAAGAGTACGCCGTGTAAGATCAAAGCCCACCCGATGAATTGATAATTACGCCCGCGTCGGTCCAGATACACGCTTGCCCTGTGTGCCAGGAACATGCCGCCGCCCAATCCGAGGCCCGTCACCGTCCACAGTATCGCCACGGCTATATCGGCATTCCAGCCCTCGACCTCAGCGAAATAGACGCCTCCGAGCCTTTCGAAGACGATGTTGATCGAGCCGCCGCCCGTCGCCCAGATGACGTTGAGGAGCAATATCGTCTGAGCGAAACGCTCTCTAAACGCATAGCGCACGCCTTCGCGGAGTTCGGTCACGAATGACTCGCGAGCGTTGCGATCCGCCATTCGCTCGGCGGTCTCGACGTCACGTGTCGCCTCCTCGGGGATAAGCCACACAGTGTATGCAGACACAAGGAACGACACAGCGTTGATCACGAACGCCACCTCGTAACCGAAGACCGCCGCTGCCCAACCGCCGAGAGCCGAACCTATCGCCATCAGCAGGAACCGCGTCGAGAACAACAGAGCGACACCCGACAGCAAGCCCTCTTTGCCCGTCAGATTAGGAGCCGCCGCATTCTTGGCTCCGTCAAAGAACGCACCGAATACATGCAGGAGGACCGTTGCGGCATAAGCGATCCAAAGGTCGTTCTGGCTCTTGATCAACAGGAACGACAGGGCAACGGCGGCCCTTGCGATATCCGTCCACAACATCACCTGACGCCGCGAGAACCTGTCAACAAAGGTCCCGGCTATCGGCGACATCAAAGCGAATGGCAGCAGCCTGGCAAGGAAAAACAATCCGGCAGCCGTCGGCGACGCGTCCGATACAAAACGAACCAGCCCGAGGCCGGCGATAAAATTGAACCAATTGCCGAGCTCGGATATGAATTGGCCCGCCAGCAGATTGCGGAAGTTCCGGTTGCTGCTGATCAGTTCGGAATAGTTGAGGGACCTCATTGGATCTGTCAGGCGTTGGTCGAACCGGAAAGCTGTCCGGCAAAAAATATACGTTTTACGGCTCGTATCGTGTTGCAGTGGATATCGACAGTGTCTGAGATGTCCTCGGCGTATCCGCCGCTGAGCGTCGTGACGATCGGAATTCGTTCGTCGCGAGCGAACTCGAGCACCATCTCGTCCCGCCGGCTGAGCCCTTCTTTGGTCAAGGCCAATCTTCCCAACCTGTCCCCTACAAATGGATCGGCTCCGGCTAGATAAAAGATCACGTCCGCATGATCGTGCCGCAGACGTTCAAGCGCCTGCTCGAGCGTATCCAGATATTCCGCGTCGCCCGTCCCGTCGGCGAGTTCGATATCCAGGACGGACGTCTCCTTGAATAACGGATAATTCTTTGCACCATGCATCGAGAACGTGAACACGTCTCGGTCCTCACGGAAAATGAAAGCCGTCCCGTTGCCTTGATGAACGTCGAGATCGACCACGAGGCATCGTTCGGCCTGACGGTCGCGCCGCAGGACGCGGATCGCCACGGCTATGTCGTTGAGCACGCAGAAACCTTCGCCGCGGTCGGGATACGCGTGGTGAGTACCGCCGGCCAGATTCGACGAGACGCCGTCGGCCAACGCCCGCCGGGCCGCGCATATCGTACCTGATATCGCCGTGAATGAACGACGGACCAGAGCTTCCGACCATGGGAGGCCAAGCTTGCGTATCTCTTTCGCCGTAAGCTCGCCCGCAGCCAGCCGGTCGATATAGTCTGCGGTGTGTACGAGCAAAAGATCTTCGCGATCGACGATCGGCGGCTCGACGATCTCGTTCTCAACGAGCGTGCCTTCACCAAGCAGTATTTCGCGCGCGATCTCGAATTTGCGGATCGGGAAGACATGGTCCGGCCCGATATCGGCATAATAATTCGGCGAATAGAAGACGCTGTAACCACTCATTCAACCTCAAGATTAAACACTCGGCCGGAGATTGTAAAAAAGGCGGGAGGCACCGGCTTGTGCGGCCAGTGCCCTTGTTGTGCATTCAGTCTTACGGTCAAGGAAGGCGGGAAAATCGGCGGTCAGGCGACCTAATGTACGAACCTCTCGTGCGTGACCACATGGTCAAGCAGCGGCGTCAAGCCATTAACAGCGGCGGCCGACGCATAGTTCGTATCCACGACGGCCTGGGTGAACGCCTCAAACTCATCACGGCGAAAGTTGACGACCCGTTCGCCGATAGCCAGATGGACCACACCGCATCCGCGGCAATGCCAGACCTTTACATCCGAGGTCTTGCTTTTTGGATTTACGGTCATTTCACGCTCCATTGTCATATCTCCCGCGCAGCTATCGCTTGCCCTCGAACGACCAGCGAACGCCGAGCCGAAATGTCCTGCCGACCTCCAGCCGCTGCTGCAGCGAGGTGCCCCGGTTGGGATCGCGGTCGTTGAACAGATTGTCGATCGTTCCATAAACCTCGAATCCACGCGGCAGCCGCTTAGCACCATAGACGTCCCAGAGGCTGTAGGCGGCACCGTAAACCTGGGCGTTCGTCGTCTCGTTCCTGGTCGCTATCCAGCGGCTGTATAACGAGCCGCGGAGATTTGCATTGAATCCGAGACGTGCGTTGGCGTAAGCGAGCTTTGCAAATCCCTGGTGCCGGAACCGACCGATCAGATAGCGGTGAGTGGCTTTGTCGTAGCCTTCGAGATACGTGTACGCACCCGAGACGGCAAAACCTTTAGGCAGCGTGTAGCTGCCATCGAACTCCGCTCCCTGCGTGTAGATGTTCGCAATGTTTTGATAATAGAAAAGCAGCAGATTGTAAGTAATGAACTGACGCAGCGACGGATCGATCCCGTTGGCGGCAAAGATCGCGTTGACGTTGCCCATCGTGACGAGCCCGAGATTGCGCGATGTGATCAGATTCTTGACGTCATTGCGAAACAGATTGACGCCGAATCTGGCCTTGCGTTTCATCGCAGAGAACTCGCCGCCGACCTGCCACGAACCGGCCGTCTCGGGCGAAAGGCCCGGATTGCCGAGCACTTGATAGAAATTAGCTGTGCTCGTAAGCCGATAGTAGAGCTGGCCGAGGTCCGGCGCGCGGAATCCGCGTCCCCACGATGCTCGCAGGCTGGCCCAATTTGCCAGACGATAGTTGAGCGCCGCTTTGGGTGAGACGGCGGAACCGAAGACCGAATGGTCGTCAAGCCGGGCGCCCAGCGTCAGCGTCAATCGGTCCGTGAGATTTATCTTGTCCTGTGCCCAGGCGACCCGCGTCCAAGCATCGGCCCGGTCATTCTGCAGCCGATTGATTCCGCGATAACGGTTCTTGACGAACTCGAACCCCGCCTGAACGAAATTTCTAGAGCCTACTAGCCTCGAGAACGTGCCGTCGAATTTGCCGTAACGTTCATAAAGATTACCGTCGGGCAACGCGATGCCGCTTGGATATCTGAGGCCTCTTGCCACTTCGTCGTAACGTGAGAAATATCCGCGAAGCTGTAGATTCGTCCTGCCGTCTATCGCCCAGTCGCCCGTCAGGCCGTAGCTCTGCGACTGGTCGTCAACATCGTTTGTCTGTGGGCCGGATTCGCCCAGCACGCGGCCGCGGGACGTGTTCCAATAGCTTGTCGCAAAACCGGTGACGGCAAACCTGTTGTTGAACTGATATTTCAACCTGCCGTAGGCGTCGTATCGGTGAAATCCCGCACCTTCTGCCTGATACGTGGCTGGATCGAGATCGAATCCGTTGTTCTTGTGGCGCTCGATGCTGAAAAGTCCGCTCAGACGCTTTTTGATAAATCCCACGTCCGCTCGCCCGTCAAACACGCCAAAGTTGCCCGCAGCCGCCGTCACACTTGCCGAGAAAGGTGAACGTGGTTCGCGGGTACGCAGATTGATGACGCCGCCTATAGCGTCCGAACCGTAAAGGGCACTTGCCGACCCTTTGACGACCTCGATCGTCTCAAGACGCGCCGTAGATTGACGATCCAGGTTGATCGCACCGCTTTTGATACCGCGGGCTCCAGTGACCGGCTGGCCGTCAAGCAGCACGAGCACTTGCCGCGAATCGATACCCTGCACCTGCTCGCCCGCAACGCCGCTCGTTTCAGATCCGCGACGCGTGACGACGCCCGGCACCTCGCGCAGAGCCTCGCCGACGTTCTCGTAGCCCGTCGAGCGGATATCTGCGGCGGTGAGCACATCGACCTTGGTCGAAAGGCTCTCGCGCAGCTCTTCCTGCCGCGAACCCGAAACGACGGTCACTTCCTCGCGCACCGTCGAAGGCTTGAGCACGATCGAGGCTGAATTATTCTCGATCTGGCCCGAGCCGCGTTCGAATCCGGCCGCCGTGACGAGGACCTCAAAGCGGTCGCCGCCCGCACGCGCGAATTCTGCAACGCCGTCGAGCCCCGTCACGGACGAGCGTTCCTGGCCTGTCCGTGTGTTCCTTAGAATGACGATCGCACCGGGGATCGGGGCGTTGGCCTGATCTTCGACGGCGACGCGTATCGATGCCGTCTGAGCAGATATTGCGGTGAATGTAAATAGAATTAGAGCGAAAAAAAGCAGTGGTCTGCCGGTCATGGTATATCTCCGTTATTGCAGTCGTCTGCCGGCAGAACTACAATTACGGTAGTTCGTCGGCGTTATTTTTAATGTCGGAACTAGATGAACGGCACGCAGTGATCTCGCAGGTCTCGGGCGTGCCGTTCTACTTTTATTGGTTGGCCGTCGCAACGTTCGCTTCGGCAAAACATCGCGCAAAGCTGTCGAATGTCGCCTTTGCCGATTCAATGATCTCTTGGTCGTTGCCGTATTTGTCAGCAAAATCGTTTGCCGACGCCATGAAGTCCTTCCACATCGGGCCGGTCAAAGGGCCGTAACCATTGAAGAAAGACCCGCCGGATCCGGGCGTCAGGCCGAGGTGTTCGCTCAGGTGCCGCGATATAACCTGGCCGCCGAGCGTTGCGCCTTCGAGCACGTACATCGCACCGAGTGCCTTGCCCGGAGTGTCGAGTACCGGCAGATCCGTGAACTCGGCCGCAGGCTCCAATGCGTTCAAATGGCCGAGGTCGGCTTCCAAAGCACTGCGTTTGCCAAAGCGTTTGTCGGCTCCGATTCCGTCGATGCCGGCCACGCCGGACTCGATCCTCGGCTCGATCGCCGAATAGAACCGGTAAAATTTCGCCAGCAGCCGAACGTAGTCCTCGCGGTTGAACATACGATCCATAACGTTCACGACCGACTCGAGATTCTCATGCTGTTCACGGGTCGCCTCTTTCAACTTTGCCATTATCATTCGGGGTGTTTCTCCTTTTTGGAGTTCCAAGGCTGCACCTAATTGCAAATGAAACTCATTTTCAATAAGACTATATTGAAAAAGCCGTCTTTGTCAAACGGCCATTCCGGTCTTAACTATTTACCCGAGAAATTTGGCGGGCGTTTTTCGAAAAATGCGGCGACGCCTTCCCTGAAATCGTCCGATCTGCCTGACTCGATCTGACATTCATGCTCGAGGGCGAGCTGTGCCGTGAGGTCGTTCGAGAAAGACGCGTTGAGCATTCGCTTTATGCGCCCGATGCCGGCGGTCGGGCCGGTCGCTAGCCGCTCGGCAAACGCGGTCGCCTCGGCTATCAACTCGTCCGCGGCGACCACGCGATTGATCATACCGATCGCAAGAGCACGCTCGGCCGATACTGCATCGCCGGTCATAAAAAGTTCTGCCGCCAATTTTTCGCCGATCGCACGCGGCAAAAAGAAGGTGCCGCCGCAATCCGGAGTCAGCCCGATCCGAACAAACGCTTCTCTGAACGCAGCGTCCTCTGCGGCGAAAACGATGTCGCACGCGAGGGCAAAGTTCACACCGGCACCGGCGCACACACCGTTGACCGCCGCGACGAACGGGATCGGTGTCTCGCGTATGAGGCGGATGACCTCGTGAAGCCGGCCGAGCGGCTCCTCGAGAAATGCCTCGATGCGCCCTTCCCTCTCCCACATCGATCTCATTTCGCGGAGGTCGCCGCCGGAGCAGAAAGCCCGGCCTGAACCCGTCAGAACTACAGCCCGGGCTCCGTCCGATACCGCACGTCGAAATGCAGCATCCAGATCGATAGTCAGCTGCATCGAAAGCGCGTTAAGCGCATCGGGCCTGTTCATCGTGACCACGGCGACAGCTCCGCCGAGTTCGTAATTTACGGTCTCAAATGACATATTTCCTCAGACGGAGCGGGCGCGCGAGCGTCCGGCCTCATAGCAGTCGCGACAAAGCACAGAACGGCCGGTCTTAGGCTGGAAAGGGACCGAGTCGTGCTTTCCGCAATTGTCGCAGATTATTTCGTATTTCGTCGGAGCATCGGCCCGCTGCGCTGCCTTCTTAGACCTGCACCGAAGACACCGCTGGGGCGTCATCATATTCCGCTGATAGAACTGCTCCTGTTCCTTTTCGGTAAATATGAATACTTCGCGGCACTGAACGCACGTGATCTCAACGTCGGGCATCTCGGCACTCCCTGATCGGTCTGGATTTCCTGCGAGTGTAGCACACACACGCATCAACGCATTAGTTCCGACACGTGTTCGCGGACGGTGGAGCCGAGCGAACCGAGGTCGTAGCCTCCCTCAAGGCATGAGACGAGCCTGCCGTCACAAGTCTCGGCCGCCCATTCCTTTATCACCGCGGTGAACGCACGAAAGTCGTCGTCCTCCAGGCGAAGCTGTCCCAGCGGATCGGCGATATGTCCGTCGAATCCGGCCGAGATCATGATCAGGTCGGGTTTGAACTTCGTAGATATCTCTTCGATCGCCGCCTCGAACATTCGTCTTTGTTCGCGCGGGTCGGTCTTTGCTTTTACGGGAATATTCATCGTCGAACCGAGCCCGCGGCCGTGTCCGGTCTCGCCTCGGCTGCCCGTGCCCGGATACCACGGGTACTGGTGCATGGAGAAAAAGAACACGCTCGGGTCATCGTAGAAGATACCCTGGGTCCCGTTGCCGTGATGCACGTCCCAGTCAATAATGGCAACGCGGTCAATTGCCTTGTAATTATTTTGTGCATGACGAGCTGCCACCGCTACGTTGTTAAATAGGCAGAAGCCCATGGCCCTTTCGCTTGTTGCGTGATGCCCGGGCGGCCGCGCTGCGACGAATGCATTGTCGGCCTCGCCTGACATTACAGCTTCGACACCGGCCACCGCTCCGCCGGCTGCGTAGAGCGCCGCGTCAAATGACCGCATCGAGATCGTCGTGTCCGCATCCAGATGATCGAGCCCGCTCTCGACGGCTGATTCGACGCGTTTGAAATGCTGCGGCAGGTGAGCGGCCTGGATCATCCCTTTCGATGCCGCCTCGGCCGTTATCTCTAGTGCGGAATCCCATAATTCGGCGTCGGACCTCAGCGCGTCCATTACTACCTGATACCTGGCGGCGGACTCAGGATGCCCGGGCCCCGTGTCGTGTTCGGCATAGATCGGATGATGAATGATCGCAGTCCTCATAAACTAGAATCTAACGCATCGAACTCGGAAGACAGAACCTGAATGTCGTTTATGACTCGGCGGGAGTGCGATGTCGGCTAGATGAAGCCGGTCTCGCGAAGCAGGCGGCCGTTAGCAAATCGATCTATATGAAGGCTCGAAACATCCAGGAACTTTGCCTCACCGTCCAATATAATCTCGCTGAGGGCCCGCCCCGTCGCCGGCGAATGCATCACGCCGTGGCCCGAGAATCCGCAAGCAAGGTAGAGGCCTTCGACCTCGCAGCCTCCGATGATCGCATGGTGATCCGGAGTGTTCTCGTAAAGTCCCGCCCGGCATTTTTCCAGCACCGGCGACGAATCGGCGAGAAACGGTGCACGATGGCGCGCTCGTTGATAGACCTTTTCTACGAAAGCCTCGTCGAACTCCGTCGATTCGGACGGGCCCTCGTCCCGGTCGCTGTAGGCGAATAGGACCTCGTAGCCTGAACCCGCTCGGTTCGAACCGAAACTAAAGTCGCGGGCGGGCCGAAAGTGGAAGCCATCCTCGAGATCTATCACCATCGGAAGCCCGGCGGGAAGCTGGCGTTCGGTCTGCGCCCAGACTATCTGCCGCCGCTGCGGTGTGACCGGAAGATCGACACCGGCGGTCGCGGCGATCGGGCGAGCCCACGGCCCGGAACATATCACCACGGCGTCGCATTCCAATGTCCCGCTTGCGGTCCGAACGTTTCTGACGCGGCCGTGATCGACCGAGATCGACTCGACATTAGTGGACGTGACAACGCGGGTGCCGGCGGACACGGCGCCGGTTATGAAGCCTTCGAGTAGAGCAAGCGGGTTGATGAATCCGTCCCTCAAACCGAAACTTCCGCCGACTATATCGTCCGTATTCAGTCCGGGCACAACGGCGCTGATCGCTTCGGTGTCGATCGGATACACATCGTCGTATCCGAGATCCTGCTGACGGAATCGCGTTGCGTCGAGATAAAGCAATTGGTCCTGATCGCGTGCGAGGAACAAGTATCCGCGTGCATCGTATTCGCAGTCGAAATCCCAATTCTTTAAGAATTCAAGCGAATAAAGCGACAGCAGGATATTGATCTCTGTCTCGAATTGAGCCCTGATGCCGCCGGTCGCCTTGCCGGTCGATCCGGCTCCGAGAGCATCGGCCCGTTCGAGGAGCACGATGTCCCTCGCCCCGCGTTCGGCCAAATGGTACGCTACGGACGCGCCGACGACACCGCCGCCTATTATGACGATCTTACGGTCAGGCATCGCTATTTTGCGAAAACGGTCGAGAGGTCTTTGAACCCTTTGAATTCCAGAGCGTTGCCGCTCGGATCGAGAAAAAACATCGTCGCCTGCTCGCCGACCTCACCAGCGAATCTGATCTTTGGCTCGATCACGAACGCCACTCCTTTTGCCTCAAGCCGGTCGGCCAGTTCGCGCCATTCGTCCATCGGCAGCACTATGCCGAAATGCGGGATCGGCACGTCGTCCGAGTCCACGCCATTAGAAGCCGGAGGCCGCGGGTAACCGGGCGACAGATGCGTCACGATCTGATGGCCATACAGGTCAAAATCGATCCAGCGATCCGAGCTCCGCCCTTCGCGGCACCCGAGCACTTCGCCATAGAAATTTCGCGCTTCACGCAGGTCTTCGACCGGGAACGCTAAATGAAAGAGATTGGCCATTTGTGTTAATCTTTCCTCGACGCTTCAAATGTCAGAGAATATCGCTCGATTCATCGAAACATTTACCGAGAGCCTCGCCAGCCGGACCTTCATCAAAGCGACATTGGGGAATTATAAGGGTGCGGACGAACATCTGCAAAAGATATCTTTTCGCCCCATAACCACAAAACGCGGCCATAGACTTTTTGCTCTATACCGTTACAGCACGCGTGACACGGCAAAGAACTTCGCGAAGGCCGAGGCCGGCAAGCTCATCGCCGAGCTTATAGATTCGGGGTTCAAAAGCGGACACCTTTTCACGACCGAGACCGACCTCCAGCTTTCGATCGGCAAAAAAGGCAAGAGCCGGCTCAATACGGCAAAACCGACGCATCGCACACCGCTCCCGCTCGGGCACGACCGGGCAAAACGCCGATTTATCGATCCGAATTCGTACTATCTACGGGCGTTAGGCATCACGACCGATGCGGGCGAGGTCCGTGACAAGCAGCAGGACAAATGGCGGCAAATAAACAGATTCGTCGAGATACTTGCGTCGCTCGTGGACGATTCCAGGCTTGCCGGGCGAAAGTCGCTCTCGATCGTCGATATGGGCTGCGGCAAAGGTTACTTGACGTTTGCCGCGTACGATCACTTTCGTGAATCCCGCGGCCTCGCCGTATCAGTGACCGGCGTCGATACCAGAGCCGAACTTGTAGCTTTGTGTCAGGACATCTCATGCGCCGGCAATTGTGAAGGCCTGCGGTTCGTCGAGGGATCGATCGACTCGTTCGATGTGAGCAGCGTCGATATACTGATCGCTCTGCACGCATGCGACACTGCGACCGACGACGCTATCTACAAGGGCATCAGGGCCAACGCGGAGCTCATAGTCGTCGCACCGTGCTGCCATCGCGAGATACGGCCGCAGATCGATCCGGTCGATATCTATCGCGACATCCTCAAGCACGGCGTCTTGCGAGAACGCTCAGCCGAGATCATCACTGACGGAATGCGGGCGATGCTGCTGGAACGATGCGGTTATTCGGTCAAGATGCTTGAGTTCGTCTCGGTCGAACACACGCCAAAAAATAATATGATCGTCGCAACGCGGCTCCGCCGGCCAAAGGACACGGAAGCCGTCCAACTGAGGATCGATGAGCTGAAAAAGCAATTCGCTATAGACCATCAAAGGCTCGATGACCTGCTTGCTGCCTCACGCGCCGCGTCGGCGAGCTAGCGTTTTTGCGAGGACGACCATGAGATCTAACGCTTCAACGCCGGACGAATACATTGCCTCGCTGCCGGAGGGCCGTCGCGAGGCCGTCGCCGCGATCCGCGATGTGATCAATAAGAATCTGCCCGATGGCTATGTCGAGACGATGACCTGCGGGATGATTGGCTGGGTCGTGCCGCACGAGATCTACCCGGCGGGATATCACTGTGACCCGAAGCAGCCGCTGCCGTATATCAATCTTGCTTCGCAGAAGAACAATATCTCGCTCTATTCAATGTGCCTCTACGGCTCGCCGAAACATCTGGCGTGGTTTCGCGAAGAGTGGTCAAAACGCTCGAGCAGCAGACTCGATATGGGGAAATCCTGCATACGGCTAAAGGATAAAGCCATTCCACTCGACCTGATCGGCGAGCTAGCCGCCCTCGTTACGGTCGAGGAGTGGATCGAGATGTGCGAATCGGCGATGCGACGAACTCGCGAAAGGCGTCAGAGGCCATAATTCGACACTGAAATTTCTTGACAATATATTGTGGCCGTGTTAAACCTTTACTCAATACAGACGACTGAAGGACGCTCGAGGGGGTTGAGGAAAATGATCGCATTCCCGAAAGTGTCTTTTTCTGCTTGAATTCAACCTTTAGGAGAACATTTTATGAAACACTTACGACTAATGATCATTGCGGCAATTGCAGCCGCATTCATCGCTTCGTGCGGAGGCGCGGCTGATAACAAGGCCGGCAATGCAAACGCTGCGAACACGGGCGCAAAACCTGCTGCTTCGGCCCCGACCGCCGAATCACTGCTTGAACTTGACAAGAAGGCTACTGAGGCCTGGTTCAAAGGCGATGCACGGCATTTCGAAGATATACTCGCTGCCAAGTTCGTCTCCTTCTTTGAAGGAAAACGCGGCGACCGCAACGCCGAGATCGAGATGATCCGCAAGAACAAATGTGAGGTGAAATCATGGTCGCTCGACGAACCTAAGATGTCGAAGATCGATGACACTACCTATGTTGTTGTGTACAAAGGCACCTTCGACGGCGAATGCACAATGGACGGAAAATCAATGAAGATACCTAGCCCGGTTCGTGCGGCGTCGGTTTGGCAAAAGGTCGGCGATCTCTGGCAAGGCGTTTACCACAACGAGACCCTGATCATTGACCCCAAAGCTCCCGCACCGGCCCCCGAAAAAGCCGCCGACAAGAAAGAAGCTCCGAAAGCTGAACCAAAGAAAGAGGATGCTAAGGCCGCCGATGCCAAAGCAGGCGAACCCAAGAAGGATGACAAGTCCGCAACGGCATCGCCCGCCACCGCTCCAGCTCCTGCTAAGCCGACTCCGAGTGCGAACACCGACGCTCTCGTGAAGTTGCACACCGCCGGCTG
Organism: Acidobacteriota bacterium; assembly: GCA_019639115.1. Classification (GTDB taxonomy): domain Bacteria; phylum Acidobacteriota; class Blastocatellia; order Pyrinomonadales; family Pyrinomonadaceae; genus OLB17. The sequence continues at coordinate 168,386 of JAHBSM010000004.1, read as the reverse complement.
GGAGGCTTTCAAAGCCAAGGACGCAAAATGGTTCGAGGCCAATATGGCATCGAGCTTCTCGTTCGTCGATCCGATCGGTAACTATGTAGGTTCGAAAGCCGACGCGATCAAGATGTGGACCGAGACGATGAAATGCGAAGGCATCACGAAGGTCGGAGTCTCGGAGGGCTTCGCCACGTCCATATCACCTACTGTCGAGATCCTAACCCTTAAGGGCATGGCCGACGGCACATGCGACGGACAGAAGAACGGCAACCTTTGGCAGACCGCCATCTATGCTAAAGAAGGCGACGCCTGGAAACTGGCGTTCATGTTTGAGTCTCCGGCGAAGTAAGATCGGAAGGTTCACACCCAATAAGAGAGCCGCTCCCGCCGGGCAGGAGCGGCTCTCTAATTTTTTTGGCTTGGTCCAGCTTGGCCATAGATCTCGTGATCAACAGAACAGCACGAACGCGACCAGATGCAATGCTGAAATGATGAGCCAAAAAACAGCCGAGGCGGCGGTGCATCCGCCAGTGCCGCACGTGGCAAAGATCAAAAAGAACCAGCCGATCATCCCTGCGACGATCGCGAGTTTCCACCATGGGATATTTTCAACCGCGCCTCGATCTTTCCGCTTCCTGAGCCGCTTGAGTTCCTGAGCTTTTAGGTCAAGATAGCCGGCGATCCCTGCGAGTCCGTCTTTGCTGACCACGTCTAAGGCTTCTGAGAGGACGCTGTCGATCTTTGCCGCATCCGATCCTTTCATATCCCACTCGGCTATAGCGGTCCGGATCTCGCCTACGCACTCGCGAAGCCGTCCGACGGCCTGTTTATGAGGTACCTTTAACCTTGCGATCTCTTCCGCCATAGCCGGGATCACTTTGCGGAGACGGTCTATCTGTTCGAGTCCCGCGTTGTTGTATTTGGCTATGTCCGCGCCGAGACGCTTTCGGCGATCGGCAAATACTCCCAACGCCACCGATCGGTCAAGTTCCCTTGCGTTCAACTCGCAGCGGCCAAAGCTGGCGATAGCGTGCGAAAAATGATCGAAGAACGGCAGCAGCGACGGTAACACGGCCGACGCGCCTGCGGCCTCTGCCTTGATCAGACAAGCCCTGTCGAGCCAAGCTCCAACTGCGTTCTGTTCTCTTGTTCCACCTGGTTTGATTTCCATGATCATGCCTCCAACTTGAATTCACATGCGCACGGAACTAACGTCCGCCGCACCTGACCAAACAGAAAATAAGACAAGCTATCAGGGTCACACCGAGCCATACGGCACCCCAAAGCAAACCCCACGGCGTGAGCGTCGAAGCGAGTCCGATCAATGCAGCGACGATCGAGCCGATGCCCCAGATCCACCAGAATCCCAACAAACAATTGGCCCAACAAGGCATAACGTCCTCCTTTGTCAAGTTTGCCGGCGCACGGATGACCACTCGGTGCCATCCGTTGTTTTTATTTGTTCAACGTTATTGTATTTGATTGTACAGGAGAATAGCAACTACTTTTCCGAGGCATAAGCAGTGACCAGAAGGTCGCTCCCGTCGGTCGAGAACGTGATCATGCCATTCTGCTGGGTTGAGAGAACCTCGGCACCGGCTTCTATCCAGCGGCGAACGATCGCATCGGCGGGATGGCCAAATGGCGACCTCTTGCCGGCGCTGACGATTGCGTAGCGTGCCGATACTGCATTTACGAATGCGTCGGTGGAGGAGGTCTTGCTGCCGTGGTGCGGTATCTTGACGACATCGGCGGCCATTTCGACACCGCTCCCGATGATGGCTGCCTCCGCACCGCGTTCGATATCGCCGGTCAGCAAGAATCGCCGCCCGCCATAAGTGACACGCAGAACGAGCGACGCATCATTGTCATACGGGCCGTCGCCCGTCGCGGGATGCAGCACTTCGAAAACAACGCCTTCGATCTCAAATGTATCGCCGCGTTCGACGATCTCGATCAGTGCTTCCTGCCTTTTTGCCTCGGCACAGACGGGTGACATCTCAGGTGCAGAGCACGCCTTTCGGCCAAGTAAGAGCCGATCGAATGTGAACGAACGAGCAACATCCGCCAGTCCTTCCGCATGATCTGCATCCGAGTGCGTTGCAGCGATAGCCTCCAGACGATCTACCCCGAGAGCCCACAGAGTTCGATTCGTCACTACCTCGCCGATACCCGCTCGATCGTATCTGGGCGAACCGCCGTCCTGTTCCGCTTTGTAGTTTCGCGTACCTCCGCCGTCTATCAGCACGGCGCCGCCGCCGGGCAGCCGCAGCAATATCGCGTCGCCCTGGCCCACGTCTATGAAATGAACGTAGAGCCGGCCGTCGGCTTTGGCGTCGGCGCCGACGCCAATGGCGATCACTCCGCCGAAAATTGCCAGAGATGCGGTTATTATCAGCGTCAGGTCGCTATTGGCCCGCCAATTTCCCGCAACGTCCAACGGCCGCCAACGGCGTATTTGAAAGGCTAAACCCGCGAACGCGGCCAGGTATGCCACATAGATGAGCGTTGCCCGGCCTGAGTATGCAGGCAGCCGGTATCCCGTCGCCCCTATCGACGACAATGTCGCCGGGAGCCATAACATCGCCGTATTCGACACGTCGGCCAAACCAAAGAATAGGCCGCCTATCTTTTCAGACACGGCGGACGCGGCCAGGCCGGCAACGCTCGCCAGAGCCTCGACCGCGAAGATCGACGCTACCCACAGATTCGAGATCGGCCCGGTCAGCACGACACGATTAAAATAGATCGCTAAAAGCGGCAGCATTGCAAACTGTGCGGCAGTCGATATGATCAAGGCCTGGATCAGGCCCGCCGCAACCGACTGAATGCCGCCGCTGAGCTTGCCGCCAAAGAACGGTTCCTTGCGGATCGTGCCGGACCAGATCTGTGTGGACAGCTCTTTGGACCACGCCTCGGGTCGCCACCAAATGGTTTCGCACGCTCGGCGCATCAAGCGAGTGCACCTCGGCGGCAGCGGCTGTCCCGGTTTCGGATACCATTCGCCGATATTTCGCAGCCTTTCGATCAGAGGGATCGCGACGCCTACGATGGCCGCGACGCTGACGAACGATAAATGGAACGTCGGGTCGAACACGTCAGCCGGCCGCCAGGCCAGCAGGATGATCGCAGCGGCTCCAAGCATGTTCAGCATCGACGTGGGCCGATACAGGACATATCCGATCAGTATCAACGTGAACATCACCGCAGCCCTGACCGCGGGAATGTTGCCCCCTGCGGCTGCTGTATAGGCCCATAGCGGTACTGCCGACACGGCCGCCTGCACCCATCTTTTTCGCGTCAGACGACGCGCAGCGAACAGAAGTAGCCCTCCGATGAAGGAAATATGCAGTCCCGAAACGACGAGAATGTGGAACGTGCCTCCCTCACGGAATGCCTCGGCTGTGTCGCCGTCCACGAAGTGTCGGTCGCCGGTGAGCGCTGCTATCATGACGCCCGCGGCCCGTGGCGACAGTCTAAGTCGGAGCTCGCGAACGGCCGCCACACGCAGGTCCGAAAGAATCGCCATGATCGAATGATCCTCGCCGCCGATCTCGATATTTCCTATATTGTTGACCGAGCAGGCCGCGTCCACGCCGCGACGGTCGAGCGACTCCCGCGTCGGAATTACGCCCGGATCGAGATACTTGTCCTCACGCTGAAGCCGGCACAAAGCACTCACAGGCGAACCGTATCGAAGCCTCGTCTCCCCCTCGGCGTTCGCGTGCCTTAGACTGAGCTGCACGGTGCCGGATGCAGGCCGTTCATTGTCCCTATAAACGATCGATGTGACGCGAAGCCGTGCGTTCTCGCCGTCGGGATCGGGCTCGATCACCGACGAGACGACGCCGTTGAGGACGACCTCGCTGCCGGATACGATCTCGCCGCGGTCGTAGATATTGCGTATGCGGTCGGGATCCGTCGCCGCTACTGCTGAAGATCCTCCCGCGGCGATCCCCGCGAAAGTGAAAGCAATAATGGCCGCCAACCCGGCCGGGCGTCCCTCGATCCTAGCCGCCGCCAGGAGCACGACTGCGGCTAAACCGATCGCTGCAGCAATTATCGGAGGAAGATAAGTTGAAGCACCCGCCGCGGCCCCGGAAGCGAAAGCCGCAGCGAGCCACACGAGCGGCAGCGAAGCACCGATGCGAGTGCTCTCGCTATCGGACAATTTGTGACGTGAACGCAGCTTCGGCAACCTGAATAGCATCCGTTCGCTGCAGCCGTCCCGACGGAAGCGGTTCGACTAAGGCCGGTCGTCGAGGTCGCCGGCTGCTCCTTCTTCGAGATCCTGAAGGTATTCGTAGGCTTTTTCGAGTATCGGCCGAGCGCGGGCCGCGCCGTCCATCTCGCCGATGAATCCCTCGCGTACCATCGCGTCGATGATGCCGGCCGCGCGTCCATAGCCTACCTTGAAATTACGCTGAAGCAGGCTCGTAGAAGCTCGTTTGGCAGATACGAAGACGCGTAGAGCATCGTCAAATATCGGATCGCGGCGGCCCGGAAGTTCGCCGTCGTCCGCAGTTTCTTCGGGCGACACGGTGATCGTCTGGTCGTATTCCGGACTGCCCTGACCCTTGATATGATCGACCACTTTCTTGATCTCAGCCTCGTTGACGAAGGCGCCGTGTATGCGTATCACGTTCGCGTTACCCGGCGGCAGGAACAGCATATCGCCCTGGCCCAGCAGGCTCTCGGCCCCGTTGCCGTCTATGATCGTTCGACTATCGACCTTGCTCGAAACGCGGAACGCGATGCGCGAGGGGAAATTTGCCTTGATAAGTCCCGTAATAACGTCCACTGAGGGCCTCTGAGTGGCGAGCACAAGGTGAATGCCGACAGCTCGAGCCATCTGCGCAAGCCGCGTTATCGATTCTTCGACGTCTTTGCCCGCGACCATCATCAGGTCGGCGAGCTCGTCGATGATTATTACGACATATGGCAGGATGCGCGGTTCATTGCCGTCATGGTCCGTCAGCTCTAGATCTCGCCGGCGTCGCATCTCGGCGTTGTAGCCGTCAATGTTGCGTACTCCGTAGCCCGCAAGGTCGCGATACCGCCTCTCCATTTCGGTGACGGCCCATTTCAATGCATTCGCGGCCTTCTTAGGTTCTGTGATGATCGGCACCGCGAGATGCGGTATGTCCTTGTAGAGCCCGAGCTCGAGCCGCTTTGGATCGACCATGATGAATTTGACCTCATCGGGCCGGGCCTTATAAAGGATCGACATCACGAGCGTATTGACGCCGACCGATTTACCTGCACCGGTCGCACCGGCGATCAGCAGGTGCGGCATTTTTGCAAGGTCATTCACGTAGTTCAGTCCGCCGATGGTCTTGCCGAGAGCCAAAGTGAGAAGGCTGTTCGATTTCTCGAATTCGGGCGATTCGATCACCTCGCGGAGATTGATCACCTCACGGCGGCGATTCGGCACTTCGATGCCAACATATGCCTTTCCAGGAATTCGGTCTATCCTTATCGACTCGGCTTTGAGGGCCAGGCAAAGGTCGTCAGCGAGATTTGTCACACGCGAATAGCGGACACCTGCGTCGGGCTTAAATTCGTACGTCGTCACGACCGGGCCTTTTGAGATGTTCATCACAGAGCCGCCTACGTTGAACTCGCCTGCCTTCTGCGACAGTTCGCGAGCGATAGCACGCAGTTCGTCGTCGTCCTGCTGTATTCGCGGTGCAGGCGGCGTGAGCATCTCGGGTCGCGGATATTGATAATTATCGTAGTTATTTCGCTTTGAAGCCTCCGGTTCGTCATCCGGCACGGGCTCTTCTGCATCGTCTGACTCAGGTTCGGTTTCCGCCAACACGAGATCTTCGACCGCTTGGTTCTCGTCATCAACGACGCCGCCCGGCGTGGTCGCAAGCGGGTCGTCGGCTACAAGCGTCTCGTAGCTTTGTTCCGGGGCCGGAACGGTCGGTATCGACGGGCCTTCGTCGATCGTCGGTTCGATAATTGGCTCGGCGGCGATATCGGGCACACGGATCGTTGATGGCACTTCGTCCTGCAATTCCCGCTTCGAACGGCGTTTCTCGGCTCGCCGTTTCGCCTCGATCATCGATGGGCTCTCTGCACGCCTGCGTTCCCGCCATTCGTCGAACCGGATGCGGACGTTCTCCCACGCCAGATCGAAATGACTCATAAAACCTTCGATCGTAAAATTGGTTACCAGGAGAACGGAGCTGATAAAAACGGCCGTCAGCAGCACGCCGGCGCCGATGCTGCCGATAAAGTGGCCCACGCCCTGAGCCGCCATTTCGCCGGTTGCGGCTCCGGCACGCGGCCCAAAGAATAGCGACAGCAGCCCGGCGAGCGACACAACGAACAGCACGAATCCGGCCGCGCGTAGCGGACGCGGCACGAGCGTATCGGCCTGATAGACCCGCCATGCGATCAAGGCGATCAGGAAAGGAAAAATGTAAGCCGCGTATCCGAAGAAATTAAAGAGAACTGCTGCGATATTGGCTCCGATCGGGCCGATCCAGTTGCGGATCTGCGAGCCGTCACCGGTCGAAAACAATGATCTGTCTGTCGTGCTCGCCGTTATCAGGCTCAGCATCACAAGCAGGGCGACCGCCGCCACGATCACCGCGACCACGTCGTTGCGATGCGAACGTTTTGTGTTCTTGCCCTTTTTTTCGATAAGCGTCGTCCCGTCGGCAAGGCAGAAGTTGATCTCCTCGTCGCGGTAAACTGCTTTGCAGGTCGGGCAGGTTTTCATGAAACCAAAAACTCTTAATTGTGAACTGGCCCATTGTTAATTGGTTGATCTTGTCTGCCGCCAATTAACGATCGTCCAACTCACAATTGATAATCAAACACCAAAGCGTGCGCTTTTCTTACACACCAAAAATTCCTGAATGAACTCATCGATCTCGCCGTCGAGCACCGCATCAACATCGCTTGTCTCGTGTTTGGTACGCGTGTCCTTGACCAAGCGGTAAGGATGCAGCACGTAATTGCGTATCTGCGATCCGAATGAGATGTCCATCTTCCCGGCTTCGAGCTCGGCCGCGCCCTCGCGGCGTTTTTCGAGTTCGAGTTCGTAGAGCTTGGATCGCAGCACTTGCATAGCCACGGCGCGATTCTGGATCTGCGACCGCTGATTTTGACACGTTACCACAATTCCGGTTGGCAAATGCGTGATCCTGACCGCTGAATCGGTGACGTTTACGTGCTGGCCGCCGGCGCCGCTCGATCGATACGTATCGACGCGCAGGTCCTTGTCCTCTATCGTGACCTCTATATTCTCGTCGATCTCGGGGCTTACGAAAACGGACGCAAAGGACGTTTCGCGGCTGCCGCCGGAATTGAACGGCGAGATGCGAACGAGCCGATGCACGCCCGCTTCGGCCGCGAGCAGCCCGTAGGCATAATCGCCCTCTACGCGGAATGTTGCCGATTTGATGCCTGCTTCCGACCCGGCCTGTTCGTCGAGGATCTCGACCGAGAAGCCTTTCTTTTCAGCCCAGCGAATATACATCCGGAGCAGCATTTGGCAAAAATCCTGTGCATCCGTGCCGCCGGCTCCCGCCTGCAGCGAGCATATGGCGTTATTCGCATCGGTCTCACCAGACAGCAGAGATTGAACCTCGGCGGCGGCGGCCTCCCGTTCGAGCCGGCCGATCAGTTGTTCGAGTTCCCGAGCAGAGTCTGCATCGGACTCGGCAAATTCCAACAGCACCTCAGCATCGGAAACGCCTGTCTCAAACGCCTTTTGCTGATCGAGCTGTTTCTCTATCCGCGAACGCTGCTGTACGACCTTCTGTGCCGAAGCCTGGTCGTCCCAGAATCCCGCCGCCGAGATCTGTTGTTCTAATTCGTCTAATTGTTGTTGCAGCCGAGGCGCGTCAAAGAAACCTCCCAAGTTGGGCAACTTTGTCTTTGATCACGTCGAATCTTTCTTTTAGGTCGGTAAGTTCCATCATTGGTATTTTACAAGATCGTTCCCGTCCAATCGAATCAACCACTGCTATAGATCGCGAATGCCCGCCGGTTCTTCCTCGCCTGCGGGCCTGCGCCTCGACGCGATGCCCGAGAGCATCACGGTCACGATCGAACACAGCCACGCGAACCAATCGCCGTATCTGACATAGAACGTCTGCGAGCCGTCGCTCTTGGAGATGGTCCAGATGCGGCTGTCTTCTTGATACGCCGGCGCCGGGTCCATCACTTCGCCGCGTTCGGTGATCCGGGCCGTTACTCCGACATTAGTAACGCGAAGCACCGGCCGATCTGTCTCGACGGCTCGAAAAACTGCATTTGCCAGATGCTGACGCAGGACAGGCGTCGGGCCGAGATATCCGTCATTTGTCATTTCGACCAGAGCGTCGGCTCCGCTGCCAACGTATTCGCGCCCAAGTTGGCCGAAATGCGATTCGAAACAGATCATCACACCAGCCTTTGCGTCTCCGAAAGGCAATAGGTCGTACTCGCGGCCATACGAGAAATTTCCTACAAATGCAGGCACGATCGATTCGAACGGCACCGGAACGGCTTCTCCGAAAGGCAGCAGATAGATCTTGTCGTACTGAGCGATCGGTCTCCCTTGGGCGCCGATCATCATTGCCGAGTTGAAGTATTTTCCGTTGGTCGGATCCGGCTCGGCAGAATTGAATATCAGGCTGACGTTGTTTCGCGTTGTGAACTCCCTGACATACTCCTGAAATTCTCGATCATCATTGTATGCGAAATTCATCGGCGATTCGGGAAGAATGACCGTGACCGGCGGTCGTTCGCCGGCAGGCAGCTTCCTCACTTCGGCTTCCGCAGTATCGAACTGCCGCTGCCGAAGCTCTTTCCATTTCAGGTAGTTCAAGCCGGACATCGGCACGTTGGGCTGGAGAGCAATTATTTTCGCTTCGACCCTGCGTTTGTATTCGACGCCGGTGATCCGGTCAGTAGAACGGATCGCTCCGAAAACAAGCAAGATCAGCGTGACCGGCACAAAGGCCGCGCGGTAGTGTCCCTTCCTCGTTCTGTCGAATGCGAATAAAGCATATGCGCTCAATGCAGCGCAGGCCCAGCTTATCAACAGAACGCCGCCAAGCCGCGATGCGGGCAGTAAGAACGTGTCGAAAGCCTGCGAATACCCGAGAGCGTTCCAGTTATTCCCGGTCACCCAATATCGTAAAAACTCCGTGCATACCCAAACGAAAGGAGCCGCCAACAGCGCCCAAACGCCCAGCCGACGCAACAGATACGAAAGGATGCCGGTGAAGACAGCCGGAAAGAAGCCAGCTCCTATGCAAGCTATCAGGATCAGAAGATAAGCGATCGGCCAAGGAATGTCCGCGTAGTGGATCGGGGCATACGTCAGCCAATAGCACGTGCCGAAAAAGAATATCGTCCCGAACATCCAGCCGAGCAGGAATGACCGCGCGACGCTGTCTTCGCGCTCGACCGCCCGCATCAGTGGAACAAGGGCGAACCACGCAAGGAACCACGCTTCGATATCCGGAAATGCAAGTATCAACAGCGCCGCCGATAAGCCCGCGAGCGAGATATTCGTTAATGAGGGCAACCGCTTCACGCCGATAGCTTACCATTGCGGTCGCCCGTTCGTCAGCGTCAAGGCAGGCCAGCGTCAATCTGACCGACAATCGGTCAATAAGCGACAAATTTTGTCACTCAAGATTGACACGTTCTGTCATTTTCCGGCTCCTGCGTCAGTCATGCGGTCAGTTTGAAGGAACTCCTGCCCGTTGTCGTTTAAACTCGGATCAAATTGAACGATTTCGTGTAACCGTGCCGGGATAGTGGTTTTTGCGTGTAAAAATAGGACGGGCCCGGCTTTTTGAGCCGGGCCCGGAATGGTAGGACAACTGAAGGAACGCTCGGAAGGTTCAAGAGCACAGTGGCAAACCGCGCTCGAAGTAGAGTTGGCGGCGGGGTCTTGATAAAGTGCATCAAGCTAGCCGATTTACCTATTAACAACTAGCGTGCCAAACATTCCAATTCTGCCGAAATTTATTCCTGGTCGCCCACCGGCAATAGAAAAAGGCCCGTAAACACGGGCCTTTGAGACAATGATTTTTTTGGAATCAGCGAATGGTTATCACTTGGGGCTTACAAGACGCCACGGTCGAGCCCCGGTCTGCACTATTTCGAGCATCTGTCGGTCAATCGCTGCAATCCGGCCACATCGCTGTCATTCGGATCGATCGCGGCGGCCGACGCAGCGTAATTCTTGGCTTGCTGGCAATCACCTCGATCGACGTAGATCCGTCCGAGCGAAACATGAGCCTCGACCTGGCGGTTGTCCCAGAAGATCGCGGTCTTGAAAGAACTAATAGCTTGGTCCACATCGCCGCGTCGCAAATGCAGCTTACCGAGGAGCAAATAACTCTCAGCGCTCATCGGTTCGCTCGAAAGAATGCGTCTGAGCACCTGCATTGCCTCATCGTCCTGTCCGGCCTTGACCAACTGGCGAGCCTGTGCGATGAGGCGTTCTGTCTCGGTGACCTGCGGCTGAACGGCTACCGAGCCTTGCTTCCGCGAAAGTATCACTGCGACGAAGTCCTTACGCGTGGGCTGCTCGACACGAAGCGGTATCTCGTTGAGTGTTTTTGAGCGCTGCCATTCGCGTTCGAGCACGGCGTATCTGTTGCCCGTGGTCAGGTACTGACGAGCTTGATTATCCATTTCGGAGGCAAGCGGGTCTTTGAGAGATTCGAGAGCCTTGGCCAACAGAAAATACGCGTCCCCATCCTTTGGATTCGCAACTATGGCGGTTCGCAGATGAGTGACGGCCTCGTCCATATTTCCGCTAAAGAACAGTGATGCCGCGAGATTGAACCGTATATTGGGATCGTCCGGCAGTGAATCGGCTGCTCGCCGGAGCATATCAACGCCATCGTTTATCAGCCCCGCCGCACGTGCGGGATTCTTTTTCTCAGCTCGCCCACCCTGGACGCTGATGACGCCGATAGCGTTATATACGCTCGTAAGTTTCAGGTCCTCGGCCAGCGGCCGCAGGATGCCGAGCGAACGCTCGAAACTTCCCTGCTGGAGCATGATCAGACCGTCATAGAATGCTGCTTCGGCGTAATCGTCCTCGCTGCACTGCTGTGCCTTGCTGGCTGCACGGGCCGCGTCGCGGCACTGCTGGAACGCATTTATGACCGATTCGAATGCTGCGGCCGCATCGCCCAGTTTTCGCTGTGCCAGATACAGATGCCCGAGTTCGAGAGCGGCTGCCGCATAAACTCCTTCGCCGCCCCCGTCCGCATAGAGCCTGAGCGCGTTCTTGAGATAGTTCTCGCGAACCTCTGCGAGATTGGTAAGCAAGCCTTTGATATAGGCTTCGAACGCACGGCCCGGCACCTTATTCGCGGCGGTGATCAGGTCGTTTTGCGAATAAGCAAGGTTTTTGTCGCGTTGGTAGAGTATTTGGTAGGCGATCTGTCCCTGAACTGATTGGAGATTGCCAAGAGCGTCCGTTAGGTTGATGTCGCGCGTCACCTGACGCCCGTCGATCGTCTCGCTCAGGAATCGGCCTTCGTTGACCCTAATGATCTTGACCGTCACCGTGACAGTCGCCGCCGTATCGCCCTGTGCCGGCACGATGTTATAACGACCCGACACGAGCATCGTCACACCCCGCTCGCGTGCGAGCTTGAGCGCGGTGGCCAGGCTCGGCAGCGTAGATGGCGGCACGCGGAATCTCTGCTGAAGTATCTTTCGCTCGTCGTTCGACACGACGGCCAGCGTCGGCACCCGGAGCAACTCGGACAGCGAGGCCGCAAAGCTCTCACCAACCCAGTTGAACTCAGGCATTGCCGACGTATTCTCGAACGGCAGCACCATGACCGTATCGCCAACGACCGACTGCGCACGCACGCCGCCAGCCGCCGCCAAGGCCAATATCGTCAAAATGAGCAAACGTCTCGATCTCATCCGCAAAAAACAAAAATTCGCTCGACGAGAGCGAATTTTCAACCGAGCAATTTGATGCTCATAGGTCTAGAAAAGATGGTATCCGGTACGGGATTTGAACCCGTGTTGCCGCCGTGAAAGGGCGGTGTCCTAACCCCTAGACGAACCGGACACAAGCTCTTCGCCGCTATTCGGGCGAACGAGAAGAATATCTAAGGCCAAGCATCGTTGTCAAACTCGGCCCGGGATCGGGTCTTGTAGCCGAAAGCGATATGGCCTAGAAGCCAAAGGCGATGCCGACACGGGCGTTCGCTCGGGCCGTTCGGAATCCATTCTCGAAATATTCCTGGTTGAGGACGTTCTCGACCGTCGCAAAGACCCTAAAAGCTCTGCCTCGCTTGTCCGCCTTGAACGAATACCCGCCGGTCAGGTCTCCCCGTCGATTACCTTCGAACCGATAGATACGTGCCTGAAAGATCGAATTGCTATATATCGGCGCCAGATACGACGAGGTACCCATAAAGTCAAAGTTCGCCCACGCTCGGCCGAACCGTCGGGTCACGCTGAACGTGAACTCATGGTCGGGGATGCCGAGCGTCCGGGTGATCCTGCTGCCCGCGACCTGCGGCTGGCGCTGATCGCTGTTCGTGTATGTATAGGATGCGAATATGTCCGTCCGATCGTCCGGCGTCACCCGGCCCGAGAATTCGCCGCCTCTTGCGATACCGCCCTTCTGATTGAGATATCCGCCGAATGGACGCGTCGTGGATCCGATCGGCGGTACGACATTGGCGTAACCGATCACGTCAGTCAATCTTGTATAAAAATATACTGCCGACAATCGCACGCGGCCCGTAGCAAATTCCTGATCCGCGCCTATGTCGAATCCGACCGAGCGCTCCGGCCCGAGGAACGGATCGCCGATCGCTATGAACTGCGCACCGCCGAAGGTCGAGTAAAAGGTCCCGAATCGTTCGTAAAGCGACGGCACGCGATAGCCGTTCCCGACGTGCGACCTGAGCTTTGTACCCGTCGCTCTGATCAGATACGAAACAGCTCCGTCGTATGTCACCGCACGGGGCGGATCGGCAAGCGTCAGCGAATTATATGGAGCATTTGTCAGGCTAAAGCCGGGGGACGCCAGCGAGTATTGCTGTACGCGAACGCCTCCGGCTATCTGAAGTCTCCCGTCATCCAGCCCTAACAAACCCTGGGCAAATATCGTATTGCTTTGCTGGCCCGCACGAGTGAAAAAATTCCCGGTCCCGCTCGGGGTGCGGCCTTCGTTCCGATACTTTTCCCGCTCGAACTCGTAACCGATAGTTAGCGAACTCAACCGTGGACGCCACGTCAGCTTCGTCTGGAGCGTGTCGATCCTGCCTTCGAAAATGCTTGTCGATGCCGACTGAAAGCCCGCACCTAGCGGCCCGTTATCGTTGTTCCGGTTCGTCGTCAATCCGTTATAGAGCCCGTCGATCGTCACCTTTGGATGCAGGGCGATGGTCATCGCTACCTTCCCTGTGAAGGCTCGCGAACGTTGGACCCGGTCCGGGTCATTTGCATCAGATGTAAAATTGACGTTTGGCACGGCGTTGATGATCGTCGTGATACCCGGCAGAGGGCCGAGCGTATCCGGATCGGTGTTGAGCCTGACATCGGCGTTCGAGTAGAGCAGGCTTCCGGTCGCCGAAAAGCGACTCAAACGTACATCGGTGCGAAACTGCAGGCCGGTGTTTGCGGCTCGGTCGTCGCCGTCGATGCCCTTTGAATAGACTGTTCGCGAAACTGCCCCGCCGATACCAAACCGTCCGTCGCGAGTACCATGCGAGAGATTCGCTCTGCCTCTACCCAAACCCAAGCCGCCCAGTGCACCGCTTATTTGACCATGAGTACCGATCGAGGCCTTTGGTGTTCGCAGATCGACAACGCCTCCTATCGCGTTGGTGCCGTAGATCGACGAACCCGGACCGCGAAGCACCTCGACCCGATCGACGCTGGTCAGTGTCACATCGCTGAGAAAGGACGTTGCGTCACCCGATATGGCCGTCGGGTCCCTAAATCTGACGCCGTCGATCAGGAACGCCGTATCCTGATTGCGCAGGCCTCGTGTTTTGATCGAAGCCACCTTTCCAAATCCGCCAAGCTGTTGGACCCTGAGGCCCGGTATCGTCCTCAGGCTGTCGGTCATCGTGATGTCCGCTCGGTCGCGCATCTCCTGGCGCCCGACCACATCCACGCTCTTTGATACAAGTTCGACAGGCTGTTCCTGGCCCGCAGCGACGGTGACAGTTTCGCGAATGCCGCAATTTGAACACGCGGGGCCGGCGACAACGTTAACCGCGAGATCGATCGTCACAGGCGCCGAACCGACCTCGATGGTCGCATATGGCGACTGCACGTTGTCCTGTCGCGGCGGCACCGCATCGACCCTATACCGGCCGGACGAAATGCCGTCAAAACGAAATCGGCCGTCCGCGTCCGTCGTCGTCGTAAATTTGACTGCCGGATCGTCGAGCCGGGTCAGCGTGACCTCTACACCCGGATATGCCGATCCTCGTGTCTGCACTTCGATCGAGCCGGGGCCGACCCTGCCGACAAATCCGCTGACCGTGACAGTCGATTGAGAATGAACGAAAGACGCGAATACAAGCGTCAGTGACAATATGGAAACTAACTTCATAGACTCCTCTTCTGCCCACACGCAGAATGGTTCTGCTCCAAGGCGATCAAGCAATGTTCCCGACTATACGGTTGCGTGGGCAGCGCCGGATCTGCACCGGACTTCCTATGCAATGATCGCCGTTTCCGGCGGTTCGTCTGCGAACCGCCGCCGACTAATAAACATTCGCGACGCGGACCCGTCCGCTCGCTTCGTCATGGCTTATCGATACTTCGACGCCGAATACCCGGGCCACATTTTCAGCCGTCAGCACTTCCTCGGGATGCCCTGCGGCAGTGAGCTTTCCGCCGTCCAGCAATAAGATCGAGTCCGAATATGCGGCTGCCAGATCAAGGTCGTGCGTGATCACGACCGCCGCACCGCCGCATGTGTCGCACCGCTGACGCACAAGCCGAAACATCAGCCGCTGATGCGCAAGATCCAGATTCGCCGTTGGTTCATCAAGCAGCAGCAGTCTCGCGTTAGTCGCCATCGCACGCGCCAGAACAACACGCTGGCGTTCACCGCCAGACAATTCGTTCATCAGCCGCTCGTCAAAACCCGCAAGGTCACAATCAGCCAATGACCGCTTCGCTGCCTCGATATCCGCCGTGGTCTCCCAGCCGAACGCGTTGCCGTGAACAAATCGCCCGGCGAGCACGAATTCGATCACCGTCACGGGAAACCGCGTCTCGTTCTCCTGGGCGACAACGGCGATCCTGCTTGCGATCTCGCGACGCGAGAGTCCGTCGATCCGTTCTCCGCCAAATAACACTTCGCCTGTGAATTTTGCGGCCGACGCCCCGAACGTTCCGTTCAACGCCCGCATCAGGGTAGATTTGCCGGCTCCGTTCGGCCCGAGTAGAGCAGTCACGCTCCCGTCACGCACGGCGAACGACACGCCCCGCAGCACCTCGCGCGACCCGTAGCTGATAGAGATGTCTCTGGCTTCAAGCATTTGGCGTATTCTCGGCCAATACGATCAACTCCGGCGCAAGAGATAGATAAAAAGCGGAGCTCCCGCCAACGCGGTTATGGCTCCGACCGGCAACTCACGCGGCGCGATCAGCGTCCTGGCGAGCGTGTCCGCCGCCACCACAAATATTGCACCAGCAAGCGCCGACAACGGCACGACCTGCCGATTGTCGCTGCCGAACGCCATACGCACAAGATGCGGCACGATCAACCCGACATAGCCGACCGATCCGCTTGCCGCCACTGATGCACCGACGACCACGCTTGCCGCGCCGAAGACAAGCATTCGTACCCGGCCGACCTCGACGCCGAAGTCGAACGCGTCGCTCTCGCCGACCATCATCAGATTCAACGCCCTTGCCTGTGACGCCATTACTGCGGTCCCTGCGATCGCGGCCCCTGCGCTGAGATAAACTCCGCCGAGCGACGCCTGCGACAGGTCGCCAAGCAGCCAGAACGTATAGCTCCGCAGACGTGCCGCATCGAGCACGCTGGTCAGCATAACTATCACCGAGGACAGAAATGTAGTTACGATCACGCCGGATAGGACCAGACGCTCGACGTTCATTCCCGCCCGGCCCCGAGCCATACGATATACGACGACCGTCGCAGCAGCCGCACCTGCAAAAGCGAACAGCGGCCGAGTGAACTCGAACGCCCCGAAGAACACGAAAGCTATGAGCGTCCCGAGCGCGGCT
The DNA here is from genome assembly GCA_019639115.1 of Acidobacteriota bacterium. GTDB lineage: Bacteria > Acidobacteriota > Blastocatellia > Pyrinomonadales > Pyrinomonadaceae > OLB17. Next base: position 152,180 of record JAHBSM010000004.1, on the reverse strand, counting down.
CCGTTCGACACGCCCAGCAGATAGGGCTCGGCAAGCGGGTTACGCAGCAGCGACTGAAGCCCTGCACCAGCAACTGCCAGGCTCGCTCCGACCGATGCCGCCAGCAGAACTCGTGGGATCCGAATGTCGAAAAGTATCGTCTTGTCGATCTCGCTGAGATGCGAAATGTCGATCCGTTCGGCTCCGATCATCATGGCCGCAGCCGCCGCGACGATCAACGCAGCAACAAGTATCAACGTATTTCGCAGCGTCCGACGCTTCATTTGTTATCGTGGCCCTGTTCAAATATCTCGGGATGCAGCGAACTCGCCAGCCTCTCGAGCGCGTCAACGGTACGCGGGCCGGGACGCGATAATATGTCCGCATCGATCCGATATACCCGTCCATTCCTGACTGCAGGCGAGCTGCGAAATGCATCGTTCGGCTCGCGATTGTCCTCGCTGTCGGACAAGACGATCACATCAGGCATAAGCGCGAGAGCCGATTCCTTGCTTAGTTTTGGGAACGCAGTCGGTACCGATGCGGTCGCCGAAACACCGCCGGCTTGCCTTACGACCTCGTTTAGGAAAGCTTCCTCGCCGATCGTGAATAACGGTTCGCGCGAGACTTGGACCAGAACGCTCGGCCTGGATCCGACGCCTGACAGCTTATTCGTGACTGATCCGACTCGCGACCGGAGTTTGTCCGCCGTATCTTGTGCCGTGTCCTCGGTCCCGAATATCTCTCCCAAACGCCTGATCTCGGCTATTACATCGATTACGCCTTTTGGGTCGGACACGTATATCTCGATGCCGTTGGCTGACAAGGTCTTGACGAAAGACTCGACCTGCGACGCTTTGGATACGATCACAAGGTCCGGCCGCAGCGCAACGATCGACTCCATATTGGGCGTCATCGTATCGCCGATCTTAGCGATCGAAGCGGCCTCAGCCGGATAGTTGCAATACGAAGTGACGCCGACCAGGCGGTCGCCGCCGCCCGCAGCAAATACAAGTTCGGTCACGCTGGGCGCGAGCGAAACAACGCGCTCGACCTTTGCCGCCAGCGTGACCTTGCGCCCGATACCATCCGTCACCACGCGCCCGCGTGATGTTCCTGCCGTACGCGTCGCTTCGCAAGCCGACGCAGAGATCAGACAGAGCAGCACAAGCAGCCAAGCTGCTGCGCTGAAAACACACGAACTGTAATTGGAATAAAGACTTCTAGAGATCAAATTGATCCGCCCCACCTCCCACGCATCGGAACACCGACCGGAGAAACAGGGCGAATCGTCGAAACTTGCTGTTTGCACCGGCGATGTTTTAACGCGAAACATCTGCCAATGCCCTCTTGACCGAAGCAGGCGACCCGGCTCGTCGGCTTAGCCGCATTACGGTGACGCGATCGCGCGGGATTCTCACCCGACTTCCCCTGCTGCTGACACCTTTGAGGCGTTCGGCGGGCACATCGGGAGTTTTGCACCGCCGGAGGCTATTGTCAAACCGGCCCCTTGAAACGAAAAGCGGCCGGCCGGCCGAACCACGCAAGGAGAACGAGTGCGATAGCCCGGCTGGTCGGCCGAGGAGGAAACACGGCCACCTGATATTTACATCCGACAATGCCGCTTTGCGGCAACGGCGTCAGCGGATCTGCGTTTCGTAATTCGTACGGATGCGGACCTGCTGATTTCTGTTGAGATTTACGTGTTTGCCGCGTTCGATGACGACCGCGCCAACGCCGAAAGCTGCTCCGACGCCGGCACCAACCGCAGCCCCGACCGGCCCGCCCGCGATCGCACCGATCACAAGTCCAGTACCCGTCGCTCCGCCGACCTTGATACTGTCGCTCTTGATCGAGCTCTTGCCGATAGCAGTGCCCTCGGTATCGACCGTTTTGATGTTGTCGCCCTTGACCGGCATCACCTCGGTCAGTTGTGCGTTAAAGTTGCTCCAACGCTGCTCGCTGATGATGATACGGTCAAACGAAAGCAGCAGTTCGGAGCGACGCTTGATGCGGCCCGGCTTGACGATCTTGCTAATGCGTCCTTCGATGATCGCTCCCGCGATCTCAGACGGGGATGTCACCTTGGCCGTGAATTTGTCGCCTTCACGGTTGCGCTCGGTGCTCAGGTCGTCCTGAAGCTCCACAAGCAGTTCCGTGTCCCTCGGGATTATGATGATCGATTCTGCCGACACTCCATTGGTGTATGCGACCGGTATCTGATATCCGCTGCTGCTCGTCGATACTGCAGCTACCGTGCTGCCCGTCGTTGCGGCAGGTGCGGTCGTGGTCTGCGCCATCGTGTTCGACGCAGCAGGCCGAACCGATACGACGCCTCGGCGTTTTATTTCCGAAGGCAGATTGGTCTCGAACGAACGCTTCTCGAATCCCGTAGCGTAACCCGCTTCGAATCCCTGCTGATAACCATCGCGGTAGTCATCGAGCGTGCCGTATTCGCGATTGTAGGCCCGATCGGCCTTTGCATATTCGTCGTGACGCGTTGCATCCCGGCCGAGGCTGTCGATCGTGTCACGGTAGCCGGCCATATATCCGTCCGAGTATCCGGTTCTATAGCCGCGCTGAAGAGCGATGTTGAGATTCGTCGTTTGAGCGCTGGCTTCAACGGCCACAAATAGTGGCGCGGCAAAAATGCTTAAAGCCAAGACGCAGATCAGCCGAGAAAAGCGAGTGTTTAACATTTTGATTCTCCTTGTGTTGGTGAACGGTTTCGGATGAAATCTAGAAACTGCAACAGTTATACACTCTTTTATGAGAATTTACAAGATATATTTACAAGGATCTGAGAAAAAACTTTCTCTCTGTTGCTTAAGATGTTGTTTAAGCAAAAAGGCGGAATGGTCCCGGATAGAACCATTCCGCGAGCAACAGCACCAGGAGGAGCGGGCTGCTAGAAACTCTTTCTGAATAGATACGAAGCTCGGATAAAGAACGTGCGACTGTTTCGCTCGAATCCGGGTTCGAGCTGACCCGTGAAGGGGCTCAGCCCGTTGTAATTGAAGTTGTCGTTGTATCCGACATAGAAGGCGGTGCCTGGATTCGGATTCCAGCCGAATAGCACTTGTCCGCTGTAGTTTCGACTTGACGAATCGTAATCTAGCCGGGCCCGAGTGAATATGAACCGCGTAAATTGATATGTCGATCTCAGCGTGATCAGGTCGGTGTCGAACGAACGTACGCGGTTGTCGTCGCGGACGAATCTGCGTTTGTCATAATTCGCTGATATCCTCAGGGCATTTATCGGTTTGTATTCGACATAAACTCCCGCTGCGAACTCCTGTCCCGTCCCCGGATTCTGCTGACCGTTCGGCTCAAAGTAAAAGAAATCGAATGCCTTGCGTGCATAACCGAAGGCCGCGCCGTAGTTGATACGTTTGCTCAGGGTCTGGTTGATATTTCCGTTGATCGACTGCTGCCAGGCCGCCCGGGTCGGATCGCCAAAAAATGTTCCTAGCGGGCGCGTCGGCATTCGCTTGAGCCCAAACTCCTCTTCGAAGATCTTCTCAAAGCTCGTATTCGCCTCCAGGGAAACGTACGTGTTGCGTTGGAGCGACAGATTCATGTTGCCGCCTATATTGAAACTCTGAAGCCTGCCGTTGAAATCGTAATCGACACCGACATATTGGCCGGAGCTTGCGCGGATGATCGCACGCTTTGCGTCGGACTTGGTCGAGAATCGATTGTAGAAGAACGCAAAATTCGTGTTCGTTCTTCGTGTAAATCCGGAATCGGCCCGATAGTAGCGGCTGCGGCCGCCGGCTTCGAGAAAGAAGCCGTGCTTCTCGGTCGTATAGTCGAGGTTCGCGTAATACCCGACGCCGTTGCCGGTGCGATACCGATTATACGGGCTGCCGAGCACTGTCACGCCGCCGAAGCTCCCGCCGCCGCATATCTGGCGGTTGCGTAGAGCCTGATCGGGATCGAGTGTCGGCTCGAACGTTGCGTCAAACACGCATCGTCGCGAATTCGTTCCGACGACCTGAAACACTGCTGTAGCTCTCGGCGACAATTTGAGTTTGCCATCGACACCGGCAAGCAGGTTCTTCTGTTCCGGAAAGCCGCGGTAGGTCGCAAACATTCCGATGTTGTTCTCACGTCCGAAATCTCGCTTTAGTCTAAGAACGCCGAAGTAGGCACGCTTGTCCAGAAACTCGTCGATACGCGGCCGTGTCAGCCTGTCGTTTCGATCATCTAGGTCGTAGTTGCCCGGCGCTTTGTCCGCCGCCGCTAGTATGCCAAACGAGGTCTTGCCGAGCTTTCCCGTGAGTTTTACCGCGGCATCCGGATCGACGATATTGCGCGAGTAGAACACCTGAAGCGGCGATCTGAAAATATCGGCACCTTCAAGGAAGAATGGCCGTTTCTCTTGAAAATATATCGGGAAACGCTGGTTCGCCGTCACGACGGGAGCGTCCGCCTCGATCTCTGCGAAATCCGGATTGATCGCCGCGTCCAGCGTTACCGACGGCGACAGCGTGTATTTAAGCGTCACGCCCAGGTCGGGTTTTATCGGGTGATTGACAAAACGGCCGGGATCGATCGACATCGGCCCGAGGTCCGATCGCGGGATCGTCCGCTCTCGCTTTCCCGTCTCCGATAGCGTGACGCTGGGCACGATCTCGAGCGTACGTTCGTATTTGATCTCGTCGAGGCCCGTGATGCGGCCGTGCTTGACCAAAAATCCGGAGACGTTCCGGTCGTCGGGCAGCCATTGATCGAATTCGTCGTTGAACCGGTCAATGTTGCGTGCGACGTTGAATCCCCATTGCCGTCCTTTTCCCGGTGCGTAGCGTATCGATTTGAACGGGATCTTGACCTCGACCGACCAACCCCAATCCTCGATCACGCCCTTCGATTCCATAACGATATCGACCGAGAAATCGCCGCCCTGTCCTTCGGTAAAGATACCGTCCTGCTGGATCCCGAGCGGATTGAATCCGAGCACGTATGCCCGTCTTCGGTCGTTGTATGTATCGAGCCAGACGCGCACGTTATCTTCGCCGAACACGTTGTCCCGCTTAGCGACCGAAGCTCGGATCTTGTCGCGTTCGTCCCAGCATTTGAAACCGATGTACAAGTTTTTTTCGTCATACATCATATAGGCCTCGGTCGGCCGTGATGCCGGGGTATTGTTGCCCGGAGAGGTCTGATAAAAATCCTTGAAGACCGCCGCCGACTGCCACACGGATTCATCGAGACGGCCGTCGATCGTGATCGTTTCGCCCATCTTGGGGATCGTCACCGGACGCAGCTTATACGACGGCACGTCCACATTGCCGACTCGCGTGACAGCAGGATCGTCGCCAGGGCCTGCAGCCCTTCCCGAACCATTCGGCGTTGCCCCCGGTTGAGCCCACGAGACCGCCGTCAGGCAGAGTGCCATAATGATCGAATGTAGATAGGTCCGGCTAAATGAAGACATCTGTATAAAATTAGTGGACGGGTAATACTCGAGGAACTACCGCAGAAAGGACACACATCTAAACGTAAAACCACCCCTAAAGTTTCACGCTTGCCTCTTACTGCGAAGATTTTACAAATGGAATTGAGCGTTTGGCCTGGCCGGCTGCGGGCCTTGGCATATTCGTCATTGGCCGGGATCGAAGGCCCGCACGGTAATGCGGCCTTCAGTTGCGATCCGATATGCCGATCCTCCGGCCCCGAACCTGTATCGTCGGGCCGCCTCGCTGCCGGATACGACGGGTTCCAATCCGACGAACTGGATATCTCCGCTCGGCGCGGTGATGTCTGCGTTCAGGCCGGTTGGCAGCGTAAGGAATACTGCGCCGTCGCCGGACCTGGCATCCAGCGATTCAAATCTCCCATCGAGCGATATCGGCCCGTCCTCGGTACTGACTGAAGCGGAACCTTTGACACCGACGAGACGGATCATCCCATCGGCGGCTGATACTTTAAGCGAGCCTTCGGTATCGATGACGCTGACCGCGCCGTCCTCGCCTTTCAGATCCAGCGTCCCGGTGACGCCGGTCACGCGTATCTCGCCGTCTGTGATGATCGACAGGTCCGATCTCTTGGGAACCGTGACATCGATGCGAGCGACCGAGCGCGAAGACGTGTTGCCTGCGTCGATCACGATCTCGATATCATTTCCACTTTTGTTCTCCTTAACATCGATCGTATCGTCCTGACGCGATCGCGCGATCTGCGTGACCGTATATTTGACCTCGGAGGAATCGTTTCCCGTCACCCTTACGGAACAGCCAGGAGCCTTGATCCTGAGATTCGGTTTGCCATTCACCGGGATCGTGGAAACGCGTCTTTCCACTCGCGGCGCCGACATAGGGAAATAAGTGATCGCGATCGGTGCCAGGGCATCTTTCTGTGCGGTCATGCCTGCTTTCACGGCGTCCGCTGCGGCTTTAGTAGCTTCGATCGACGCTTTCACCGACGCGCGCGCGGCGGTTGCGGCCGCCATGTCGATATCAGGCTTTAGCCTAGCCAATTCGGCCGCGACCTCCGCTGCGATCTCGGCGGCTTCCACGGGAGCCCTAGGCGGACGCGGCGGTCGCGGTGCGGCGAAACTAACATCGTCGTCCTCGGCCTTTGCCGACAGCAGATTTACGGCCGGCGAAGGCGAACGGCCGTCATTGCGCCGGATGATCTTCAATTCGCCGTTAACGCTTTCGAGATTGACGACCGACTCGCCACCGCCGACTCGGCCGTATAGATCGCGTCCGACGTATTTACCTTTGCGAACCGGCAGGCCAAGGTCGTTCGTGATCGAGCCGTTAACGCTCGTCGCTTTGATCGTCGCGCTGATATCCGACGGGACAGTGAGAAAGACCCGACCGTTTACGGTCGAAAGCGAGATCCTCGAACCGGATTTGATCGATTCGCATTCGGCATAGACCTCGCCGTTGACAGTAGAAAGGTTCGCGTTGCCCGAGATCCGGTCGGCTTTGATCACGCCATTTACCGCAGATATCTTTGCCGCGTTCTTTACCTCGCTGATCGTGACCGAGCCGTTTACGGTGCCTATCTCGTTAAGCACGGCACCTTGCGGCACCATCAGGTCAAAATCGACCTCGATCTTGCGGCTGCGGTTCCAGTCTCGTCCGCCGAATTTCCAATCGCCGTAATCTGCGGCGACGCTGAACCGATCGTCTTTGGACTCGACCTTGATCTCGACCGATGCCAGCGTTTCTTTGCTGTCAGCCCTTTTTACCGCGACCAGCTTGACCTCGTTTCGATCCCAGCCTTTGATCGTGATCGAACCGTTTACGTTCGCCACGCTAACGCGTCCATTCGGATCTAACCTGTATGTCTGTTCGAAACGTTCCACTTCGTCGGAACGGTTCTGAGCGACCGCGACGCTTTCGTCAGCAGACGCGGCCTGAGGGTTCACTGCCGGTGCGTCAGCATAGGAGCCGCCGGCGGTCATCAATCCCGAAAAGATTATTGTATAAAGCCAATTCATAATTGCTACCTCGATCTAGGTTCAAAACCTGTTCTTGCCCTTGATACACCGTTCGGCGGCCGTTTATGACAGACAGGCCGGATATTTTTCGAATTTGTAATAGATAGGTTTCGAGCGTCATTGGTTGTCAGCCTTTGCCCGGGCCGGATCGATGCCGCTAACCAGGACGGAACGGCCGGGCGTTCGAGGAACAGATTCGTTTACAATGCAGCATCGATTTGATAGGCTCTAGAATTTGATAGAGGCCTGCGGAGAAGAGAGTTGAGCAAGACAAGATCCAAGGTACATATTCTTTCGGACCGGACCGACCTGACGAAGAGCGCCAAGACGGGCGTTTCGCTACATTGTCACACCGAGCACTCAAAGGAGATGCTCGATTTTGTACCTCATTACGCAGCCAAGCTCCCGATCATCTCTTTCTTTTGGGAGAAAGAGAAGCAGAAATACCTGGAACGTGAAGGCAAAGGGATCGATTTCTCGACCGCCTACTGGTCGCCCCCTCTGACGGCCGGTATGGTTTACGATATCGAGAAGAAACAGATCGAGGATGCCGGGCTTTTTCCTTTTGTTTCTCTTACTGATCACGATTGCATAGACGCCAATCTTGGCATCGAGGATCCCGCTCCGGGCTCGCACGTGCCGATCTCGCTCGAATGGACCGTGCCGTATCTGTACGGTTACTTCCATGTAGGTGTACATAATTTGCCGCGGGATCGCGCGGTCGATATCACCAAGGATCTGCTGGATCTGACGTTCAACACCGACTCCCAGCGTCCGGAGCGCCTCACGGAGCTTTTCGCGATGCTCAATGAGATCCCGGAGGTCCTCGTCGTGTTAAATCATCCGCTCTGGGATATCGAGATGGTTGGCAAAGAGCGGCACGAAAAGCTTCTCGACATGTTCGTCGCGGAGCACGGCCGATGGATACACGCGTTCGAGGTGAATGGATTCCGGAGTTGGTCAGAGAATCGAGCCGTGATAGAACTCGCTGAGCAGTACGGCATCCCGATCGCGACCGGAGGCGACCGCCACGGCTGCAAACCGAATACGGTGATCAACCTGACCAACGCGGCTACTTTCGAAGAATTCGTTGACGAGGTTCGCGTCGGTAAGCGTTCGCAGGTCGCATTGATGCCTGAGTACGAGTATCCTCTGCACTCGCGACAGCTCCACTCGTTCTCCGAGATCCTCAGCCACTATCCGAGTTTCCGCGATGGCCGGCAGCGATGGTTCGACCGCGTTTTCTTTGATACCGGCGACGGCAAAGGTATCGTTCCGCTATCGGCCCACGGCTGGAAACGGGGCGGTCCGACGTGGCTTCGAGCCGCGATCTGGACGCTGGGCTTCCTCGGCAGCCCATCGATGCGGCCGCTTTTCAGAGTTTTCCGCAAGAAAGCAGACCGCGTTCCGCGTGCTTTCCTCCTCGGCGATCACGAGGAAGTCCAGATCAAGGAGCAGGCTCATTCTGCCTCGTCGAGTGCTGCTTGACGCCCGAGGCAGTGATAATATCGGTTCATCGAATAGGCGGGCTTGCCCGCCGTTTGTGGTTTATAGGGTGTTAGTGTGAGCAGAGACCTGCGTATTGCTTTCTTTCCGGATTCCTATCTAGAGGTCAACGGTGCCGCGATGACCTGCCGCAGGCTTGTCGATCACGCGAGGGACAACGGCTGGGAGCTTCTCTGCATTCACGCCGCGCCCGAAAGCGGCGAAACGTCTGACGGGTCGGTGACGCATTTTTCGTTCAAACGGTCGTTATTGTCCTTCAGCCTCGATCACGGTTTATCATACGATCCGCTCTTCATGCGCCATTACCGCAGAGCTCAGGCTCGGCTCCTCGAATTCAAACCTGACGTCATCCACATTACCGGCCTTAATGATGTAAGTATCCTCGGCGCCGTGCTAGCTTGGCAGCACAAGATACCGATGGTCGGGTCGTGGCATACGAATATCCATGAATTCGCGGCGACCCGGCTCAGAAAGATGTTCTCTTTTCTTCCGGCCGGGATAAGGGAAGGCATCGCGAACCTTGCCGAGCGAAAGATAATGGACGGCAGCGGGTTCTACTACAAGATGCCAAAGGTGATCCTGGCTCCGAATCAGGAACTCGTGGACGATCTCGCCAGGCGGACCGGACGCATCTCGCGCTTGATGGCCCGAGGCATAGACAGCGAATTTTTCGATCCCGCCAAACGCACGGTCAGCGACGATGTCGTGCGTATCGGATTTGTGGGACGGCTCCGGGCCGAAAAGAATGTCAGGCTCCTTGCCGATATCGAACGGCGATTGATCGAGAATGGCCTGACCGGATTCGAGTTTTTGATCGTCGGAGAAGGTAACGAACGCAGCTATCTGGAAAGTTCGATGCGGCACGTGCGTTTTACGGGATACCTCGAAGGCGAGCCGCTTGCCGAGGCCTATGCTAACATGGACGTTTTCGTATTCCCGTCCGAGACGGATGCCTTCGGCAACGTAGCGCAGGAAGCGATGGCGTCGGGCGCACCTCCGATCGTAAGCGACAAAGGTGGGCCAAAGTACGCCGTAGATCACGGACGAACAGGTTTCGTAGCATCGAACCTCGACGAATTTGCGGAATACGCCACGCGATTGATCCAGGACGGCGAGCTGCGTACGGCAATGGCTCGTGCCGGCCGGGAGTTCGCACTGACGCGGACCTGGGAATCGATATTTGACGGCGTTTACCACGCTTACGAAACGGCGCTTGAGCTGGCACGTGCCCAGGACGGACGATCTGCCGCAAAGAATGCTGTGTCGGCCGGCTGAAACGCCTTAGTATTAGACAATGAACGAAATGACCTTTGATGATCCTCAGCCTTCGGCCAGCGAAACTACTATAACGGAGGCCTGGCTGAGCGTCGTCCGCGACCCCGGACAGTTCATCCGCTATTGGAATTACAAAGGAGCGGTGCTGAGCGGCGTGCTTCGTGCGCCTATATTCCTGGTCACGTATCTGGCCGGCCGGGAAAGCGTCAAACTCGCGCTTGCGGCGGCTGCGGTCCAGTTCGCTTTCCGTTTCGTATTTGCCGGGCTTAGCGGCGCGTTGATCCAGTCGTTTCGCAAGGTAGAGCCGGCCTGGAAGGCGCTCTTTTCCATTTTACTCGTCGTCCCGCTTATCAGCCACGTCTTCGAATATCTGCTGCAGGTCGGTTTCTCGCGGATCACGGATACTGCCGAGCACACGACGGCCGCGGTCGTCCGATCTGTGTGCGTTTCGCTGTTCTCTGCCCTTTTTGCGCTGTTCATAATGCGTCGAGACGTGATGATTGTGGGCGAGGCGGGCAGCAAATCTTTCTTCCACGACGTCAAGAAGATCCCGGTGCTTATCTTCTATTTCGTTGCGTTCATCCCCAACGAGATCTCAGCAATGCTCAGACGCGGAGCGATCGTGATGGCTGTGCTGGCTTTCGCGGCGTTCGGACTTTTCTCTCAGCTCGTGGGGTGGGCGTTGACCAACCGCCCGTTCTGGACATACGGCGGCGGAAAGGAGTTGCCGGGATTGATGTATTGGGGAGTTGACGGCATGCTGCTCCTGGCTCTTGCCACCGTCTTGTCGTCCCTTGTTTACGAGCATTACCACCGCAGCCGCTAACGTCTTGTCGTCGATCAGATCCGTCCATATCACCAACTATTATCACCGTTCCTCGGGCGGCATAAGCACGTCGTACAACAATCTGCTTGCGGCCGCCGGACGGCTCGGGCGGCGTATGGATCTGATAGTTCCGGGAGAAAAGGAATCGGTAGAGCAGGTCAACGATTACGCAACGATCTATTATGTACCGGCGAAGTATTCGCCCGTTTTCGACAAACGGTATCGGATCATGATGCCCTGGCAATACATGGCCGGCGATTCGGTGATTCGCCGCATTCTGCTCGAGCTGGAGCCCGACATCATCGAGGTCACTGACAAGTACACTCTCAGCTTTATCGGGCCTATGATCCGCATAGGTAAATTCAAACGTATCGGCCGGCCAATGCTCGTCCATTTCTCATGTGAGCGTATGGACGACAATATCGGATCGTTCCTCAGCGAGGGCCGCCTCGGCAAATGGTTCGCTCGACGTTTAATGGGCGAGTACCTGCTGCCCGGCTACGACTTTCATATAGCCAACTCAGACTACACGGCCGGCGAATTCTTTGATGCGGCCAATGCCGTCAGCCACTCGCGCGTCGCGCGTAAGATGTGGCGGCTGCTTCGCGCTCCCATGATCCCGCTGAGCGAACGCGTCGCCGTTTGTCCCCGCGGGGTCGATGCTGTGCAGTTCACGCCTGAACGGCGCTCGGCGGCAGCTCGGCAGCAGATCATTCGCGAGGCCGGGCTGCCTGAGTCCGCAAAGATCGTCCTCTACGCGGGCAGAATATCGCCGGAGAAGAATGTACCGCTGCTTCTTGACGCGTTCCGGACGGCGAATGAGCGGTCACAGCACGACCTGCGGCTGCTAGTGGCCGGCGACGGCCCGCTTGCCGACAAATTCTTTGCCGACGGCGCCGCGATCGGCGAGCGTAAGGTCATTCGCCTCGGGCATCTCGACAAAGCGTCACTTGCCGATACGTATGCAAATGCCGATATCTTCGTGCATCCTAATCCGCGAGAACCATTTGGCATCGCGCCGCTCGAAGCTATGGCGTCCGGATTGCCGACCGTGGCACCGAACGGCGGCGGTATCCTTTCGTATGCGACGAATGATAATATCTGGCTTTGCGATCCCGAGCCTGAGGCTTTTGCATCCGCTATTCTCGAGATCGCGGACGGCGGCGAAAAGGTGGAACATAAGGTGGCGCGTGCCCTCGATACGGCGCGGGCCAACACTCGCGAACGCTCTACCGAGAACCTGATCGCGACCTACGACCGGCTATGGCAGGATTTCAATGAGCGAAGATCGCTCTATACCGACGCCGAATTATCGGCCGGATTCGACCATTTGAGATCGATCGATGCTTGAACTCGTATTAGCAAACCTAAAGGTGCGGCCGTTCCGCACATTCATCAGCATCGTCGGCGTAGCTCTCGGCGTCGTGCTCGTGGTGCTGTTCACCGGGCTGGCGCGCGGGATGACGCAGGATATGGCCCGGCGAGCCACCAATTGGAAGGCCGAGATCGTATTCGCACGGCCCGGCGGTATGGAGCTCGACAGCTCGAACCTCAACGTTTCCACCGCTTACGTCCCAAAACTGCTTGAGATCAACGGAGTTGCCGCTGCTGTTCCCGTCGCGCGATATATCACGCCCGACACAAAGGGACGCTGGGGAATTCAGCAGATCGACGGCGTCGAATGGGAAGCTTTTGCCGCGATGAATGGAATGCGCCTAACAGAAGGCAGGGCTCCGGCCGCAGACGACGAAGTGATACTCGATGAACGTCAAATGAAAACGCTCGAGACAAAGGTCGGGGAAAAGATCGAGCTGTTCGGCAGCAAGTTCTACACGGTCGTCGGCGTCTTTGAGCCGCCGTCCGGCTCGCGGATCAAAATGACGCTTTCGGCCTTGCAGAATGTCCTCGAAAAAGAGAACAAGTGCACCTACATCCTCGTCAAGATCAAAGACAATGCACGTGTCGAGGACGTAGCGGCCGCAATAAATGAAAAACTGCCGAACAACAAGATCAACCTCACCCGCGATCTGGTGATCGACGCACAGGAACGCGTGCCCGGACTCCAGACATTTCTCCGTGTGCTTGTCGGACTCGGAGCGTTCGTGTCAACGATTTTCGTGCTCCTGTCGATGTACACGACCATCACCGAACGCCGCAAGGAGATAGGCATCCTCAAATCACTCGGAGCTTCGCGCGGATTCATTATTCGGGCTATCGAAGGCGAAGCCCTCATGATCGGGGTCCTTGGGGTTCTGCTTGGGTTCGCCAGCTCTTTCGCAGCATCATGGCTAATAGGACGCAGCTTTGAGCTGCCATTCGAATTCAACGCCGGCTGGATGATCACTGCGGTCGCCATTGCTATCGTCGGGAGCTTGATAGGAGCGCTTTATCCGGCGTGGCGCGCTGCAGGCATCGATCCTGTCGAGGTAATGGTCAACGAATAACGTCCCGGCCCGGCTTTGTCGCCGGCGATAGTATCGGTAAAATCACGGATAAAGGTTTACACACAATGGCCTATATTTTCGAACCGAAACCGACCCGACGCCCTCCGGCCAGATGCTCGGAGTGTGACCGAGAAGAGACCCATTTCAACGAGATCCTGACCCCGGACGGCGGCAAACGAACGGTATGCTGGCGCTGTCTTGCGCGTGAAGAGAAAGGTTTCAACGCCGCTCCCGGCTTTCACCGGCAATCGCGCCGCGGCGTGATCCCGCGCTGATAATGGCCGTCCGCACCATAACAGAATATCCGGGAACCGTCCTTGCCGAGGTGGGCAAACCTGTCGAGCGGTTCGACTCCGAACTAGCGGCTCTTGCCGATGATATGTTCGACACGATGTACCACGCCGAGGGCGTCGGGCTGGCCGCTCCGCAGATAGGACTCGGACTGAGATTCTTTGTCATGGATTGTGACGGGATCAAACTCGTGGCCGCTAATCCCGAGATAGTCGCGACCGAAGGCGAGCAATCCGGCCAGGAAGGCTGTCTCTCGGTCGGAAAGGTGCCCGCGGTCGTGGTACGTCCGTTGAGGGCGACGCTGCGTGCACAGGACCTGAATGGCGAATGGTTCGAACGCGAGGCCGAGGGCTACGCCGCACGATGCTTTATGCATGAGACCGACCACTGCGACGGCAAGCTCTTTATCGATCACTTGCCAAAACTTCGTCGCGATATGGTCGTCAAACGGTTCAAGAAGGAAAAGAGCTGGAAATAGCCCTAACCCGCCCTTTTTACGAATGAGGTTCTGAACACAGGCAGGGCCTTGTCCTCCACTGCGGTCTCCCGTTCGGTCCTTACCGGAAACGGATTTGCATTGATCGGCAATTCCGCAAAGCCCGGATCTGCTCGAAATAATTCGAACATCTCGTCTGCCAGCGGTTCGATGTCGGTCTGCACAAATACGTTCCCACCCGGGGCCATGTATCGGGCGATGGTCTCGACCATTTCGGCGTTGACCATACGTCGTTTGGCGTGTTTCTTCTTGAACCACGGATCAGGGAATTGGATCGCTGCCTGACGCAGACTCCCGGCCGGCAGTTCAGATATCAGCCGGTCGAGCCACAGCATCGCGTTGCAGAAAGCATAATGCAAATTCACGAGTCCGGCCTCGGAAGCCAGCCGATTTGCCTCATCTACCAGCGGATACCGTATCTCGACGCCAAGGTAGTTCCACGTCGGCACCGCTTCAGCCATACGAAGCAGGAAACGCCCGCGTGCACATCCGATATCAAGGAACAGCGGCTTTTTGGGATCGGCGAAGACCGAATCGACGAGGATCGGCTTTGGTTCCTGCCGATAGAACGGCGACAGCGGGTTAACGTGCTGATGGACTCTGACTCGCGGCATCTCGATCGGATCAGAAGGGACGAATTATCGCCACAATAGCGTAAATACATGCGGCGGCATAGATACCGACCGATAACAGACCCGATATCTCCAATAGGCGGCTTCCGGCTCTTGGGTCCGTCTGCGGATCGTCCGGCACCTGCAACAGCGCGTACAGCGAACCCATCGCCAGCCCTCCGATGTGAGCATAGTTGTCCACCACATTATGCAGCACCAGACCGAATATGAGAATGAAGCCGATGTTAACGACCATATTCTTGCGAAATTCGGGAGCGATGAATTGCCGTCTGCGAAAACTGTAAACCGCCAGATAGCCGATGACGCCCACGATGCCGCCGGACGCCCCGACCGATGTGCCCGTCGGCATGAACACAAGCGACAGGGCTCCGCCCGCGATAGCCGAAAGCAGAAAGACGTTGGCCAGATGCGCACGGTTCGACACGATCTCCGAGATACGGCCAAAGCTGTAAAATGCATACGAGTTAAACCCGATATGCAGCAGCCCGCCGTGGAGCGTAGCCCCGGTCAGCAGACGCCAATATTCATGTTCGGTAATGAAACGCGGTTTGATGAATGCCGCTGCCTCGATAGAATGCTCCAGCCCAAAAGCCAGTTGTGCGATGAAGACTGCCGCATAGCAGCCGAGCAGAATGATCGTATAGACGGGCGGTGGAGGCAGGTATTGCTCCTGCTCCTCGTTAGGGACTTCGCCTTCTTCGCCGCCTGGCTCCGGCGGGATCTCATAAATGGACATTGCCGGTCACATCGCTAGGCCGCCGTCAGCCTGGATCACCTGGCCGGTAATATACGCCGCGGCAGGAGACAGCATGAAGCACGCGATCTCAGCGACTTCCCTGACATTGCCCAGCCTGCCAAGCGGAATCTGTGCGAGTATCTTCTCACGGAATTCGGCATTCATCTCCGAAGCCATTTCGGTCTCGACCAGGCCGAGCGCTAGAGCATTCACGGTGATCTTACGGCTTGCGACCTCTTTGGCAAGCGATTTTGTCAGGCCGATCATGCCCGCCTTTGATGCCGAATAATTCGACTGGCCGAGCATACCGACGACGCCGGAGATCGATGAGATATTCAGGATCGAACCGCCGCTCTCATTGCGCATCATTGGGCGAAGCACGGCCTTGCAGAAATTCCACGCACCCTTGAGATTCGTGTCGATCACGGCATCCCAATCTTCCTCTTTCATCCTGAGTATCAGTTGGTCTCGCGTGATGCCTGCGTTGTTGACCAAAATGTCGATCGAACCGAATTCGCCCGCGACCGACTTGGTAAAATCTGCTGCCGCCTCCGTATTTGCCACGTCGCATTGACCAGCGATGGCCCTCGCCCCCAGGGCCTCTACCTCTTTCTTGAGCGATTCCGCCTCGTCCGCGCTTCGCGCGTAGTTGAATGCGACGCTGCAGCCCCCGCGAGCCAATTCCAAAACGATCGCCTTTCCTATGCCGCGCGTACCTCCGGTCACGATCGCGGTTTTGCCTTCGAATTGTTTACTGTTCAAATCGATCTTCTCCTAGACTGAGATTTTATTTTCGCACATTAGACGCGTCAAAACACCGCCGCAAGCGCGATCCGGCCCCCGCGGTGCTGTCGATAGACACTTGCGTCCTCGGTGTTAGGAATGCTGGACCAGCGACGGCCAACCGATCCTTACGCAGTAGAACTTGGGTGATTCGCCCAAGATCACCATCGGTTCTTTGACCGATGACGACAGCCGGGCGTATGAGTCCTTGTCGATTATGAGAACAAAACCGCCTCCGTCCGCAGCCATCCTACGGATATCGGCCAGGTCCTTGATATGTGTGCAGTAGCGGTTGCCATACCACAGCAGTTGATTTGCGAAGTTCCACTGCAGTTCGCCCGACGTATATAGGACGACCCTTTCGTCCGGACGGGCCGCGGCGTCAGAAATAGGCGCGATGGCCTTCATGTCCACGGCACGCAGCGTGAACGTCGGCGAAACGAGCGAGACCATGCCAACGATCGCTAGTATCAGGATCAAAGCTCGGGAACTTGCCGGGAGCCACCTCGCGGGCATTATTTTGATAACGCCCCACGCCGCGAGTATCGCAAATGCGGGGAACGCAGCCATGATATAACGCAGCACTTTGGCATCGGCGAAACTAAGCGGGACCATCACGGCCAGAACCCAGATCAACAAGAGTCCAGCCGCCGCATCACGGCTGTCTATCGCCTTGCGGATCGCCATGACCGATCCAACGCAGACCAGCGGTATCCAAGGCCAATACAGTTTGGCCAAGAGGGCGGGATACTCGAACAGGCCAAAGAATGAATCGAGCGCCGTCCTCTCGGTCTTTGATGCAGAGTGCGCGACCACGTTCCTCAAGTGTTGTTCGATGAAAGCGTTGCCAAATATCGAGAACTCGATCGCATACCATACCAACGGTATAGAAAGCGAGATCAGGAAATAAACCGCAAAATGCGCGAGTGCCGGCCCGCGTGCCCGCTTTGAGTAGATCAGATGAAGTGCAACGATCGCGATCGGGAATAGTCCGACCGGAGCCCGTGTGAGCATGGCAAGCCCCGTCGCGACCCCGGCGGCCAGCATCCACCCGCCCGATCGCCGTGAACGCCAGGAGCGGACGTATCCATAGATCGCGAGCAGGAAAAGGAACGCGAATGGCACGTCGGTCATCGCGTGTGTCGAATACTTTAGAAAATATTGTGTCGTAGCGATCGAGAGCATCGCGACAGCAGGCGTCCATTCCGAGAGTTCGTCGCCGTCCTCACGGCCAAGCTCGGCCGCTAACAAATAGACCAGCAGTATCGCACCAAATCCGCAGACCGCTCCCGGTATCTTCGCTGCCGGATCGTTCGTGCCAAATATCTTGAACGACAGCGCCACTAGCCAGATAAAAAGCGGCGGTTTATCGAAATCCGGCTGACCGTTCAAGCTCAGTGTCCAGATGTCGCCCGACCTCAACATCTCGCGCGCTTCGTGTGCGTAAACTGCATCGTCGTAACCGCTGAGATCGCCGCTCTGAAGCCCGCCAAAGAGTATGACCGCGGCCCAGATCGACAAAAAGATCGCTAGAGTTCGCGGCGTGGCCGCGACAGCCCATGCGCGGGAGAAACTGCTGTAAGCCGTTCGCTCAGATGGGGCCATTTCTTATTCTCTCCCTTCCTCCGCGAACTTTTGCCAGGTGGTCAGTTCGATCCCGAGCGATGCGATCTCGTCCCAGACCGCAGTGCCTGCCAGGGCGCGATGCTCGAGTCCACCGAGATAATCAGCATACGGGACGCCATTTTGCATGCTCGGATGGCATATCAGTTCCGTCACGCCTTCCTTCAGGTTCTTGAGGTCCTCGAGGAGATCGTGTTCGAGATACGACCCGGCTCTCTTGAAACCGAGCAGATGATCATTAGTCCGTATCTTGGTCTGCCGTGTCATTCGATCCGCCAACATCGACGAACGGCTGAGCAGATATGCGGGCAGCGAGCGCCTCTTGATCTTGTTCCTCTCGCGGGGAGTTCTGACGGCCGGGATACCGTATTCCTCACAGAGACGGACAAGCAATTTCCAGAACGGCGGGAACGCATGTATGTGCTGATGGCTGTCGGCGTGTGTGACAGTGATATCGTTTCGGGCGAGAAGCTCGATCTGCGACCGCCACTCGACCTCGCATGCTCGCAACACGGCCCTCGGCGATTTGATCCATCGCGCCAGCAAACGATCGCGCGGTAGGAATTCGCCTCCGGCGCCGACGATCGGGCGGACCTCGGCGTCGAACGACACCGGCGTACCCTCGACGATATTTAGATGTATCCCGACGGAACAATCTTTCCGGCTACGCAGGAATTGGAACGCCCCGGCTGAGAATGCGGTGTTTGCCGCGACGGAGACATTCTTGAGCCGCCCCTGAGTGATCAGATACTCGATCGACCTGTTCACTTCAGGGCAAGTGCCGTAATCGTCAGCATTTATTATCAGTCTTTTTGTCATCGAGCCGAGATCAGTCGATCACACCCCTGGCGGGGACCTCCGACGTGTTCACGGCTCCGGCATTCCGGTCGATGACCTGCAGACCGCTCCGTTCGGAGACCCGGCGTTTGATGTAGGCGAACATCTCCGAAAGTATGCCAAGTATGACCGCAGGCCGCGACAACGTAGAACAGCCGCGTTCTCTCGGATGATACACAAGCGGGAATTCAACCGTCTTTAGCCCGTGCCGGAGGCATTCGAGCATCATTTCGACATCGATAAAAGAGCCTTCGGCTGCCAGGTTCGATCTACGAAGGAACGATCTAGGAAATACCTTGCAGGCAAAATTGACGTCGAGCATCCTCAGGCCGAATACCGCCGAGATCATCAGGTTATAGCCCTTGGTCAGCACCCAACGTTTTAGCCCTTCGCCTCTGTTCAGCCGATACCCGGCAATGACCCGGTCCTTGCCGGCCCGATCTATAAGCTGCGGTATCAGATCGAGATCGAAAGGCAGGTCAGCATCCGTATAGAGGACCAAGTCACCTGATGCGGCGGCGAATCCCGTCCTTATCGCCGCTCCGAGTCCCCTGTTGGCCTCGTGTCGGATGAGACGGATGCGTTCGTCCGATGCCATCCGCCCGGCGGCTATCTCTGCGGTCGAATCGCGGCTCCCGTCATCTACAAGCACGATCTCAACAAATCGTTCGTCGGCATCGGCGACCTTTTGAAGGCCGTCGATCAGCAGGCTGACGACCTCTTCTTCGTTAAATAGGGGAACGACCACAGAATAGGTCGGGATAATGTGCATATTCATGATCAGATCGCGGACTACCGGGCGATAAACCCGTGATCGCTCTGGCCAGCCGCTCCCAAAAGCAGGTCGAGCTATACACGGCTCGGCCAGAGATCGACCCGCAGACATTCGTGGACCCTGTCGCTATAAGCCTCTATCGGTAATGCTTGAAGATGCTTTTGGCTGACCAACGGGCGTATCGAATGCATATCGTAATAGCCTTGCATCAAGGCTCGCGGCGAGTTCTCCACTCGACCTATCGCTTACGAGATTTACCCGGCGAAAAGAAATCTTTACATTTCTTTACATTCTGCACAATCGAGATCTGTCCTAAATTTGTATCGGATTTTGGGGAATTCTTGTGTAGGAAATAACTGACAACAAAGGAGTTGCGTCAGCTCTAGATCAATCCGCGATCGAGGGCATATCGGGTCATCTCAGAGTTGGTGGTCAGGTTGGTCTTTTCTACGATGCGTGTCCGGTAGGTGCTTATGGTCTTGACGCTCAGATTCATTTCCGCTGCGATCTCGGTCAGCCCTTTTCCCGACGCGATCTTGAGCATTACCTCGTATTCTCGATCTGAGAGGCGATTGTGCAGTTCGCCGGGCCCGCCGTGCTCGATATAGTTCGCTAGCACCTCGGCTATCTCTGGATCGATATATTTCTCGCCGCGATGAGCTTTTCGAATGGCTGCGACGAGCTCCTCCGGAGCGCTCTCCTTGGTGACGTATCCCGCAGCTCCGGCCTTGATCACGCGGACCGCGTACTGATCCTTTGGGTGCATGCTCAGGACGATCACCGCTATCTGCGGATAGAGCCGTTTCAGCTCCTTGAGCGTGTCGAGGCCGTTGCGGCCGGGCATCGATATGTCGAGCACGATCACATCGACGGGTTCGTGCGCGACGATATCAAATACCGCCTGGCCATTCTGAGCTTCACCTACCATTTTGAGGTCAGGTTCGGCATGGAGTATCTCTCGCACGCCGTGCCGTACGATGGTATGGTCATCCGCTATGACTATCCTGATCACGCTTCTCCGCCTCTATTGATCTGATCGCCGGTCGCTAAAGGTACCGTCAATTCGACAACCGTACCGAGTTCGCCGTCACTCTCGATCTTGAGGTCGCCGTTCATCAGCCGTGCTCTCTCCCGCATACCTAGTAACCCAAGCGAACGCTTTTTTGCAAGCGCCGAGGTGTCGAAACCTTGCCCGTCATCCGCGATCCGCAGTATCGCGAAGCCGTTAGTGCGATAGATATCGATCTCGACCTTTGATGCCTTCGCGTGCCGTGCGATGTTGGTCAGGGCCTCCTGTGCTATCCGAAAGACGCCGCTGTCTGCGTCCTTCTCCAGTCCCAGGTCATCCGCTCCCGCACGGAATTTGCACTTGATCCCGGTATTGGACCTGAACTGGCTTGCCTGCCACTCGAGCGCAGCCACAAGCCCGAAATCATCGAGTACCGACGGCCTTAATTCCGACGCGATCCTGCGTACTGTCCCGATGGTCGAATCGACCCGCGACGACAATCCTTCGAGCCCCGAGGAAATAGTTTCGGCGCCCGGCCGGACAGTCTCGGCCTGGCGTTTGAGCAAATGGATGTCGAGTTTCAGACCAGTCAAAGCCTGGCCCAATTCATCGTGTATCTCGAGAGCGATACGCTTTTGCTCCGCTTCGCGAAGCGTCTGCTGATACTGCGTTAACTGGAGCAGCTCCTCACGCGAATTTCTGAGTTCGTCCGCCGCCAGCTTTATTCTATCGATAAGAAGGCTCAGAAAGGAGCCTTCGACAACGAACAAGAAAAGCCGTACCACTTCGTCGCGAGATCCGCTGAAATCGTAATACGGCTCGACGAAAAATAGATCGATAGCCAGACCGGCCACGACCGAGGCGAACACTCCCGCCCTCATGCCGAAGTAATACGCTGCCAGGGAAATGGCTGCGAGGTAAAGCGGCGACGTGACAGCGCGTTCTACAAGCAGCCAAAGGCCGGATGTAACCACGGTCGCCAAGCCTACCAACGCGATCGATATCGCGTATCTGACCAAAAAAGGAAGTCTGGCAAGTCGCTCGGTGGTCAACATAGCATCGCTATCGTTAGGTCACTGAACTCTAGGCTGAAAGGGCCGCCCGCTGGATCTCAAAAAGCTTTGTGATCCCGGATTCGGCCAGTATGAGCATCTCGTCCATCTGTTCACGCGTGAACGGCTCGCGCTCGGCCGTTCCCTGAAGCTCAATGAACTTTCCCGTCCCTGTGCATACGACGTTCATATCGACATCGGCTTCCGAGTCTTCGACGTACGCCAGGTCGAGTATCGGCGTACCTTCGATGATACCGACGCTGACGGCGGCCACTTCGCTCAGGATCGGGTTTCGTGCTATCGTTCCCTGCTTGACAAGCCGTCGACACGCGAGAGCCAGGGCCACATAGGCTCCTGTGATCGATGCACAACGCGTCCCGCCATCGGCCTGTATCACGTCACAATCGAGATATATTTGGCGTTCGCCGAGCAGTTTCGTGTCAACGACAGCTCGGAGGCTGCGTCCTATCAGCCGCTGGATCTCCTGAGTACGCCCGGACGGACGCTGCGTCTCGCGTTGAGTTCGTGTGGTAGTCGCCCGCGGGAGCATCGCGTACTCGGCCGTCACCCAGCCGGTCCCTTTATTGCGTAGAAAAAGAGGAACGCGGTCCTCGACCGACGCGGTACAGATGACCTTTGTACCGCCGACCTCGATCAGCGCCGAACCCTCGGCATATGGTGAAACATTCGGCGTCACCTTAACGCCGCGCAGTTGATCGACCGCACGCTCGTCTTTTCGTTGATATGTCATATTTAGAACTCTAGCGCCAATGCGCCAAACGGATCACTACTCAGTGATACCGGGCTCAGGCGAATCGATGCGTTACTTTATTACGCTGCCGCCTTTCACCTGGTCGAGGCCGTACACCTCGATCGCTTCGAGTTTGCTCGGCGTAGTGCCCAGGAATCTCTCGGCTACATTAGCGAATCGCTCGGCGGCATCGGTCACGAAGAAATGATCCAGATCGTCACAAAGCCGACGCGAACCGCCGACCTCGTCCGGATCGGCCAGGCCGAGTTCAGCCAGCAACGCTACGACCTCGTCCGCCGTCGCTTCGCCCGAATCGATCAGCTGCACATCTTCGCCGATAGTTGACTGTATCACGTCGCGGAGTATCGGATAATGCGTGCATCCAAGCACCAAAGCATCCGGCCGCGACTCGCGTATGCGCGCAAGATACCTCTCGGCTATCGAGTATGTCTCGGGTTCACGGGTCCAGCCTTCTTCCGCCAATGGGACGAATAGCGGGCATCCCTGCTGAATGACCTCTGCGGTCGCGGAAGCCCGTTGGATCGCCGCCTGATATGCTCCGCTCGAGACGGTCGCTTCGGTGGCGATCACTCCGATGACAGGCCTTTCGCGTCCGCTTGTGACCTCGACGGCCCGTCGACCGCCGGGACCGATCACGCCGACCACCTCGATCCCGATCTTTGCCCGGATCGCCGGCAGAGCAAGTGCTGATGCTGTATTGCACGCGACCACCAGCATCTTGATGCCAAGGCTCGCGAGAAACTCGGAGTTCTCGATCGCGTATCGCTCGACCGTAGCCAGCGATTTTGTCCCGTATGGGACCCGGGCCGTATCGCCCAGGTATATGAATCTCTCGTTCGGCAAACGGTCATGGAGAGCACGGTAAACCGTCAGCCCGCCCACGCCTGAATCGAATATCCCTATCGGAAGTTTATTGGCCGGATCGCTCATCGCACGAAAGAAATGAGCATAACGCTCGCTGAGAGAAATCCAAAATCTGCAGGCCGAGATCTAAAAGCGAGTGGTGGAGGCGGCGGGAATCGAACCCGCATCCAAAGGTTGCGACCAGAGAGCTCTACACGTTTATTCCGTTCACTTAAGTTTCGCTCGAGGCGAGCAGATGAGCGGACAAGACCTCATCCCGAGCTAACCCGGCTGAATTTGAGGCGTGTTCGCAGGTGGAGAACGCGCCCGAGCCTGAACTGAGTTATGCCTCAGCCGGTCGCATCAGGCGGACTTCCGGTGAGACACTGCTGGATCTAGAGTTAACTAGGCAGCAAGAGCTAATTCTTGATTAGCATTTGTGTTCGTATAGTCGTTTTAACGAGCTGACCACACAAGCCCGACGTGCACTCAAAGATCTATACAAGCCCCTGTCGAAGCCTGTCGCCCCCACAGCAGAGGAACGCTAGTTTACGTTATTTGGATGAATATTGGAAGACTCGGGTTGGCGCCGTTTGCCGCTCGTCGCGATCGCGGCCCGTTGTTAAATATCTTGCCTTTCTGCCGCCGGTGGATTATGCTATGGATATCGTTTCATTGATGCAACGTTGTATTATACAGTTATGCTGCATTGCGCCTCTATATGAGCCATTTGAGTCTCGTAAAAAGCCTCTCACACCTTCAGCAGGAGCAAAGCTACGCTGACGAGATCTTGCTCGACGGGTCAGGATTGTCTTTTCTTCGCGGCAGCATCACTGAACTCTCGGGCGACGCCAGCACGGGCAAAAGAAGCATCGCTCTTGCCTTGTTGGCAAAGCTCACGACGACAGGAGAGATATGCGCCTGCGTCGATGCCGCGGGCAGCTTCGATCCGGTGACGGCACGGCTCGCCGGTGTCGAACTCGACAATCTGTTGTGGGCAAGATGCGGCGGCTCGGTCGAAATGACGTTCTTGTCCGCTGATCATCTTGTGCAGGCAAAAGGGTTCGGTGCCATCTGGTTGGATCTGACCGGCATTGACGAACAAAAGCTGCGGCTTGTGCCCCGCACATACTGGTACCGCTACCGAACGCGCATCCGCGAGACGCCGACGATCATCGTCGTGACGTCGCGGTCATCGGTCGCCGGCTCAGCCTCGCATGCCCCGTATGAACTTGACCGCGAACACTCCGTCTGGTCGGGTAACGGCAGTTTCAAGCTGTTGAGGGAGTTTCACCTGAGTATCACGTCGAAAAAACATTTCACCGGCCCGCCGCTGCGCACACGGGCCGAATTCGATTATTCCGAAGTGAGGATCTGAAAAATGAACCGGCTGTATGCATGCATAATCTCATGCGGCGACACCGCAGATACGCGCTCAATGATGACGGTCGCGCACCGATTCTCTCATGCTATCGAGAAGCTCGATGACGGCGTCCTTTTTGACGTAAGCGGCCTCGAACGCCTCATCGGCACACCCGAGCAGGTCGCGGCGAGCATTTCCGAGCAGGCCGGGCGACACGGCATCACGGTCGGCATTGCCGTCGCCGACACGCCCGATGCGGCCATTTTGCTGGCTCGCAGGAGCGACGGCACAGTGAGCACCGCCGAGCATCCCGAATCATTTGCCCGGCTGCCGCTGGCCGACCTCGGCATTGCTGACGATACGCGTGCCGTTTTCAGCGACCTCGGCATACGCCGCGTCGAAGATCTGCTCGCCGTGCCTGCTGATGAATTGGCCGGCCGCTACGGACGTGAATTTGACGGTATCGTGCGGCGGCTCAGACAAGAAGGCAAGCGCCTGCTGACGCCGAACATACGCGATAGCGACGTCTCGTGGAGTTTTTCTCCCGACGCGGCGATCGACGATTTTGAGCAGCTAATATTTGTCGTCAATCACGCCCTCGACGGGCTTTTCTCACAGATCGATCGTATGGCGATGAGCACTGAGCAAGTGGACGTGACGTTCGGGCTAGACGGCGGCTCGTCGCGCGTCTATGAGATAAGGACGTCATTCCCGACGCTCGACCGCCGATTTTGGCTCAGGCTGATCGATCTGCGTATCGGCCTCGATCCTCCGGCTGCGGCTATCAGATCGGTCTCGATAAAGGCTCATTTTACGCGTCCGCGGCCCGCTCAGAACGGGCTTTACGCCGTATCGCGGCCCGAACCCGAGAGCCTGCTCCTGACCATCAACAAGCTCAAAAGACTTATCGGAGATGATAATGTCGGCGTGCCGCGTCTGCTCGATGACCGCAAGGCACAGCCCTTCTGCCTGGACTCAAGGCTGATCCCGTCGGGCCGTGATGCGGCTGCCGTCCGGCTCGGCGAGACGATCGGATTCGCTTATTACAGGCCGCCGCTCGCTGCGGAAGTGCTGGTGCGCGACCGGCGCATCGTATTTGTCAGGACGCGCCGTTTCTCAGGACATGTTCTCCAGTGCAGCGGTGTCTGGAAAGGCAGTTCGCACTGGTGGGACCGCTCCTGGAGGACCCACGAGTGGGACGTCGAGGTCGAGGAGTGCGGAGTTTACCGCTTGTGCAAAGCCGACCGCGAGTGGTTCATCGTCGGTGAATACGATTAGATATGACATTCGTTGAGCTTCACACACGTTCGGCATTTAGCTTTCTCGCTTCGGGATCACAGCCTGAGCGGCTCGCTCAGCGTGCGGCCGAGATCGGGCTGCCCGCCGCCGGGCTGATCGACCGCGACACCGTAGCCGGTGCGGTCCGGTTCCATTTCGAGGCAAAAGAGGCAGGCATCACACCGCTGATCGGCGCGGAGATAACGATGGAGGACGGCAGCCTGCTGCCGCTCGTACCCATCGATATAGAAGGCTATCGCGGCCTCAGCCGCCTGATCACGACCATCAAGCTGAGAAATAAGAAAGGTGAACATTTTGCCACGCGACAGGATATAGAGGACCACTCGGGCCATCTGATGTGTTACACCGGCGGAGCCGACGGCTATATGCACGCCGCCGTAAAGCGCGGCACCGGACAGGCCGAGCTGGCATGGCTCAAATACGTCTTTGGCGACCGTCTCTACGTCGAGCTGCAGCGGCATCATCTCCGTCACGAGGAAGCGGTCAACCAATCGCTCGTCGGGCTTGCTCATAAGCTTCGCATCCCGTATTTCGCGTCTAACGGCGTCTATTACGCCGACGAATACGACCGCGAACTTTTCGATGTTTTCACCTGTATCCGCAATCACACGACGATCTTTGCGGCCGGACGATTGTTGTCGGAGAACAGCGAGCGTCACTTAAAGACACACGAGCAGATGCTCAGGCTTTTTGCCGATATGCCCGAGGCTGTCGAGATCACCTCGGATATCGCCGCACGCATCGATTTCCGGCTCGACGAGCTCGCCTACACGTTCCCCGATTATCCCGTGCCGCCCGGCGAGACCATGGATAGCGTGCTGCAGCGAATGGCCCTCGAGCGTTCGCATTCGCGCTATCTGCATACGCCGTGGGCCTTGCGGGCCCAGGTTCGCGGGCGTCTGGAGAAAGAATTTCGCATTATCGAGCAAAAACGGCTGGCAGGCTACTTTCTGGTCGTCAACGATATCTCCGATTTTTGCCGAGACAACAACATTTTGTCGCAGGGACGCGGATCGGCGGCCAACTCCGTCGTCTGCTATTCGCTTGGGATAACGGCGGTCGAGCCTATAGCGAACCGACTGCTTTTCGAACGTTTTCTCTCGGAGAAATACGAGCGTTATCCCGATATCGACATCGATCTGCCGTCGGGCGACGACCGCGAACGCGTCATACAGCATGTCTATCAAAAATACGGCGAACGCAGTGCGGGTATGACCGCCAATGTGATCAGCTATCGCGGCCGGTCGGCGCTTCGCGAGGTCGGCAAGGCCTTTGGCTTCGATCCGGACGTGCTCAGCCGTCTTTCAAAGCTCAATTCGCATTATGAGATGTTCGAGGGCAAAGAGCTCGACGAGCAGCTCCGTGCTCACGGGTTCGATCCGTCGCGCGACCACAGCCTGCGCAAGTTCGGCGAGATGTATCACCGGATACTTTCGTTCCCGCGTCATCTGGGACAGCACTCGGGCGGCATGGTCGTCTCGCTCGACCGGCTCGACGGCATCACGCCCATCGAACCCGCGTCGATGCCCGGCCGCAATATCATCCAGTGGGACAAGGACGACTGCGAATTGCTTAAGATCGTCAAGGTCGATCTGCTGGGACTCGGGATGATGGCAGTGCTCCGCGACAGCATCACGCTGATACGCGAACACTACGGCGACGAGATGGGCCTGTACAAGATACCTCACGACGACCCGAAAGTTTACGAGGCTTTGCAGGCCGGCGACACGGTCGGGATGTTTCAGGTCGAGAGCCGAGCACAGATCGCATTCCTCCCGAAATCAAAGCCGCGGAACTTCTACGACATCGTCGTCCAGGTCGCGATCATCCGGCCTGGCCCTGTTGTGGGCAATATGCTCAATTCGTATATTCGCCGCCGCCAGGGCCTCGAACCGATCGACTATATGCACCCGCTGCTCAGGCCTACGCTCGAACGCACACTTGGCGTGCCGCTATTTCAGGAACAGCTGTTGAAAATGGCGATGGATGTTGCTGATTTTTCAGGCAGCGAGGCCGAAGAGCTCAGGCGTGCGATGGGATTCAAGCGGCCGGACCGCCGCATGGAAAAGATCGGCCAAAACCTGCGCGACGGCATGACGCGCAATGGCATACCCGCCGACATACAGGAGCGGATCGTCGATTACGTCAAGGCATTTGCCAACTATGGCTTTCCGGAATCGCATGCTTTCAGCTTTGCGCTGCTTGCGTATGCGTCGGCGTATTTTATCGTCCACTACCGTGCGGCGTTCATGGCCGCAATGTTCAACAACTATCCGCTTGGCTTCTACTCGGCGGCAACGCTGGTCAAGGACGCTCAGCGTCATGGGCTGCACTTTCGCCACATGGACATCAATAGGTCGCAATATGATTTCACCGTTGTTGAGAATGAAAAGGGCGAAAAGGAGGTACAGGTAGGATTGCGATACGTGCGCGGGCTGCGCGAGGACGTCGGGCGAAAGATCGTCGAGCGTCGGCTGACCGATTACACCGGCATCGCCGATCTGATCGAGCGAGTGCCTGAGATCAACAAACGGGAGATACGCTCGCTGAGCCTGGCGGGCGCTCTGAATTTTGACAACACCGTCCATCGCCGCGAGGCCCTGTGGCGATCGGAACTCGAGATACAGCCCGAGGGCAGCCTGTTTGAGAATGTCGAATACGAAATATCAAATAACGGATCGGGAAACTCTTCTGATTCGATGGCCGACAATAATAATTCATCATTTATCAAGCGTATGGAAGGCCTGGAACTTGTCGATGCCGATCTGCGGCGTACCGGCATCTCGATCGGGAAACATCCGATGGCATTTGTCCGCGACGAACTAACACGACGCGGGATACTCTCTTCGCACGGATCGCGTCACCTGACGCCCGGCGACATTGTGCAGGTGGCGGGCGCGGTCATCATCCGGCAGCGGCCGATGACGGCAAAGAACGTCGTGTTCATGACGCTCGAGGACGAGACCGGATTCTCAAATTTTGTCGTGATGCCCGATATGTATGAAAGATACCGCGGGGTCATCAATACTAACAGCTTCTTGATAATTCGCGGTATCTTCGAAGAACGCGGGATGCTGAAGGCGATCCATTTCGAACCGCTCGACATGCTCGCGACCACCGTCATCTCACACGACTATCGGTAACTTCAAGCCGAATGCGAGTTCGCGATCAATGTCGGATATTTGCCCGTCCAGCAGGCGTTGCAGGTTGACGATCCATCGAGCCCGATGGCGTCGAGCATGCCCTCGAGCGACAGATAGCCGAGGCTGTCGGCGCCGATGAACTCGCACGTTTCCTCGATCGACAATTGCGACGCGATGAGGTCCTGACGGTGCGGTGTGTCAACACCGTAGTAGCACGAATGTGCGGTCGGCGGACATGAGATACGCATGTGGACCTCGGTGGCGCCGGCCTCGCGCACCATTTCTACGATCTTTTTTGAGGTCGTCCCGCGGACGATCGAGTCATCAACTAAAATGATCCGGTTGCCGTTGATCAGGTCCTTTATCGGATTCAACTTGAGCCGTACGCCGAACGAACGTATCGACCGGGTCGGCTCGATAAATGTACGGCCGACGTAATGATTACGAATGATGGCTTGCCTAAAATTGATCCCGGACCATCGGGCGTAACCTATCGCAGCCGCGACCCCGCTGTCGGGTACGGGCACTACAAGGTCGGCTTCGACAGGATGTTCTTCTGCGAGCCGTTTGCCCATCTTGTGCCGCGACTCATTGACCGAGCGGCCGAACACTATTGAATCCGGTCGCGAAAAATATACGTGCTCGAATGTGCAGACCGCAGACACTTTTTGTTCGAACGGGAAAGATGAACGCACGCCGTTCTGATCGATCACGATCATCTCGCCCGGCAATATCTCACGTTCATACCGCGCGTCTATCAGGTCGAAAGCACAAGTTTCGCTCGCAACACACCACGCATCCTGGTATTTACCGAGCACCAACGGCCTGAATCCTCGCGGGTCACGGACCGCGACCAGGGCGTTCGGGGTCAGGAACAGAAGCGAGAATGCCCCTTCGGTGTTTGCCAACACCTTTTCGATCGCTTCGACTGCGTCCTTGGCCTGCGTTCTGGCAATGCCGTGCAGTATCGTTTCGGTGTCAGACGTGGAAGAGAAGATAGCCCCGTCGCGTTCGAGTTCGCGGCGTCGGGCTTCGGCAAAAGGCAAGTTCCCGTTGTGGCACACGGCGATCAAGCCGTGCTGGCAGGTGACTCGAAACGGCTGGACCTCCTTGATCGTGTTCTTGCCAGATGTCGAATACCTCGTGTGGCCGATCGCGGCCGTACCCGGCAGTTTACGCAGCACGTCTGGTGAGAGCACATCTGCGACCAGGCCGATACCGCGCTGCTGGATCAATTCATTGCCGTCGGCCGACACGATACCGCAAGCCTCCTGCCCGCGATGCTGGAGGGCAAATAACCCGAGCTGCGTCAGCGTCGATGCTTCCCGGTGGCCGAAAATGCCAAAGATGCCGCATTCTTCGCGGAGCTTATCGAGGACCTCGTTCATCTATTCCTATTCTAACCATTGCCGCCGCCCGGAGCACAAAGCGACGCCCGAAATTGTTCAATTGCTGTCGTGATCAGCGAACGGCGCGCCCGTTATGCCGAGCGGCTTACCGAAACGACGATGCATTTTGATGTCGGCGTAAAGCTGCGCTTTGCATGACTCTTGAGCGGCACCAGCGGGTTCGCCTCCGGGAAATACGCCGCCGTGCAGCCTTTGGGTATCTCGTAAGGCACTACGGCAAAGCCCTGCACCTGCCTCTCACCGTCGTCAAAGTAACTCGTAATATCCACAAGATCTCCGGCGGCGAGAAAGCGTTCGGCGATATCTGCCTCGTTCATGAATATCACCCGCCGTCCGCCGTCGATGCCGCGATAACGGTCGCTGTTCCCGTAGATCGTCGTATTGAATTGGTCATGCGACCGGATCGTGGTCAATAGAAGCCTGTCCGGCGCGATCTCGATCGTGTTTAGCCTGCTGGCCGCAAAGAGTGCGCGGCCGGACGGCGTCGTGAAGATCCGGTCCCGCGGCGGATTCGGCATATAGAATCCGCCCGGCTTTCGTATGCGTTCGTTGTAGTTCTCGAATCCGGGCACGACACGCTCGATCGAGTCGCGTATGCGGTCGTAGTTCGCGGCGAAACCGTCCCAATCAACTTTACTTCGATCGCTTAGCGTCGCTTTAGCGAGCCGGCACACGATCCAGACCTCGCTGCGAAGCTGGCGCGACGCAGGTTCAAAGATGCCTTTTGACATCTGCACGTTCAGCATCGTGCTCTCGGTAGAAACGAACTGCTCGCGGCCGGCCTGCTCATCTACCTCCGTCCTGCCAAGACACGGCAGGATCAACGAGGTTTTCCCCGGAGTCAGAGCTGTCCGATTGAGCTTGGTGATCACCTGAACGGTCAGGTCGCATTTACGTAGAGCGGCCTCCACCGCCGCTGTGTCCGGCGAAGCGGCCGCGAAATTACCGCCCATCGCAAAGAATACCTTTGCCCGGCCGTCAAGCATCGCAGAGATCGATTCTACGGTGTTGTATCCGTCGCGTTCCGGTGTTCTGAGATCGAATTCGCGTTCGAGGCCTTCGCGAAACGAAGGATTCACTTTCTCCCAGATGCCCATCGTACGATCGCCCTGCACGTTCGAATGGCCGCGCACGGGACAAAGCCCGGCTCCCGGCCGCCCGATCGACCCTCGGAGCAGATGGAGGTTGACGATGTCCTGGATCGTCGCGACCGCGTCGGCGTGCTGCGTGACGCCCATCGCCCAGCATGTAATGAACGACCTTGATCCCGCTATGAGTTCGGCGGCCGCGTCCAGTTGTTCGTGCGTGAGCCCGCTGGACGCGAGGATGTCATCCCATGAAGTGGCGTCGAGAGCCTCTGCCATAGCCTCGAATCCTGACGTAGAGTCCGCAATGAACTTATGATCGAGAACGCTGCCGGGCTCGTCCCGCTCGCGTTCGAGGAGCAGCTTCATCATCCCCTTGAGCACGGCCATATCGCCGCCGATACGCACAGGCAGATGGAGATCTGCGAGCGGCGTTGCCTTGTTCGTGATCAACGTCAAAGGGCCCGAGAATGGGTCGCCGTAATGCTGCGGGTTCGGATCGACAAAAGCGGTCAGGCCAACCTCCTTGAGCGGATTTATCGCGATCATCTTGGCGCCGGCCAATTTGGCCGCCCGCAAGCTTGAGAGCATTCTGGGAGCATTGGTTCCCGGATTCTGGCCGATGACGATAACGAGGTCGGTCTTCTCAAAATCCTCCAGCCGAATCGTGGCTTTACCGAGCCCGATCGATTCCGCGAGAGCGACGCTCGTCGATTCGTGGCACATATTCGAGCAATCCGGCAGATTGTTGGTCCCGAAATGGCGCACGAATAACTGATAGAGAAATGCGGCTTCGTTCGAGGTCCGGCCCGATGTATAGAAGATCGCCTCGTCGGGTGACGAAAGTCGATTCAGTTTGTCGGCGATCAGGCCTATCGCGTCGTCCCAGCCGATCGGCTCGTAGTGCTCGCTTCCTTCACGAAGTATGAGAGGCTCGGTCAGCCGCCCCTGCTGACCAAGCCAGTGGTCGCTCCGCCCCGCAAGCTCACTAATAGAATTCTCCGCGAAGAATTCACGCCCGATCCGACGAGTCATTCCCTCGTCGGCCAGAGCCTTTGCACCGTTCTCGCAGAATTCGTTTATCGTCCTTCGGTCAGGATCGGGCCAGGCACACGACTGGCAATCGATCCCGCCTTTCTGATTAAGATCGAGCAGGCCGCGAGTGCCGCGGATAACGCCCATCTTGCCGTAAACGTGACGGAGCGCATTGGTGACGGCGTGGATGCCCGCCGAGGTCTTCGGCGGCGGCGAGATCTTCAGCTTTTCCTCGCTTTTTTCCATTCCGGGCCCTCAATCGTATTTAAACCGAATTTCGCCGCAATAGACATTGAACCGGCCGTCGCGGACAAAGCCCGCCAACGTCATTCCGTATTCGTTAGCAAGTTCGACTGCAAGGCTTGACGGTGCGCCGACCGCGGCTAAGACCGGAATACCTGCCATCAAGGCCTTTTGAACAAGCTCGAAACTCGCGCGGCCTGAGACGAGCAATATACTGTTTGATAAAGGCGTCTCGTTCGCCAAGAACTTCGCCCCGATGACCTTGTCGAGTGCGTTGTGGCGACCGACATCCTCGCGGACGATATCGAGCGTGCCGTCACTGTTGAATAACGCGGAAGCATGTAATCCGCCCGTCGTTTCGAAAATGGCTTGTGCTTTGCGAAGCATCTGCGGCAGCGAATGAATTATTTCAGCGTCGATCTCTAGCTCGCTCTCGATCTGCTTCACGCCGGCCGCAAGTGCCTCGATCGACGTTTTGCCGCAGACGCCGCAGCTCGAGGTCGTGTAGAAATTGCGTTCGAGGCGTTTGAGATCGAGGTCGAGGCCGCCGTCGAGATCGATCCGGATCGAGTTGTTCGTAGTACCGGCTCCAGCCGGCCCGCTGTGGCTGATCTGTTTGATCTGGCCGGGCGATGTGATGATGCCCTCGGTAAAGAGAAATCCCGCTGCGAGTTCAGCGTCGTCGCCGGGCGTTCGCATTGTTATTGAGATCGCTTTGTTCGTGCCGTCCGGAAGACCGATGCGGATCTCAAGCGGCTCCTCGACCGCTAACGTATCTGCGAACTCTAGCCCATCCGACGTTCGAACTACGACACCAGCCTGGGAACTTGCTCGTGCTGCTTTCACGTTGAAAGTTTATCAGAAAAGAAAACTTTGCCGCAGATCAACGCAGACGTCGCGGTTTGGAAGCGATCGATCAAAGTCCTTTCTGATCCGCGTGATCCGCATTTAACTGCGGCTAAAATTCTCAGTCCGCCGGCAAGATCCGCCCGCGGCACTCGCCGAGGCCAATTCGCCGAAAGCCTTCGCGTTCGCAATAGCCTTTCATGATGATCTCGTCGCCGTCCTCCAGGAATCGGCGTTGTTCGCCGGACGGCAGATCGATCGGCTCGGTGCCGCGCCACGTGAGTTCGAGCAGACAGCCGCGTTCGGACTTTTCTTTGCCAGACACCGTGCCCGTTGCCATTAGGTCGCCGGTCTGGAGGTTGCAGCCGTTCGACGCGTGGTGCGTGAGCATTTGGCCAATGGTCCAGTAAAGGTCTTTTGTATTCGAACGCGAGAGTAAATGCGGCTCGATCTTTTCATCGCGCATCTTTTCGGTTTGAATATACACCTCAAGATTGATGTCGAGCCCCCCGAGCTTTTGATTCTGCTCGCCGTTGAGATAACCGAGCGGCTGCGGATCGTCCGGGTCGCGTTCAAAAGCAGACGTTCTGAAAGGTGCAAGTGCGTCCATCGTGACGACGTAAGGCGAGATCGTCGTCGCAAAGTTCTTTGCCAGGAAAGGCCCGAGCGGCTGGTACTCCCACGCCTGAATATCGCGAGCCGACCAGTCGTTCACCAGACACACGCCGAAGATGTGCTGCTCGGCGTCTGAGATCGGTATCGACGTGCCGAGTTCGTTGCCGCGGCCTACAAAAAACCCGAGTTCCATTTCGTAATCAAGGCTTTTCGACGGAATGAATACCGGCGGTGCTTCCTGCTCCGACCGATTCTGCCCCTTAGGCCGCTTGATGTCCGTCCCCGAGATCACGATCGACGAAGCCCGCCCGTGATAACCGATCGGCACGTACTTATAATTCGGCAGCAAAGGATTGTCCGGCCGAAACATCGACCCCACATTCGTCGCGTGGTAGATCGAGCAGTAGAAATCGGTGTAGTCGCCGATAACCGCCGGCATGTCTTCAAAAAGGCAATCCGCAGCAGGTACGAGGTGGCTCTCTAACGACGTCTGTTCGACAGATCCCTCGCGAAGCAGTTCCGAAATCCGCGAACGCAGGGCACGCCGACCCTCACCGGAAAAGGCCATGATCCCGTCCAACAGGCCCCACAGCCGCTCGCCGCCGATCGATTCGTCGTCCTCGATCTCACCGAGCAGCCCGGCGTCGGCACACGCATCCAGGTTCAGCACCTCATTGCCGATACGAACCCCGATGTGGATCTCGTCATCGACGGCATCACTCCCAAAAATGCAAAACGGCAAATTCTGTATCGGAAAATCCGTATTCGGCAAGTTGGCGGATTCGACCCAGCTCATTAAGGAAGGGTCGTGGGTTTCGTTTATCTCATACATAGAGCTCTTTACCTTCAGCAGACGCTAATGGCACGAGAATGATCTCATTGCGAGATTTTCGCGCGTCCCGCGGGCCATTTTCATAAGATCCCTAGCTTTTGCAGATCGGCGACCGGTTCGTCGAACGAACACGATCCGAACGACTGGATGCCGCGTTCGCGCAGCACTTCGATCTGGCGCAGGCCGATCTCGTGAGTGCCGCGCCACCGTGCATTATTGTCGTCAAACTCAAATACTTCGCCGAACTCTTCTTCCATCACCTCTTCCAGCAGGTTGCGACGATACGATTCGCGAGCGAATCCGGCCATCATAAATAGGTTGAGGAACCCGTGCATCGTCCCCTTGATCGAATCTTCCTCGTAGGTGAGCGGCCTGAAACACCGTATCGGATGATGCAGCCCAGCGGTCGCTTTGAACTCCACGCCCGCGGCCGTACAAACCTGAACGAAACGGACTATCGCTTCGGTTCGCGGGAATGCATCCGGCGTCACGCCGCCTGTCCTGACCTTTGCCCGCTGGCCTCGAAGCGCAAGCTCAGCGACGAGTTCCGGAAGTGTCTCGTCCGGGGCCAATTCGAAATATGCGGTCAGACCCGACGGAAGCTTGCTGACCGTATTGTCGATCTTTGACGAAGTAGATGCTCTCACCTCGACCACGTCGCACACGGCACCGGCCGCGTGCAGCTCATTGAACCGGATGACCTTTCGCAGAGTATCATCGATGTCCTCGCCGGCGACAGTTGCGACGCGCCACGGGCCCGAACGGTCACGCGCGATGAAATCCTCAGCAACGTCAAAGAACTCTTCTAACCGTGCCGCGGCCACGACGAATCGTCCCAGCATCCAAGAATAGTTGCTGTTGCGGTATGTCGCGTAGTTGACCACCGCGTCCTGCATCGTATGTGCTGACGGCGGGAATAGTCCCGCGTAGTCGATCGCATCAGCGAGCAACGCCCTCAAGGTCGCGGCTACATGTTTCGAGATCACTGCTTGTTCCATTAGGTCGATATGGCGATCGGAGGAGCCAATATCCGATGATAGGAATATACTCTGCGAACTGCAAACTTGCCCTATCGGCCGTCGCTGCCGCCGTTTGCATACGTAGAGCGATCTGAAGTATCTTGTCGAAAACGGCAGTACCCTTGTCAAACTAATGCGCGTTCTAGGTATCGATCCGGGCAGTCAGACACTCGGGTGGGGTGTAGTGGACGGACGTGGATCGAAATACGCCTTGGTCGAGTTCGGCACTATTAGGTCCAAGGCGGGCGAGCCTTTCTCGCGGCGTCTGCTGAGCGTGTATGACGGCGTTGCCGCCGTGCTCGAACGCCATTCGCCTGACGTCCTGGCCGTCGAAGATACGTTCTACTCGGTCAACGTTAACGTCGCTTTGAAGCTGGGCCAGGTCCGCGGAACAATGCTGCTTCTCGCGGAACAATGGGGACTCGAGATCGCGGAATACGCACCCAGGCTCGTCAAAAAGACTGTCGTCGGATACGGCAACGCCGAAAAGGATCAGGTCGGACATATGGTCAAATTGCTGCTCGGGCTGGATTCCCCGCCAAAGCCGCACGACGCGGCGGACGCTCTTGCCATCGCGATCTGCCACTTTCATCATGCCGTGATCGACGCCCGGCGGCGCGACGCTGCGACCAAATGATCGAATGAGAACTTTTTCGCTCCTCATCCTCTTGTTCATGATGCTGCCAGCCGCCGGGGCGGCTCAGCGACGGCCTGCGGCGGGCATCTCATCGACGCCGCCGCGATCGGCAGAGAATCAATCCCCGGAGATCGGCCAGTCGGCCATCGTGCTTGACGAGACTCTCTCGCTGCTCAGAACGAGCCCCAGCCTTTTCGCTCCAGCGATCCACAGGATGCAGATCGGCAGACGCGTACAGATCCAGGCGGTCAAAGAAGCGGACGGAGTAAGATTCTATAAGGTGGCGGCACCGCCGACATCGATCGGATGGGTTCAGGCCGACGCCGTCTTTGGCCGATTTCGCAAAGGCGACGATGCCAGGCTTGTGGAATTGATACGCGTCTCGACGGGTTTCGAACAATTCGAACTGATGCGGCAGTATTTTGAGCTGTTTCCCGGCTCCTATTCGCGACCGGCGATGCTGCTGCTCTTCGGCGACCTGGCTGAAGATACGGCGGTCAAGCTGTCAAAGGACGCGAATAGACGCCTGACGCGATCGCACATGGCCGCGACCGGTGCGCCGCTGCACAGCTACTATCTAAATTTCGTCGGACTCGACCGATACCGGAAGCTCGGGATCACTTTCCTGTTCGATCCCGTCGAAAAACTTTTTCACTATGACGGGACTTCGTGGAAAGAGCTTGCAGCAAAATTCCCCGATAAACCGGAAGCCGCAGAAGCCCTAAAGCGAATTGACATCTTGAACAAAAAGATGGCGGCAGCCGCCGGGCGTTGATCTAAGATCGCAGTTGCGGCGGACTAGGCCGTCTCGCTCATCGCCGTCGCGATCTTCCCTGCGACCCGTGCATTGTTCTCGAGTAGTGCTATGTTAGCCGCCAGCGTCCTGCCCTCGCTCACGCTTGCCATGCGGCTCAAAAGGAATGGCGTCAGAGCTTTGCCACGCACTCCCTCTTCGTTCGCAGCCGCTATCGCTTCTGATACGACGGCCTCTACTTCCTCACGCGGCAGCTCAAATTCCGCCGGCACCGGGACGCCGACCAAAAGAGCTGCTTCATAACCGAGTTCGTCACGCGCCATTGCGATGGCAGCAACTTCCGCCGCTGAGGTGACCGCCTGATCTACAGGCAAGCCGCTCCGGCGTGAATAGAATGCAGGCAGTTCGTCCGTTTCCCAGCCCAGCACCGCCACGCCGAATGTTTCGAGCCATTCCCGTGTACGCGGCAGATCGAGTATCACTTTAGCTCCCGAACAGACGACCGTTATCGGCGTTCTCGCCAGAGTTGGGAGATCTCCCGAAACGTCAGAACCGTCTCCGCGATGCACGCCACCGATTCCGCCAGTGGCAAAGACCCTTATGCCGGCCTTATGCGCAAGTGCGGCGGTGCCCGAAACCGTGGTCGCGGCGTCGAGCCGCATGGCGGCCGCGATCGCTAAGTCTTTTTGAGATATCTTCCTAGCTTTGTCTGTCGAACCCAGCGCTTCTATCTCGGCAGCCGATAGCCCGATCCGGATCTCGCCGCCGATCAAAGCGATCGTCGCCGGGACCGCTCCCGATCCCCGGATCGCGGCTTCGCAACGCATCGCCGTCCTAATATTCTCAGGGTACGGAAGGCCGTGGGCGATGACCGTTGATTCGAGTGCCACGACCGGCATACCGCATTCGATAGCGGCACGGACCTCGTCGGCCAGATGCAGGTCCATTTTATTTTACCAGCGTTCCGATACGGCTAAGCCGCGGATGCGTCACGCATCCGAATAGATCACCATTGGACGCAGCACGGTCGCAAGACCAGTAAACGAACATCGCCCGCCCGACGATCAGCTCACGCGGCACAAAGCCCCAGAACCTGCTGTCTTCGCTATCGTCGCGAGCATCGCCCATCACAAAGAACTGATTGTCGGGCACGACCATCGGCTTCCCCGGCACGGCGAATTCGTATTGGCTAGTCGGCAGGTTCCGGCCCGAACGTATCCAGTCGATCGTCTTCTGTTGGTAGTAAACGTTCCACTTATCTTCCGGATCGCGAGGCTCGAACTCGCTCGTCTCAAGCGCCGCATCCGACGTGTCATGATCGCCGATGATCCTATGCTCGCGGAGCAGTTCGCCGTTGATATAAACGCGATTGTCGCGAAACTCGACCGTCTCGCCCGGTAGCCCGATCACGCGCTTTACATAGTTGATCTGATACGGAACGAGCGGCGGGTTGCGGCGGCGATCGTTCTCGGGCCTGACACGATTGCCGGGATACTTGAAAACGATGATATCGCCGCGGCGTATCTCACGCTGCGGCAGGAATGGCAGTTCGCCACCGCCTGGCGTGAAGATGAATTTGTTGACGAGCAGGTAATCGCCGATAAGGATCGTATTCTGCATCGAACCCGTCGGGACGGTCACGGCCTGAAGGATAAAGGTCATCCCAAACAGCGCCATGATGAGCGTCACGACGAACGATTCGAAATATTCTCGCATCGTCGATTTTGGCGGTGCCTTAGGAGCCGACTTTGCGGGCTTCGGGGCCTCGGCGGCCGGCTCTGCCTGATTTTGCGTGTCTTCACTGCTCATATAAATCAAATAATTTCAATATTTTTGATCCGGACGCTGATCGTTCATTACGTCCGGGCCGCTTTTTTCGGACCGAAGTTCACCTGCCGATCCGGCCAGTTTTATCGCATCTAGAGCTAGTTTGGCCGCAGCCATCTCAGCCGATTTGATCGAGTTGCCTTTGGCCACGGTCTTGCCGCCTTCCCAAACGGCCTCCACCTTGAATATCCTCTCGTGCGGCGGCCCTTCGGAACTGAGCACACGATAGGAAGGCGCCCTAAGCTTCTCCGATTGCAGAGTCTCCTGGAGCAAGCTCTTGAAATCTATTGCGGTCCGCGGAGTCACGTCCTTCATTTCGTCCGCAAAGAGCCGCGTCACCACCTGCCGCGTCGGGACATAGCCGCCGTCGATGAAAACAGCCCCGATGATGGCCTCCATCAAATTGGCGAGCAACGCCTGTTTGCGACGCCCGCCGGTCTTCTCTTCGCCTCGGCCGATCCGCAGAAAGCTTCCGAGTTCCAGTCCCTCTGCCACCTTTGCGAGTGTTGCAGTGCTGACTAGATAGTGCTTCATCAGCGTCAATTCGCCTTCCGCCGCAGTCGGACGAGTGCGAAATAACTGTTCTGCCATTATCAGCCCGACGACCGAATCGCCCACGAACTCGAGCGACTCGTTCTCAGAGCTTCTAACGGATTCGACGTCGCCGTTAAGGTGATGCTCGACAGCCCAGGAGCGGTGCGTGACAGCACGCTCGAGCAGCGTCAGGTCCGAGAACTTATAGCCCAACAGATTCTCAAGTGCACCCAAAGCCCGCGACATAGACGGAGATTCTACCAAAAAAAAAGACCGGATGCCTTTCTCTAGGTCATCCGGCCAAACTACAGAGTCATCAGTTCAATACTATCTAGTGCCTTTCTTTTTCGGTGCAGGCCGTTTTGCCGGAGTCTTGGCCGGCTGGACGGCCGCGCTTGCCGACTCCGACGATCCCTTCATATCGGTATTTGCGGTCGTGACCGGAGTTACAGGCTGTTCGGCCGCCGCCGACGGCTCAGGATCGAGCACCGGTGCGATGGCCGTGCGAGGATCCGTCATTGGCTTGCTCACCGCTGTGGTGACCCAGGCATCGAGTCCATCAAGCTTGTTGAAACGGATCTTGTATAAGTCCTGCAGCCGCGTATAGAGGCTTTCGGCGAATGGCTTGTTCTTAGGATCCTTTTTGGCTATCGCGTGGGCCCGGCCATAGGCGTCCAAAGCTCGCTCGACCGTACCGTTGATCAGGCCCTGCTTTTCCTTGATCGCGGCTATCTTCTGGGCCTTGACCTCTTCGGTATCCGTCGGGCTCTGAGCAGCGACGAGAGCCTGCAGCTCCTCGATCCGCTTATTCATCTCATCGACGTAGTATGAACCGATCACGCGATATACCTCGGCAATTCCGACCGTATCCGAAGCGACCTGCGTCGCCTTGAAAAGGTACGTGGCGCCTTCGCGTTTATTGTTCTTGTCGAATGCCAGGATGTAGCCGATCGTATAGTTAAGCCAGCCGATGGCGTCTTCCTTATTCTTATAAGCGAACGGAGCAAAACCCCACGGCTCGAATTTTTTGCCCGCTTCTATGTCTGCGAGAGCCATCTTGGCATACATCAGTGTGTCGTCGTTGTATTTGGTGACTCGCGGATTCTTCTGAGTCTCGTCGAGGCCGATCGAGCCGAGCACGAGTTCGGCCGGGCGATACTTGTCAGCATTCTCACTCAATAGAGCCTTTCCGGCCGCGTAAACCTCGTCCCAATTCTTTGCGGTCAGGCCGGCGAAGAAACGATCCTCAAGTTTTTTTAGGGCTTCAGCTTTCTTTTCACGCTCGATGCGATCTTCCATCTGCGGAAGAGCCGATTTCAGATAAGTGGCAAAATCTGCCGACTCGGGACATTCCCCGTACTTGGCCAAAAACTTCTTGCCGGCGGCAACCGCCTCTTCGCGGATGGCTCGTTCTTTCTTGTCGAATTTGGCCCTGAATTCCGCGTCGAGGGCCTTGCCCTCATCATCTAAGCACGGCTTGTCCTGTGCCATTACGCCGCCGGCCAAAGCCAGTACCAGCAGCATCCCAAAGATCAACGATCTAACAACTGTCTTCATCTGATAACTCCTCCGCGGTTTCCCCGCTTGCTCAAGAATGTTTTCGCGTGAACCGGGTATCCCGGTTTCGCGTGCATTCAGATGTTATGCACAGCCCTTGAGTTGCTATTCATCGCAACCCGGCCAAGCACTTACCATCTGAATAGATTTGACCCCAAAAGTTTTACGCAACCGCCGCGAACTGTCAAGCACTTTACTTATTCTTGCGGGATCGTGACGATGCGTTCACGCTTTTTGGTCGCCGGATCCGCGGACGGCGGAGCGGTGACAACCGGATTGACCGGTTTAGCGTCGGATGTCTTCCTGACGTTCGTCGGCACCGAGGTAACATCGGCCGCACTTCGCACAACGATGACCTTTGGCTGGCCGGCGGCAGCGGCTTCGTCATCGTCGTCGTCATCGGCACGGTCGGCGGCCTTTGCCATCGCTGCGGTCGAGGCCGCATCACGAGGCCTGAGGTTGAACTCGGTCTGCGCAAGATTACGGTCGGTCCTAACTATTCCCCTGCCGAGCGTGCGGTAAAGTTCCGCCGCGACCGCCGCCGCGTTACGGCCGCGTTCGCCCGGGCCGCGTGTTATGACCACGACCGAATACTTCGGCTGCTCGATTGGTGCTACGGAAACAAATAGGCCGGCCTTCGTCCCACCGCTCGAGCATGAACCTGTCTTGCCGGCTACTCCGAGGTTCTGGTCCATTCCGCGTCGGGCAGTTCCGTATTCGGCCGCACCCATCATGCCGGGTATTACCCTTCGAAGATTCTGTGACGGAATGTCGATGTTGGCCCTGTAGAACGGCTGAAAATTGGCATTGTCTATCGAATTACGCGGGACTCGCGGCAGCACTCGATGTCCGCCGTTGGTGATGGCCGACGCCATCACAGCGAGCTGGATCGGAGTGACCTCAAAATCATCGCCGTGCGAATAGATCTTCAGGTCCTCGTTACCGTTCGGGACGCGGCCCGAGGTCTCGCCTTCGAGGTTGATGCCGGTCGGTTCGCCGAGCCCGAGCTTGCGGGCATATTCGACCATCTTTCGGCTGCCAATGAAGCTGCCCGCTCGCTGAAAATACGGATTGTCGCTGAACGCAAGCGCGTCGTCGAGCTGACGCCGTGTTGATGCGAGGTTGACCGAGCCCGATTGTCGATCTATGACATTCTCGTTCAGAGCGGCAACAGCCGTCACAAGCTTGATCGTCGAACAAGGTTTGATACCCTGCCGCACCGCCCACTTCTGATTAACGATCGTCAGCACTTTGCCGGTCTGAGCTTCCATCACGACAACTGCACCGGCACGCGAGCCGAGGGCGTTGATAGCTGCTCTGCGTATCTCGAGGTCTTCGCCCTCTGTGTTGTCGGACGTAATATTCTCGATCGTCTCGTTCCTAAAGCTGCGCTCGAATGCGAGCCTGCGTTCGCGGGCTTCGCGGGCGGCTTGCTCGCGGCGGCGCTGTTCCTCTATCGCTGCCTGTCGCCGCTCCGCTTCTATGCGTCGCCGCTCAGCGGCCGAGATCTTACTGCTGCCGCGTTCTGTTCGGTCTTTGTCTTTAGCGTTGTGTTTAGCTCGAGTGTCGTTCTTTGCTCGATCGTTGTTTTTGGCATCCTTTGACGATGCTCTTGTCGATGACCTGGAACCAGCATCCTTCTTACCCTTATCGGCCTTCGCTCCCCTGTCGGCTTTTGTTCCCTTATCAGCCTTTGCACTTGATCGCGAGTCAGGTTTCTTGGCATCCTTTGAGGCCGTTGCGGGCTTCTTAGTGTCGGCTTTGGCGGGCTTCTTTGCCTGGGCCGCGATGCCCAAGGCCGCGATAAAGATCAACAGGAGCGATGCAGCCGACGATCTAACGAAATGACCGCGGGCAAATGAAGGTTCAAGGTTCATTCGATATTTAACGCCTTATTTTGGATTTTTACGGAAGAGCCGATCTGACCTCTCCGTTCAGG
Source organism: Acidobacteriota bacterium (assembly GCA_019639115.1). Taxonomy (GTDB): domain Bacteria; phylum Acidobacteriota; class Blastocatellia; order Pyrinomonadales; family Pyrinomonadaceae; genus OLB17. Next base: position 108,708 of record JAHBSM010000004.1, on the reverse strand, counting down.
ATGCTACCGAGCCGTCAGATCGAGTGTTTGCTTTCAAACTAACGATGACTATAACATTCACACTTTGGCACTTGCAAGCGGTAAAATTCGCCGCCCAGATCGCGTAACTCTTTGTCTAATGGGCTTTCTCGCCACATTTAGAGGTCAATTGGTGGTCATTCTGGCCGTGCTTCTTGTCGCGACGCTCGGTGTGCAGTATTACCTCAACCTCGTCGCACAGCAGGAGAATGAGGCTCTTCGCGAGGCTCAATCGCAGGCTCTCGTGGCCGGCATCACGCTCGGATTCTCGAGTATCCCGCTCAAAGGACTGCGGGTTGCCGACCTTGTGAACGCCGACGACCAGACCTATTTCGACGAGAGCACGCGACAGAGAATAAAGGACATCATAATCGTCGATAACCAATGGCGGATCACCGACAGCCTCGACGAGGAACACCTGCCGACCCTAGACGAGAACGATAAGCCCGTCTATCAGAAGCTTGCCGACCTTACAGATCTGCCGCCAATAATGGAGGCTTCGCGACTCGGTGCCGACATCGTCCATTTCCCTAAGCCGAAAGCATCGACCGGAGCCGGCGACCCGGACGAGGCGCACGCAGTGCCGCTCGAAACCAGCCAAGGGCGTTGGTACGTAATAGTTTCGCTCCGCAACGAAAAGCACCAGAATGCATTTCGTGCCGCCAGGCCACTCGTTTATACGCTCGGCGTCCTGCTCGTATCATCGCTGATCACGCTGCTGCTGGTGTGGCGGTTCTCGCGGCCGATAGCCGATCTGTCTGCGGCCGCGCGTCATATCGCCGAGGGTGACCTTGGCGTTCGCGTGCCGGTTACCAATCGGAACGACGAGATGGGCCGACTCGCCGCGAATTTTAACGAGATGTCGTCTGAGCTCGAGAAGAAAGCCGAGCTTGAGGCCCAGCTCCAGCAAGCCGAGAAGAGCGCCGTCGTCGGCAGGCTCGGCTCGGCCATCGCCCACGAGATCCGCAATCCGCTCAATTACATCAATCTGACGCTGGATCATTTGCGGACCAAATACGCCCCGGAGGATGCAGATAAACGCGAGAATTTTGAAAAACTGACCTCGCAGCTCAAATCGGAGGTCGCCCGCATAGATCAGCAGATCTCTGACTTCCTAAATTATTCGCGGCCTGCGATCGCGGACCTGCGGCCAATATCTGCTCGCTCCGTTTTGGACGAGAGTCTTCGGCTGATCGAGCCTGAGGCTGATGACAAACACGTCAAGATCGGGCTGGTCGAGCACGAAGAAGTGCCGGAGATCCTAGGCGACCCTGAGTTTCTGCGTTCTGTGTTCAACAACCTGTTCGTGAACGCGATCCAGGCGATGGAACCCGGCGGCGGAAGAATAACTGTCAAGATCTCGCCATCCGACGACGGACGCGAGGTCGTATTCGAGGTCGCTGATACGGGCAAGGGAATTCCGCACGAGAACCTCGAGAAGATATTCGAGCCTTATTTCTCGACCAAGGAGACCGGCACGGGCCTCGGCTTGGCTATCGTGCAAAAGGTCGTTGAGATTCACCACGGCTCGATCGCCGTGACCTCCGCATCTGAGAAAGGAACGACGTTCACCGTGAACCTGCCGGCCGCCGGCCGAAAATGAAATATGGCTCGTAAAAGCATTCTCGTCGTTGACGACGAAAAGAACCAAAGAGAGATACTCGAGACCATCCTGTCGGGCGAGGGCTACGATGTGACGACCGCTTCGTCCGGCGAGGCAGCGATGAAATTTGTCGCCGACCGTCATTTCGATCTAGTACTTACCGACCTCAAGATGACCGGAATGAGCGGCCTGGACCTGCTCAAGCAGCTAACAGATTACGATCGATCGATCATAGTGATACTCCTCACGGCTCATGGTTCGGTGGATTCGGCTGTGGACGCGATGCGGCTCGGGGCTTTTGAATATCTCCAGAAGCCGTACGACAGCGAGAAACTACTCGAGACCGTATCGCGGGCGCTGAAGAAACTGACCACGCTCGATGCCGAGATCGTGTCCGTCTCGCCCGAGATGGACCACGTCAAGAAACTTATAGTCAAGATCGCCAAATCCAACTCCACCGTGCTGATCCGCGGCGAAAGCGGCACCGGAAAGGAGCTGATCGCTCGCTCGATCCACAAGAACAGCCCGCGTTTCAATGAGATATTTCAAGCCGTCAACTGCGCTGCTATCAATGAGAATCTGCTCGAATCTGAGCTCTTCGGCCACGAAAAAGGCTCGTTTACCGGCGCCGTGTCGGACAAAAAGGGCCTGTTCGAAATAGCCGACGGCGGGACATTGTTTCTCGATGAGATCGGAGAACTCGACATCTCGCTCCAGGCCAAGCTGCTGCGTGCCTTGCAGGAGAAACAGATCCGACGCGTCGGCGGCACTCGCGAGATCAATGTCGATGTTCGCGTCGTGGCCGCGACCAATCGCGACCTGCTGCACATGGTTGACGAGAAACGATTTCGCGAGGACCTCTACTACCGGCTGAATGTCCTGTCGATCGAACTGCCCGCTCTCCGCGAACGCCGGACCGACATTCCCGTACTCATAGATTATTTTGTCGGCAAACATACACGCGGAACCGGGAGAAAGGTCACGTTCGAACCCGAAGCGCGTCAGGTGCTCGAGCGGTACACCTATCCGGGCAATGTTCGCCAACTCGAATCAGCTCTGGAACGCGCGATACTTTTATGCGAGAACGACCTAATTACAGTGACCGATCTCCCGCCCGAGATGTTTCAAGACAGGCCGGCGGCCGCGGCAGGCAGTGCCGCCTTGGTCACCGACGCGAGTTTTGTATTGCCGGCAGAGGGCCTCAATTTCGAAGAACTCGAACGCAGTCTTATACTTCAGGCAATGGAACGGACCGACAACAACATCACGCGGTCGGCCAAACTACTCGGCCTCACGTTCAGAACTCTGCAATACCGGCTGGAGAAATTTGGTATAAAGAAAGAGAATGACGCTGCGGCGGGCTCCGACGATACATAGCTGCCGCTCGGATATTGACTCATACGGGAGGCCGATATGGAGTGGTTTTCAACGTTGACGCTTGCCCTCGGGTCCGCCTGGACCAGCGGGATCAACCTCTATGCTACGGTGAGCGTCCTCGGCTTGCTGCAGAAATTCGGCGCGGCCAAGCTGCCGGGCGGCCTCGAGGTGCTCGACAACTGGTGGATCATCGGATTTGCCGCCGGACTGTATGTGATCGAGTTCTTTGCGGACAAGATCCCATATGTGGATAGTATCTGGGACGTCGTCCACACTTTTATTCGCATCCCCGCGGGCGTTATCGTCGCATACGCGGCCACTGACCAACTCGATGCCGGCATTTATATACCTGCGGCATTGGTCGGCGGAGGGCTCGCATTCGCGTCGCACGGCACCAAAGCCGCAGCCCGTATCGGAGCTAATCTATCGCCTGAGCCGGTATCGAATTGGGTCCTTTCGATCTTTGAGGATGTCGTTGCTTTCCTCGGTACACTTCTGGCTGTGTTCGCACCATTCATCATTGCCGGCATCCTTGTGATTTTCGTTGCCGCGTTCCTTTGGTTCTTCCCTCGGGTCTATCGAGCGATACGCCGGCTGTTCGCTGCAGTCGCGGCTTTCTTCCGCGGAGAAAGTTTCGAAGCGATCGCAAAGCGAGCTGGCTGACTATCTTTTACCGATGAACCCTCTGCTGTTCCAGGCATTGTCTGCCGTTCTCGCCGCATCCGCGGCATATGCCTACAGCCTCGGCGAGGGCGACTACACGTTCGCGCTTGGCCTGTTGGCGTTCTGTTCATTGATGTTCTCGTTCCGCATCAAGGCACGCGAAAGAATTCGAGCATACGAATCCGCACGCGATGACGATACGAATTCGGACGCTTAGAGGCTCCGGAGCATGGCAAATATCGTTCTCGCAACAATGGGTTCGCTTGGCGACCTCCACCCGATGATCGCGGTTGGCCGGGGCCTAGCGAGCGTTGGACATAAGGTCACTGTCGCTACGTGGTCAGGTTACGAAGCAAATGTCGTCACTAACGGGTTTGCCTTCAGGCCGTTGCGTCCTGACATCGATGCGACAGACAGGTCGATCCACCGCAAGGCGATGGACGCGTACGGCGGGCCCGAATACGTCATTCGCGAGCTGATCATGCCGTCGATCGGTAATATGTATGACGATCTGGCTGAGGCTTGCACCTCGGCCGATCTGCTCATCAGCGGCGAGATAGTCTATGCCGCGGCGGCGTTGGCCGAGGTCACGGGCATCAAGTGGATCTCGACGAGCCTTTCGCCGTTGACGATGTTCTCATCTGACGATCCGGGCGTTCCGCCACAGGCTCCGTGGGCCGAGGTGCTGCGTCCGCTGCCGGCGTTCGCACATCGCTGGATGCTCCAGGCAGCCCGCCTGCAGATCAGAACTTGGATCGGCCCTTATCGAGATCTTCGCCGGAGGCTCGGCCTGAATGTTGACCACGATCCGATCGTTTTCGAAAAGTTCTCGCCCATCCGCCATCTAGCAATGTTCTCTAGGGCCCTAGCGGCACCTCAGGCCGACTGGCCGTCATCGGCTAGGCAGACCGGCTTCTGCTTCTTTGACGGTTCGCACGACGCGGCGTCAACAGATAGGATCGCGAGCTTCATAGGCGAAGGCGAGCCGCCGATCGTTTTCACGCTCGGCTCGGCTGCTGTCCTCGACGCGGGAAACTTCTTCAATGAGAGCGTCGAAGCCGCAAAACGGCTCGGTCGCCGGGCGCTTCTCCTTTATGGGCGCGACTGCGACAGGCCGAACGGCCTAAATCGCGACATCGCGGCCTTCGAGTATGCCCCGTATTCAGATGTTTTCCCGCACGCTGCCTGCATAGTGCATCAGGGCGGCGTCGGCACCACCGCACAGGCTCTGAGGGCCGGCGTCCCGCAACTCATAATGCCGTACAGCCACGACCAGTTCGACAATGCGGCCCGAGCGAGGCGCGCCGGCGTCGCGGAGGTCGTCTCCCGGGACAATTACAATGCCCGCGATGTCTCCGGCGTGATCGAACGCTTGCTGTCGAACCGGGGCTACCGCGAAAAGGCCGCCCCGCTCGCCTCGCTGATACGCAGCGAGGACGGCGTCGCATCAGCCCTGGCAGAGATCGGCCGTGTGCTCGGCACCACTTCTGCGGCCGCAGCCTGATCCAATTCCTTGCCGTATCGCCGCAACTCTGGTTTAATATCGTATTTTGCTCAGGGAACGGCCCCGCATCGCAGGACTCGCTGCACCGAGTGCCTCCGGGCCGGCCCGAAAATTCGACTTAGGATGTAAACCACTCTCCGAAAATCAGCTTCGGCCGAATAATTGCGAGGTTGCTATGAACGAAGATATCGAGATCATAGAAAAGACACTGGCGCCGGCTATCGAAGCTAACGACGAACTCCTTGTACGCGCGACGTTGTCGGGCCTGGACGCCACCGAGATCGGAAAGGTCTTGGGCGAGACGTCTCCGGCTGCACGGGCGATGATGTTCCGCAGCCTGCCTCGCGACCTTGCGGCCGATGTTTTCTCGTACCTTTCTTTCTCAGAGCAGACCGAGCTTCTCGAAACTCTTGCGACCGGCGAAGTCGCAGCGATCCTCAACGAGATGGCCGACGACGACCGCACACGGCTCTTTGAGGAATTGCCTGATATCGTCACCAATCGACTCCTTAGCCTGCTCAATCCTCGCGAAAGGGCAAAGGCGATCCAACTGCTCGGATATCCCGAAGACAGCGTCGGCCGCCTGATGACCCCGCACTATATCGCTGTAAAGCCGACTTGGACCGTGCAGCGGACGCTCGAGCATATACGCAGGAACGGCAAAGATTCCGAAACTCTGACGATGGTCTATGTGGTCAATGACCAGGGCAAGCTGATAGACGACATCAGAATGCGGTCGTTCCTGCTTGCTCCGCTCGAGACAAAGGTCTCGGACCTGATGAACGACCGTTTTGTCAGCCTTCAAGTCAATGGTTCGTCCGAGGATGCGGTCGCAAAGTTTCGCGAGGCCGATCTGCCCGCTTTGCCGGTAGTCGATGCGGAAGGCTACTTGATCGGCGTCGTCACCTATGACGACATTCTGGATGTAGCAGAACAGGAAGCGACCGAGGACATACAGAAATTCGGCGGTCTCGAAGCTCTCGACCTGCCTTATGTAGAAACGCCTCTCGCGACCATGATCCGCAAGCGTGCGGGTTGGCTCGTGATCCTTTTTCTCGGCGAAATGCTGACGGCGTCGGCGATGGGTTATTTCGATCAGGAGATCGAACGCGCGGTAGTGCTTGCCCTGTTCGTGCCCCTGATAATCTCGTCAGGCGGCAATTCGGGTTCGCAGGCCGCGACCTTGATCATTCGGGCGATGGCCCTCAAAGAACTCGACGTACGCGATTGGTGGTATGTGATGCGCCGCGAGATAATGTCGGGCCTGTCGCTCGGCGTCATACTGGGAGCTATCGGCGTAGTTCGCATCACCGTCTGGCAGAAACTCGGACTTTTTGATTACACCGAACACTGGGCACTGGTAGCTCTTACCATCTTTCTCTCGCTCATCGGCATCGTAATGTGGGGCACGCTCTCTGGCTCGATGATCCCGTTCGTCCTCCGGCGAGTCGGTATGGACCCGGCAACGTCGTCGGCCCCGTTCGTTGCGACTCTGGTGGATGTGACCGGGCTGGTCATTTATTTCAGCATCGCCGCGTTCGTGCTCCGCGGCACCCTTTTATAAACTCAAAGCAGTTCGACGGAGTGGTCATGAAAGTTGTTTCTTTAGTCCTTCGAGTTCAGATCGTGCTGGTCGCCGCAATGGTGCTGTTCCCGACGTTCGGTTTTGCCCAGATGTCGCGTAAACCGAGTCCGACACGCGAACCCGCGGGCGCCATGGACAAGCGGCCCGATTCGAGCCGTCTCTCTGTACCAAAGATCGAATCGCGCAACGCCTTTAATGCCATCGCTCGCGTCTATCATCAGGGGACGCCGTACTCGATACCGCATGTGATGTTCGTCATCGACCGGCAATCAAAGGACAAGATCTATTACATCAATTCGCAGCGGTTCCGGTTCCATAAGGATTTTTTGCTCGCGACGTATCTCATTCCTCGCGGCGTTGATGTGTTCAAAGGTGTTTATGTCGATCCGGATCGACGCTATCTGGTCGGCACCGTCGCCTGGCAGACGCCTGTCGAGAAATTCACCTGGGAGCTATGGGAAGGCGACCTCGCCACGCCCGAGATGATCCGATCCGCTCACGCCCTGATCAATGCCACATTCTTTGACAAGGTAGGCTATAAACCGAACTCGATCCGACAGGAGGACATCGCCTCCGACCTCAATCTACCGCGTATCACACAGGACGAGATCAATCGAAATCAAGTCTATCTGGCGCTCAATACCGGCACCGCCATCGGACGGCTGCATATCATCGATAAACTCGACGATACGGTCGAGATAGGTGACAACGAGATCCTCGTCCTCAAGGAATTGCCGCTAAATCTGCCGCCCGTCCGCGGCATCATCGTCGCAAAACCGTCGTCGCCGCTCTCGCACGTCAACATCCTGGCCAAGGGCTGGAACATCCCGAATATCTACATCAAGAACGCCGACAAGCTCTTTCGCGATCTGGATACCTACTGGATCAAGCTTGAGGCGAATATGACGGACTATCGTTTTGACCGCGTGACCAGGCCAGAGGACGTGCCAAGTCCGCCCGACGAGGTCATACCGCCCGCCGACCTCAAGGTAACTAAGCTCGCCGGCCTGGCGGAGCTCCGTAAAAAGGACAGCATCGCATACGGCGGCAAAGCCGCAAATCTCGGCGAAGTTCTGCGTGCCAGGATCGCCGGCGTCAACGTGCCCGATGGATTTGCGATACCGTACTACTGGTATGACAAGTTCATGACGGCAAACGGCTTTGACAAGGTCGTACTCGACATGATCGACGACAACGATTTTGTCCACAATCCGCGCGTCCGGCGACAACGGCTTGAAGAGTTTCGTGCCGCGATCCAGAAAGGCAAGTTCGACGACGAACTCCGGCGCGATGTGATAGCCCGCTGGCGTTCACAGCTCGGCGGGAAGCCGGTCTTCGCACGCAGCTCGTCAAATAGCGAAGACCTGCCCAATTTCAGCGGAGCAGGCCTTTACTCGAGCGTGGCTAACGTCCGCGAAGAGGAAAAGCTTATCGACGGCATCAAGAAGGTCTGGTCATCGATATGGAACTTTCAGGCGTACGAAGCTCGAATGCGAAACTACGTCAGCCAGACCGATGTTTATATGTCCGTGCTCGTTCAGATCGGTGTGGATATGGATAGAGGCGGCGTCATGATCACCAAGGATCCATTTGACGACCGCAATAAGAATGCCGTTTATATCAGCAGCGTCTGCGGCCACAACTCTAAGGTGGTGGACAATGTCGGCATGCCCGAACAAGTGCTGTTCAATCCGCGTTCGAATGCTGTGATCCTGATGACGCTGTCGCAGCAGGAGAACGCCTTGCGATTCGACCCGGCCGGCGAACTCAAGGTGACGCCAGACACCTGCGTCGATACTCGCCGCCGCGTCTTGTCCGACGTACAGGTGCGACAGCTTGCGCGGACTGCGATCGCGATACGGACCGCGTTCGGCGGAAAGCGCGAGCAGGATATAGAATGGGGAATAATGAACGGCAAGCTGTATATCGTGCAGTCGCGGCCGTACATCGATAAAAAGAACCCATTATGAAAGTCCTTGCATCCGTGATCGTCCTGTCCGCATTGTCGATGGCTTGCGGCAACGCAGCTTCGCCCGTTCGCGAGAATTCCGCCGCACCTGCCGACCCGAACGCTCGTCAGGATTCAGTGCTCTCGCACGGTCCCGCTCAGACACAGCCGGCTCCGCAGGCCAAAACGAAATGGACCCAAAGCGGCGATCCCATAGACGTTTCGACACAGACCTCAGCGATCGAAAAAGCTGAGGCTGCGCTGAAAAAAGACGCGAACAACGAGAAACTTAAGAAAGCGCTTTCTGTCGCATATTACGAGCGAGGCGTCGTACTCACGGAGGCCCGCCAGTATGCGTCCGCTCTCGGGGATTACCGCAAGGCCGTAAAGTTCGACCCGGATAATGCTGACGCCAGATCGTGGATTGACAAGATCATCATGATCTACGCCGGACTGAACAAGGATCATCCAAAGGAAGGCGAAGAGCCGCCGCCGCTGCCTTTCAAACCGGAGAAAAAGTGAATTATAAATTGAAGACCGCGGCCATAGCTTTATTGGTCACCGTGGCGACGGCAATATCCGTTTCCGCACAGAAGCCGACGCGCATCGCGTTCAAAAAAGGTGCCACATCCGCCGTCGTTACAGGAAAACTGAGCGGCTACGGCAGCAAGCGCGTATTTGTCATCCGGGTCAAAGCCGGCCAGCGAATGGTCGTCGAGGGCATCGGCAGCCGCCCGGTTACGATATGGATCGAAGGTCCGCCGGGATACGAACAGGACCTCGCGGCTGATTGCCACGGCCGAACTCTGATCGACCCGACGCTTGCCGGCGACTTCACGCTAACAGTCGAGGAATGCCAGAAAGCTGACCCATGGCGAGGCACGTTTCGCGTCCGCGTATCGGTCCGCTAGACTTTAGCGCCGCTGACAGCCTAAACTAAGTGTTTTGTTCAGCCCGCCGCGGCCCGGACCGTAAGCGGCTAGTCGAATATTATGGCGATCTCAGCAAACGATATCAGAAAAGGTATGGTCCTTCTACATGAAGGCGCGCCTGTCAAGGTAATGGACTTTCATCATCACACGCCGGGCAACCTGCGAGCGATGGTTCAGGCCCGCCTGCGAAACCTGCTCACCGGGAACTCGTTCGAGTACCGTTTCCGGTCGAACGACACGATCGAAAAGATCACGCTCGAACAGCACAAGATGGACTACCTCTACTCCGACGGCTCGCATCATCATTTTATGAACAACGAGTCGTTCGAACAGGTGGCGCTCACCGACGACGAACTCGGTGACGCAGCAAAATGGCTGATGCCAAACCTGACGATCGAGGTCGAGTTCTATAACGGCTCGCCGATCGGCGTCGCTTTGCCGGCATCGATGGAACTCACAGTAGTCGAGACCGAGCCCGTAATGAAAGGGGCGACGGCATCGAATTCGAACAAACCTGCAAAGCTCGAGAACGGAGTCACGCTTCAAGTGCCGCCTTTTATTGTCGAAGGCGAAAGGATACGTGTGAATCCGTCGGAAGAGCGATACATGGAACGCGTCAAATAGTCTTGTCTCAAAGCCTTTAGACAGAGTTGTGTGAGTCGTCGTATGATACTCTGCAACTCTGTTGTCGTTTTGGCGGCGGCTCGCAATGTTCTTCCTTTACAACCTGCTATATTTCCTTGCCTTTCTGCTGATGACGCCCGTCTTCGCAGTAAGTGCTCTGGTGCGCGGCAAGCGTGCCGCAGGTTACTTCCAGCGGCTTGGCTTTCTGCCGTCTTTCGAACCGGACGAACGCCCTGTCGTCTGGGTTCATTGTGTGTCCGTCGGCGAGACCAATGCTGCGCGTCCGCTGATCGAAGCGATAAATGCCGACCTGCCCGACCGCCGCATCATCGTTTCCACAACGACGCGTACCGGCCAGAAACTCGCCCGCGAGCTGTTCGCAGATCATGCCGATCGCGTCTTCTACGTCCCTTTTGATATGCGCTGGTGCGTCCGGCGGGTCCTTAGGCGGTTTCGCCCCTCAACGCTGCTTCTGATGGAATCGGAGATCTGGTTCAATCTGATCCGAGAAACGAGCAAATTCGGCGCCCGGCTCGCTATCGTCAACGGACGCCTGTCAGAGCGTTCGTATAAGCGATGGGGATATTTCAAGCGGACCGTACGGCGTGTTCTGGGATATTTGGACATGGCGTTGATGCAGAGCAACGGCGACGCCAAACGCATAATGGCCCTGGGGCTCCGCGCAAGCAAGGTCCGCGTAACGGGAAATCTCAAATACGATCACGATGTCACTGCGGCAGAATCCGAACTGACCGGCGAGATCCGCGAACGGTTCGGCATCACGCCTGATGCTCCGCTCGTGGTCGCCGCAAGTACACACGCTCCTGAGGAAGAGTGGGTCATTGAGGCATTTCGGAATGTATGGAAAGATTCGCGTGGGGCACTTCCGCGACTGCTGATCGCCCCTCGTCATCCGGAAAGATTCGACGAGGTCGCCCGGCAGATACGTTCGTCAGGGTTCCAATGGGTACGCCGCACCGAATCACCTTCAGGACGAGATAAGAACGCCGAGGTCATATTGCTGGATACCATAGGTGAACTGCGTTCAGTGTTCCCGCTGGCTGAGATCGTGATCGTCGGTGGCAGCTTTATCCAGCACGGCGGCCAGAGCATCTTCGAACCGGCCGCCGCCGGACGCGCGATCGTCACCGGTCCTTTCATGTCCAATTTCGAACCGGCGTTCTCTGCCTTTCGGGCAGCCGACGCTATTGTAAGATTGGAAGGTTCCGATGGGCCCACGATAGTCAACACACTTTCAGCGGCGGTCGGCGAACTTCTAAATCGAGAGAAACGACGTGAGATACTGGGCAAGAACGCCTTGCGTGTGATGAACGAGAATCGCGGTTCGACGCGACGCACGATAGAGCAGATCGAGCAGCTTATTTCGACCGGATCGTCCAGTCCGAGGCATACTCTCACGGCAATAATGTGTATTGATCAGGCGAGAAAGCGCCGCGTCAGATCAGTGAGCGCCGGTTTCAACGTAGCCAAAGGCAGCGAGGCCCGTGAACAGGTGTATCCCCATAAGGCCCATATAGATCGCAAGAGCGACCGCGAGTCCGTAACGCGCGAGAGGACGTTGGCCCCAGCGTATCAGCACGACGGCGGCTACTATGCCGATCGCGATCTTTGCGGATAGGAAAGGGCCGTTGCCTATATCCAAAAGGCCCGCCATCAGTTGATTTCCCTCGGTCGCGACGCCGCTTCTGACCCAAACGATAGTAAGCAAGGCATCAAGGAGATTTAGGATGAACAACAAGATGGTAGGTCTGGTAAGCGGCATAACTCTCTCCCCGTGCTAAATTTTGTTAAACATTTCGCCTTAAACGCGTCAGCCCCCTTTTGGTTAAAGGGGGCTGAAAGGTCTCAGGGTTTGTGAAACTGTCTCTTGCGATGACAGTAAACATCGAATCGATGCAGATTTCAGAAAAGTCTGATATTTTTAGATAAATATCCTAAAAGCGGGATGCCGCTGGGTGTTTGATCAGCCACCTGACGCCGATAAACACCATCGTCCGTTGAAATTGATTGCAACGATTCGGGGCTCTATCGCCTCAAAGACCCGGCGCTGAGGCAAGCGGCCGGCCAACTGAATACAAACGTCCTCCGGGAGGAAATCATCATGAAATATCTATCGAAAATTAACATGTTACTGGCGTTCGTCGTATTGGCTCTCTCCGGAGCCATGTTCGAGACGGCCGCTCAGAAGCGCAAGCCTGTATTGCGCAAACCGGCACCCAAACCTGTCGTCAAACCCGTTGCCGAGCCTGTATTTGCGGTCAATTCCGGGACGGTTCTCCGAGTTCGGATGAACTCGACGATCACCTCAAAATCAGCGATCGTCGGTAGCACGTTCACGACAACCGTTACCGAACCCGTTTACTCGACGACCGGCGTGATCGTCGTCCCGACCGGCAGCATCGTTACGGGCCGCGTGGATTCTGTGACCCCAGCCGCCAAGGGCGGCAAGCCCGGCACGATCGATGTCAGTTTTACGCAGGTTCGTTTGCCTAACGGCAAGGTGCGTGCTATCAACGGCTCGCTGACCGACCTTGATTCAAAGAGTGCTAAGAGCGACAACGAGGGGGTCGCGTCCGGCGATAAGATGAAAAATCGCAAGCTCATATTTATCGGCGGCGGCGGTGCGGGCGGTGCGGTGCTTGGCGGAGCGATCGGCGGCGGCAAGGGTGCTCTGATCGGCGGCATCATCGGCGGTGTAGGCGGCCTGATCACCGAGACGCAGACCAAAGGCGAAGAAGCCACCGTCAAATCCGGCACCGAGTTCGGCATCTACCTGAACCAGCCGATCTCGTTGCCGAGGTTCAGAGAAACCGACGGTGTGATCCAATAGCTCGCGGTTCAATGTTTTACAGCCTGGAGCCGCCTGCGGAAACGCCGGCGGCTCTTTTTATTCTGCGTGAACTAGAAACTCAGGCGTGACTATCGAGGGCGAATGGAAGCCTGCAGCTTGGTGAAATACTCGGAGACGGGCCTGTTTGCGGACATTGGCAATAGTGCCGAATTCCCACGTGACGAGATAATCGACCTTGTGAAACGCCGCGACCGCTACGTGCAGGGCGGCCGCCAGCGACGTTCGGGGAAAGATGCCGCGATCTATGTAACCCTCGGCCAGTATCGCCGCTTCTTCCGGTATCGCAAGTGTTTTCAGGCCAGAGATCAGGCCAAGGTAGCCGGTCCTATGCGGTTCCGGTGTTCGCCCGAGTTCGCCTGTGACCAGGCTCGAAACGTAAGGTTCGTATTCGCTCAGTTCGTGCTCCCACCACCTTATCGTCAGATCGCGACGCGATGTGTCAGTATTGTCCAGATACGCACCAATGACCGACGTCTCGAGGTATAGAGAGACCTTCATTTCGGCTGTTCGGCCTCCGGCACGACGGAGGCAAACGTCACCCGAGAATTCCGAAAATCGAAGGTGAGCTTGTAATTCTTGAGAAAATTACCACCCAGGATGCCGGCTTGCTCAAATCCTGAAGCCTCGTTGATCACATCCAGATTTAGCGCAATGGCGTTGATCTGCGACCGCGAATACGGGCCGAACGTCACCTTCGGCAGCAAATAGCTCGGCACGTTCTCAGTGACACCAGCCGAACCGATCACCCGGTGCCTGTATTCGTTCTCGTACTGTTTAATGGAGTCAATGTTGGCCACGCGATCCGATATGACCGAGATGCTGGCTCCTGTATCAACAATAAAATTAAGTTCGTTCTCAATGCCGTCGAGCTTGACCTCGCCGCTCAGGAATCCGCTCGACGTAAGCCGGAGCGGCAGCCCAAACGATGCAGAGGCCTCGTCCATCGCTTTTCGGTCGTTCGCTTCGCGGGTCAGCGAGAACGAGAGTTCGCCGTAGTCTATAGTCGCCAGGAATTTTGAGATCACGGCGAGTCCTATGTATCCATCGACGCGTTGAGCATCAGAGTGAAAATCGCGAATGTAGATCGGCACGTTCCGTACAGCCACGTCGCCGATCTCGATCTGACGCAGGAACCCGTACACGATCTCGAACCTCCCGTCGCCGCCGATGCCTTTGGCAAAGCCGCCGCGAGTGATCTCTCGTATCTTCAGATCCTCGGCCGTCGTCTTAGATATGACCGAGATACCCGAACCCGTGTCCAGCACGAATCTATAAGGCTCACGCCGCTCGTTGAGCTTGACCTGGATGATCGGACGGTCGCCCACGAGGTCGAATTTGACACTCGTTGACGTGCTGCCGCCGATCTCATACAGGTTGTCCCTGTCGCCGAGAAAACGCAGGAATCCGATCAGGCTCTTGATCCTCTCGCGTCGGTCGGTATCGGACTTGCTCGATACGTTGAGGAATCGGGAATATGCGTCGGCTGCATCGCGAAATTTTTCCGCGCGTGCCGAGACCTGAGCAAAAGCGAACAGATAGTCCGGCTCAAATGGTTTGTAGTAGATCGCCTCTCGCAGATTTGCGAGGCTGTCCTCGACGCGATTCTCGTAATAATCCAGCAGGCCCGCCGTCGCCCAGGCGAGGTCCTCGCGACGGTTAAGCACGACCGAATTCCTGAGCGCGATCCTGGCTTCGCGGAATCGGCCCGCAGTAAGTAATACGCCGCCAAGCACGGCAAATGCTCGCGAATTCTTGGGCTCGGCAGCGACCACAGGAAAGACGATATCGTAGGCCTCGCGTACGCGGCGTTGTTTGTTTAGCGAGAAAGCAAGTTCGACCTTGGCCGCAGAATGCGAAGGATCGGTCTCGAGGACGCCTCGTAGTATCACTTCGGCCTGATCGAACAGTCCGTCACGATTAAGTCTCTGCGCCTCGCGTACGAGTCGTTTGCTGTCCGGGCTGCTGCCGAATACAGGCAATGATCCGGCCAGCACGATCAGGAGCAGACACGCGAAGAGCGATCGGTGTGTAGGTGTAGCTTCCGCTGCGGAGGGGCGTAGCAGTCGAGGAGCATCGGAGTAGTACATAGAACAGCCTCCTCTCGAAGATCTCTAGTGGCTCGGATCATTTCAGGATGACACCTGTTTTCAGCGACCAAAGCACCAAGTCAAGTTCGTCCGGGTCGATGCCGATGCGGCGGGCCATATCGAAGAGCAGTTTCTCGGTCGCGAGGTAACGCGATCGCGTCGAGGGCGGCTTATCTTCGTCGATGACGCCCAATTCGAGCATGCAACGCAAGACGTGCTTATCCAGGATCGCATAACCTCGGTAGCCGATGTTCCTGAGGTAATGGCTCGCCTCTTTGTATCCGAGGCCTTTGATGCCTTTCTCGCGAGCAAGCCAGTCGCGGCGTTCGGTCGGGCAGTCAAACGATTCGAGCCTTTCCCGCAGCCGCAGTCCGCAGTCCGCCTTCAGAAAAGCACGGGACTCGACCACATAACGCGAACGCGCGTTCGGATAACGGTGTTTACCGACGAGTGCGGCCGCCAGTTCCGGCTGCGAACCGGAGAGGAGTAGAGGCCGGACGGCCTCGATCGAGTTGATGCCCATCCGAGCGGAACAGCCGCCTGTGAAAAAGCAGAACACCATCTCTTCCCACAGCCGCGCGTCGGAGCCGCTTTCACGGATCGACGCAAATTCGCCCAGCCGGGCTCGAATGGCATCCTGCCTCTCGGCATGGATCCTTTTCAAATTTTCAAACGTTACTTCGGCGTTATTGCGTTTCACCAAGGTAAAAAGATTCTATGCCTATGATCGAGCGGTGTCAACGATTTCATACTGTTGAAGATTTGCTTCGATCTGCGGCGCAACAAAGAAATTGCTTTGCAACCTGCGCATTCTGTAATAACATCATTTCATAAGTGCCATAACGCCGGATTATGGCACTGACAGAAGCTCGATATTCTCCCAAAGCCGATCCGTGATGATCGCCTTGCTTTTTATGTTATTCTGTTAAATGCGACTCCGCTTCGGCGGACGACCCCGCGATCTGAAGCCTTTAGATATCCGCAATGAGAATCATTACCCGCCTATTACTCGCAGCCGCCGCTTCTCTCTCATTCTCGTTTGCCGTTCTCGGTCAATCGAAGCCGCCTTTGATGCAGGACATCGTCGTCGCCCGGCCGACACCTCCGCCGTCGGATCCGAATATGGTCCGCCCGACGGTCAGCTCCGGCGTCGTTGCCACATCGGCGACCAACGCTGTCCGCACGATGTTCCCGGCCCTTGCCGAGATGACCGTGCCGGGCTATTCCGGGATGTTGGTCGAGACGCTCGAGGGCAACGTCGTTTACGAGAGCAACTCATCCGCTTTGTTCAATCCCGCGTCGAACACCAAGACCGCCACGGCGTTTGCGGTCTTCAAATCGCTCGGCCCGGAATACAGGTTCGCGACAAACGTTTACACCGACGGTTCGATAGATCGCGGCACGGGCACGCTCAACGGTAATCTTTATGTCTCGGGCAAGGACCCGATCTTCGGATTCGAACATGCGGTCTCGATCGCCTCTGAGCTCAATCGGATGGGCATATACCGCATCGCCGGGGACCTGATCGTCACCGATAATTTCTCGCTAAATTTTTCGACCTCGCCCGTGAACTCGGCCCGCGGGCTGCTGCTCGCGATGGATGCATCGCAACGCTCTGCGGCGGCGACTCGCGTCTGGCTGAATTATTTGGCCTACTCGGGCCGCAGCAGTACGACGACCGGCACTCCGAGCGTTTCAGTGGCGGGCTCGTCCTATGTTCAGGGAATTCCCAGCACTCTGCAGTTCCTTTTCACGCACGAATCGGCCCCGCTCAAGGACATTCTCAAGGCGATGATGTGCTTCTCGAACAACTTCCTATCGGAGCGCCTTGGTGATGTGATCGGCGGGCCTTACGCCGTGGCAAGGTTCGTTCAATTGAACGCTAATATCTCGCCCGTGGAGCTTTCGCTGCAGACGGCTAGCGGGCTGGGGTACAACCGCGTGTCGCCGAACGCGATGATGAAACTGCTCCGTGCATTCAGGGCTGAGCTCGCTCGGTACAGGATGACTTTCGCAGATGTGATGCCCGTCGCCGGGCTCGACCGCGGCACGCTCGAGGGCAGGTTCAACAATGATTGGGTCGCCGGCAGCGTCGTCGGTAAGACGGGCACGCTCGGCGTGACCGACAGCGGCGTGAGCGCCCTGTCCGGCGAGATAAATACGAAGAACGGTAAGCTGCTCTTTGTAATATTCAATCAGCGCGGCGGAGTGCAGCGGTTCCGAGCGTTCCAGAACAGTTTTGTGGTGACGGTGCAGAGCCTTTTCGGCGGCCCGGAGTCGCTCGGCTATACGCCGCCGTCTCTCGATGCTCGGCTTGCGACATCGCGTATCACCTACGGCAGGTCCGCGGGCTATTGATCCATTGCCGGATCTGAGACTGAGAAGAGCGGGCTGATCGGCCCGCTTTTTTATTCATCGGCGGCGTGCAATAATCACACATTTTAGGGATGGAAGAACCCGAAAAGGCCCCGCAGGCCGAAACAGCAGAAGAGCTCGCCGAACCGGCCGCCGACACCGCCGAGCCTCAACGCCGTCCGAGTGTAGCTCGTTCCGCAGGCATCGTTTCGATCGCAGTCATGTTCTCGCGGCTGCTCGGCCTGGTCCGCGAACAGGTCTTTGCGTACTATTTCGGCGCCGGATTCCTCTATGACGCCTATGTCGTGGCGTTTCGCATCCCAAACGTGCTTCGCGACCTCTTTGCCGAAGGGGCTCTCTCGGCAGCGTTCGTCAAGGTCTTTACCGACTATCAGATCGAAAAAGGTGAAAAGGCGGCCTGGCACCTGGCCGGACTGGTCATCAACGGCCTCGCAGTCATCATGAGCGTGATCTGCATAGTCGGCATCGTATTCTCACGACAATTCGTGGATCTCGTCGCCGACGGTTTCTCGCCCGAAAAAGCGGCGCTTGCCACCACGCTGACCCAGATAATGTTCCCGTTCATACTGCTTGTCGCCCTGGCGGCGGTGGCCATGGGCGTACTCAATACAAAAGGCGTTTTCGGCATTCCGGCGTCGGCCTCGACGGTGTTCAATATCGTGTCGATCGTCTTTGGGCTGGGCCTTGCGTATTGGTTGAGCGGCGGCGCCTGGGAACGTACTGCTGACCCTAACCTGACGCCGTCCGGCGCGGCTCAGTGGGCGATCATCGGTATGGCGATCGGGACTTTGATCGGCGGAGCGTCGCAGTTCTTGATGCAGATACCGGCGCTCCTGAAGGTCGGCTTTCGCTTTTTGCCTGTACTGAGCTTTGCCGACGAGGGCGTAAAACGTGTAATGGCTCTAATGGCTCCGGCCATCATCGGCACGTCGGCGGTTCAGATCAACGTGCTCATAAATACTTATTTCGTCTCGGGAATCGAGGGCGCGCAGGGCTGGCTCAGCTATTCATTCCGGCTGATGCAGTTCCCTATTGGATTGTTTGGCGTCGCGGTCGGCACGGCGGCAATTCCGGTCCTTTCGCGGCTGGCAAAAGAGGAGAAGACGGTCGAGTTCCGCGATACTCTCTCGTCATCGATGAATCTCGTGTTCTTGATGACCGTGCCTGCGGCTTGCGGGCTGGTCGTTCTCGGCGAACCCATAGTCCGGCTCATCTATGAACGCGGAGCATTCACGCCGACGGCCACCTCGATGACGGCGCTTGCCTTGGCGGGCTACTCGATCGGCCTGGCCGGATACGCCGCGATCAAGGTCATCTCGCCGGCCTTTTACGCGATGAATGACGCGAGGACACCAATGATCATTGCTCTTGCGTCGATCGTCGTTAACGCACTGGGCAGCTACTTTTTTCGCGAATGGTTGTCGCACTACGGCGTAACGCCTGAGACACCGCACGGATATGGACATGTCGGCGTCGCTCTTGCCACGTCGGTCGTCGCACTTATTAACTTTGCAGCCCTGATCTGGTTCATGCGGCGCAGGATACGACGGCTGAACGGACGCGTGATAGTCGCGTCTTTCGCAAAGATCATGGCTGCCTCATTGCTGATGTCCGCTGCGTGTTGGATGGCATATCATTATCTGCATTCGATATTTGGCGCGATGAGATTGACAGAGAGGATGATCGAGACGTTTGGCCCGATCGCCATCGGAGCGGTCGTATTTGTCGCGGCCGCGAAACTATTCAAGATAAACGAACTGGAAAAAGCTTTCGGCGCGATCAGACGAAAGTTTGCCCGCTGATTATCATATGATCCTGGAATTCAATGGCGTGAAGCCGAAGATAGATCCGACGGCATATATTTCGGCCGACGTCCACGTCATCGGCGATGTCGAGATCGGCGAGGAAGCAAGCGTTTGGTTCGGTTCGGTCATTCGCGGCGACGTGAATTACATTCGTATCGGTGCGCGGACGAACATTCAGGACCAGACCATCATCCACGTTAGCTCGCAAGGGCTGCCGACCATCGTCGAAGAAGAAGTGACGGTCGGACACCGCGTCACGCTGCATGCGTGCCATGTCGAACGCCGCTGCCTGATCGGCATAGGAGCGATCGTAATGGACGGCGCCCGGATCGGGGCCGAGTCGCTTGTCGGTGCGGGCTCGCTTGTGACACCCGGCACGCAGATACCGCCGCGTTCGCTCGTGATCGGATCGCCCGGACGCGTTAAACGCGAACTTACCGGCGACGAGATAGCATATCTCGACAGATCTTGGCGAAACTACGTCGAATTATCGAAAGTATATTTAGCCGCAGATGAACGCTGAAACGCGCGTGTCAGAATCACTCTGCACTATGGGTTCCTGACGCGTGTCGTCGGCTTTCACATGCTGGCAATTGTTCTCTCGGTTTTAAACGTCCCTGGATCTTTGCGTTAGAATAACGTGTTATGGCTTCGACAAACCCGGCACGCGGCATGCGCGACTTCCTGCCTGCCGATGTCAGAAAACGCGAGTATGTGATCGGCATCATCAAAGAGGTGTACGAGAGCTATGGCTTTGAGCCGCTCGAAACGCCTGCGGTCGAGAACCTCGAGACGCTGACCGGCAAATATGGCGAAGAAGGCAATCAGCTTATCTTCAAGATACTCAAACGCGGCGAAAAACTTGACCTCTCAGGTGCGGCAAAGGAAAGCGACCTATCCGATCTTGCGTTACGCTACGACCTCACCGTACCGCTCGCTCGCGTCGTTGCCAATAACAAGAACGAGCTGCCGAAATTTTTCAAACGCTATCAGATCCAACGCGTATGGCGAGCCGACCGGCCGGCTCGCGGCCGCTTTCGCGAATTCTATCAATGTGATGTTGACTGCATCGGTTCTGATTCGCTGATCGTAGAAGCGGAGATCATCTCCGCCGCCGGAGAAATACTCTCAAAGCTCGGATTTGTAGATTTTGAGATCCGCATCAATCACAGGGAACTGCTGCGATCTATTGTTGCAACCGCAGGTATCCAGAACGAAACAGACGCACTCGTGGCCCTCGACAAACTTGATAAGATCGGCTCGGACGGCGTGAAGAACGAGCTGCTCGGTCGTGGTATCTCTGAGGTTTCGGCCGATAGATTTCTCGACGCGATACGAAGCGGATCGTCAAATGATGACCTTGATACGGTTCAACGCCTCTGCGTCGGACTCCCGATCCGGATCGACCCATCGCTCGCTCGCGGACTTTCTTACTACACGGGCACGATCATGGAGATCGTTCTGACCGAGGGCGATTTCAAAGGCAGCATCGGCGGCGGCGGGCGTTATGACGGCCTGATCGGTATGTTTGGCAAGGAACAGATACCGGCGTGCGGATTCTCTCTCGGGTTTGAGCGAATTCTGGTCGTCATGGAGGAACGCGGTATGTTCCCGCCTGAGATCGCTGATTCGACACCGGCGGATGTGATGGTCACGATCTGGAGCAGCGAGACCATTCACGAGTCGCTCAGGCTCGCTCACGAACTCCGTTCTCGGGGGCTTCGCGTTACGATGTATCCCGAACCCGACAAGCTAGGCAAGCAGATCAAATATGCCGATTCGATCCGAGTGCCGTGGGTCTGCGTGCTTGGCGACAGCGAGCTTGCCGATAGCACGGTGACGGTCAAGAATATGCGTACAGGAGACCAGCAGACCATTGCCCGCGACAGAGCGGCTTCCGCCATTCAAAAGTGATCATCAACCATCGTACTCAACAAGCTTATGGACGCGACACAAAATTTTCTCTCTGAAGCTCTGCTCTCCTATCGCAATTGCAAGAGCCTGGCCGAGCGAGCGCTAGATCAGACGACAGACGAACATTTTTTCCTCCAGTTGGACGAGGAATCTAATTCCATAGCCATTATCGTCAAGCACATAGCGGGCAATCTGCATTCGCGTTGGCGCGACTTTCTCACTACCGACGGCGAAAAACCGGACCGCCGCCGCGAAACGGAATTCGAGTTGATCGACGACACACGCGACTCGCTGATGAACTTCTGGGAGTCCGGCTGGCAGACATTATTCGAAGCTGTCGAGCCGCTGAGGCCTGCCGATCTGACCTCGACCGTCACCATACGCGGCGAACCGCACACCGTGCTCGAGGCCATCAATAGACAGCTGACCCATTACAGCTATCACGTCGGCCAGATCGTTTTTTTGGCAAAGCATTTCCGCTCCGCCGAATGGCAGACGCTCAGCGTACCTCGCAATCGTTCCGACGAATTCAACGCAAGGCTCGCCGAGCAGCACGCGAAGGGCTCGCCGACCTCGGGCCGCTTCGACGCCGCTCAAGAGTTCCGGGACGAGAAATAAAAAAGGGCAGGCCGCATAGCCTACCCTCTTTGTTGCCGGTCATTGTCGGCCGCGTTCTATCGAAATACTATCGAACACGGACGCGGCTGATGACCTGTGTCATAGTCCGGCCGTTTGGCAGGACGGTGACCCTGATCGTCTCGCGATATCGGTTGCGGCCGTTGCCCACGATACGGGTGGTCACATAAGTCCGGGCGCCGCGATTCATATGCGGGCGGTTCCAACGGCGGCCTTTCCTGCCGCCCGGACCGATCTGCACACGGATCTGCGGGTCTGCGGCTGCTGCCGAGGCCGGAGTTGCCGCAATTGCTTCGGCCGCTCCGAGACCAAGTATCGACGAACCAAAAATAATTCCTACTACGAGTATCTTTCGCATAATTACCTCCAAGTTTTATTGCTGGTCTGACAGCGAAGTTATTGTGCTGTCGCGTTGTGTGACGCAACCAGGCCTGAGTGCGTTCGCCCGCGAAATGCAAAGAAATGTAATTGTTTCGTCAATCTCGAGCCCCGAAGCATCCGCAATGACATACGCGCCGAACTCCTGCGTATGCTAATCTAAACACTCATTTATGAAAGCGATCTCATTGATCGGAGCGACCGGTTCGATCGGCTGCAGCACCCTGCAGGTGGTCGAACATCTGGGAAATATCCGCGTCGTCGCGATGGCGGCCGGACGCAATGTAGAGCTGTTCTCCGAGCAGATCGAGCGATTCGGCCCGGAACTCGTCGCCTGCATCGACGAAGCCGCCGGTAGTGCTCTTGAGGCCGAGCTCGACCGGCGGGGCGTACAGCGTCCCGAGATCAGATCGGGTCAAGCAGGGCTCTTGGCGGTAGCCGAGCACCCCGGATCTGACACCGTCGTCTCAGCCACGGTCGGAGCCGTCGGGTTCGTGCCGACGCTGCGGGCAATCGAGGCAGGCAAGTGCATCGCTCTTGCAAATAAAGAGACGCTCGTCATGGCCGGCGAACTGATGACGGCCGCAGCGAGGCGTTCGGGTGCAGAGATATTGCCCGTGGACAGCGAGCATAACGCGATCCATCAATGCCTGCGTGGTGAACGACACGAAGAGGTTTCGCGGCTTATACTCACGGCGTCCGGCGGGCCTTTTCGCACAAAGACAAAAGACGAGATCGCCGCGGCGACCCGTGCCGAGGCGTTAGCACACCCTAATTGGTCCATGGGTGACAAGATCACGATCGACTCGGCGACGCTGATGAACAAAGGGCTCGAGGTGATCGAGGCAAAGTGGCTTTTCGGCTTCGACGCCGATCAGATATCGGTGATCGTACATCCGCAATCGGTGGTCCACTCAATGGTGGAGCTCATTGACGGTTCGGTCATCGCTCAGCTTGGCGTGACGGATATGAAACATCCGATCCAATACGCTCTCACCTATCCCGAGCGCAGGCCGGGCTGTCTGGCCCCGCTCGATCTTGCCTCGATCTCGTCACTTACCTTTGAGGAGCCCGATCTCGACCGTTTCCCGTGCTTGGGGCTGGCGTTCGCGGCGTTGCGAGCCGGCGGTACGATGCCCGCCGTGCTGAACGCGGCGAATGAGATCGCGGTGCAGGCCTTCCTGAACGATAAGATAAGGCTCAATGAGATCGCGGCGCTGGTCGGCACGGTCATGGCCGCTCATAAACCCGCCTCGATCGATTCTCTGCCCGATGTTCTTGCGGCTGACTCGTGGGCCCGCGGACGCGCTATAATGCTCGTAAGCAGAGCCGCTTCGGCACAATGATGCGGGCGACGCTTCGGGTCGCGTGTGCATCTGAACTGCTTGTGCCCCCGAATTATCGGGTGTGAACGGAGAAAAATGTCGGACATCATCATAGCCATACTTGCGGTCATATTTGTCCTCGGCGTAGCGATCAACATCCACGAGCTGGGGCATTTCTTGTTTGCCAAACTCTTTGGGATGCGCGTAGAGGCGTATTCTTTCTTTGGGCTCGGCCCGCGTGTTTTCGGATTCAAGGTCGGCCACACTGATTATCGCGTCTCCGCGATCCCGCTCGGTGCCTACGTAAAGCTGTACGGCGACGACGGCGCTGGGCCGCTCGAAGCCAAGGACGCGACTGCTGAACCTGTTCCCGAGTCTGAGTTATACGAACTCCGTCCGCGATGGCAAAAATTCTTTGTCATGATCGGCGGACCGCTGATGAATTTTGTCCTGGCCTTCTTTATACCGTTTGGTATCGCCTTGGTTTCGGGCGTACCTGCGAATCCGTCGCCGATCGTCGGCCGCGTCCAGGCGGGCGGTGCCGCCGAGGTCGCCGGGCTCAAACCCGGAGACCGCATAGTCAAGGTCAACGGTATCGATAATCCGTCGTGGGGACGCATCACCGACGAAGCACTGCTGATGCCTGAGCGGCCGGTACCTTTTGTGATAGAGCGCGACGGCCAGCGGATCGATATCTCGGTCACGCCGTCACGCGTCTCGGCAAGCGGACAGTCGGCCGGGATACTCGAGATGGCTCCTGACCCGGGTGCGGTTCCCGTCGTCGTCGGTCAGATCGATCCTTCGATGCCTGCGGCGTCGTCAGGGCTCCAGCGGGGCGATTGGATACTCGCGGTCAACGGAACGACCCTGCGAAACCCGAACGACATGGTGGACATCATCACCAAGTCGAACGGTGCTCCGATCGAATTACAGGTCGATCGCGGCGGCCAGCGCGTTGGCGTCACGATCACGCCCGTCGATCGCGGATCGGGGTGGAGGGTCGGTGTCGGATTTGATGAATCGCTGTTGAGTGTAAAAGAGCCGGTCGGCATCGGCGGTGCGGCGTCGTTCGCTCTGGAACAGAACCTGCGGATATTGCGGGTGACCGGAGCTGCGCTGTTTCAGGTCGGCACAGGCGAAAGGTCGGCCAGGGACACTGTCTCGGGCCCTATTGGTATAGTCCAGGCCATTGTCAATCAGGTCCGGATCGCCGGATTCGATGGGCTGCTTTTGATCCTGATGGCTATCAGCCTGAGCCTGGGTGTCATGAACCTGCTGCCGATACCGATGCTTGACGGCGGCCAGATCATGGTTCTTGGTATCGAGAAATTACTCTCGTGGTTTGGCCGCACGCTGTCGCTCGCCGCACGCGAGCGAATACAGCTTACCGGCCTGGCTATCGTTCTACTTCTGATGGTGACGGTCACGTTCCTTGACGTCTCTCGCCTCTTTGGTAAATAGCACGATCCCGTAATGCGAAAAAGCAAACAAGTCACAGTACGCGGCGTCCCGATAGGCGGTGGCGCACCTGTTGCCGTTCAGTCGATGACAAAGACCGACACGACCGACGTTGACGGCACCATAAAGCAGATCGAAGAGATGATCGAGGCAGGCTGCGAGATCGTTCGTATCGCCGTACCCGACGACGATGCCGCCGCCGCGCTCAAAGAGATACGAAAGCGGACCGATGTCCCTCTCGTTGCTGACATACATTTTCACTACAAGCTGGCTCTCAAGGCTCTCGAAGCCGGTATCGACAAGCTCCGGATCAATCCCGGCAATATCGGCCATATTGATCGCGTTCGAGAGGTCGTTCGCGCCGCCGAAGCTCAAAAAGTGCCGATACGGATCGGCGTGAACGGCGGCTCGCTCGAGAAGGACCTGCTCAAGCAATACGGCTCAGCTACTCCCGAAGCCATGGTCGAGAGCGGCATGCGCCACGTCCGCATCCTGGAAGACCTCGGTTTCGGTGATATCGTGATCTCGCTGAAAGCCTCGGACGTCAACCGTATGGTCGCGGCCTATCGCCTTATGGCTGAAAAGGTCGATTATCCGCTCCACCTGGGCGTCACTGAAGCCGGTACGCCATTCGGCGGAACGATCAAATCGGCCATCGGCCTCGGCGTTCTGCTGCACGAAGGCATCGGCGATACTATTCGCGTCTCGCTGGCAGCCGAACCTCACGAAGAGGTCCGCGTTGGTTGGGAAATACTAAAATCGCTCGAACTGCGCAAACGCGGTGTCACGGTCGTCGCCTGTCCGACCTGCGGCAGGCTTGATATCGATAATTTCGTTGAGATCGTTACAGAGGTCGAGCGGAGGCTGGCCCACGTCGAAGAGCCGCTGCATCTATCGATTATGGGCTGCGCAGTGAACGGGCCCGGCGAGGCTCACGACTCGCAGCTCGGCATCACATTCGGACGAAATGTCGGCATGATATTCAAGGACGGCGTCCCCATGCGTCGCGTCGCCGGAGCCGATATAGTCGAGGAGTTTGTAAAAGAGGTCGAGCTATTGAGAAAAGAAGGCGCCTCCGTCAAGCCGCTGACCGACGAGCGGCCGCTGGTTCAGATCACTTGAGTCTGTCCTCAGGGATATAGATACGTGAAGGGTTCAAAGGGCAGATTACGCAGCACGCCAAAGACGAACAAGACCATCGCGAACCCATAGATGAACCGCATATTCGTCGGCCACATGGGAAGCCCCTTGCCCCTGGACGCGGTTAAAACAAGCGAAACCAAAATGTAACCGAGTATGACCGCCCAGACGGGCGTCATTATGTTCAGGTCGAGCGCTCCGGCAATATCGCCGTGCAAGAGTGCGTGAAACCCGCGCGTCAGGCCGCATCCCGGACAAGCGAGTCCGGTCATTTTGTATAGCGGACAGATCGGGAAGAACCCCTTATTGGACGGATCAAAATATGCGACGGCGGCGGAACCGGCGGCAATACCCGCGGCAGCTGTGCCGGCCAGCAGCCGTGTGCCGGTCGCTCCCAAGCCTTCGGCGATAGCGATGTTTCCCGAATTCGACATCTCTGAAAACGATCTTATAGCGCCGATCCGCCGGCGGCAAATTTAGCGAACATCGCATCGGTCGCCATTCGCCGATTTATATTCACCCCGAGGCTGCGCCGAAGATCGTCGATCGCTTCGAGCCATTTGGCTAATTCGGCCGGCGTCACGAAAGATGTGATCCGCAAGATCTCGTCCTCCATATCGATATTGGATATCCGACGCCGGTCGCCTGACGCGGCCGTTATCCAAATATCGTGAATCAGCGATTCCAGCATTTCCAAATTCGATTCGAACTGGTCCTTGTGCTTGGCGTCGGATAGAGTATCGCTCAAGCGAAGCACTCCTGCTAGGTCGCGCCTCACGGCCGCAGCTTCAAGCACTTCGTACATTATCCTTCGCTGCTCTTGCGACGCCTCGATATCGATCGACAGAGCCCTGCCCACGCTGCCTCGTGAGAGCCCCGCGGCGATCCGCGCCCGATCGGGCGTGTACTCTTTTTTATTGACGAGAAACTTTTCGATGTCCTCGTTCGGCACGCGGGCGAATCGCAGCATCTGGCAACGCGACCTGATGGTTGGCAGCAAGCTGTCGGGACGCGAGGTAACAAGGATGATATTCGTCGTCGGAGCCGGCTCCTCCAGGGTTTTCAGAAGCGCATTGGCCGCAGCATCGTTCAGCTTCTCGGCTTCGTCTATAACGAAGAACCGCCCCGAGCCCTCGAATGGATTGAAATTTGCCTCTCGTTCGAGATCGCGGATGGCGTTTATGCGGATATTCCGGCGGAACGGTATCACCATCCCGACATCAGGATGCTCGCTGAATATGACCCGTTCGAACGTGTCAGCGTTGTCACCGGTCGGCAGATCGAATTTCCCTACACGCTCACACGGAGCACAGACTCCGCATGCTTCACCGTTCTGCTCAGCACACAACCGCGCCCGCGCTATCTCGATCGCGAAGTGCTTTTTCCCGACCCCTTCAGGGCCTGCGAGCAGCAGCGATTGCGGCACTCGGCCTTCTTTCATCAGGTGCCGCAGATGAGCTTTCGCGTCCGAATTGCCGATCAGTTTGTCCAACATGCTATCTGAACCGCCGCGAGACGATCTCCGTAACCTTAGAATGTATGTCCTCGATCGATCCGGCGCCGTCGATCACTTTGAACCGTCTCGGATCGGAACGGGCGATCGCAAGATATTCGTCGCGTACGCGGGCGTAGAACTCCGCCGATTCACCGTCCATTCGGTTGGCGCCGGCCTCTGAATTGTTTCGGCTGCCGGTCCGCGCGATCGCAAGCTCGACCGGAATATCGAAAAACAGCGTCAGGTCGGGTTTGAGTCCGCCGGTCGCAAGCTGGATGATCCTGGCGACTGTCTCGCGTTTGAATCCGCGGCCGGCGCCCTGATAAGCGGCCGTCGCATCCGCGTATCGGTCTGAGATCACGACCCTGCCCTCTGCGACCGCAGGCTTGATCAGAAATTCAACGTGCTGGGCACGGTCCGCGGCAAATAGCAGCAGCTCCGCCAGCGGCGACACGGTCTCTTCCGTCTCGAGAAAAGCCTCTCGCAGCCGCCGCCCAAGCGGGGTCCCGCCGGGCTCGCGCGTCGTCAGAACGTCCTTGCCGCGTTCTACCAAATAGGACGCCAGCAATCGCAACTGTGTCGATTTACCGCTGCCGTCTATCCCCTCAAATGTAATGAATTTGCCCTTCAAGATACAGGTTCCGCAGGCGGCCGCCGTTCCTGTGAGATCGTAGAGATCGCGTGCTTGAATACCAGCATATCGGGTCCGCCGACATCCAGCAGCACCGAGAACTTGTCAAAGCTTTTGATCCGTCCGGTCAATGTGGTCCCGTGCAGGAGATGGATCATCACAGTCGCTCGTTCGCGCCTGGCCGAGTTCAGATACGCATCCTGGATGTTCTGAGAAGCCTGTTTTTCCATTGTGGTTATCCCCTTAGGCGTCCGCTCAGGTCAATTAAAATTGGATTCCCGACATTGTATCAGAAATCGCCTTGCTTCGGTGATCTATTTCCGCCTTGATCTGCTTATCGATCGAGCGACGCGATCACTTCATCGGCTTTGCCCGCGTCCGTGCCGAAGCCCTTGAGCCAGATCGCTCCCTGCTCGCGCCTGAACCACGTAAGTTGGCGTTTCGCATAATTGCGCACATCCTGCTTTGAGCGTTCGATCGCAGACTCGAGGTCGCGTTCTCCTCTTAGATATTCGCAGACCCGCCGATACGCATGAGCCCCGAGCGCATTCGTATCATCCCTTACGCCCGCCGCTCGCAATTGTTTCACCTCTTCGACAAGCCCGGCGGCAAAATGCCTCTTCGTCCTCTCGTTGATCAATTTATAAAGTTCCTCGCGAGGCGGTTCGAGTACGAATAGCTTGATCCTATCGGCAAGTTCGGGCGCAGGCTGTCTCAGCGGTCGAAGCTCGCTGATCGTTCGCCCCGTCTGAAATATGACCTCCAGTGCCCGGATCACTCGCACCGCATCACGAGGCTGCAGGCGTTCGGCAGCCGCCGGATCCAGCCGAGCGAGCATTAGATGCAGGTGCTCCGGACCTTTGCGTCGCTGTATCTCGCGAAATCGCTCCCGCAGCCGTCCATCCGTCGGCGGACTGTCGAATAGCGGCTGCCGCAGCGTTCGCAGGTAGAATCCTGTTCCGCCCACTAGGATCGCAGTCCTGCCTCGCGACTCTATCTCGGCGATCGAGCGTTCGGCATCGCGTGCCCAATCGGCGGCAGTATAGTTCGTCCCGGGATCGACATATCCGATCAGGTGGTGAGCGACGCCGCGCTTCTCTTTGTCCGAAGGTTTTGCCGTAGCGATCTCAATTCCGCTGTATATCTGTACCGAATCGAAATTGACCACTTCACCGCCGACCCTGAGCGCCAGCTCGACGCCGAGCGCCGTCTTTCCCGAACTCGTCGGGCCGGATATAGCTAAGATCGGATTTTTAGCAGACGGCGTGAACATATATCATTGGTACGATACTCGAATTCAAGATTTTAGATTCAGCCTACTGCTATTGGCTAATAGCTTTCGGCTGTTTTTTCAAGACCAATGAGAACAACCGCCGCAACCGTATTCATCCTGGCCCTGTTATCGAATTCCGCCGCCCAAACGGCCGCAAACTACGTCAAATACGTCAACCCGCTCATCGGAACGCAGCGGATGGGACATACATATCCCGGAGCAACGGTGCCTTTCGGGTCGGTCCAGCTTTCGCCTGACACTGATCAGCAGCCGCACAACATCGGCGGGAAATACAACAAAGACGCGTACAAGTATTGCGCCGGTTATCAGTATGACGATACAGAGATCGTCGGGTTCTCGCATACGCATTTCAGCGGGACCGGCCACTCGGACCTTGGCGATTTCCTAATAATGCCGACCGTCGGACCATTGCAGCTCGAGCCGGGAGCAAAAGGTGACGCCGCAAGCGGCTTTCGTTCGGCATTCTCGCACGAGAATGAAGTGGCTGAGGCCGGCTACTACAAAGTAAAGCTCGACGACGACAACATTCTCGCGGAGATGACGGCGACGACGCGGGTTGGTTTTCACCAATACACCTTCCCTGCTTCGAATGACTCGCACATCATTCTCGACCTGATGCACGGCATCTATGATTACGCGGACAAGAACGTCTGGACCTTCGCTCGAGTCGAGAACGATCACACCGTCGTCGGCTATCGCCAGACGAATGGCTGGGCGCGCACGCGAACGGTCTATTTCGCGATGGAATTCTCAAAGCCGTTCGTCAGCTACGGCTTTAAGGAGTTCGGCAGACAGGATTACAAAGGATTTTGGCGAAAATTCGACCAGACAAAGAACTTCCCCGAGATCGCTGGGAAACAGATCCGAGCGCACTTTGATTTCAAAACCGCCAAGGACGAGAAGATCAAGATAAAATTTGCCGTCTCGCCGGTCTCAACCGCTGGAGCTATGGCAAATCTCAGAGCAGAGATCCCAGACTGGAATTTTGAACGCGTCCGAAACGAAGCACAGAGCCAGTGGAACAAAGAGTTGAGCAAGGTCGCCGTGACCACGCTGGACGAAGGTGAAATGACCAATTTCTACACGGCTCTTTATCACGCGATGCTCTCGCCTACGGTCTATATGGACATTGACCGAAGTTATAGAGGTCTCGACCAGAACACGCACTCGGCGGCCGGCTTTACAAATTACACTACATTTTCACTCTGGGACACATACCGGGCTCTCCACCCGCTGCTGAACATCATCGAGCCGACACGCAACCGCGACATGATCCGCTCGATGCAGGCGCATTACGATCAGAGCGTGCACAAAATGCTGCCGGTGTGGTCGCATTATGCGAACGAGAATTGGTGCATGATCGGCTACCACAGCGTCTCAGTCGTCGCCGACGCGATCGTGACGGGCAATCTCACTGGTCCGGAAGCGATAAGAGCGCTTGAATCTTCGGCACGAACGGCCCGCACCAAGTACTACGACGGCCTCGAATGGTATATGTCGCTAGGTTACGTACCCGAGGATCGGAACAGCTCGTCCGTCTCGAAGACGCTCGAATACGCATACGATGATTGGGCGATCGCTCAGGCCGCAAAAAAGCTGGGCAGACAGGACATCTACGACGAATTCATAAAACGAAGCGGTAACTGGCGCAACCTATTTGACGACTCGACGGGCTTTATGCGGCCAAAGGATTCTAACGGCAGGTTCTACGCCGAGTTCGACCCGCTCAAGACCGAGGGCCAGGGATTTATTGAAGGGAACGCGTGGAATTATAGCCTCTACGTGCCGCACGACGTGCCGTCGATGATCGAGAAGATGGGCGGAAGGCAAAAGTTTGCCGCGCATCTCGACGAGCTTTTTACAATGCACCTGCCGGATGAATTCTTTGCTGAAACTGAAGACATAACGCGCGACGGCATAATCGGCGGCTACATCCATGGCAACGAACCGGCACATCACGTCGCATACCTCTACAACTGGACCGACGCTCCCTGGAAAACGCAGGAACGCGTCCGCATGATACTCAAACACCAATACAGACCTACGCCCGACGGACTCGGCGGTAATGACGACTGCGGCCAGATGTCGGCTTGGTATCTGTTCTCGGCGCTCGGGTTCTATCCGGTCGCACCTGCTTCGGGCCAATACGCGATCGGCAGCCCCATCGTCAAAACGGCGGTGCTGAGATTGGAGAACGGCCGAACATTGACCATCGAGGCCCGCGATCAGAGTGAGGATAACGTATATGCGTCACGCGTCACGCTGAATGGCCGCGAGCTTGACCGGCGATACTTGACCTACTCCGACATCGCGTCCGGCGGCAAGCTCGTTTTTCAGATGAGTGATCGGCACCCATGAACTTAACCGGTCTGCATGATAGACTTTCAATACCGATGAATATATCCGGAGGCGCAAAATGTTAAGAAAAGCATCTGCAGAGTGGAACGGGACCATACGCGAAGGCAAAGGGGCGATCTCGACCGAAAGCGGCGTACTCACCGATACGCAATATTCTTTCAGCACACGATTCGAGGACGGCGTCGGGACAAATCCCGAAGAGCTGATCGCTGCCGCTCACGCAGGCTGCTACTCGATGGCACTGTCGGGTCAGTTGACCAATGCCGGCTTCACGCCCGACTATATCCGGACGACCGCTTCGGTAAGATTGGAGAAACTCGAAACCGGATTTGCGATCACCAAGGTGCATCTCGATGTCGCGGCAAGTGTACCCGGAGCCGACGAGGATGTGTTTATGACCGCTGCTAATAATGCAAAGGCAGGCTGTCCGGTCTCAAAGGTCTTGAACGCCGAGATCACTATGGACGCCGTGCTCGAGTCGGCAGCCTGACGCGTCATTCGGCCAGCCAACGCAGGACGGCAATAGCCAATATCAACGCCGCCATTATGGCCGCTCCGATAGCTTGTCGGCGCGAGAGGTTCATTTCGCGTCAAAAAGCAATGCCGGGTTTATCTTGAACTGCAGCATTCGTGCCGTTTCGCGGCCTCCGTCGCCGCCTTTACGCTGCATCGTGACCCGGCCGATCTTAAGATTGCCGCCCCTGGTGATCTCGATCTTTCCTTCGCCAAAGAATCGTATGGCATCTTCGTCGCGGACAAGCACCCAGCGCGTGGTTTCGCCGCCTTTCTGTGCAACCATGAACCATGTGGCCGCATGCGGCCCGTCACCGCGAAATAGATCGCGAAGTATCCGATCCTTGTTCGCCGTAAAAAACTCGATCACAGCACGACGCTGCTCCTCATCCAATTCCGTCAGGAACATCCTATCGGCTGCCCGGCCCGGCTTTACGGGCGGGACCTCGCCAAGGAAAAGCTTTAGTGCGGCCTCAGCCTCAGTCGGGATCTTCCACATCCTGACATAGGTCGCTAGCCAGCGTTTATCTATCTGATTGAATCCGGTCGGGCTCGAAACGAGCTTGATGGAGATGCCTTCTTTGCGTTCGCCCGTCTTCGTTCTTACAACGACGTCAACGTCCGATTTCTCTCCGTGGGGCTTGCGGGCCGCTACCTCGATGACATCCTCGAGCCTGAAACCCATTGTTTCCAGCCATTTACGTGCGTCCGGGTCATCCTGCCAGTTATTGAACTTATCGCGGATCTCGTCTTCGTTCTTAAAGCCGCCTTTTGCAGTCTGCGAGCCCTTCTCAGCCGCCTTTGCCGTGCCCGGCGCCTGCGCAGGACACACGCCTGCGGCCCAGGCCAACACCAACAGTAGCAGCAGCGCAGTACGCAGGCCTCTAAGATCTATGTTCATGCCTGCGGATTTTAGCACAACACCGGCCGGGGATACGCCGATCAGTTCGCGTGCGATCCGGGCTGGTCGCTGATGATCAGCGGCATAGGTATATCGTCAAACGCTGTCGCGCCTTTTTGTTCTATTCTGTCGCGGCCGTCGGCCTTGGCTTTATACAACGCGCGGTCGGCGTCACGGACTAGACCGATCTGCGAATCGTCAAGGCTCGGCAACATCGTCGCGATCCCAACGCTCACGGTCAGAACCGAACTCGTCGGCGAGAATCTATGCGGCAGGCTAAGCGAACGGATCGCGTGGACCACTTGTTCCGCAATGATGCGCGCACCGGCGGCATCGGTCCCTCCGAGTACTATTGCAAATTCTTCTCCGCCAAACCGCGCCACCAGGTCGGTCGGTCGTTTGACGACGGCACGCATCGCACCCGCGACGACCTGCAGACACTCGTCGCCCGTCTGGTGGCCGTATCCATCGTTGTAGAGTTTGAAGTGGTCAATATCCAACAACAACAGCGAGATAGGCGTCTTGAACCTGACTGCGCGGTGCCATTCATCGGTTAGAAAACTCTCGAAACGCCTTCTGTTGCCGACCATCGTCAGTCCATCCGAGTTTGCGAGGTCCTGCAGTACTCGGTTGGCTTCCGCAAGCTTTGCGGTCCGCTCCTCGACGAGCCGAGTGAGCTTTCGCTCGCGAGCCTTGAGTTGATAGATGCTTATCTTCCAGATCAGCAGCAGCACGAGAGCGCTCACGCCGACGACGACCAACGCAAATGTCCGCGTCTGGTAAAAGTACGGGATCGCCGTCAGCTTTACGGCCGTTCCCTTTTCGTTCCATACGCCGTCGCTGTTCGCCGCACGCACCCGAAATGTATACTCACCCGGCGGCAGATATGTGTAATACGCGGTGCGCCTGGTGCCTGCATCGACCCAGTCGGTGTCTCGCCCTTCGAGCATGTATTGGAATTTGATCTGGCTCGATTTGATCAGGCTGACGCCTGTGTATTTGATCTCGAGACTGTTGATACCGGGCCGCAGATCGGCACCGGCACCAAATGGCACGGCTTCGCGGTCGGCATAGATGTTCTCGACGATGACCGTAGGCGGGAACGGATTGCTGGTCTCGGCCTGCGGATCGACGATCGCAACGCCGTCCTGCGTCGGGAACCAGAACCGGCCCGCATCATCCACCAGGCTTGCCGGCTGCCGGCCGCCGTTGCATTCGGTCGAGAGCATGCCGTCCTCTTTGCCGTAGCCTATGCTGTTCACCTTGCCTATGCGTCCATCGGCAAGGTCGTTGAGTTCGCGTCGATTGACGCGGTAGATGCCTCGATTGGAGCTTATCCAGAGATCGCCGCGGCCGTCTTCGCGTATCGCAAAGACGCCATTGTTGTAGAGCCCGTTCTGAATATTGTAGCTAAAGAACTTGCCGTCCTTGTACCGGCTCATTCCCTGATCGTAGGTCCCGATCCAGAGCGTCCCGTCGGCATCCTCGTAGATCGACCTCACGTAGTTGCCTGCCAGCCCGTCATCGACCGTCAGATTCGTAAAACGGCCGTCTTCGAACCGCGAGAGTCCGCCAAAGCTGCCGAACCAGAGTGTGCCTTTGGAGTCGCGAAAGATCGTCGTTACGTTCTCGCTCGGGAGCCCGTCGGCGAACGTGTAATGACTCGCGACCTTCTCTCCCTCAAATCGGTAAATACCGCGCGAGGTGGCGGCCCAGACATTCCCGTTCTGGTCGCCGTCGATCGCATAAACATGCGCGCCTTCGTAGATGACACTCGCTACTTTGTCACGCACGACGTAAATGCCGCCGCTCAATCCGACCCAGATCGATCCGTCCGGCGCTTCCCAAAGCGATTGTACGAATGCGCGCCCGTTGCGCCACTGAGCTTTCGGCTCCGTACCGGGCGCGGACGTCAGTAATAACGCCTCGAACCGCCCGCCGCGATATGTGGTCAGCCCGCGGGTCGAACCGATCCAGATCGTGCCGTCGCGTGCCTTTAGTAGCGGATAGATCTCGTTGTGGTCTATGCCGTCCGCCTTCGAGTAGCTTTCGATTATCTGCTTTCGCCGTCTGACCAGGCCTCGGTCCGTCGCAAGCCACGGTGTGCCTTCCCGATCGACAAATACCTTGTTGATCATCGAACAGTTGAGTCCGAACTCAGATCCCCAGATGATCACTTGGTCGCCGACCATCTGAACGAGCCCGATACTGATCGACGAATTGCCGCCGCTCGAGAACCAGACGCTGCCGTCCTTCTCCTCCCAGAACGAGTGGTAGTACGAGTTCTCCGGCAGACCGTCGGCTTCGCTGAAGGTGCGCACCTTCCCGTCTTTTAGCCGAATGACAGTTCTCTCGCTGAGCCAGAGTGCGCCGCTGCTATCCACGAATGCATTCACGTCCAACGACAAATGAGCAAGCGGGATCGGGTACACGGTGTCCTTGCCATCCACCGTCTGCGTCACTGATTCCTTGTCTATACGCCACGTCGCGCCATGAATGCCTTGTATGATGCGGCCGCTGTTCGGCGGGGCCGGAGGGCCGATCAGCTCGAACCTTCCATCGACAAAGCGATACCAGTTCCGGCCTTTTCGGTCGTCATTCTCGCTCAGGAACCGCATCTCGCCATCGGGCCCCTGCTCCATCGAGAATATGTATCGGCCGGGCACAACATGGTCGTCGTAGGATGTGAATTCACCGTTGCGATAAACGGTCAGCACCCCTTCTTCTGTCGTGGTCGCATACATCGTCCCGTCGTCGCCGATGAAAATATCGGTGAACCGGTTGTTGATAATGCCTTTTGTATTGCTCTTGTTGAACGTCGTAAAGGTCACGCCGTCGAACCTGACCAGACCGTCAAATGTGGTGAACCACAGATATCCCTCCGGCGATTGCGCGATCCGGCGCACGCCGTTCTGCGGCAGGCCGTTGTCGGTCGTCCAGGTATCAAAGTGGTATTGGCCCATGCCGAGGTTCGCAAGTAATACGACCCAGCATAGGCTCAAGCCTATCAATACTTTACGGGATGAATGCATCGAGCGAACGTGAGAGACGGAGATCGGGGAACGCGACAGCTCGCGTCTTTACTATTAAACAATGTTTACCCTTTGCGGGTCAACATCAAATTGCGTTGCCGCGGGAGCGAAGAGCGGACGGGGACGAGTCCCGGATCGGTCGATCAGTATGCTTTGGTCAGATCTACGCCGGTGTAATAATGCTTGATGATCTCGTCGTACTTGACGCCCATCTTTGCGAGCCCGAACGCGCCGTATTGGCACATACCCACGCCGTGGCCCCAGCCTCGGCCTGTGAATGTGTAGCTAACGACTTGTGAGCCGCTGTATCGTTTATTCATTACGAAAAGCTGCTCGGGCAATCGAAGTGCGGAGCGGATCTTGCCGCCTTTAAGCGATCTGATGCCGTTCGATCCGATTATCTCGAGTTCGATCGGCCTTCGCGAATAGCCGACTGCCTTTACGTTCACATCATAGAGCGTGCCGATGCCGCGAACGTATCGCGACAGACGGGACTGCACCTCCGCAGCCGAGGCCGTCTTGTTCCAAAGCACCCACGGCGACATATTCTCGGCCGTGGTCGGCGATTCAGATGGCCGGATCTCGAGATATTTCACGGCGCCAAGGGCATCGAGTTGGTAAGCGACCGATTCGCCGCCGACCAGTGCGGCCTCGCGGACAGGATACATACGGCCGCCAAATTCACGAAATAAGAACACATCCGGCCGCACCGTCACCTGGCGTTCGGATTTGCCGCTCGCAAGCACAAGCCGCCCATCGGTCGTAGGTTTCGCTTTACCTGTAAGTGTCTCCGGGGTCCATTTCTTTCGAGCGTATATTTGCGTGATCAATCGTATCATCCGGCCGCGGGTGAACGGGCGGCCCGGCTGAAGCGTCATATCCGAGTTGAGCATAAAAAGCCCGTCGCGCATCAACGCAGCCAGGTCTGCTCGCTGCTCCCTAGGCACCTGTGCCGCATCATCGAAAGCAAGCTGGTAGTTGATATCCGATTCGGTCAGAAGCGTGTCCGCCGTCCCCGGCGGAAAGGCGAAACCAGCGATAACCCGTGCGAGTTCGAGCGGCATCGCGGTCGAGCGCGTCACTTGTACAGGCTGTTTGCCGAATCGCGCGGCAAGATTACCCAACCAGTTCGCCATCTCTGTCTCAGTCGGTACGTCATCTAACCACTCGTCCGTGATCTGCACGACCGGCAGCAAGTATCCGTTCGCGGCCAGCAACGAAACGCTTCGCACCAGGTCGAGATTGGCGTCGTCGCGGACCTTCGCGGGCGTTCTGCTAGTTTTGATCAGAAACGGCTCAAAATGGCGCCTTCCCTCGAGCGAGCACTCCACACCGACCAGATACGGCTCTGCGTGGCCGAAAATATTCTCGCTGCTTTCGGTCCGTCCGCCACAGGTTGACGTGTAATAGGCCATTATCGGTTTGCCGTTGTACGTCGCCACGATACCTCGTGTCTGCTGCACGGCCATCGTGCCCATACGCGTTTCGGCCGACACGCCTTTATACACCTGCGACGATACGGTCGGCAGCATGTCAAAGCCCTGCCGCGCATATCCGCCGACATTGGCGACCGCGTATGTGCGGGCGGCCACGGCTTGTGCCTTCTGTGCTTCGAGCTGCGGCAATCCCAGCTCCGACGGCACTACACCGAGCAAGTAATCCTCGAGCGGAACAACATTAACGACTGTCAGCGTCCCGCGAGAATTCACGAACACCTCGATCTTGCCGCGGTATGCTTTGCCGTCGAGCCTGACAGGATTTGCCCGTTCGTTCACCGACCCGAAAGCGATCGCCTTGAGTGATGAGAAATTCGCGCCGCCTGCAGGCGAATTTACCAGCACCTCGCGAAGATTTGGATCGACCGCCGCACCTGCGACCGGCTGAGCATTGGAAGTAGGCTTGACCAGGCTTCGGACGTCGCTGTTAGACGTCGATCGAAGTTGTTCAGTCAACGCGACCGCCTCGGCCGAGATGTAAGCCTTGCGTTCGACCGCGACAACGGCATCCTCAAATCCCTTGTCGGCAAGCCTCGCTTTAAGTTCTTCGATCTCGATGTCTGAGGTCGATGACTTGCCGACCCAGATCTTCCATGTGTTCGAAACGGTGTCGATGCTTACGATCGCGGTCTCGCCGGTGGCAGCGCGTATGTCGCGAGCCATTGTGTCCGCGTCCTCGCGCGTCGGCAGGTTTTGAAATTCGATCCTGTAGGTCTCGACTTCCGGCGGACGGTAAGATCGTATCGACACGCTGACACGGGTCGAGCCAAGCAGCCTGGCGGGCTCGTCAGGACTGACCGACACTAGCGAAGTATCGCCCGTGGTGATCGCAACCGAACGCGCGTTCGTCGAGAGCCCGATCCTTACGGACGGTTCTGAGTCCAGCCGATATGGCTCGTATGTGCGGGCCGAGGCAGTTGCGAACAGGCTGCAAATGAATACCGCGAAAACGAAAGAACTGGCGACAGACCTCATCATTACGATAATAGCAAAATCGTGGGCCGATCAGCGCCAAACGCGACTTCTGCCGAGAAACGGGCTAACATTACCCTTGTATCGACTTGTATATCTCGACACGATGGATAATACAAAGCTGATCTTCCCGGTGGACCGCCCGCACGGCAGCCGTCTCGCGGCGAAGCTCCGATATTGGTGGTGCTGGGTCGCGGCCTCGGTGCTGCTTCTTGTGGTCGGAACGCCCGCGCTGATATTCCTGTGGCTGATCGATCGGAGGATCTGGCTATATCCGGTGGCGTTCTGGGGAGCGAAGACATGGCTCAGGGCTTGCGGCACGACCGTCAGGGTCAGCGGAGCCGAACGCCTCGATCCGGACGTTTCGTATGTGTTCGCAAGCAATCACCGCTCATACCTCGATACGGCTACGCTATTCATAAATACCGGCAAACGGATGGGCCTGGTCGCAAAAAAAGAATTGCTCAAGGCGCCGATACTAGGTCAGGGCATGGGATTCGTGAATATCATTGCGATCGACCGTTCCAATCCCGAACGCGCGCTTCGCTCTATGGAACGTGCTCGCGAGGTCATGGAAGCAGGATTTTCATTTGGCGTGTTCGTCGAAGGGACGCGAGCGATGCCGGGCGAGCTGCTCCCATTCAAAAAAGGTGCGTTCCACCTTGCCGTTCAGATGCAGGCTCCGATCGTTCCGGTCGCGATCAAACATACCGATGCACTGATGGGCAAACGGACCGGGCTCGCGTATCGAGGCGAGATCGAGATGGTCCTGCTCGACCCGATCCCAACCAAAGGCCGGACGCCCGACGATGTGATGGAGTTGCTCCTGGCGACCCGGGCTGCTATTGCCGATGAACTTGCGCTTTCGGCTACGGCTTCGTTGGCGACGGGCTCGGCTTCGGTTCCGGTTTGACGGGTTCGTCGTCTTCGAGTATCCGAACGTCCGTTCGGCCGACGCGGTAATCCGAATACTTGACCCTGATACGTATCTTGACGACCTGGCCCTTATCAAATACAAGTTCGTCGTCTGAGCTTGAATACGACGGGAACCAGAATTTGCCGTCGATGTTCTCACGCCAGGTTTCTATGATGGGGAACCTCTCATTCTTTCCTTCCGGCAACGCCTTACCCTTGGATTTGACGATCATTAGATCGTCCTTATCGACCCAGATACGTCCTGAGAAATACCGAATACCTTTCTTTGGATCGGGAAGAATGCGGGGAGTGACGTCAAATACGTATAGCTCCAGCTCGTCGATCTTTTCCTGGCCGATCAAAGAGAAACTATAGTTTGACAGCTTGGACGGCTCGATCGCGAAAGGATCTATCCCACCGAGATTCTCAAGGTCGGCAGGCGTTATCACAAGATCTTTAAGCGTCGATATCGGCGCATACTCCACACGCTCAAAGCGTTCGCCAGCCGAATTGAATGTCAGGAAGGAATCGCGTCTATACGTGCCTGTTATCTGCCCGCCTATCCCAACGGTAGAGATCGCAGCCTTGCGATTGAAGGCATAATCGGTGAGGGCCTCGCGAAAACGGAGCTCGTAATCGCTTACCTTGGCTACGATACGGTCGATCTCGGCCTTTGACAAGGCCGGCGGAGCGGAAACATTTGACTGGGACGGAGCGATGACCGCAGCGGCGGCGATCAGCAAAACCGTTGATAAGATACGTGCGAACATTCGTCGATTCCTTCCTTGCACTTGCTTACACCTAGATGCCCGCTTGCTAAAAAAGGTTTGCGAGATGCTGCCCGTCCAGAGGTTCAACCAACGAAATCGATCTTGACCTTGTGCGGGATGATTCCTGCTTTGTGGCCTTCTGCGAGCAGCCGTTTGACTCCTTCGCGGCCGCGTTCGCCATAGTCAAGCGTCAGTTCGTTGACCCACATCGCCACGAATCGGTCGGCAAGCTCCGGCTGCATATCGCGCGCGAACTGCATTGCGTACGAGAGAGCATCCTCTCGGTTCTCGAGCGAGTATTGGATCGAACGGTGTAGATGGGTCGAGACCTGTTTCATCAGATCCTTGCCCAGGTCACGTCGTATGGCGTTGCCGCCCATTGGGAGCGGCAGCCCGGTCTTCTCGAACCACCATTCTCCGAGGTCGATCACCTTGTGGAGTCCATGCTGATTATAGAAAAGCTGGCCCTCGTGAATGAGCAGTCCCGCGTCGGCGCCTCCGCCTTTGACCGTGTCCATTATCTGGTCGAACGGCACGATGATGTGCTTGAACTCGTTGTTGAAAATACGAAGCGCTAGGTAAGCGCTAGTCAGTTCGCCCGGGACCGCGATCGTCATCTCGCCGATCTCTGAGGCATCGCGCGGCTCGCGGGCCACGACTATCGGCCCATATTTGTCACCGATGCTGGCTCCGTGCGGGAGCAGCGCATATTTGTCCGAGACGTAAGCGTACGCGTGGAACGAGATCGCAGTCACGTCAAAGACACCGTTCTTGGCGTCTTCATTGAGCGACTGTATGTCCTTGAGCGTATGTTCGAACCGAAGCCCTTCGGTCTCGAGCTTGTTGGTCGCGAGTCCGTAGAACATGAACGCGTCGTCCGAGTCGGGCGAATGGGCTACGGTAATAGTACGTATCTCGGGAGTATCGTCAGAAGATGAAGCCATAAAAGTCAGCACGAATAGAATACATTCGTGTCATACAAAAGAGCTATTCTACCGTTTCGCTCGTGATTGGCAAACAGGAGCTCAAGTTCTTTGCGAAGTTCTGCAAATTCGGGCATATCCTCGTTCGGCATATAGGAGCTCGATGCTGTCCTTCCGACCAGGCCTTCCAGGTCAAGATGCTGTTCGTTGTCGAATCTCGCCCGTTCATATTCTCCTCCGAACAGCTCGACGAACTCTTCATCGGTCGTCCTGTCGTGTCGAACGGTGTCGTAATCCGTTCCAAACCGTCGCAGCAGCATCTCGTACTCGGCCAGGAACGGCGTCGTATCGAGCTGCCGTTCGTTCCACACCACTATGATGCGGCCTCCGGGCCGCAGGATCCTGCGAAACTCCGCACCGGCGGCACGTTTATCGAAC
The DNA here is from genome assembly GCA_019639115.1 of Acidobacteriota bacterium. GTDB lineage: Bacteria > Acidobacteriota > Blastocatellia > Pyrinomonadales > Pyrinomonadaceae > OLB17. Next base: position 66,725 of record JAHBSM010000004.1, on the reverse strand, counting down.
CAATGCAGCGCCTGCATCGCGGTCACGACGTCAGCTACATTGTCATCGAGTCCCGTCCGTTCAGCAGTGCCGTCCACGGTTCGAAACCACGGATACAAGCTCAGCTCCCTCTCGGCCGCCGAACGCATGGCGGCGTTCGGTTCTACGCCAATTACGCGGTTGCCGTTGTCCAAAAATATCCTGCTCGAGATGCCCGTGCCGCATCCGATATCGACGACCGTTTCGTCCGGAGATAGACGACACTCGGCTCTCAATAGCTCGAGAAGCCCGTCAGGATAGCCGGGCCGATATCGTACGTAATTATCAACCCGATCGGAAAACCTTGTGAGAACGTTTCTCACTCGGCCTCCTCTCCGGTCCATTGGGTCTTGCTTGAGTGTGGAATGTCGAACTGGTCGAGGATGCGATAGCAGAGATGATCCACAAGTTCCGCGATAGAGGTCGGACGGTGATAAAAGCCGGGGCTTGCGGGCAACAAGCGTGCCCCGGCGTGTGCGAGCCTGAGCATATTCTCGAGATGTATGGCGTTCAGCGGCGTCTCGCGGGGTACGAGCACGAGCTTCCGGCCTTCCTTTAGACAGACATCGGCTGCACGATGTATCAGATTGGTCCCGGCACCTGAGGCGATCGCTCCAAGCGTCCCCATCGAACACGGCACAACGATCATCCCGGCCTGTTTATTCGAACCCGACGAAGGCTTTGCCGCCAGATTATCAAGCCGCCAATATCGGATCAGCTTGGAATCTGCCGCGAGGCCGAGCCATTCGTTGAAAACAGCCCGGTCAGGATCGCGCAGATTGACGCCAAGCTCCACTTGCGCCACAGTCGCCGCGGTACCTGACATTATCAGATTGATCGTCTCGACCACGCCGCTCGCCGCTAGAAGTTCGAGCGTCCGTTTGGCGTAGATCGTGCCCGAAGCACCGGTGATCGCGACCGTGAGTTCCATACCAATAGACTTTATAACTTTTCGCCCGCTCAAATCCATTGGATGTTCTGCAAAAAGGCCCGCTTACTGCATCGGCGGCAAGCGGGCCCAGGGTAGAATGCCAGCTGGTCGCGGCTTAGTTCTTGAACGGCGCCCCGTAGCTCATCGAATCGAGGCCTTTGACATCCGGCGGTTCGGGGAAAGTGTAAAGGATGAATTTCTCCGTACTCGTGATCTTGACCTTGCCCTTGAGCCGCTTTGCGCCTTCTGCGTTGACGAGAGTGATCACGGCCAGCGGTTTGTCCTTCGGAGCGTTCTTTACCGCGTCGGCGTCTTCCGTCGCGACATATTCGCCCGGCTCGATCTTTTTGCCGGCAGCAGATGCGAACGTGATCACGACGATCTGCTCATCGGGCTCGAATTTCAAGCTCAGCGGGTCCTTGAACCTCTCCTCCCAATTGAAATCCTTGTTGGCATCATTACGCTTGTATTTGACGTGGATCGCATTGGCTATCTCGCGTTTTTGCTCGACCAGTGCTTTGTCATCGGGCATTCGCTCGCCCTTTAGTGCATAGACGCTTGTATAATAATCGCCGGCGCCGCTCTTAGCGGCTTCGTTTGCCGGTTTAGCAGCGTTGGCGTTAGCATTAGCCGAATTGCCTCCGTTCGCAGCGTTGCTAGTGTTTGCTGCTCCGCCGCAACCCGACATCAATATCGCAAAGCAGAAAAATACTGCCGCAGTAAAGAACTTCGTCATCAATTTCCTCCTTTATTGATCGGCCGCCAAGGTGCGGCCAGAAGATCGAGCATCGCTGCACGAGCCCGACGCGAATTGTGTTTATTGAACTTCTTTAGTCTAACAAAGCGGCTGCTCGACGGGCAACCGGCACGTTTGCCGGCCCAGCCGTGCGGCGAGATCAGGGATTTATCAGCACATAGAGCCTGTCAGCCCACTCAGAACGCGAACTGCGAAGTATCTCATATTGGACCGACGCCAAATCGCGATCACCGCGTTTGAGGTAGGCGCGGCCGAGATTGTATCTCGCACGGTCGAGATCCGGATTGTAGCCGAGAGCGTTGTTGAATGCCTCGATGCTTTCGTCCATTTTGCCGGCCTCGTAATAGGATTCTCCGAGGTAATTGTACGTCTTAGCGTCCGGACGGTAGGTCTTTAGCTGTTCGAAGGATGCGGCGGCCTCAGCGAATCGTTTCTGCTTGAACAGCGCCAACCCGAGCCGCTCGATCGCTCCGGTGTGATCGGGCTTGATCGCGACGGCGCGGCGGTAAGCGAGAATCTCTTCGTCCGGCCGGTTGAGTTTGCCCAGGGTGAGCCCGATCGCATACTGCGTCTCAGGATTATCGTCTTCGAGCCGTGCCGCCTGTCGGTAAGCATCGAGCGCATCGCGAAACTGGCCGAGAGCATAGCTCGAAGCACCAATATTGATCTGAGCCGCCGCCCACTCTGGGCGCAGCTTTGCCGCCTGTCGCGAAGCCCGCAGCGAATCGCCGTGGCGGCCCAGCACTCCGTAGCAATAACCCGACTGATACCACGCCTCCGCATAATTCGGGTCTGCCTCGACCGCGCGTTCAAACAACGTGACCGCTCGTGCAAAATCGTCTCGCGACAGTTGAGCGAGTCCCTGCGAATACAGCCGCTCCGCCGTCGAACGTTTGCTCCGCTGGGATTCCGCATTTACGGTAGCGAAGGTTTGAGCGTCGCTGATCTTGAGCTGCAATATCCGCTCCGACGGGACCGCAAAGTTCAGATTCTGCCCTTCGGCCGCCTGCAGCGTTGCGACACCGATCACCTGCCCCGCCATGTTCACCACAGGTGAACCTGATGAACCCGGCGAGATAGACGCAGTGATCTGTATAATGCGGCCGTAACCGGGTATCTCGCGAACGGCCGAGACGATACCGTTCGATACCGAGCCTTCGAGCCCAAAGGGATTGCCGATTACGACGATCGATTCGCCCTCCTGCGGCGCGGTCCGGACTATCGTGAGCGGACGTGCCGTACCCTCGGGGACATCGACCTGAAGAAGTGCAAGGTCGCCTTCGCCGTCGATCGCGAGTATTCCTCTAACCGGAAATTTCTTGCCGTCGAGCAAGTGCACCTCAGCCCGAGTCGAACGCTCGATCACATGCCGGTTAGTGATCACGCGATCAGGAGCGACAAAGAATCCGCTACCGCGTGCGACCGTATTCTCTCTTGCGTCGAAAGTCTCTATCGCGACCGATGACGGTTTGATCCGCTTGACCAGTTCCGGTAGGAAATCCTGCGCGCGAGCATCACCGGCGGCCGCAAACATAACGGCAGACAGCACAATGCTGACGATGGACCTGATCCGCATCTATCGGTTGATTATAGCCGCTCGCCGCAGTGCCGCCAAACAATATGTCCGGCGCATTACGGCGATGCCTGAGCGGTTTTGCCGCTTTATGGGTTCGCGATAAGATAGGAGTATGCCGACACGCATAGCCCTGGCCGCCGACCACGCCGGCTACGAAGAAAAAGAACGCATTAAATCCACGCTCGACGAGATCGGTGTCGAATACACCGACATGGGCACGAATTCGCCTGATTCCGTCGATTATCCGGACTTTGCCCGCAAGGTCGGCGAGGCAGTCGCTCGGGGCGATTTTGACGAAGGGCTACTCGTATGTGGTTCCGGCACCGGTATGGCGATAGCAGCCAACAAGGTACACGGCATACGTGCCGCGGTCGCATGGAATGCTGAGACAGCCAGGCTTGCTCGCCAGCACAACGACGCTAACGTTTTGGCCATCGGCGCCAGGACGACGCCCGAAGGCACGATACCAGACATCATCCGGTCGTGGTTCGCTGCCGGATTCGAAGGCGGACGCCACCAGCGTCGCGTTGATAAGATCGGCGAGATCGAAAAGGACGACCTCTGCTGAATCGGATCGGTCTCGGCGACGCTGCCTAAATTCTTACTCCGATGATCACAACATTGCTCAAGCTTCGCCTCGTTTCTGCGTTCGCGGTCTTGGCGTTTGCGGCCGGCTTGGTCGTGCCGCAAATGGTCTCAAACATCAGCATTCAGGGCCATCGCGGGGCGCGCGGCTATGTTCCGGAGAATACGATCCCGTCATTCATCAAGGCGTTGGATCTAGGCGCGGATACGCTCGAGATGGACGTGGTGATCACCTCCGACCGCAAGGTGATAGTCTCGCACGAAGCTTATTTTCGAGCGGCCATCTCGCTCGATCCCTCGGGCAGGCGAATTGATCCCGACGACGAAAAGAAGCACAACATCTATCAGATGACCTACAAGCAGACGTCGCTATACGATGTCGGCACCGTCACGGATCCCGCCTTTCCGGATCAGGCCGCACAGAAAGTATCAAAGCCGCTTCTGCGAGACGTATTTCGTGCGGTCGAACGCTACGCAAAACAGAAAGGCTTGCGGCTGCCCGAATACAATATCGAGATCAAATCCAGTCCCGATGGCGACGGCCGCGACCATCCGGCCCCTGAGGAATTCGTGCGACTTGTGATGCGCGAGATCAGCCGGGCAAGGCTAGTGAAACGGGTTATTATCCAGTCGTTCGATACGCGGCCGCTCGTTATAATGCACCGCGAACATCCATCGATCCGCATCTCATACCTGACGTCGAACGCCCTCGGAGCCGAGAAGAATATTGAGATTCTCGGCTTCAGGCCGGACATATATAGCCCTAATTTTCTCAGGCTCGATGCCGCGTCGATGCAGTACTGTCGTGCCGCGGGCATCAAAGTGATACCGTGGACCGTCAATTCGATCGACGCGCTCGAGCGCATGAAAGGACTCGGCGTAGATGGCGTAATATCAGATTATCCTGATCGAGCCCGACGCATTCTCATCCGCTAGACCGGAATTTGCGACCTTACTCAGCCTATCCGCCGTGGGCCGCAGCAGCACGCGCGGAGAGTTCTTCCGGCGTCAGGTCTTCCATATGCGTAGCAAATCCCCACAGGTGTCCGAACGGATCGCGAAAATGCCCCGATCTGTCGCCGTAGAATTGATCCGAGACGGGCTTTATCACCTCTAGGCCTTCGGCGACCGCACGTTCGGTGAATGAATCGACATCATCGACGTAGATATACAGGCTCACCGGCGAGCCGCCCATAGACTCGGGTGACATAGCGCTCGGCGGGAACTCGTCCGCCATCATGAATATGCGGTTCCCTATTCGCATCTCAGCGTGCCCGATCGTGCCGCCGGCATCTATGCGATAGAGTTCCTCGGCACCGAAGGCCCGCTTATAAAAATCCATCGCCGCCGTAGCGTTCCTGCATATCAGATACGGCGTGATGCCCTCGTATCCTTCCGGTATTGGTTTTGCTCCCATCGTCTTTTTCTCCTTTTTTTGGTCTTGCCCGTGTTTGCCTTTCACGCAATTGTATATCAACTGTCAACGCGCCTGAGCCTGTCGCGGGTGATTTTGATAAACTACCCTGACGACCGTTCGGAGCCGTTCGGCCGCCCCGTATCAGATGATAATCGCTATCGACGGCCCGTCGGGGGCCGGCAAATCTACGCTCGGAAAGATGCTGGCCAAGCGGCTCGGCCTATTGTATCTCGACACCGGAGCGATGTATCGCGCGGTCGCTTTGGCTGTGACACGGGCCGGTATCGGGCTCGACGATACCGAACGCATCGCCGAGATCGCACGGACGGCGCGGATCGACCTCGTGGGTGAACCGGATTCGATGCAGGTGCTGCTCGACGGCAGGGACGTGACCGCCGAGATCCGCACCCTGGAGGCAGCACAGGCCGCGTCCATGGTCTCGACCATCTCAGATGTACGCAGAACGATGGTCGAACATCAGCGTGCAATAGGCTCGGCGGCGCAACGAGGCTGCGTTCTCGAAGGACGTGACATAGGCACGGTCGTCTTTCCCGACGCCGACGTTAAATTCTTTCTTACGGCTACCGCGGAGGCTCGAGCGCGCCGCAGATTTGAAGAGGACCGGGCCAAAGGTCGTGATTCGACATACGAACAGACCCTGGCGGAGATAAACGAGCGCGACATACGCGATGCGACGCGGGTCGATTCGCCGCTCGTCGAGGCCCCGGGAGCGGTCCGCATCGACACAAGCGGTATCGGGCTTGACGAGGTGTTCGGACTGATGCTCTCAGCGATCGACGAACGAATGAACACGGACGAACGTAAAAGTTGACTTGAACATAGGCAGCCGATAAACTAACGGTTGCTTTTGGCATGCTCCCGTAGCTCAGCCGGATAGAGCAACAGCCTTCTAAGCTGTGGGCCGCAGGTTCGAGTCCTGCCGGGGGCGAAGTTCGATCTCAACCGAGATCATTGACATATCGACAGATGCGGCGGCTATAGTTCAGTGGTTAGAGCGCTTGATTGTGGTTCAAGATGTCGTGGGTTCGAATCCCACTAGCCGCCCCACCAAATTTCCTCCGACATTGATCTGAGCTAATGATGCTCCGACGACAGAGTAGTAAGATGAGCAGACGTATATTCGTTCTTAGAGCTGCCGCAGCGGCGGCTCTGTGTGTTCTCGCATCGGCCGGGACCGGCTTCGCTCAGACGTCCGGGAAATGGGTGCCTAACGAGGTACTGGTCAAATTTACCGACGGCGCTGACTCGGCGATCGCTCGTTCCGCATCGATGCGGCTCGGAGCTTCGGTCACTGAGGTGCTCGGCGATAAACGCTGGGCACGTGTGACGCTGCCTTCGGGACTGGCCGTGTCAGATGCGGTCAAGGACCTCAGCGATATGGCGGGTGTCGAGTTTGCTCAGCCGAACTACTATTACCACCTGCTGCTCACGCCAAACGACCCCTCATTCTCCGCTTCGGGCATGTACGGCCTCGGACGCATTTCGGCTCCGTCCGCGTGGGACCTGTCTACGGGAAGCTCGAGCGTAGTCGTCGCGGACATCGACACCGGGATGCGATACACGCATCAGGACCTGGCGGCGAATGCCTGGGTCAATACCGGCGAGATACCCGGGAACGGCGTTGACGACGATGGTAATGGATTCGTGGACGACGTGTACGGCTGGGATTTCTTTTACAACGACAACGATCCGATCGACGATGCCGGAGGCCACGGCACACATACGGCGGGCACGATCGGAGCCGTCGGCAACAACGGCCTCAACGTGGTCGGCGTCAACTGGTCGGTCAAGATCATGCCGATCAAGATCTACAGCCCGAACGGGACCGATTCGACTTCGGCGATGCTTGTGAATGCGTATGCGTACATCCGCATGATGAAGCTCAGAGGCGTAAATATCCGTGCGACCAACAATTCGTACGGCGGCTGTGGTGAAGCCTGCGGATACGATCAGGCGACGAAGGACGGCATAGACGCCATGGGTGAAGCCGGCATTGTAAATGTATTTGCCGCTGGCAACGACAATATCAATAACGATGTTACGCCGAGCTATCCGGTCAGCTACACGAGCCCGAGCATTATCGGCGTGGCGTCATCTACCAATACGGATTCGAAGTCCGGCTTCTCGAGCTACGGCCCTGTCGCGGTAGATCTGGCAGCTCCCGGCTCAAGCGTCTTGAGCACGTACAACACATCCAATACGGCGACGGCCACGCTGAGCGGCACTTCGATGGCCACGCCGCACGTGACGGGTGCAGTTGCACTGCTCGCGGCCTACAGGCCGGACCTCTCGGTCGCGTCGTTAAAGGCCTCGATCCTGAACAATGTTGACGTGCTGACGACGCCGACGAATTGGGCCACCTACGTCAAGACCGGCGGACGGCTTAACGTGTTCAAAGCGATGCAGACGCCCACGGTCTGCAGCTTTGCTCCGGCGGGAACGACGATGACCGTGCCGACCAAGGGCGGCGTATTCACAGTGAACATCACACCCGGTGCAAACTGCGACTACCTCGTTCGGTCACAGGTCAGATGGATAAAAGTAATGAGCCCGGAGACCAATTCGGGCACAACAACGGTCACATTTCGAGTGACCCCGAATCCTACGATATCGCGGACCGGCACGATCACGATCGGAGGACAGGCGTTGACGATCTCACAGTCCCGAAGCTGATCTTTTTTTGCCGTGACGCGAACCAAATCGGCTCGCAGAGCGTCTAACGTCGTAAAAGATCGCCGCGACGAAATTGATTGCCAACGAGGCGACCGGCGTAGTATAGTTAAACAATCTTTATTGCACGGACAGGCCGGTGTAGCTGATCGTGCGGGCAATTTTCTAAGGAAGTATTAAAATGAGATCTCTGAACCACTTTGTTCACCGCTTTGCGTTCGCACTGGCCCTGACCGCTTTGTTTTCGTTGACCGCATCGGCTCAGGTCATGCTCCGACGTGCGGTTGACTTCGACGGCGACGGCAAGACAGATTTCGCTGTCTTTCGCCCCAGTACAAACATCTGGTATATCAACAAATCCGCCGGCGGCGTCACGTTCCAGGGCTTCGGGCTCTCGAATGAGGATTTCATGACGCCGGGCGATTACGATGGCGACGGCAAGGCCGATATCTCGGTCTGGCGCGATTCGTCGGGTATCTGGTTCCGTCTCAACAGCAACGGCAACACCTTCTCGGCTTTTCAGTGGGGCCAGACCGGTGACGAACCAGTCGCCCGAGACTATGACGGCGACGGCAAAACGGATGTCGCGGTCGCACGCCGTTCGAATGGCGGGCTGATCTGGTACGTCTATCAGAGTTCGAATAACCAGATACGCGCCGGGCAGTTCGGCCTAGCTACGGATTACACGGCGCCCGGCGATTACGACGGCGACGGCAAGTTCGATTGGGCGGTTCAGCGTCCGGGTGCAACCGCTGCGTCACAGGCTACTTTCTTTGTTCAAAAATCAACTGACAACAGCCTGATGGTTATGGGCTGGGGCTTGTCGAACGACCTGGTCGTGCCGGGCGATTACGATGGTGACGGCAAGACGGATTTCGCGGTCGTTCGCGAAGGTACGCTGGCCGCTCCTAGCCTTACCTGGTATATCCTCAGAAGTTCCGACAACGGTATCCGTGCATATGGATTCGGCCTGACCAGTACTGATCTATTGTGCCAAGGCGATTATGACGGCGACGGAAAGACCGATATCGGTGTGTGGCGCGATTCCAACGGGACGTTCTACGCATACACGAGCGTGGGCGGCAATCTGATCACCAATCAGTGGGGAGCATCGAATGACTTCCCGATCGCCAGCTTCGATACACACTGACGTTCTGTCCTTGACCTGGATCAATGGCCGGCGGTCGCTTGACTGTCGGCCATTTTCGATAGGGCCCCAATTTTGCGATAATTCGCCGTAGATCATGCAGGACCTGGCACATATCGTTCGTTCCTCATTTCCCGGACGCCGGATCGCGGTCATAGGCGACATAGTCGCAGACCAGTATCTGCACGGCTCGATATCGAGGGTCTCGCGCGAGGCGCCTGTTTTCATTCTGCGGCACGACGAGACCCTGACGCTGCCCGGTGGCGCAGCGAACGCAGCCGCGAACGCCGCACGGCTCGGAGCAGAGGTAACCTTGGCCGGGTTCATTGGTGACGATGCAAATGGCCGGCTGCTCGCCGACGAACTCGCGACGGCGTCGATCGATCTCAGACACTCCATCACCGTATCGAGGCCGACCACGACGAAGGTTCGCGTACTCGCCGGCCAGCCGCACGCGGTCCGCCAGCAAGTGATCCGGATCGACTACGAGGATCGCTCGCCCGTTGCAGACGATGATATCAAGCGGCTGGCGGAGGAGGCGGCCTCTGCAGTATCAGAAGCTGAAGCGGTCATATTCTCAGATTACGGATATGGGGCGGCATGCCGCAGAGTATTTGACGCAGTAAAGGCCGAAGCTGACCGGCGTGATATAGAGGTGATAGTCGATTCTCGTTTCAGACTGGAAGATCTTGCCGGTGCCGCTTCTGCTACACCAAATCGCGAGGAAGCCGAAGCAATGCTGGGCCGGGACCACACAGACGACGATCGCGTAGAACTGTGCCGGCGGCTTGGGATGCGGTCGCTGCTTGTGACCAACGGCAATCAAGGGATGACGCTGTATGCCGCTGACGGCGAGATGAGGCACATCGATGCGGTCGGGCCTACCGAACCCGTCGATGTGACCGGAGCCGGCGACACCGTGATCGCGGCATTTGCCCTCGGGATCGCGTCGGGACTGACGCATTACGAAGCGGCGATGATCGCCAACCACGCCGGCGGTATCGTAGTGATGAAAAAGAGGACGGCAACCGTGTCGGCAGACGAACTTTGCTCTTCGCTCGAAGGCGGATCGCCTGATCGGGAGGCCGCCGGTTCTGCATGAGCAACTTGCGAGCACCCATCGTCGATCGAGAGGAATTGACCCGCCGCGTCCTCGAACTTAGAGAAGGCGGGGCGGTGATCGTTATGGCCAACGGCTGTTTCGACCTGCTCCACGTCGGGCATGTCAGGTATCTGCAAGAGGCACGAACGCTCGGGGACGTGCTCGTCGTCGGGATCAATTCCGATCGTCAGGCTCGATCGCTAAAGGGTGAAAACCGCCCGATCGTATCAGAAAATGAGCGAGCGGAACTGGTCGCAGCGGTAAAAGGAGTGGACCTTGTGACAATATTTGACGAGCCGACCGTGACCGAACTGCTCCTTGCCATTCGGCCCGACATTCACGCAAAAGGCACCGATTACACCGTTGAGAGTGTGCCGGAACGCGAGACCGTGCTGAGCTATGGCGGCCGGGTCGCGATAACCGGAGACCCAAAGGACCATTCTTCGACGGAACTGATAGCTCGACTCGCACAGGACTGAGTTCAGGCGGCGATCTACGTTATGTCATGGCAAGCCAAGACATTGGAAGATCTGATGATCGAGGTCTGGGAAAAGCTCGATTGCGAGAGCGTCGGCGCTGCTGAGATCGAGGCGATAGAAGAGGCTGTGGCCGGCGTTTTCGGCAGCGAAACGGTGCCGGCACCGATGGCCATAGCCCGAACGCTTGCGGACGAAGGAGCCGTACTCAGACACTCTGAGTTGATGGAGCTCCACATTAGACGTTTCAGCGAACGGACATACGAGGCAGATATTGACGGGCTTTTTGACCTTTCGGGGCCCGCGGCTGCAATATCGACGTTCAAAAGGATCGAACGGCTGCGCGAACGTTACAGGGAGTCGGATGACAAACGCGGCCTGTTCCTCCTTCGTAGATCTGTAATAGAAAAGAAAGAACAGTTGGAACGGGCTGCGGCTTCGGACGCTACATTCGGCCTCTGGGACGCCGAACTGCTGCGTTGGTTCTCGATCTGGATGCAGACGCCCGACCTGATCGAAGATTGGGTAAGGATGCGGGCCCGATCAGCCGAGTACATCGCGAACTTCGGGCAACTTGATATGACGGGAAAATGACCCTACGACGTTTCCATATTCCGCGCAATTTGATCGAAGCAGGTACGTTCGAGTTCCCTGCCGCTGAGGCACATCATGCCCGAGACGTGCTTCGATTGAAGAGCGGAGCTGAGATACGCGTGTTCGATGGCGAAGGGAGCGAATATGCGGCAGTTGTCGATGATGTTGACCGTAATGCGGTCAGAGCGACTGTGATAGGCCCTGTCGAGCCGTCGGCTCCGGAATCGCCGCTTTCGATCACACTCGGCTCGGTCGTGATACCCGGCGAACGATACGACTTGATAGTTCAAAAATGCGTCGAACTCGGCATCGTCAGGCTTGTTCCGTTAGCGTCGATCAGAAGCGAGATGACGCTGCGCGATATATCAAAGCGAATGGTTCGTTGGGAACGGATCGCCCTCGACGCGGCAAAACAATGCGGCCGAGCGAAGTTAATGGAGATAGCGGATCCAATGGATGTATCGCAGTTCCTTGACGGGCCATCGTCAGGAGAGCGTCTTTTCTTTTCGGAGCGCGATGGCGGCCCGATCGTACAACATCCCACTACTGATCTGCTGTCGGCTGTGATCGGCCCAAAAGGCGGCTGGGACGACTCAGAGATCGCAAAGGCCAGGGACGCCGGATTTACGATCGTGACGCTCGGAGGCAGGATCATGAGGGCCGAGACCGCTGCTATCGCATTGACGGCGATATTGCAGCACAGGTTTGGCGATATCAATTAGTGCTGCGTTTACGCCGATAAAAGGCATCACCTCGAGCGACCATTTCGGCCTTGTCAGCAAGCGTTTGTATGACCGAATCCAGGAGGTCCTTATCATCGATCCGAAAATTTAACGTGCCTTCGACGTTGATATCCGGATCGGCATAGTGGATCACGATATATCGACGCTTTTCTTTGATGAAACCACCCAGCACCGCGCCCGGCAACGGTAGAGCTCGCACGACACTGCCGGTCGTAGAAGTAACGGCCTGTGATTGCGGATAAATGACAAGAAGGGAGTCGTAAGGGATCTCAAACAGCGGCTTGGCGTCAGCCGTCGAGAACCTAAGTCGTTCATTTATGTCATCAAAGGTGATAGTTCCATCGGCCTTCTTTGAGAATCCGACCATTCCGCCTTCGTATTTGGCATTTACCGATTCCGGTGCAGGAGGCGGTTTCGGCCGGCTTTCCTGTGCTACCGGCCTCGGTTGAGCACTTGCGGCTGCCGCACCCGCGGCCACGAGCAAAAAGATGACAAAAAGGTGTTTCATACTTGCTCAGACGTTCTCAACTTCGGTTTGGTTGTCATCCGGTACCGGAAATCCTTTCTTCCTGTAGGTACGGGGCTATCCGAGATAGTGCGAGTCTCACGTATTCCGCCGAAATCTCACTGCCGATCCATTTTCGCCCTAGCAGATGAGCCGTCTTTGCGGTCGTTCCGCTGCCCATAAAGCAGTCATAGACCAGATCCCCGGGGTTCGTCCAGGTCCGGATCTGATCTTCAACGAGCTGTTCGGGAAATATCGCCGGATGATCGAACGCGATCTTGTCCTTTGAGCTAGACGTCCCTACGTTGTAGAAGAAGATATTGTTCAGCTTGCGTTCTTTCGGAGCAATGTGATCATGAGCCAGGTCGTTGCGGCCTATCTTGGTGATGCGAAACGATTTGAACTTCTTTTCCTGTTTGATAGGTAAGGTCAGAGGATTGAACGTGACCGGCTGCCCTTTCGAGAAGCAGAACATATACTCGAAACACTGTCGGTAACGTTTGCCGCAATCGCTCGGGATCGGATTGTTCTTAGCGTAGATCATTGTGTCGTGCACGCGAAATCCGGCCTCTTTGAACGCGAACGCATGCTTAAAGCTGGACAGAGTTTCGTCGCCGTTGACTGTCCTGTCGCCGACGACCCAGATCACGACACCGCCCTGCTTCGTGGCCCGAAAGAGCCCCGAAGCGATCTCTTCGACCGGAAAATGGTAGCCGTTATACTCCCTCAGATCGTCGTACGGAGGACTGGTGATGGTCATGTCCAGCAGCCCCTCGTCCATATTGCTGAGGGTCTCGATGCAATTCTCTTGATAGATCCTGTAAAGCTCCATATGCGGCTGATCTGGATGACTAACGTCGCGCAATGAATTCGTGTGCATCTCCCTCGACCAACGGACGCGTCTCGTACCCAAGATCCTGGAGAAGATCGAGGCACGAGCTGCGCAGCTCTGTCGAGTGAGTCGAGAGAAATATGGTAGGGCCGCGATCGCCGATCGTTCGGCGGCCTCCCTCCAGCACCTCCATCTCGGCCCCTTCCACGTCGATCTTTATCACGTCAGGTATCAGGCCCAACCGGCTCGAAATGTCATCAAGAGTTACGGCGGGTACCAATACATCAGCCGAGCCGCCCGACCTATCGATACTTCCCATCGCATTATCAGGCCCGGTCGAAAATGAGAGGATGCCGTTCTCGCCGGCGACCGCGAATGGCAGAACCGTAACGTTCCACGCCGAGTTCAACTCCACGTGCCGCTGCAAATAGGCGAGATTTCTGACAACTGGTTCGAAAGCGACTACACGACCGTTGGCACCCACCAGCCTGGAAGCGAGGATCGAGTAGTAGCCGACATTTGCTCCGATATCAAAGAAAACTCCACCGGAGCTGATCGACCGGAGCATCTCTGCCGTTTGTTCGGTCTCCATCATATCGAAATAGACCGAAGCTCCGCCGCCCTCACCTGACAGTGAACCCAGTACGAATCTAGAACCCCGAAGCGGGCCTCTCACGACGCGATACGGCCGACGAGGCGCTACTCTGCCAAAGAAAAATCGGGCTGCCTGTCTAATGTACGGGATCATGCTTTCATTCGGGCCAGGCGGCTAAGAAATCCGCCAAAAACGCCTTTTCGGCCTTTCCCGATTCAGCTTCAAGGAAATAGCGGAACGTTTGGAGTTCTTCAAAGTAATCGTCTTCTGACAATTTACCGGCAAAATAGACGAGCCTCAGCCAGACCAGATAAGTATTCAGCGTATCGATCTGATTGTACTCGATTATCTTTGTAAGATCGCCTTCCAGCCACAGATCGGTCACCTGGTCGCCTTTGACATCGATCTTACCCGGAAATCCGCAAAGCTTGGCGAGTTCATCCAATCGCGGCGTCATCGCACCGCCCGAAAGGCGCTTGATGATATCTAGATGGGCCTCGCTGTTACGCGAATCAAAATAATCCGGCCCTTCCCACGGCTTGTCCGGCCGTTGGCAGAAAGCCGGAGCACTGACCTCATTGATCAGTCCACGCTGGATCAGAACCTGCAGATCGGATTCGGCGGAATTGAATCCGACAAGCTGCGGCCTGCGTTCCCCGACAAAATAAAGAAAACGTTCGATGATCTCGGCTTCGTTGACGTCTCGCCCTTCGACCGGCAGCTTTGGAAGCGAATTGAGGCCAAATTCGACTTTTCGGCTGCGGTCGGAATCAAAGTAGGTTCTCCGGGAAAGGAACGCGATCGAAACGACCCTGGAGAACATGTATTTGAGAAATGGCCTCGGGTTGCGTTCAGCATCGTGCTGAGGCGACCGCTCCCAGAGCGCCTGCATTGCATCTATCTCAGAGGTATCGTCCGGCAGGTCGTACAATCGTCGAGCCCCTGCAGCATCGGGGACCCATTCCATGTCGAAAAAGAGAGCCAACTCTGGTATCGCGTTCTTGAGCATTTATAACTAAGCACCGCATTTTGCGGCCCGGGCGTCTGACGGCAGGTCAAATGTAACACACCGAGCGCGCCACCCGGAAACCGCCCGCGCAACGTTGTTCAAAACCTGCACTATCTTACTAAATTCTGCTGTATGAATGAGGCTGCACCTTCAGTCGCAAATGCACGATGCACTGAAGGCCGATCGAAAATTGTGCAGTTGGACCATACCAGGACTTCAAGTTACGAACGCAAAGATTTACTCTCTCACTATGAATATAGATCATATCAAGCTTCATGGCCGAGGAGCCTTTGTCGTAAAGGACGGACCCAAGCGGCTCGCGGAGATGACCTATTCGCTGATCGGGGACGAGGCCATTTTGATCGAACACACTGCTGTCGATGAAAGCCTTCGAGGACAGAAGGTCGGTGATAGACTTCTTGCCGAAGCGGTAGAATTCGCACGCAAGAACAAACTCAAGGTACGCGCGACCTGCCCATTCGCGTTGAGTCGGCTGCGAAACAGTCCCGACTTCAGCGACGTTTTTGAAGATCTATGACACCCCGATTGTCCGCCTCTAGCTATTCGAATACGGCACCGCTTGTATGGTCCTTTCTCTACGGATCGATGCGCGGGACCGCAGAGGTCATAATGGACAACGCTCCCGCGCGTTCGGCTGAGCTCCTCGCTCAGGATAGGGTCGATGCCGCTCTTGTCCCGGTCATTGCCTATCAACTGTTGGAAGAAACGCGAATCGTGCCGGAAGTATGTGTCGGCGCCCAAACAAAGGTCGGTAGTGTCTGCCTGGTCACAGATGGACGAGAGCTTCGTGATGTTGGCTCGGTCGCTCTCGACACATCTTCGCGAACGTCCGTCGCTTTGACAAAGATCGTGTTCCGAGAGTTTCTCGGCTTCGAACCGGTTTGGCACGAATCCGAACCGGAGATCGGATCGATGTTGTCTCAATGCGACGCGGCTCTATTGATCGGCGATCCGGCTTTGCGCATTTCTAACGAGACAGGCGGGACCTCAGGCTCGACGCTTCGAACGTTCGACCTCGCGGAGATATGGCACGCCAATACAGGTTTGGGTTTTGTCTTTGCAATGTGGATGACAAAGCGGCGTTCGGTCCCATTCGACCTAGCTGCGGCCAGAGACGAAGGCATCGCAAACCTTCCCACGATCGCGGCGAATTATGCGACGAGCACCGGACTCGCCCAAGAGAGGATGCTTGACTATCTGTCCGGGTCTATCTCGTATTCGGTCGATGAGAAAATGCATGCGGGAATGGATCTATATTTTTCTCTTGCCCTCAAGCATGGGCTTATCACGCAGCTTAGGCCATTGGAGTTCGTCACAGGCTAGAGTTCGATGCTCGGACGCCGGAGATCATCGTATAGGATCTTGTCAACGATCTTTCCGTGCTCCCGGAGATGTTCCATTATCACCAGCGATTGATGGATCCTTTTGTCTATGTCCTTGATATTTCCCACGAAATACAACAACGAACGCTGCTTGCCCTCGGTCAGAGAGTGAAAAAGCTTATCGCCCTCGGGGTCCTGGTTCAAGACCTCGCGAAATTCGTCGGGCATCGGCATTCCATACTTACTGTCGTCAACTTCGAGCTCGATATCGACGAGATCTCCGACCTCCAACCCGAGTTCCGTCCGGCGCTTCTTGTTGACCATGATGTAAAAGAAGTCGCCCCACGGCATCAAGGCGCAAGGGAACGGTTCGGTGCCACGTATAGAACAAAGCACTCGCTTTGACCTGCCGGAGAATTTCATTTTTTCTACGACCGATCTGTCAACTACTAGGAAATGCCAGCCGCCGCCCTGCTCGGCCGCATTGGTGAACTGGACCTTGATCTTTATCTTTTTCGCAGCTTTCGGCATGTCTATCTACTGTTTGCCCTATGATTTGCTAAAATTATATCGAATAGGCACTTTGTTCCGCACATATTGAGACGCGGAACTTCGGATCTGAACAGCTAATGTCTAACGGCATCCAATACATTCTCGACAAGGCCCTCGGCGGAGAAAGGCTTTCCGCCGATGATGCGGCCGCTCTTTTGGGATCAAACGATTTCGTCCGCATAGGCCTGGCCGCGGACGAGATACGCAACCGCAAGAATGACCCCGAGGTCGTCACATATATAATCGACCGTAACATCAATTATACCAACGTTTGCAACGTGGTTTGCACGTTCTGCGCGTTCTATCGGCGACCTGGCAAGCCTGATACTTACGTGCATTCGATCGACGAGATATGTACGCGTATCGACGAGACGATCGCGCTTGGCGGCACGGGCGTTTTGATGCAAGGCGGGCTGCATCCCGATTTCAATATCGAATGGTACGAGGAACTTCTGCAGACGCTGCATGCAAAATATCCGACGTTTCAGCTCCACTGTTTCTCGCCGCCTGAGATACACAACATCTCGCTCATCTCAAAGCTCGATTACGAAACGATACTTCGGCGGCTGAAAGCGGCAGGCTTGAATTCGATGCCGGGCGGCGGCGGCGAGATCCTCGATGACGAGGTTCGCAAACGCGTCTCGACCAAATGCACAACGCAGGAATGGCTCGACGTGATGCGTGCCGTCCATAAGGTCGGCCTGATCTCGACCGGCACTATGATGTTCGGCATAGGCGACCGCATCGAACATCGTGTCCGACATCTCGAACGCATTCGTCAGGTTCAGGACGAAGCGCTGGAGGCCAAAAGGTCAGATCCAAATTACGGCGAATTCACGGCGTTCATCCCGTGGACATTTCAGCGTGAGAACACCGCTCTCGGCCGCAAGATCACCGAGGAACCGACCGGTATCGATTATCTGAAAATGCTCGCCGTATCGCGGCTATTCCTTGATAATATTCAGCATATCCAGTCGTCGTGGCTCACCCAAGGTATCCGTTTGGGCCAGGCCGCTCTGCGTTTCGGCGCCGACGATATGGGTTCGATAATGATCGAGGAAAATGTGGTCTCGGCCGCCGGTGCCAATAACGAGGCGAACGAACGCGACCTCCGCTACCAGATCCGAGAGGCCGGCTATCGCCCACAGCAGCGTGACATCTTGTATAACTACGTCGATCGTGAGGATTCAGGCCAATTGGACCAGAGCGGCTCGATGAAGCTCCGCGAACTGACTGTTGCCTTCGCCGACTGACAACAGACTCGATCTGAGATCAGCAGAGATGCCGGTTGCCCTTTCTTGCGATTAAGTGCTACCCTCGCCGAAAACTCTTTTCGGAGGTCTCCCGTGTCGCCGTCAGCCCAAGTAAACCACTCTCCTGATTTTGATTACCGTCTCCTCAGGCTGCTGATCGGTTTGGTCGCATTCTTTCTCCCGATACTTGTCGAAGTTCGTTCTCCCACTTTCCTCGAATCGATCAGCTCGTCCTATTGGACGGATGCCCGCGATATATTCGTCGGCATGCTCTTTATGATCACCGCCTTGATGCTTGGCTACAACGGGACGCGAAATGATCTGAGAAGCGGTGACGAGCCGAGCAAATCGGAGAAGAATGGCATCAAGGCCATCCTCAAAACCACCTTCAGCGAAAAGTGGATGAGCAAGATCGCAGCGATTGGGGCTGTTGGTGTAGCTCTTTTTCCGACGGACGAATATGCCTGCACCACAAGTGTGACCTCGTCGATACACTACGCATCTGCGGCGTTGGTCTTTGGCGTCATCGCATACTTTTGCCTCTTTCCGTTTCGCTCCAATGCGGTAAGGAAGGACACCCCGAAAGCACGCCGGCGGGCCATCATTTACGTTATTTGCGGAGCTGTGATCCTATTGTCGATGATCGGAGCTTTTGCGGCACCTCGGGTTCTCGGCTGCCTGCCAAGCGCTGCTTGGGGAACGACCTTCCTTTTTGAATGGATAGCCTTGTGGTCATTTGGCATCGCCTGGGTCGTCGCGGGCAAAGTGCTGCCTGGTCTGGCCGACGTTGAAGAAAGACCCACGCTGTTCAATTAACAAGTATGAGTCCTCACTCGGCAATTCAAAGTTAAATCGCACGGGATCGCCATTGAATCAGAGCCTGCAACACCATATGATGCTCAGAATGACGACACGCGCGATCTTGATAGTCTGCCTCGCTTTGCTTTTCACTGCCGTTGCCTCATTCGGCCAGCTTCGCACCGAGAACGTGATCCTTGTCACCCTCGACGGCGCTCGTACTCAAGAGGTCTTTGGCGGGCTGGATGCTGAAGTTTTCCGCTCCGTGAATAAGAATTTTACCGCAACGGCGGCCTACAAGAATTACAATGCCCCGACGGCGAAGGAACGCCGGGAACGTCTGATGCCATTCTTCTGGCGGACGTTGATGACCAAGTTCGGCTCGATCGCCGGCAACCGCGAGCTCGGAAGCCAGGCAAAAACAACAAATCAACTCTTTTTCTCGTATCCGGGATACTCCGAGATCTTGACCGGCCAGGCCCACGATGACGTGATCAAAAGCAACGATCACCCACAGAACCCTTTTCCTACGATACTAGACAGGCTGCACGCGAAGTTTGCTGCAGGCCCGAACGCGGTCGCCGAATTTTCGTCATGGGATGCCTTTATGAGGATCGCGACCAGCAAGCCCGGATCATTCGTCGTCAATGCCGGATATGAAAGCTTCGATACCGACGATCCGGCCATGCGCGAGCTCTTTCGACTCCAATCTCAGGTCCTGTCGCCTTGGCCAAGCGTCCGCCACGACTATTTCACCTTTAAGCTAGCCAAAGCACACTTACAAAAACACCGGACGCGTTTCATTCATATCGGGTTTGATGAGACAGACGATTATGCTCATGACAAGAATTACGAACGTGTGCTCGATTCGCTGCATATGACCGATTCCTGGCTCAAGGAACTATGGGATCTCATAGAACGCGATCCGAGATATCGTGCACGCACTTCGCTTGTGATAACGGTCGATCACGGAAGAGGAAACACAACAAGCGACTGGTCCGACCACGGCAAGGACGTGCCGGAAGCACAGTATATATGGATGGCCTTTGTCAGCCCGGACATTCCCCTCAGAGGCGAGTGGCGAGATACGGAGACCGTGTATCAAAACCAAATTGCTGCCACGATCTGCCGATTGCTGCAGTTCGATCTTAACAGTGTCGATACGGGCTCGGGCAAGCCGATAAAAAGGCTTTTTGCTGAAAAGTGACCGGCTTAGCGACTTCGGGCAAAGGCATTCACTTCAAAACAGAGACGTCGCGAATTCTGAGAGTTGAACCGACGGCTCGGTTGAATTCGGATATGGCGATCGCGAGGTCGGTCCTGGCTTGGAGTTCGCGGCCTCTGGCGGCTGACAACTCAGTCTGACGCTGAAGCACCATGTAGAACGTCGTGGTTCCCGCCCGGAAAAGACGCTGTTCGCTTTCGAACAGTTCCTCCGATGCGGCCCGGGCAGCTGCGGCGGCAGCGACGCGAGCATCGGCTGAACGAAG
The DNA here is from genome assembly GCA_019639115.1 of Acidobacteriota bacterium. Classification (GTDB taxonomy): domain Bacteria; phylum Acidobacteriota; class Blastocatellia; order Pyrinomonadales; family Pyrinomonadaceae; genus OLB17. The sequence continues at coordinate 46,311 of JAHBSM010000004.1, read as the reverse complement.
AGCCTGCAATGCGTTGCGAACTTCCGCCTCGATCGCCTGCTCGGTCTGCGTTCGAAGCGTTTCGATCCGCTCAGCCTCCACAAGGCTCCGCCCCAGGTTGGCTTTCGCTGTTCGATTGCCGAGCGGCAAGCCGATCTGAATTCCCGCCCGATATGTCGGAAAGTCCTGCTGCAATAGGTTACCCAACGACGTGGCGTAGCCGCCCTTGAGGTTTTCGGGTACGGTTGCCGCACCGGACGACAGAGGGTTTGGCGTACCGGCAAGCCCCGACGTGGCGTAGGACCCAACGAAGTCTATTTGAGGCTTTGCCTGATCTCGGTAAAACCGTTGATCGATCCTGTTGATGTCTGCGGTCTTTGCTAACTGATCAAGCTCGGGGCGATCTTTGAGGGCAGCCGACACCGCCATCTCCAGGCCGATCTGCGGCACGTCGTTCTCGACGGGCGTCACCGGAATGATCGGCCTCGACCATTCGGGTGATCGCCTATCGGCCAGGATAACGGTTTTTAGTATATTCTCCGCCCGCGTGACCGTTTCTTGAGCGAGTGAGACCGTCTGTTCGAACGTTGCAATCTGGGCGTTAGCCGCAACGATCTCTATAGGAGCAAGCACGCCTTTTTCGACCAGCCGCTTGTTGCTCTCGAGCTGTTCGCGGGCCTGTTTGAGCGTTTCGTCCTGCACCTGTAGGTTTCTGAGCGCAAAAACGAGATTCCAATACGCGGACTCGACGGCGGCCACGACCCCGATCGTGCGAAGCCGTAGCTGCGTTTCGCTGAGTTCCACGTTCTTTGCCGCGACCGCGATCGAGCGTCGATTCTGATCGATCCGCCGGCCTCTGAGGAGCGGCTGGATATATGTGAAGGTCAGGCTCGTCGGGAACTGGGGATTCAGCGTTGCATTCCTATTGGTCGAATCTGTCCTGGCTGATGTGAATACTGCATCGTATGACCCGCCGAATCGCGGAACGAAGCCGGAGAGGCCGACATCGCCAAAGACCTGACGCTGCGTGACCCGCCCGTTGACGGCTCCTCCTATCGTCGAAGCGACAGGTGTGGTGCGGCTTTCGTAATAACCCTGAGAATTGATGAGCGGATCATAAACGCCTCGCGAGCCGCGCAGCGAGAACTCCGCGATCCGGATCTCCTGCCGCGACACTCTGAGGTCATTATTATTTCCAAGTGCCATCTCAATGGCCCGCTGCAAAGTGATCGAAAGGTCCGTCCCCGAAATGACACCAACGCGCGTCGCGGCGATCGCCGGCGGATCAGCCGCTTGAAATGTTCGCTGTACGGGCATTGGGTCGTTTGGTGTCGGGATAGGTGTCGGTGCGACAACCTGCGATCGGACGGCCGCGCACGCGAACCCGAGCACAAGCAGCGCCCAGGGCATCGATCGAATGATACGGTGACCTTCTCTCTGAAACATTTTTCGGCTAGCTGGCCTCGCCCTCCGCATCTGCCCGATCCGTTGCGGGCTTTCGCCGAATGATAGTGCCGGTCACGGTCTTTGCGGCAGAAGCGGCGCGCTGCCACAACGTGGACTGCTGAGCGTCGTCAAAAAGCGAGTAGAACACCGGCACCGCAAGCAGCGTCAGAAGCAGGCACAGGCTCTGTCCTCCGACGACAAGTATGCCGATCGACCGGTTCGTCGCGGCTCCGGCTCCGGTCCCCAATATTAGCGGTATCATTCCGGCGACCAAGGCTAGCGTGGTCATAAGTATGGGACGAAGACGATCGCGATTTGCTTGAATGATCGCCTCGTAGCGATCCATGCCTTGAGCACGGAGCGTGTTTGTGTGATCGATCTGCAGGATCGCGTTCTTCTTCACGATACCGAAAAGAAGCAGGATACCTAACGCAGAGAATATATTCAGGGTCTGTCCGGCGATCGCGGTAGATACGAGCGCGAACGGGACAGAAAGCGGCAGCGTTAGCAGTATCGTCACCGGATGAATGAATGATTCGAACTGGGCCGCCAATACGAGATACATGAATACGAAAGAGAGCAGGAATGCGTAGAGGAAAGCGCTGTACGCCTTTTGCAGTTCTTTTGATTGTCCGGTAACACCCGTGCTGTACTCCGCCGGCATCTTGAGGTCAGCGGCGAACTTTTGCATTTTTGCGATCGCGTCTGATTCAGAGGCATTCGGCGGCAATCCGGCCGAAACGGTCACCTGACGCTGCCGATTAAGCCTGTTTATCGTGGTCGGAGCAAGTCCCTCCGCGATCTTGACCACGCGCTCCAGATCCACGATCTCGCCGCTGGTTGAGCGCACCGTAAAGTATTTGAAATTGCTGCGGTCACGCCTATATTTTTCATCTGCCCGGACAATGACGTCGTACTGGCGAGAGTTCTCGCTGAATGTAGACGTGATCTGGCCTGCGGAAAGTATGTTCAATGCTTGTGCCACATCACCGGCCCGCACACCTAGATCGGCCGCTTTCTCTCGGTCTATCGACACGCGTATCTCGGGATTGCCTACTTCGATCGAAGTGTCGGGGTCGCGATAGATCGGCTCTTCTTTCATCTTTGCGACGATCGCATTCGCGTATTCGGTTATCTTTGCCATGTCGGGACCTGCGATATACATTCCGACCGACGAACCGCCACGCCCGAGCCCGATACTCCCCGCTATCGACGAAGAGGCCGAGACGGTCACCTGATACTCTTTTGTCGAATATTTCTTTGCTATCTGCCGTGTCTGGTTGATCAGATCGGCCTGCGACTTTGAACGTTGCTTGACCGGAAGCAGTGCAACGTTTATGAATCCGTTGTTCGGCCCCGACCCGCGGCCAAATCCTGCAAGCACAAGCGTATTCTTAACACCCGGCACCTCGGCCCGTATGTCCCTGGCGATCCTGTCCAGGATGGATTGCGTCGCCGAAAGTGAGGTCCCCTGCGGGCCGCGCACATTTACCTGAAACAGCGATTCATCCTCGTCGGGCAGAAATGCCATGCCGACGAATTTATACAGCGGCACAGTCGAGGCGACCGTTAGGACACATATCAATACAACTGCCCAACGATGCCTCATCGAAAGCCGGAGCAGCCAAGTGTAGGTCCCGTCGATCTTGCTGTAGAACCAGCCGGACTTGCTGCTCTCAGCATGCGTCCCACCATGACCGTTGCCTGTCTGACCTGCATCGGTCCCGGCTCCCTCCGCTTCTGTCTCGGCGGCTTTGCTTTGGCCGGCATCCTTTCGTTTGATCCATCTCGCCGCCAGCATCGGCGTCAGCGTAAACGAAACAATGAGCGAAACAGCGATCGCCGCAGCCGACGTAAGTCCAAAAGACGACATGAATCGTCCCACGATCCCGGTCATAAAACCGACAGGGATAAAGACCGCCAGGAGGCTGAGCGTAGTGGCGAGTACGGCCAGCCCGATCTCACGTGTTCCTTCGATGGCGGCCTGGAACGGGTCCATTCCTTTCTCTTCGACGAACCGATATATGTTCTCGAGCACCACGATCGCGTCGTCGATCACGATGCCGACCATCAACGTCAACGCCAGCATCGTCATTTGGTTAAGCGAATAACCGAGCGCCGCGATCGCGGCGAAAGACGCAATGATACTAACCGGTATCGCAAGTGCCGAGATAACGGTCGAACGCAGATTCCAAAGAAAAAAGAAAACGATCACCGCAGCGAACAGGCCGCCCAGTACAAGGTGCTCCTCGATCGCCGTCAGCGAATTCTGTATGAACTCTGACTGGTCGCGGATGAGAGCGATCTTGAAGTCCGGAGGCAAATTCGGGATGATCGCCGCCATCCTCGATTTGACGTTGTTGATAACAGCTATCGTGTTCGATCCGGCTTGTTTCCGGACGCCGATCGAGACGGCAGGAGTACCATCAAGCGACGCCGCCGAACTCGGTTCCCCGCCGGTTTTTTCCACTGTCGCCACATCGCGGATCTTTATAGGATATCCGTCGCGGTTAGCGATAACGATGTCGTTGAATTGCTCGACCTCAGTCAGCTTGCTCATCGTGCGGATACCGAGCGTCCGATTGCCTTCGATGATATTCCCCGCAGGCACCTCTTGATTCTGAGCTCTGACGGCCGCGGTCACTTCTGTGACCGCAATATCGAAAGCGCGGAGCCGATCCGGATTGACGTTCACTCGGATCTGCGGCGTCCGGCCGCCCCACATGAATACTTCGCCTACACCGTCGGCGCTCTCGATACGCTTCTGGATCAGTTCCTCGACCTGTTCGCTCAGCTCGACCACATTGCGCGGCGCGCTGATCGTGTACATCAGAACAGGCTGCGAATCCGGGTCGCTCTTCTGCGCGGTCGGCGGATCTGCAGTTTCGGGCAGCCGATTGGTGACACCGCTCAGTTTCTGTTGGATCTCCTGGAACGCTACGTCGGGGTCTTTCTCTAAATTAAAGGTTAGGGTTACATTCGACCGTCCCCGCGACGATGTCGAACGCATCTCTTCAATACCGGGGACGGTATTCAAGGCTCCTTCGATAAGGTCGGTGACCTCGGTCTCCATTTCTTCGGGAGCCGCGCCAGCGTTCGAAGTGCTGACCGAGATCGTAGGAAGGTCAATCTTGGGGAATCGATCAACGCCTAGCGTTAAGAAGCTGAAGCCGCCAACCACCGTGAGAAATAACACGATGACGGTCGCGAAAACCGGACGGTGAACACAGATCTCAGCTAGCCATTGCATAGCGAATTACCAAGTCAAAAGGTTACGGCGGCTCCTTCGTACAGTTGATCTAGAGCGCTTGTCGCGACGGTTTCGTCGGCCTCGATGCCGGTGACGATCTGGTAGGCATCACCTTCCTCGGCGCCGAGCTGCACTACCCGCAGCTGAACAACTCCCTCTTTAACAACAAAGACGCGATAGGACTGGGTCGCTTCATCGTTGTACACGGCCGACTTCGGCACAAACACGCCTTTGCTGCCGCCGTCCCGCGTGATACGAACGCTTGCGAACATTCCCTGACGCAGCGAATTGTCGCTATTCTCGATCTGGGCCTCGACCGTAGCGGACCTCGACGTTGTTTCAACCGCAGGATTGACAGCGGTAACGACTCCGGCGAATCTGCGTTCCTTATAGGCCTCGACCTGGATCGAAACGCCGCGTCCAAGCGTTACGGCTGGAACGTCAGCCTCAGCAATGCGGATCTGAACCTTTATCGGATTGGTCCTGAGTATCGTCGCGATAGATGTCGCTGAATTAACGAACTCGCCGACGGCAACAGCCCTGCTGCTCACAAAACCAGAGAACGGCGCACGCACGATCGTATCGTCTATGGATTGGCGTGCATTCGCGACCTGGGTCTTTGCTGATTCGACATCGGCCATAGCTGAGGCTATCGCCTGATTGTTCTGCCGGGCGGTATTAACTGCCGCATCGAGCTGCTGCCTCGCCGCCTCCGCACGCGCCCGCGATGTATCACGCTGGGTCCTATACTGTTCATATGCGACCATTGCCACGTCGCCCGACTCGACCAATTCGCGATATCGTTTCTCATTTGCCTCGGCCTGACGAAGCTCGGCGAGCGTCTGCTGATAATTCGCATTCGCGGCCCGCACCTCAGGTATCGCGGAAGCCTCGAATTTTCCATTTCTGCCGAGTCCGAGACGGGCTTCGGCCTGGAGCACTCCGGCTTCGGCACGCTTGACGGCGGCTTCCGCCGAAGCCAGCTGCAATCGAGCATCGCGGTCGTCCACCTTGGCGATCACTGTTCCGGCCGCAACGAATTGGCCGACGTTCACGTTGATATTCGCCAGCTTTCCCGCCGCCTTTGGAGCAACATTCGATGACTCATCGGCCACGAGGCTGCCGGTCGCCTGGATGGTTGAAGCGATGTCGCGCGACTCGCTTTTGGCGACAGTGATATTGACTGCGGCGGGTTTCTGCTCCGCCTTGTTGGCCGCCTTTTTCTCACCGTCAGAGCCGCAACCGGCTTCGAACAGCAAAAAAGCGAGTAAGACGCATGTCGCCAAGTAGGTCCGCATAGATTCGAATTCGTCTAAATCCTGATTCTACAATACTATTCGAGTATCGCAGGTAAGTGGACTGTAAAATTTTGTAAAACAACGCAGTTTCAGTCCGAAGCGCATATTGCCGCCGGTATTCGTTGCGATGCAGGTATCAACGGGCTAGAATCTTGAGAGCAGAGCAAAGCTAACATGATGCGGAGCTAAATATGAAAGAGATAACAGCAACAGAATTGAAAGCTAGGCTCGATGCCGGTGACGATATCCAGATCATCGATGTCCGCGAGCCGGATGAGTATGCATTCGCCAAGATCGAAGGGTCTAAATTGATACCGCTTGGGGAGGTCGTCGCACGTATGAACGAGATCGACACGACCCGCGAGACCGTTATGCAGTGCAAATCGGGTGGACGTTCGGGACGCGCAATTGAAGCGCTTGAGGCAGCAGGCTTTACCGGATCTCTCGCAAATTTGGTCGGCGGCATCACCGCATGGAGCAATGATGTCGATCCGTCAATTCCAAAATATTAGCTGTCACGCCCGGTCCGACGCCCGTATCGGTTCCCAGGTCGATATGCGTTCTCCGCTCAGGAAGCGCAGTATCGCGATGACCGACGCGAGGTTAGCAATTACAAAGTAAAGCGGAAGGAAAAGGATCCTCAGTCTTATGCCCGCTTTTTCGAGAAGCCATCCTCCTGCTGCGGCCAGATAGAACAGCGCTTGCAGCACCATCGTCACGTCGTAAAAAGTGTTGTTGCGCACCAGCAAAGCGTTCGCCGCAAAGAGTGCCATTAGCAGCAGCGGAACGGCGTATCGCAGCACTTTGTGCGAGATCATTTGTACGGCAAAAAATCCGTGTCTGAAGGGATCCAGTATATCTGGGTTGCGCCACAGATCCGTGAACGTTTGAGCGATCACGCGAACTCGCATTCTCATTTCGTTCTCGGTCTCGGTGTTCGTTATCTCGGTACAAACGGCGTCAGGTTCAAAAATGGTCCTCAGTCCCTGGCGATAGAGGATCGTCGCGATCAAAAAGTCGGAACAGGCCTCAGCATACATTTCCCGGTAGCCTGATCGACGCACGGCATACATCGCGCCCGATGCGCCTATTAGCGAACATGATCGGCTCTCCGCGATCTTGAGAAAGGTCTCGTAGCCCCAATAACTCTTTGCACCCGAACCCACGTTGGTGTCCGCTTCGTCCACATAGATCAACCTGCCTGCGACGCAGCCTACTGTCTCGTCAGCAAAGTTCGGCAATATCCTCCGCAAGACGTCTGACGGATACTCGGTGGTCGCGTCTGAGAACAGAATGATCTCGCCTCGGCACTCCTTCACCGCATTGTTCTGTGTGATCGTTTTCCCGGAACGTCCTTCTTGTCTGAATAGCCTGACGCCGCGGTCACCGAACTCGCGAACTATCTCGTCCGTTGCATCAGTAGAGCCGTCGGATGCGACCATGATCTCGAGCTTCTCCGCCGGATAATCGATCGCAAGAGTGTTCTCGATCTTTTGACGGATCGCGGCGTCCTCATTATAGGCAGTGATCAATATGGAAACATCTGGTTCAATGCTTCCCCGTTTGACCGGCCGCGGGAACAGCTTGCTTTTGATGAAAACGAGGATCGGATAGCCCGCATAAACATACGCCAATAAGCTTATGATCGACCAAAATATGACCTGTACGATAAGGTGCGTCATGCAGTTGCCGGTATAGTGTCGCGTGAGATAAATGCCGTATCCGGAACCTCAGCGTCGTGATGTTCCACTCTGTAGATCCGACGAAAAGCTACCGCGTAAGCGATCAAATAGTAAATGAACCAGCCATACGCTACAGATGCAAAGAAACTCGAGACGAGGTAACCTACGATGCTCGCCTGAAACCCGATCGACAGATAGTAGAACCAAGTGTTGTCGCCTCGGTCGAACAGAGTGCGTTCGATCGCCGAGAGTTTGCGAAACGGGCTGATTATGAACACAAGATACGCGGCCAGGCCGAGCAGCCCCAGCTCCGAAGAGACCTGTGTGAACGCATTGTGCGTCTGCAGATTGCGAATCCCGACTATAGGAAAATTCCCTATCCCGATTCCCCAGGGATTTCGAGCCGTTACAAGCAGCGATCGTTCGAGAAGTTCTCGTCGCTGGTCACTGGATCCTACGGGATCGAGCCCTGGGATGAATATCGAGAGCATTCTCAGGCCGTAGTTGCCGGGAGCTGCGAGGATCGCGATACCGCCAACCAGGATCGAAGCGATGGTCACGTTGAGCCGATATTTGCGGCCAAGTTTCCACGCCATGACGGCAGCCGAAGCGATCAGCCCAAGAAAGCCGCCTCGCGAGAAGGTGACCATATTCGCCGCCACGAATAAGGCTCCGGATCCGAAATAGATCCAACGCATCGGGCTGCGTTTCGCTGCGATCCCAAGAGCGATCACCAGCGGAGTCATCATCACCAGGTGCATTGCCATTTCGTTCGGATTGCCGAACATTCCGCCAACGTCAACGGCCACTCGATACTCTTCCACCGTGAACTGGCCGCGGGAATAGCGGTCCAATGCCGAATAGCTCAAGTAGATCGCGATCCCGAACGAAAGCCACATCAACGACATCAGCCGTTTGCGCGTTCTGACGACATTCACCAGGATCACGAAGATAACCACGGCTTTGATAAATGGGTCGTTGAATGTATCCCACGCCGTGCCGGGATTCTTAGCGATCGGCATGGTCAGGATCGCTATCGCGGTCATTGCAAGCAAGGCCTTCACCTCGGTCGAAAGCATCGTCAGATTGCTTTCGATCGCAAGCTGAGCCGGCACATATATCGCGATCGTCGCCAGGGCAAAATAAAATGCGGTGGCCGAGAGGAACCCAAGTCCCGGGATCAGTTCGTACGGACGGAATAGAACAAGGACCGAGAATACATAAAGGCCGATGAAAGTCAGGCCGTGCCCGTTGCGTACAAGCCATCGTTCGCTCGAGAGCGCTTCTGCGGCCTTGCGTGACCGGTCCTGAGCCTTCGCGGTCTTGTCTTTCTTAGGTGCTGCGGGAGCCGCATTGACCGGTTCCTGCAACGCGGTCGTCGCGAACGACGGAGGCTCAGACACGTCTGAGGCGTTCGGGTTCACGAGTGAGGCCGGAGCCTCGCCACGCGGGCCGTCATCGTCCCATCGCGGAGGCGCAAGCGCACTCTGATCGTCACCTTGGCCCTGGCCGAGATGCAGATCTTTCGGGGGCCGAAGCCCTTTTATTTCGGTCGAGTGCACTCTAGTTCAGACGTCCGGCCTTTTGCCGGTGATCCACGCCACGTAACTAAAGGCCTATTAAGCGCGTAATTCCTGCGATCAAAGCAACTTAGGCGGTGACTGCCTCGCGGTCGGCTGTGACCATTCCGCGGACCCGGATCCGCAAAGCTTTTTCAAACTGTCTTGCCTCGTTGACGCTATCAAACGAAAGCTCCTGAAGATTAGCTTCGATCCTTTTTCTGTAGTCCGAGACCAGCGAATCGGACACGCCAAGCATCTCTGCGACCTCAAGCTGCGTGCCGCTGTCTGAGACCAGATAGCAGAACCAGAGCACATTGACGATCCTGTCGTACTGCTTTTCTTTGCCTCGGACGGCTTTGTGAAGATTTAGGAGAAAATCATCCACGCATCCCGCCGCCGCTATTTCGGCCTCATTACGAAGCAGGTCCTGCTCGGGTGTCTCGCGGTGATCGGTGAACTCGAACGGCATCCTGTCATCGTCATCACTATCCCCGCCGCTTCCGACCGGAACGAGATGTATGTCCATGATCGGCAGCCGCGACATCACAAATGATCTAAGGCTCCGCACGTCCACCGGCGAATCTATTGCCTTCAACACGCGCACGATGAGCTTTTCGAGCTCGGGATTGCTTATAACGATCTGAGCGTCGCCTGTGCAGCCGACCATCCGGGTGTCTCGTCCGTAGAACGCTACGGCCTTTACCCGTTCGTCCATTTCCTGAACGTCCCGGCGCATTTTGTGTTCTTTCCAATCCGCTAGTCCGTAGAGCCTGTCCGCAAGCCTGCGATGGGCCTCCGGGTTGCCGAGGTTGTCAAAACGCTTGAAGATCTTGCTTGTCTGCACCAAGGTGGAGATCCTGCGAGCCAACCTATACGACTCCGGATACCGCTTCCGGAGCTCGGCGGTCAACATATTAGTAAGCTCGATCTGGCTTATCTCGGCTTCGATCTCGGCATCGGTCATGCCTGTGTCGAGGTAATGCTGGAATCTTTCCTTGCTCAGCAGAGCTACAAATAGCTCCTGCGTCAGATCAGTATATGCGTTGTATTTGCCTTCTTCGACAAGGAAGCCAGCCCGTTTCGAAGCACGGACGAGAGGATGTGACGACACGATCCTGTGCAATTCGGTCCAGATCTGGTTTACGTCTGAGTTTGTGAGGCTCTCATTCCATTTCCCGACCTTGATCTGCTTGTTCTGGATCGAACGCGGCAGTCGTTCCTTTGTCCTGAGTTCGTTCATATTCAGCCTTTTCAGTTCGATCGACCCCTTGTTAACCGTTCAAACCTAAGCGATGTCTTTGGCGTCGCGAGCGCGTGCGAGCGGGTGCCAAGAGAGAGACGTTGTCCGCCTCACGTAAGACGAGAGTTGCTCATGCGGCTTGAACTTGGTAGTTGAGAGTTGGAGAGATCGACCTCTGCGGTCATCTGTCGATCCGGGTGGCAGGAGGTAGGATGGCCTAGCCTCTCGCTACCCACAATTAAGATGATATCAGCTAGAGAGATTTTGAGCAACAAGTTTTTGCATTGTTTGTATACTTACTACTCATACACGCTAAACGTTGCAGCTGCACGAGTTATGATGAATGACGTTAAAACGTCCTCGGATCGCGGTACAAAGCTTGATCGTAAATTTCCCGCTTGTTTTGGAACGATTGCGACATTACAGATTTAATTGTTGTGTAGCAACGACGTGAATGCACCGCTCCTCGTGAGTCGGTGACTCGGTTTTCTGCTTTGGGACTCGATGACTATGTTCTCTGCGGATTCATTGAATTTTTGCAAAAGTGACGCCTGCCCGGATTCGAACGATCTGATGCGATACGAAGCGGGCGAAACCGCCGCCGAGATCTCCCGCAGCATACGCAACCACCTGGCCACATGTGAGTTCTGCGCCGCAGAGGTCGAGTTCTATTCACATTATCCGATCATGTCGGACGAGCCGCCCGAAGAGCCCGGCGAGATACCCGCACCGCTCTTTGAGCTGGCCGAAGCCATACTCACCAATCAGAGACTCGACGTTTCATCGCTCCGAGTCGCGGCAAAACGCAGGTCCTAGGATCTCTGAACAGTCACATTTCCGGGGTTTCGCAACGGCCGGATGGAAGCGCGTCAGCTTCCGCAGATCTCGTCAATGGCCTCGCTGTATTTCTCGTCGATCACTCCGCGCTTTATCTTCAGCGTCGGAGTCATCTCGCCTTTATCGATCGAGAATTCACGCGGTAGGATATACACGCGTTTCACACGTTCGTATTCGTTGAGTTCGCGAGTAAACTCTATTGCGTCTTTCTGGAGGCGTTTGATGAAGTGAGGGTTATCACATAACTCCTCTCGCGTGCCCTCGGTCGAGACACCGATCTCGGCCATAGCTTCTTTCAAAGCTTCCCAATCCGGGACGACCAGTGCTCCGACCTGTTTTCGGCCAGAGCCGACAACGATCGCCTGGGATACCAGAGGACTCTGCTTGAGAAGACTCTCGACCTGAAGCGGGGCAACATATTTCCCGTTAGAGAGCTTGAACAGATCTTTCAGACGGTCTGTGATATAGAAATGTCCGTCCTCGTCGATGTATCCGACATCGCCTGTGTGATAGAAACCATCTGCGTCTATCGCGGCAGCAGTGGCCTCCGGATCTTTATAGTAGCCGCGCATGACGTTGCGGCCGCGAATGAGGACCTCTCCATCGGCCTCTGCGATCTTCATCTCGATCCCGTCAAATGGCGTACCGATAGATCCGACCTTGTTGTCTTCAGGACGGTTGGCACAAGTAACGCAGCCTTCGGTCATACCGTATCCCTGCAAGATCGGAATGCCGGCTGCCCAGAATGCATAACTCAATTTCTTGGACAGCGGTGCTCCGCCCGACACGAAAAATCGAAGGGCTCCGCCTACGCCGTCGCGCCATTTAGAGAACACCAGGCGGTCAGCTATCGCCTGTTTGGCGGCCAGGCCCGGCGCGATCCGCCGGTGAGTGTCTTTTGCGGCCCAATATTGCTGGCCGACATCCAATGCCCAGTCGAATAGACGTGTTTTCCAGCCTCCCGCGGCCTTCCCTTTTTTTACGATCTTATGATAGACCTGCTCAAATAGCCGCGGAACGGCCGTCATGATGGTCGGACGCACCTCTTGTAAATGCGATGCGAGCTGATCGAACGCGGCGCAATAATGTATGGAAACGCCATTCGAACACAGAACATAGAACACGGTCCGCTCAAATATGTGAGAAAGAGGCAGAACTGCCAGGCTTCGGTCGGTCGAACGGATCGGCAATCCTCGCGAGATCGCAAGTATGTTAGAAACAAAATTACCGTGATCGAGCATCACGCCTTTTGGTTCGCCGGTCGTGCCGGAGGTATAAATGATGGTAGCCAGATCGTCGGGCGTGATCTCGGACATCGTTTTCTCGATGGCGTCGGGTTCGATCCGAGCGACCTCATCACCCGCGGATACGAGATCTCTGAGCGACATCGCACGTGCGTCCGCTGCTTCGACCGAGTCGTGATCAAAAAAGATGATCTTCTCTATCTGTTCGACGCTTCGGATCGCATTCTCGGCATGCCGCCAGATCTTCTTTCCCGAAACGAACAACATCCTGGCGCCGGAATTCTCGAGAATGAACCTGACCTGATCGACGGCCTGGGTCGTATAGATCGGTACGTTCACCGCACGCAGACTCAGTATCGCCAGATCGACAAAAGACCATTCCGGCCGATTCTCGGAAATGATCGCGACACGGTCGCCCGCTTTGACCCCAAGCGATCTCAAACCCATGGCGATCTGCTTGACGCGTTCCACTACGTCCTTGCCATTTAGATAATTCCAGGCGTCACCGATCTTGAACGCGAGAGCGTCCCGCTTGTTGTGCCTCGACAGAGACTCGAAACAAAAGTGCGGGATCGTCTGCGGAATTTGGTCAAATCCGATCAGGTTATCAGCGATCATTCAGTAAAAATGCCCTGCAAAAAGGGCTTACTACATTTTTACAGAAGTATTACGTCAAGTCTAACCGGCAGGTGCACGTGGCGCAGCTAAGGCCTGATGACCATCTTGCCCAGGGCTTTGCCCTCAATGATCTCGTGATGAGCCGATCGGGCATCGGCTAGCGGGAATTCGCGGTGGATGACCGGGGAGATCTTGCCCTCGGTCAGCGCGGTAAATATTGCCGAATGTATCTCAGATCGAGCTTCAGCATCGGAATTAAAGAGTGACATACCATAAATGGTCGCATCTTTGGTCATCGCCAGCCGCGGCGTGAACTCGATCGAGCCGCGATTGCCAACGATGACGATCCTGCCGTTCATTGCCAGGCATTCAAAATCGCGTTCCAGATTAACATTGGCAAGCATTTCGACGATCACGTCCACACCTTTGCCACCGGTATGCTCCTTTACGAACCGAAAATGTCCGTCATCGGCGTGATCAAATACGGCATCTGCTCCCTGGCACATCACCAGTTCCTTTCCTGCGTCGCTCCCGGCGGTGCCGATGACCACAATACGTGCCCCCTTTGCCCATTGCAGTGCGGCAAGCCCAACGCCTCCTGAAGCGCCGTGGATCAAGACAGTTTCGCCGGCTTGTGCCTTCGCTTTTTGGAAAAGTGCACGATACGCCGTCGCATATGGAGTCCACATACAGGCCCCTGCTTCGAATGAGACGTCGTCGGGCAGGCGCCCCAGGTCTGACTCATCGCAGAGGCAATACTCAGCATAGGTCCCGGTCGCCGAATTGGCAGTATAAACGCGATCGCCGGGCCGCCATTGCGATACATCTTCACCGACAGTCTCGATAACGCCTGCGCCATCTTTACCCGGAGTGTAAGGCAGCTTTGGGGCGTGCGCGTGGTTGCCGGTACGCAAATAGGTATCGACCGGGTTCACTCCGGCTGCATAAAGTTTTACCAAGACCTGCGAAGGAGATGGCTGCGGGATGTCGATCTCTTCGATCTTCATCACCTCTGGTTCGCCAAATTCGCGGACGATTATCGATCTCATGTTATTTGCGTTCTAAAACAGCGACCTTACTGATCCAAGTTTTGAAACTCAACCGTCCTTTGGATCTTCAGGTCGCCCACGGATAGTTCTTTGACATTCAGCTCGTCGATGTCCAACCGACGAATGCGGCCCCTCCTGGCGGCAAAACGTCCGACCGCAAGGCTGCCGATAGCGAGTGCGCCGAGGGCAATCGCCCCCACCGCCAATGTTCCGACGGCGAATGCTCCGGCGGCGAATGCACCGGTCGCAAGCGCTCCGGCTGAAGCTTTCTTAGCTGTCAGGTGCTCGTGAGTGAAGGTAAGCTCGTTCTCCGAGTTCGATATTTTCTTTATCATCGACCACCTCTATTCCACCGTCACAGACTTAGCAAGATTCCGGGGCTGATCGACGTCGCAGCCGCGGCGAACAGCGATATGGTACGACAGCAGCTGCAGCGGCACGATCGACAACACGGGGCCAAGCAGATCGCTTGTCTCCGGTATCTCGATCACATGGTTCGAGACCTTGCTCGACATCGTGTCGCCCTCGGTCAATACCGAGAGGATGATGCCGTCCCTTGCCTTGACCTCTACGATATTTGAGTGGGTCTTCTCGTAGCGAAGTTCGCTGCCGGCATTGCCGCTCTCTCTTGTATTGATCACAACGACCGGCAGTTTCTCATCGATCAGGGCGTTCGGCCCATGTTTCATCTCGCCGGCTGGATAGCCTTCGGCGTGTATGTAGCTGATCTCCTTGAGTTTCAACGCGCCTTCTAACGCAACAGGAAAATTGATGCCGCGTCCCAAATAAAGGAAATCCTGGACTCGGAAGAATTCTTTCGATAGTTCTTCGATCGAATCGGCGTCATTGAGCAGCTGCTCGATCTTCAACGGCAATTCCGCCAGGTCCTGAGCGAGCTTTTTGGCTCGTTCCTCGTCGATGTGGCCGCGAAGTTCGCCTAGATACAATGCGAACAGGTACAGAGCGATCATTTGCGACGTGAATGCCTTGGTTGACGCTACGCCGATCTCGGGCCCGGCATGGGTGAGTATCGTGCCGTCCGCCTCGCGTGTGATCATCGAACCTTGTACATTGCATACAGCCAGCACCTTGCACCCTGCCTGTTTCGCCTCGCGCATGGCCGCGATCGTGTCTGCGGTCTCACCGGACTGCGAGATGACGATCAGCAGGTCGTTCTCTGATAGGACCGGATCGCGATAGCGGAACTCGGATGCATAATCTACATCGACCGCAACTCGCGCGAGGCTTTCGATCATGTATTTACCGGCCAGCCCCGCATGCCACGATGTGCCGCATGCGGCTATTTTGATCGAAGTGACGGCTCTCAGGTCGTCGTCCGAGATCTCCATTTCGTCGAGGTAAACACGGCCCGTATCAAGCGAAACGCGGCCCTGCACCGTATCGCGAACCGCTCGCGGCTGCTCGTATATCTCCTTGAGCATGAAGTGCTTGAAGCCGCCTTTCTCAGCCATTATCGGATCCCATGTGATCCTTTGCTGTTCGGGTTCCACGGCATTACCGTCAAAATCAGTCACTCGAACCGAATCCTTTGTCAGCACCGCGATCTCGCGATCACCGAGAAAAAAGACGTCCCTCGTATGCGCCAGGATCGGCGGAATGTCGCTGGCGACAAAGAACTCACCGTCGCCAAGTCCGATCACTACCGGCGGGCCCTCGCGGACCGCGATGATCGTATCGGGCTCGTCAACAGATATTATCGACAGTGCAAAAATACCTTTCAGCTCTTTGACTGTCTTGCGGACCGCGATCTCAAGCGAGACGCCCTCCGTGTCGATATAGTGCCCGATCAAGTGGGCGACCACCTCGGTATCGGTCTCGGTATAGAACTCGTGCCCGTCCGCCTGCAGCTTTTCTTTGAGCGGCAGGTAATTCTCGATGATGCCGTTATGGACCACTACTACCTTGCCGGACTGGTCGCGGTGCGGATGGGCATTCTCTTCTGTCGGCCTGCCATGGGTAGCCCAACGCGTGTGGCCGATGCCGTAGTTACCGTCGAGCGGCTTTAGCCGAATGGCTTCTTCGAGATTTCGCAGCTTGCCCTCAGCACGGCGAAGCTCCATATGCCGGTCGCTGTCCACAACCGCAATGCCCGCAGAGTCATATCCGCGGTATTCGAGCTTTCTAAGGCCGTCGATTATCAACGGCACTACCTGTTTATTTCCAACGTATCCGACAATTCCGCACATAAGGTTATGAAATGCAATCGATCCGGCGAGGCTTACTTTCCTTTGAGATCGCGAATGGCCCTCGCCGGTGCTCCCACCGCAAGCTTGTTCGGGGCGACGTCCTTGGTCACCACGCTGCCCGCTCCCGTGACCGCTCCGTCGCCGACCGTCACCGGAGCCACAAGCATCGTATCCGAACCGATCTTGACGTTGTTCCCGATAGTGGTCCTGTGTTTATTCTTACCGTCGTAGTTGCAAGTGATGGTCCCGGCTCCAATGTTCGAATTCTCGCCGATCGCAGCGTCGCCTAAATAGGTCAAATGGCTAGCCTTGGAACCCCGTCCGACACGGCTGTTCTTGACCTCAACAAAGTTGCCGATCTTTGCATGGTCAGAGATCGCTGCATTCCCGCGGAGATGGGCCATCGGCCCGATATCAACGCCGTTGCCGACCGTGGAATCCGTCACGAACGAGTTGTCCTTGATCTCGACGCCGTTCCCGATCAAGGAATTATTTATCCGAACGCCGGGCCTTATCAGGCAGTTATCACCTATGACCGTCGTGCCCTCAATGGTCACATTCTGCGATATCACCGTGTCGCGGCCGATCCTGGCTCGGGCCGAAATGTAAGCAGAGCAAGGGTCGATAAATGTCACTCCGCTCTCGAGCATAAGTCTCTCGATTGTGCGGGAGCGGATCTCGCCCTCCATCGAAGCTAATTGACGCCGGTCGTTGATACCTTCGATCTCGCGACGGTCCGAATGAAGGAATAATGCGACTCGATCGCCTTTTTCCCTGAGTATCGCGGGGACATCGGTCAGATAATATTCGCCCTGAGCGTTCGAATTCCCAACCTTTGCCAAAGCAGAAAAGAGTTTTTTGGTGTCGAAGCAGTAGATACCGGAGTTTATCTCGCGGCAGGCCTTCTCGTCCGCGGATGCGTCCTTCTGTTCCGCGATCCTTAAGAATTCGCCGTCCTTTCTGAGCACGCGGCCGTAGCCTGTAGGATCGGGCAGTTCAACGGTCAGGATCGTGCATGCCGCTTTCGATCGCCTATGTTTTGCAAGCAAAGCTTTGAGTGTGGCGCTTGATATAAGCGGCACATCGCCCGACAACACCAGAGTCACCGAGTCGCGGCCTTTGAGCAGCCGACGAGCTGAATTGACAGCGTCGCCTGTACCGAGCTGCCGCCGCTGAAGAGGAAAGGCGAATCTATCTTCGCCAAACTCGGCCGTAACCGCCTGCTTTACGTCGTCAGCCTGATGCCCGACTACGACATTTACCGTTTTGGGCCGGAGTTGCAACGCGGTTTCACAGACATGAGATATAAGTGGTCGGCCGTCGAGCCGGTGGAGGACCTTCGCCAGTCCCGAACGCATTCGCGTACCGAGGCCGGCGGCAAGTATCACGATATCAAGGTCAGTGCTCACGGCAAGATTCTATCAGGATTCTACGGATAAGCGACAATGATCAGGTATATTTGCGATTCGAATGGGCCGCCTACCCTCGGACCGCTTTTTCTCTTACCTGCAGCGCACATAGAAGCGTCACTTGAGCCAGCTTCTCCGGATCATGGCGCACCTTTGGCCCCTCGGCGAGCAGATTGCCATATATGATCTCAGCGTTGTCGATCGATGTGGGCGAGACCGATCCGTGGACGCCTATCTGCTCGGCGCCTTCGTCGGCATATTTCTCGCGTTGTTCTGCGGATATCGGATGATTGTTGACGATCACATGATCGAATTCTACCTCGGGCGCATATTTCCTAAATATCTCGATGTGCCGCCGTGCAGAGAGTCCGTCCGTTTCGCCCGGTTGGGTCATCAGATTACAGACAAATACCTTGACGGCTTGCGAACGAGCAATTGCCTCGGCGACCCCGCCGACCAGCACGGGTGGTATGAGACTCGTAAATAGCGATCCCGGCCCGACGGTGATCACATCCGCCGCCGCTATAGCATCCAGTGCTTCAGGCAGAGGGCTGCAGTCGGACGGCTCAAGATACAATCTCTCGATCGCATTCCCGAGTAAGGAGATCTTCGTCTCTCCGCGAACTGTTTGGCCGTTCGTCAGACGGGCCGCGAGCCGGACGTCCGATACGGTCGCAGGGTAGATATGTCCTTTGCTCGCAAGGATCTCGCTGGACAATTTTACGGCCTCGGCAAAATCTCCCGTCACCTCAGAGAGTGCGGCAAGGAAAAGATTCCCAAAGCTGTGGCCCGACAGTTCGCCTTCGCCGCTGAATCGATGCTTGAAGAGGCGCGATAGCAGCTTGGAGTCTTCGCTCAAAGCGACCATGCAGTTGCGAATGTCGCCGGGAGGCAGCATCCCGAGCTCATCTCTGAGTCGGCCGGAGCTGCCGCCGTCGTCGGTCACCGCGACTATTGCGGCCAGGTCTTCGATCCAAACGGGCTCGGTGCTGCTTTCGCCTACGAATCTCTTGAGCCCTGACAAAAGCGTAGAAAGCCCGTTGCCGCCGCCGATAGCAACTATCCGCAATCCGTCCGTGTTGTTCGAGAACAAATGATGTTTCATTTAGGTCGCTGCGGATCAGGAAGAAATTATAAAGGCCTTTATATCTGTGTGAACTGGCTCGGCTCGATGGATAAATTAAACAAAAGCAATGAACTCCAAAATGTTAGCACCAGACCAAACTACGCATCAATGTAAATCTTCTCGACTTGAACGGCCGCGTGCCGATAAAAAAGACCCGATCCGGCCGGCCGTTCTCATTAAATGTCGAAAGCGACGCATTTCCAGCGTTATGTATGCGCGCCGGCGTTCGCTTTGAACGAAGCCATAACGACCTTTGGCTCCCGAGATCGCACAGATTTTGCGGCCTTTCAGTAAAAAATACTTGTCGCGAATGCATTCCGTTTGTTAAACTTCTTTAGGCGGCCCACACGCTCGGTCTTAGGGCTGTATTGCCTTTACCTCATATTCAACGATAGAATCTCAGCGGCGTCCGTGCCGCGAACCTAATGGCAGATACGCCTTTTATAATACAGGAACATCAGTTTCAACGGATAAAGTCCATCCTCGCCAGACTTTGTGTCGAGTGTGCTGCGCGGGCAGTATTTCTCGTGGACCGGGACGGCCAGCCGATCGCCTTCCACGGAGAGATCGGCGAGATGGACACGACCAGCTTTGCGAGCCTTGCAGCGGGCAATGTGGCCGCAACGAGCAGCATGGCTAAGCTCATCGGCGAGGACGTGTTCCCCGCTGTTGTGCACGAAGGTGAACGCGAGAGCATTTTTATCAGCGTCATCGGTCGAAGCCTTCTCGTGGTAGTATTTGACGAAAGGTCAACGCTTGGGCTCGTCAAGATCCGAACCAAGCGTGCAAGCCACGAAGTAGCGGCTCTGTTGGATGAAGTGAGTCGTGACAGCGAGGCGATAAGCGCGAGCAACAATTCGTTCTTCGCCGAGATCACTGACGAAGATATAGATAGTTTGTTTAGTTAGAAATGACTTTCATCAACTACGCATCACGCGAGATCAACTGCAAGATCGTCTATTACGGCCCCGGACTGTGCGGCAAGACGACCAATCTGCAGTATATTTACGATTCGACCGCTCCCCAAGCTAAAGGCAAGCTGATAAGTTTGGCGACAGAGACCGATCGCACGCTTTTTTTCGATTTCATGCCGCTTGAGTTGGGCACCGTTCGAGGGTTCAAGACACGATTCCACCTCTACACCGTTCCGGGTCAGGTCTATTACGACGCTTCGCGCAAGCTTATACTCAAGGGCGTTGATGGCGTGGTTTTCGTCGCTGATAGCCAGGACGAAAGAATGGATGCCAATATCGAATCGCTCAATAACCTGGAAGAGAACCTGCAGTCGCAGGGATACGACCTCTCGACGATCCCATATGTTCTCCAGCTGAATAAACGCGACCTGCCGAATGTCACGCCGGTCAACGAATTGACGCAGGAGCTCGTCCGTAAGGGCGAACCTGTATTTGAGGCCGTAGCGACCAATGGAACCGGGGTATTTGATACTCTCAAAGCCGTCGCAAAACAGGTCTTGACCGAGCTAAGGAAAGGATAACGCAAAGCCCTTTGGGCTTTGCGATACCGACCAAATACAAAAATGGCCGCCGATAGATCCGGCGGCCATTCATTTATTCTAGGTAGATCGGATCTTAGACCGAAGCTCCCGGATAGCCCGAGCCCAGCCGCGTCTCATCACCTTCAGCGAGCGAAGAGACCAATTCGTAGTGGAAATAGTCGAATTTTGCTGCTACCGGCGGCTGGATACGTTTATCGTACATCTCTCGCGACCTGTCTATCGCTTCCTGGAGCCGTTGGTAGAGATCGCTGTTCTCGCGGCCTTCTTGAACCTTTTTATCGTTGTACAGCTTGATCTCGGACACCAAAAGACGTGCAAAACGACGCGCGTCGTTATGAAGGCGTCTCTCATCATCAGCGACCTCGACCGGCAGGTCTATTTGCCTATCACTTAGCCGTGTCCGCGTCTGATTGGATGTAGCCGCAGGCTGTTCCTCTTTCACTTCCACAGGCTCTGGTACAGACACGGGTTCCGGTGCGGGTACAGGTTCTGCGACTGGCTCCGCGGCCTGATCGAACGGAGATGCCTCGTAGGGGTTGGCGTCGTTCTCCGTCTTGAATTCGAACGATGTTTCCGGCTCTGAGACCGTTGAGAACTCAGGCTGTTCAAATACGATCGCCGGTTCTGTGGTCAGAGCATCCGAGTTGGTAACTTCAGGTATCGATGCAGGATCAAAGTCCGCAAAGCTTCGCTCAGTCTCAAACTGAGGCGCCGCGTACTCGGCTGCAGGCTCGAAGCCATCGATCGGCACAGTGTTCTCGAAACTCAGGTCGGTGACCGGCGTGGTTTCTGCCGGCGCTCCCGAGATATCTGTGTACGCCGGTTCGACAACGGTATCCTGGACGCGGAAAGTGCTCTCATAATTGAAGCTCTCCGCGGGAGTATCTTCTACCGTCTCGACAGCAGGCTCAGGCGTATAGGTATATTCGTATCCGCTCGACGCGATCGACGGCGTGTCATCGTGGCTTGCGTCTTCGAAATTCGCAGCCTCAGCACCTGTACCGGCGGCCATCTGAGCCGTTTTAGCGGTGGCCAGGAGCTCGACGGTAAGCGCCGCCACTTTGACCAACGTCTCCAGGGCGTCAGTATCGAGCGAGACCCCTTCATTGCCGTAATCAGCATATAGCACGGCAACTCCGCGTCCGCGGGCCACAAGCGGTATCGCATACATTCGGTCCGGACGGCCAAAATTTAAAGGATCCAGGAACTGGCTGTCAGCACTGTAACTGCCAAACGCACCTTCGACCGTCGCGAGGCCGGCCACGGCCCGGCCGAGTATCGAATCGTCCGAGACCGGGAAATGAATATCGCGAACAGACGTTTCGTCATCCGACGCGTTCCCGCCAAAAACCTTCCAGCCTACAAAATGTTCGTTCTTGATGATAAAGAACGCACCGCGTGGAGTGAATTTCGAAGCATGCGAGACCAAGGCCTTCAGGATCGCAGACTGGCTGTCTTTAGAGCTAATATCCTCAACCGCTTCGCGGATATCGGAATAATTTGCCTCCGGCGTATTCTTGCGTTCGAGCTCCTCGGCTTCGGCGATAGCGGCGGCCGTTATCTTTGCCCCTTCGTCACGAGCAAGGCGCAAGTGTTCCACCACGGACTCAGAAAAGCCCGCGTCGAACTGAGGACCTGCGTCCAACCGAGCAGCGAATCCATTGATCGCGGAGTTCACCTGTTCGCGCTGTTTGTCTAATTCTGATTCGATATTTCGCTGTAATTCAGCAAGATCACCGCGAAGCTCGGTGATCACAGATGTTAAATAATTCTCGAATTCAGACCTCAGGCTTTGTTCGAGTTCTTCACTATTCACAAGGTATCTCCTTTAGTTATCGTGACGAAGCAATATACGAGGGCCTTACTGCCGGCAATAGGAATTATGATCGTGGACAGATAAGCGGTAAAGGCAGCAGAGCGCCCTACGGGGAATTATCGCCAAAACGGTTCGACGATGTCAAGGATTTCTTTATGTATCAACGAAATAGAGAGATGCAGGGGAGCCGCTATCATACGGCAGAAACAGTGATCTCGGGGTCGATCTCTTCCCGGATCATGTTCTCGATGGCCATCAATGTCCCGGTCAACGAGCTCGGACAGCTGCCGCATGCGCCCTGATATCTGATCTGAAGGTCATTTGCCTCCAGGCCGATGATCTCGAGCCAGCCGCCATCACCTGCCAGATACGGCCTGATGCGCTCGTCGAGCAGAGCATCTATCTCGCGGAGCCTCGGATCATCGCTCATCGCGACAGCAGCAGCGATCGCGCCGCCAACCGCAGTAGCCGCCTGGCCGTTATTAGCCGGAGCCGCCGTCTGGACCGAAGCAGCCGCCCTTATCGGTACGGCCAACGCGGGCAGCACTTCGTCCCATTCCGCGTCATCGGTCTTTTCGACCGTTACCATCTTATCCATGTAGAAAACCGACACGACCTCGCCCACCTCAAATATTGAACGTGCAAGTTCATCACCAGCGGCATCTTCCGCAGTCTTGAATGAATGTGACGTCCCATACGATACCGGCTCCTTCAAGATGAACTTGACGGCGTTCGGATTCGGGGTCTCTTGGATGTCTGCGATCTTCGGCATTAGCTGCTGCCGGCCAATTGGCTCGGTCAAATAATAGGATGCTAAATCCTTACATTTTTGTCAACATTGGGCCCAACGCAGTCTGTTTACCAAGCAAAAAACGGAGCCGTGAGCTCCGTTTTCAGGATAATGAACAGTATGGACGCACGTGAGGACCGCCTCTATGCATCCGCGCCGAACAACGCCCTCGATCTATTCGGTGATATGTATGTCGTCGGCCTTATTTACGCGTCCCGAAAGGAACACTCCGCCCAGTCCGAGTGCAGCGACCAGGAATATGATCGCAAGGGCGATCCACAAGGTCTCTGCCGCTTGGATGTACCTATAGAACGAGAACGCGGCGATGATCACCGAAACCAGAGCTAGAAGCCCCATTAACGAACCCTTCACAACTGCCACCTCCGAAAATGATATCCGAGCGGCCGCACCCGTTCCTGAAATAACGCATGCACGGGCCGTGCGGCCGTCAAGCAATACAGTCCCAAGACAAAGAACAAAACTACTGTTGGAAATCACCCTCATAATAAACCTAATGTCTGCATAAAATCAAGGGATTTTCTCGCTCTTTACGACAGGTTCAACGGCCTCTGAATATTGCCCTCAGAGTTCTGGGAATTCCCTGAAGGTCAGGTATCACCGCCGCCTCTGTCCAGCTTTCGGGATCGAACATATTCTCGACATCGAATGACTGCCCAATGCCGATCTCGATCACGAGCAGCCCGCCCGGCCTCAGACGGCCCGGCGAGCCGGCAATGATCCTGCGTACTACGTCGAGCCCTTCCGATCCGCCGGCTAACGCGAGGCGCGGTTCATACTCGTTGACCTCGGGTTCAAGCGTAGCGATGACGTCATCAGGCACGTACGGGGGATTGGAAACGACCGCGTCGAGGCCGGTCTCATCCACCGCCGAGAACAGATCTGAACGGCGAAGGTCGAGCCGCGCGGCGACGTTATGTTTCGCCGCGTTTCGTTCGGCTACGGGCAGCGCTTGCGGCGACAGGTCAACGCCGATACCGCGAGCTGAGGCGACCTCTGCGAGGATCGATATCGAGATACAACCGGAACCGATGCCAAGTTCAACGAATTTTGGATTGCCTAAGGCGGACAGATGTTCAACTGCGGCCTCGACCGCTATCTCTGTCTCGGGCCGCGGTATCAGCACGGCCGGCGAAACTTCGAATTCCCTGCCGAAGAACTCTTGAACTCCTGTAATGTACTGGACCGGCTCGTGTTCTTCCCGCCGGCTTATCAGATCCGCGAATATTTTCGCCTGCTCTGAGGCCATCTCGGCCTCGGGATGAGCGATGACCCAAGCCCGCGTCGCTCCGGTAACGTGCCGGAGCAAAAGATCGGCATCGCGGCGTGCTTCTCGTATGCCTGCGGCTTGGAGCCGTGCCGCGCCCGCCGCAAGAGCCTCGCCGATCGTCATCGCGTCTCGTCGCCTCTCAGTATCGCGGGTATCGTAAGCAATAAGATCCTCAGGTCGAGCAGGAGAGACCAATTCTCGATATAGTAGAGATCGACCCTCACCATCTCCTCGAATGTCAGCCGGTTGCGTCCCGACACCTGCCACAAACCGGTGATGCCCGGTTTCATATCTAGACGCTTGCGGTGCCAAGGCTCGTATTGCTCGACCTCGTAAGGTATAGGCGGCCGCGGGCCAACGATGCTCATATCGCCTAGGATGACGTTAATAAGCTGCGGCAGTTCATCGATGCTTGACCGGCGAAGCCAACTGCCTACTCGGGTGATCCGCGGATCGTCTTTGACCTTACCGTGAAGCGCAGAATCGCCATCTGATCTGCCGGCGATATTCTTTGTGTATGCCTCGCGATGGAGGCTGTCATCGGCATCGGACCGCATCGTGCGGAATTTGTAACAAAGAAATACGCGCCCATCCATCCCGACGCGTTCCTGGCGAAACATCACATTGCCGGGAGAATCGAGCTTTACCGCGATGGCCGCGGCTAGCCAGATCGGTGCCGAGACGATCGCGGCAATTGTCGCAATGACAATGTCAGATAGGCGCTTGACCAGTCGCTGTCCGTCAGATAAGGGGTCGCGAAACAAACGAACCATCGGAAGCACGCCTATCTGATCGACGCTGGTCTTTTGCGGCAAAAGGTCGAACAGTGACGGCGCGAACCTGAACTCGACCCGCTGCGATCGCCCGACGGCCATCATTGCGTCAAAAAGCCGTTCGCTCTTGATCGACGTATCGGTAATGATCACCTCTTGTATCTCGAGCTCACGAATTATGTCCGATAGCTCGTCAACGCTTCCGAGCAGAGCGGGCATTGCCGCACCTTCGGCCGGTGTCTCGGGCGGAGAGTCAGCGATCATCCCGATAACGCGATAGCCCAAGTGTCTGCGCTCGGTGAGTTCGGTGATCGTCTGCATTGCTTCTGAATTGTTGCCTACGACCACGGTCGGGATCAGATTGATGCCTCGTTCGCGAAAACGCGCCTGGAGTGCGCGTATTGATAAATGAAACAGCGTGAAAGCCGCCAAGGCTATCCCAAAATCGATCAGGAAAACGCCGCGCGAATAAGAGAACTCGCGAAATGCAAAACCTCCGCGAAACAGGAACGCCCACGCAACGATCAAAAGAGAACTGACCAGAATGGCCTTGAAGACCTTTATCGCCTCGCGGGTGTAGGTAAAGGCCCCGCCTAGATCGTAAACGCGTTGGTAAAGCAGCATCAGCGCTCGCGCGACAACAGCGAAAGCGAGTATGCCGGCATACGGAGAAAAGTCTTGAGACCAACCCCATCCATCATCCGAAACGACACTTTTCTCCGAGCGGAACATAAATGCCGCCAGAAAGCAGAATGCGGATAAAAGGATATCTGCGGCAAACACGGCGACCTTTGTCGCCGGCATCACCCATTCAGGCACGCGTTTCTTTGTTCGGGCGACGCCAAAGCGCGCCTTTGGCCCGGTCTCGCTCTCCATCTTGGTCGTCGTAATTATGCCACAAAGCTCGCTAACGAAGCGCGGAGCAGGCCCATTGCTGACAATTGCCCGTGGCTGCGTTATTCTCTCACATTGTCCGATGAGAATTGTCATTACAGCCCCGAGTCTCGACGAATCGCGAAACGTCAGCGGCATCTCGACGGTCGTTCGTCAGATCATCGAGTTCAGCCCGCACGAGTTCGTACATTTCAAGGCCGGACGCGAGGACGGGGAACGGTTTGGAGCTCGCTGGGCGGCACGCCAGGCTACGCTGCCTTTCAGATTCTACTCGCGGCTTCGGCGTGTCAGGCCCGATCTGGTCCACATAAACACAGCTCTGACAGACAGGTCGATCTGGCGCGATATGTTTCTGGCAGAAGCCGCCCAAAGGGCCCGCGTACCGATCGTGCTGGCGATGCACGGCGGAAAGTATCTTGTCGAGGCACCGGATGACCCAAAGGTTGAGCGAGCGGCCAGGAGGTTGCTTGGTCGCGCGGCATCGGTGGTCGTGCTAAGTTCGACTGAAAAGGCGTCTCTGGAGCGACGTTGGCCGGGGCTCGACATTCGTATTCTGCCGAATGCGGTGCCTATTCGTGACGAGCCGGCCCGCTCTGTCAATGATACGCCGGTCGTCATTTTTTTTGGACGGCTGCACGAGTCAAAAGGGCTGAATGAGATCGTCAAAGCGAGCGCTGAGCTTCTTAACGCCGGATATGAGTTTCGCTTGCGATGTTTCGGCGACGGGCCTGAACGGGAGGTTTTCTTGAGCAGAATCTCGGCGGTCCTCGGCGATAGATTCGAATACGGCGGAGTCGTCGGCGGCACTGATAAATTCAAAGCGCTCGATTCGGCCGACATTTTTCTTCTTCCCAGCCTTTACGGCGAAGGCTTGCCGATGGCAATGCTGGAAGCGATGGCGTCGGGCTGCCTTGTAGTAGCCTCGGAGATGGCTTCGGTTGCCGAGGTAATAGTGGACGGCGTGAACGGCTATATTATTGAACCCGGCAACACTGCTCAACTCATTGAGCGGATGAAGCATGTTCTCAACGACAAGAAGGGTTGGGAGTCGATCCGCAAGGAGGCAATGAGAACCGTTAGGGACAAGTTCTCGATAGCGGAATACGTAGATAGGCTTGATACGATCTACGAGGCCGCGGCAGCAAAGAATGACAAGTGATCCCGGCGAAAGGCAGAGGTGTCGCGTCGTAAGCCTCGACGTTGACGTCGTTACGATGAGTTCGATCATCGAACGGATCGAGGCGCTGGTTGGACGCGGCGGATACGTCTGTTTTTCGACCGTCCATATGGTGATGGAATCCTTTGACGATCCCGCGTATGCCGGCCGCGTCAATTCCGCAGATCTGATCGTGCCCGACGGGATGCCGCTCGTATGGATGCAGAGGCTCAGCGGACTCAGATCTGCGATGCGCGTCAGGGCCAACGACCTGATGACCGAACTTTGTCGTTACGCAGAGAAAGCAGGTCTCAAAGTTGGATTCTACGGTGCGTCGCAGGAGGTCATTGATGCGATCTGCGGTCGGATCACGGCCGAGATGCCCGAGCTCCGGGTCGTTTACGCGGTGTCACCGCCATTTCGTGAATTGACACCCGAAGAGGACGCCGCGATCGTAGCCGCGATTAACGAGGCGAAACCCGACATTCTTTTTGTCGGCCTCGGCTGCCCGAAACAAGAGAACTGGATGTTCGATCATCGCGAACGTATCGGGGCAGTTGCTCTCGGTGTTGGTGCGTCCTTCGATTTTTTTGCCGGAAATGTTCGTGAGTGCCCGCCGTGGCTTGGCCGGCTTGGGCTCGAGTGGCTCTTTAGGCTTACACAAGAGCCCCGACGCCTCTGGCGGAGATATTTGATACTCAACCCGCGTTTCCTTTGGCGAGCCGCGCTTCAGCTTCTCGGCGTAGGGCGATGATCAGCGGTATGGACGCGCGTTTTACCTTTGCCGCGAAACGCTACATAATTGTCTAAGGTTCGGATGAAATTCTTCTCGGATATCAGGTTGCTGGTGTTGGCCGTCTGGCTCGGGGCCGCGGTTTTCTTTATTGCCGTCGCGCAGAGCGCCTTTGCCGTATTGCCCGAACGCGAGCTTGCCGGGGCGGTGGTCAATCGTACGCTGGCGATATTGAATATCGGTGGCGTCGTCATGGGCGGCATATTGCTCGTCAGTTCGTTCGTTGCCTCGGCTAGGGTGAATCAATTCTGGCTTTGGACCGAGCGGCTTTTGATCGCTTTGATGATTGCGGCCTGTGCGGTCGGCCAATTTGTGATCGGGCTTTGGCTATCGGCGATCCGGGCACAAATGGGCCGCTCGATCGACGAAGTGCCTATCGACGATCCGTTGCGCCTTCAGTTCAACGCACTGCACGATTACTCGCAGTGGGCATTGATGGCGGCGATGACCGCGGCGTTGATCACCTTTTTCATCGTTGCGAACCGAAAATTCTCGGGCCGCGAGGCATCGCCGGCCGACCCGTACGACTTCTCAAAGGAATTCAAGGTCTGACACGCTATGGAAGCTATCGAAAACATCGACGATCTGAAAACACGTTTCAAACGTTGGCAGCCGAATGACAGTCTCGCCGGCTATCCGTGGGCCGCGAACATTCATGCGCCATTCACGCCTGTGAGACGCGCTCTGCCGATGCTCAATCTCGGGCTGATCTCGTCTGCGGGTGCCTACATTGCGGGTTCCGAGGGTTTCGATCTAGATTCGCGTCAGGGCGATCTTGGTTATCGCGAGATACCGATCGAGGTCGAAGCGGCCGACCTCGCTTACGCTGCCAAAGGATACGACCCTGCGTCCGTGATCGCCGACCGAAACTCCCAGATCCCTATTGACCGGCTCGTCAGCTATTCCGAGAATGGAGTCATCGGCAGCCTGAACAATGTGTGGTGGTCAGTTTCGAGCCATATCCCTGACGCCGCCGCGGTTGCGGAAGAAATCGCTCCTCAGATCGCCGAACGTCTCCATCGTTACGGCGTCCATGCCGCTCTGTTAATACCGGCGTCGCGGCTTTGCCACCAGACCGTCGGCATTATCGCTCGAGTGGTCGAGGCGGCCGGCATCCCTACCATGTGCCTGTCCGTGGACCCCGGCCTAACGGACAAGATCCGTCCACCGAGGACTGCATATTACAACGGCGATCTTGGTTCGGTGGCCGGCAAACCGAACTATCGCGAATATCAGCTTAGGATCCTGGACGAAGCCCTAAGATGGACGGAGACCTTCGATCAGCCGGGTTCCAGAAAACTCGCCGTTGACCTTGAGACACAAACAGAGGCCGCACGAGGCGAACGCTGATCGATCCGGAAATAGCTGCTATTGCCCCGCGATCTGCCAAGCTTTCAATGCGTCGATCGGCCAGATGAGCATGATGATGTTGATCACAAGGCTGTCGCGGATGGTGAGTATCAATGCGAGTTCGGTTGCTGCAAAAAAGACCAGCGACCGCCAGAACCTCAGCTTTGATGCGATCACGAATCCAGTCAGGCACGAGACTATGTCCGCGACCGAATTGATCATCGAGTCACCATAGTAATCGAGTGACAGCGTGACGGCACGATATCGCTCGATCACAAAGCTGGAATTCTCGGCAACCTCCCACAGGCTTTCGATCGCTACCGCCAGCACTAGCCTCCAAGCCAACGGCATCCGGCTAAAGACAAGGCCGATCAGCCAGAACTCCAGTACGCCGTGAAGTATGTGCGTAAATGTATATGGATCGATGACGTGTTGTGAGTTATGCGTCGTCCAAATGTGCCACGACCACGGAGTGTAGTCGCCTGCCTGACACCAGAGCACCCGGCCCTGCCACCACAAAACTATCGCTGACACACCGATCAGGCCGATGATCGCCGCGACTGTCCGGCGATCGAACAGAGGTTCGGTGCTGGGTTTCGAGTCTGCCATGCCGAAGATTCTGCGACGTATCGATCTCATCTGCAAGCGGCGGAGACGTTGCGCCGTGATACTTGAATCAGCGACAATCGAGCCTCGATGGACCGGAACGCTCTGCTCAACGAGGTTCTTACCCGCTCGCGGCCGTGGGATCTGTTGGTCATTGGCGGCGGCGCCACAGGCGTCGGCTGTGCGTTGGACGCCGCAACTCGGGGCCTCGATGTCTTATTGCTTGAGCGGAACGACCTCGGAAGCGGCACTTCCGCCCGTTCGACCAAACTCGTCCATGGAGGCATCCGTTACCTCCGAGAGGGCGATCTTCGCCTCGTACGAGAGGCTCTCTATGAGCGCGGCCTGCTCCTCGCCAACGCACCGCACATCGTCGCTAAACGGCGCTTCGTCGTGCCATGCTACAGCCGGTGGCAGCAGGCATTCTACGGTGCCGGGCTCAAGCTGTACGACGCTCTCTCTCGAAGCCTCTCATTCGGCCGTTCTTCCCTAATAAGCCGAGATCGAACCATCGAGTTGCTGCCGGAGGTCGAGACCGAAGGGCTTCGCGGCGGCATTGTATATTACGATGGCCAGTTCGACGATTCGCGTCTACTCATAGACATGGCCGTTACGGCCCATCGGAACGGCTCCCGGATCCTTAATTACGCCTGCGTTCTCGGACTCGAACGGAGCGGCGGTGAATGGATCGTCCAATACGAGGATGTTCTTACCGGGAACAGATCGGAAACAAGGGCACGCTCCGTCATAAATGCCTGCGGCGCATACGTCGATCCGGTTCGCCGAATGTCGGATGCGTCGGCTACACCGGTCGTTACGTTCGCCCGCGGTACGCATCTGGTGCTGCCGAGGCATTTCTTATCGGGCGAAGCGGCGCTCGTTATACCAAGAACTCGTGACGGGCGGGTGCTGTTCTGCATTCCGTGGCACGATCGCTTGCTTGTCGGAACGACAGATGTGCTATGCGGCACAGCCGAGGAGGGCGACAAACCTACTGATGCGGAAATAGATTTTCTGCTGGAGACCGCCGGACGCTCCCTGCAGCGGCAGCCTAGAAGAGATGACGTTTTGAGCATGTTCGCAGGCGTGCGCCCGCTTGTCAGCCGAGGTCGTGTGGCTAATACTTCGAAACTCTCTCGAAGCCACGAACTCCTGATCGATGCTCGAGGCCTCGTAACGATCACGGGCGGCAAATGGACCACCTACCGACGAATGGCCGAAGAGGCAGTGAACGCCGCTGTTTCAGGTGCGGACATCAAAGCAGGCCCGTGCGCGACTCATACTCTCCGGATCGACCCGCCGGCGGCGGCAGACGGCGAGCTGCTTCATGCTGATCTGCCCTATACTATCGGCGACATTGTCAGAGCCGTCACGTCCGAGATGGCTGTGACCCTCGAAGACGTTCTTGAGCGACGGCTCCGCTGCGTTCATCTGGATGCTCGCACCTCTTTGGATGCTGCTCCTCGCGTTAGCCGGATCATGCGAGAGCAGCTTGGCATCTCCGACGAACAGATCGATCTAAGGGGATTTACTGAAAAGGTAGAAGCGTTGAACCTACCCGCCGCGGGCGATCGAGGATGACGCCGCTCATCTCAAAGCGGCTGCGATATCGATCCCATCGAATCGGAGATCAGGGTTGAGCCGCTGGTCCAAGCTGTCGGCGACGATGCGTGCGGTAGCTTTTGCACTGTCGGCCGTCGCTCCGGCAAAAAGTTCATCGACCGCAGCTATGAATAGCTCGACCCACCGGCGAAAATGTGAAGAGACCATTGGCTGCCGTTCGTTGAGCCGCTGGTGAACAGCAAGCGGGTTATTGAAATATACAGGTTTGCCGAAAAGCGCTTTCTCCCAGAAATCGACCATGACCGGCAAATGAGACTCGAGATCGAGTTCTTCAAAATGAACGCCGATGACCTCGTCGGCCATCGCCCGTTGATAAAAGGCACGCATCAGCAGCTCGATGTCGCTGCGGGTCTCAATGTCGTTCGCAGTCATTCTGTCGAGATCTCGCCTTCGCCGTGCAAAGCTGCATTCAGGGTGTGCCAGCTCAAGCTCGCGCATTTGACCCTGGCGGGAAACTCGAGCACACCGGCAAATGCTCTGAGTTTGCCCAGGTCATCCGCACCGGCCTCGATATCCAATTCGCCAGTTACCATCCGGTGAAATTCCTCAAAGAGCTTATCGGCCTCTCCTAGGGTCTTGCCCTTGACGGCCTGAGTCATCATCGACGCTGACGCTTTGGATATCGCGCAGCCTGAGCCTTTGAAGGCGACATCCGCGACCCTTTCGCCATCCATTTTCACAAATATCTGCAACGCATCGCCGCACAGCGGATTGTTGCCGAGTGCTGTTTGATCCGCATCCTCGATCTCGCGAAAGTTTCTGGGATTCTTGTTATGCTCCAGGATCGTTTCCTGGTATAGCTCATTGAGATCTGACATCTAGAATAATCCTACAACATTACCGTTCTCGTCGATATCTACGCGTTCAGCGGCCGGATGTTCCGGCAGAGCAGGCATTGTCCGCATGTCTCCGCAGATAGGATAAATAAAGCCGGCTCCTACACTCGCCCGTACCTCGCGAACCGGAAGCGTAAAGCCAGAGGGAGCACCCTTGAGCGTTGGGTCATGACTCAAAGATAAATGCGTTTTTGCCATACAGATCGGCAGCCCGCCGAAACCGTTCGCCTCATAGGACGCGATCTGCTGCTCGGCAAAAGGCTCGAATCGCACGTCAGAGGCGCCATAGATCTTGGTCGCGATCGTCTCTATCTTTGTCTTGATCGGCAGGTCAAGGTCGTATAGGAACCGGAAATCGCTTGGTTCTTCAGCGGCCGCGATCACCATCTCTGCAAGCTCGACCGCACCTTTGCCGCCATCTCTCCAATGTGTAGAAACCGCGGCACCTAAGGCTCCGGCCTCGATGGCGATGCGCTTGACGGCCTCGACCTCATCGCGGTGATCGGTATCGAAGGCGTTGATCGCGACGACCGGCGTCACGCCGTGCAGCATTACGTTCTCTATCTGTTTCCGCAGATTGGCCGCGCCGGCCTCGACGTCCGCGACGTTGCATTCGAGCAGCTCAGGCGGGAGCGGCTTGCCCGCAACGATCTTGTACTTGCCGCTGTGCGATTTGAGTGCGCGGATCGTCGCGACTATCACACATGCGTCGGGCTTAAGGCCTGAGTAACGGCATTTGATATTGAAGAATTTCTCTGCCCCGATGTCCGCTCCGAATCCGGATTCGGTCATCAGATAATCGGCGGTCTTGATACCGATCAGATCGGCCAGGATGCTGCTGTTCCCGTGGGCTACATTGGCGAACGGGCCGGCATGGACAAGCGCGGGCGTATTCTCGAGCGTTTGCATGATCGTCGGGCGGATCGCGTCGCGCATTAGTACGGTCATCGCTCCTGCGGCCCCGATCTCCTCCGCCGTCACAGGCGTTTTGTCATGCGTCATACCCACGACGATGCGGCCGAATCGCCTTCGCATATCCTGAAGCGAGGTGGTCAAGGCCAGCACGGCCATCACCTCGGACGCGACCGTAATATCGAAACCGGTCTCACGCGGAATTCCGCCCTCCATTCGTCCACCTAGACCGACGATGATCTTTCTGAGAGCGCGGTCATTTGTGTCAACGACACGTTTCCAGGTGATGCTGTGCGGATTGATATTTAGCGGATTCCCTCTGAGCAGCCGGTTATCGATCATTGCCGCGAGCAGATTGTTGGCGGCCGTGACCGCGTGGATATCGCCTGTCAGGTTGAGATTGAAGGTCTCCATCGGAACGACCTGTGCATAGCCCCCGCCGGCCGCGCCGCCCTTTATGCCGAATGTCGGTCCTTGCGACGGCTGCCTGAGAGTAACGACCGAACGTTTGCCGAGATGCTTCATCGCCTCGCCGAGCCCGATCAACGTGGTCGATTTTCCTTCGCCTAGCGGGGTAGGCGTGATAGCGGAGATGTCGATGTATTTTGCATTGGGACGGTCCTTGAATTTATCAAGCACATCAAGTCGCACTTTGCCGATGTAGGGACTGCCGTAAAGATCGATGTCGTCCGGCCCGAGGCCGAGTTGCTCGGCGATCTCGACCACCGGACGGAGTTTTGCACTCTGTGCTATCTGAAGATCGGAATTCATGACGCGATTATCGACGAAAAACGCCTGATCGAAAAGTGACGTCACGCACAGCGTCAGGCAAATACCTCGATCACCTTCTGCACGGCATCTGCAAGCTGTTCGACCTCGTCGCGGGTATTGTAGAAAGCGAAGCTGGCTCGGGCCGTTGCAGGCACATCATAGAACTGCATAACCGGCTGAGCGCAATGGTGGCCCGCCCTTATAGCGATACCTTCCTGGTCCAATATCGTGCCTATGTCATGCGGATGTATCCCGTCGATCGTAAACGAAAGGACGCTTGCCTTGTGAGCGGCGGTGCCTATGATCGTGACCTCGGGAATGTCCGCGAGCCTTTCGGTGGCATATTCGAGCAGTTGGTGTTCGTGCTCGGCGGCGGCCACAAAGTCCAGGCCGTTGATGTAGTCTATAGCGGCACCCAATCCAATACCTGCGGCGATGGCCGGCGTGCCGGCTTCGAACTTCGCGGGCAGCGGCGCGTACGTCGTTCGCTCGAACGAAACGATCCTGATCTGGCTTCCGCCGGTCTGGTACGGCGGCATCTTGTCGAGCCATTCACGCTTGCCGTAAACGATCCCGCTGCCTGTGGGGCCAAACATCTTGTGACCCGAGAATACAAAGAAATCTGCATCCAGATCCTGCACATCCACCGGGAAATGCGGCACGCTCTGAGCCGCATCCACACATACCGGAACGCCCAGCTTATGCGCAGCAGCGATCATTTCCTTTACGGGATTGATCGTCCCCAACGAATTGGATACGTGCGAGAGCGCGACTATCTTTGTTCGTTGGTTCAGCAAGCGCTCGTACTCCTCGACGATCAACTCGCCGCGTTCGTTCATCGGAATGACGACCACCTTCGCACCTCGCTCTTCGGCAGTTACCTGCCACGGCACGATGTTCGAATGATGCTCCATTTGCGACACGAGTATCTCGTCGCCCTCTCCGATGAAGCCTTTGCCGTATGAGTCGGCAACGAGATTGATGCCCTCCGTACAGCCTCTGACAAAGATGCAGCAGTTGACATCGGGAGCATTGATGAACCTTTTTACTTTTTCACGCGCGGCCTCGTAGGCTGTCGTTGCGTGCTGTGACAAATAATGGACCCCGCGATGTATGTTCGAATGCTCAGCGCTTTGATACGCCGACATCCGCTCGATCACCGGCCTAGGCATTTGTGCCGATGCAGCATTGTCGAGGTACACAAGCGGTTTCCCATTCACGGTCTGTGACAGCACGGGGAAATCTTCTCTAATTTTCTCAACATCCCAAGTCATAAGATTGTTTCACCACAGCGGGCGCTAAAAGCTCTCAGATCGCCGTCCCCAGCCGGTTAAGCACCATCGCGTCCAGTTCACCTTTAATGGATCCGACCCCGATCTTGTTAATGATCTCTTCGGCAAATCCATAGGTCAGCAGGTTGCGTGCAAGCGGCTCCGGCAATCCGCGGGTCAGCAGATAGAACAATTCTTCATCCTCTAGCTGTCCGACGGTAGCACCATGCGAACATTTGACGTCGTCGTTGAATATCTCTAACTGAGGCTTGGTATCTACCCTGGCCTCATTCGACAGCAATAGATTCTTATTCTGCTGTTGGGCGTCGGTTCCGTGCGCATTCTCGCGGACGAACACCTTGCCGTTAAATACGCCGCGAGAGCGGCCGTCGAGCACGCCTTTATAACGCTGGTGCGAGATGCAATTTGGTACCGCATGGTCGATGCACGAATGCGTGTCGTGATGCTGCGAACCGGAAAGCATATAGAGCCCGTCGACCCAGGCTTCGCCGCCCTCTGCCGTGAATCTGACGTCAATGTCGTGGCGCGAAATCGAGCAGCCCAGCTCAATGCTCGTGGCGTCATATCGCGAATCGCGGCCCAATGTCGCCTCGGTAATGCCGTAGCTGAACGCCGCCGTATCATCATTCTGCACACGATAGTGGGTGACGCTCGCATTGTCGCCGACCACGATCTGCATTGCCGAATTTGTCAGTCCGCGGCCGCTGCTCCTGTAGGTCTCGACTATCGTCGAACTGCTTCCCGGTTCGGCGATCACTATCACATGCGGCGCCGACATCTCGTCCTCGGCCGCCGACAGGTCGATCTCGATCGGCTCCGCCAAGCGCGTGTCGGCCGGTATCGTCATTACCTTGATATCCGCAAACGCCAGATTGAGCGCCGCAAGTCCGTTACGATCTGCTTTGAATCGTTTCAGGATCGACATCGCATCTACGCCGATCTCGGTCGCGGCGGGCTTCAGCATCCGCCATTCTGACCGGAATATGCTCGAGATGTCCGTGTATTTCCACTCCTCGTTGCGAGGCGACGGCAGCCCGAGCGATTCGAAGGTCCGAAACGCGCTTTCCCGCAGCGCATCCAGTTCGCTGTTCGCGCCACTTAAAGTTGCACGAAAACTCTCTGCAAAATATGGATCTAAAACTGCTTTTGTATTCATCATCAGTAGATCTTTACCAGACTGAACCGATCGTCCGCCATGATAACCTTCGCCGGATCGAGCAAGAGTTCGCGCACGATCTTGAGCTTTGCTTCGTTCTCCTGGCGCTCCCGCTTGTCATCCACGAGCGACGAATGCTCATAGTCGATCAGGAAGTCGTGACGAACGAGTATGTACCTCAAGCCCATTGCCGATGCCTTCGAACGGATCTCGCGAGCGCTGCCGGACTCCCAAAGCAGCCGCTTGAGCGTCCAATCCTCAAATAAATAATCAGAGAAATAAGGCC
Source organism: Acidobacteriota bacterium (assembly GCA_019639115.1). Classification (GTDB taxonomy): domain Bacteria; phylum Acidobacteriota; class Blastocatellia; order Pyrinomonadales; family Pyrinomonadaceae; genus OLB17. The sequence continues at coordinate 9,506 of JAHBSM010000004.1, read as the reverse complement.
GGTCGAGGTTATACGTGTCGCGTCGCATATTGATCAGCCACACTTTTTCGTCAGCACCCGTCGAGGTGTTCAACCGATCGTAATATTTGTAATAGTCCAGATTTCGACTCAGGAATGCATCCCTCGATTCGCCGCCCAAAACTACTCGGACCGGCGCCCTGAGAGCGAACCATGCAGTTCCCGTAAGCACCGCCGCAGCCGACGCCGCAATGAGCGAGTAGCTGCCGATCGACGCCGTTCGTCGGTCCGCATCATCAAGCACGCGAAACCCGGCAGCTATGGCAACCGAAAGCATGGGAAGAAACGGCAGCAGATATCGAAGCTGCTCGCTTGTAAATAGCCAGAAAATGAACAAGATCGCCGACACACTCGCCGCGATCTTGGCCTCGACCGGCAGATCGCCGCGAAGCGACGCCCATATCAAAAATATCAGCCCTATCAGGAATGCTGCTCCGAGAACGCCGTCATACTGTTTGTGATCCTCCGGCTGAGCCGTGGTAGAAAGCCGCAATGGAGCCAACAGATAGTTGCCGGGCCGTGCAGCAACGTCTCCGTATTGACGATTCATTTCCTGGAACAGCTCCGAGCGCTCCAGGTCCCAGCCTTCGACCCGTCCGGGCCAGATGTTCATATAGAACGGAAAGACCGGGCTGCCGGTCGCTCCCCATGTACGGACGTAGGTCGGAGACGCGATGACCGCGGCAAGCAGCAAAGCTCCAATGGCGGAACCGACAAGCTTTGCCGCATTCGCAGCCGTCCGGCCACGCAGCAATATCACGAGTGCAAACGCGGCAAAAGCAAATAATGCAGTAAGTTTGATCGCGAGAGCCGCACCCAGCATCAACGCGACGACTCCGAGCGACCCGCTGGATGGATCGGCCCACCAACGGCAAAGTCCGTAGGCTGCAAGCGTCACATACAGCGAGAGCGCGATGTCTATGTATCCGCTCGAAGCGACATGGAACACGGTCGGGACTGAGGCCACAAGCATTACCGCCAGCAAAGCGTATTTGCGAGGTATATCGATCTCCCTTGCCCAGCCAAAGATCGCGCCAAGCAAAAGCGGCAGAAAAAGCCAAAGGGCCGCACCGGCCGCAGCTTCACCGGCGCGCGGCCCCAGAACCCCTCCAAGCAGCATCGCCCATACAGCGTGCATCTCGGCTCCGAGAGCCAAATAGCTCGCTATGTTCCCATCGACAAAGGCATTGCTACCCTGTGCTATGAATGCCTTAGGCAGTGCGAAATGATAAAGAAGCGTATCCTTTGCGGTCGGCGGTGCCAGGCTTGCCACAAATGCCAGGGCCACGGGCACAGCGATGATGCCGATGATCACGCGGTCGAATGCTGACGGCCGCCCCGGGACCTCGCTCTCGTCGCGCGCCTCACGCAGCCTTCTCGAACCATAAATTGCACATGCGATCCCGGCGGCTAGCGATACTATCGCAGCGGCAGGAGAATACAGGCCGGCGACTCCTAAAAGGAACCATACTAGCGACCAGGCCGCGGCACCGGCAGCCGTCGTAATGACAGCCTCGAGTACATGAGAGTGCCGCTCAGCGCGTTTGAGCTGAACCAGCCTCATTACCACGCTGCCAAGCCCGAACCAAGCAGCGAGGAGAAGAAACGCGATGATCGCTCCCGCGAGGCTGTCAATGATCCCTGAACCGATGAATGGGGTACCGCCCAAATTGCCGATGAGCGAAGGAAGTTTCAACAGGTCGTCCGTCCGGTAATAGACGAAGGCTCCGATCAGCGCGGCCGCGACGGCTGCAAGCAGCACGACGGGCCGGGAATCTTCAGTTGTCTGCTTCAGATCGCTCAAATCGATGCCGCCTTGACCCAATCGTAACCCTTCTCTTCGAGCTCGAGAGCGAGGTCCTTGCCGCCTTCTTTGACGATCTTGCCATTTGCCAGAACGTGGACGATATCCGGCTTGATATAGTTGAGCAGCCGCTGATAATGCGTCACCAGGATGATCGCATTGTTCTCATTCCTGAGCTTATTCACGCCCTCAGCTACGATACGCAGAGCATCGATATCCAGGCCTGAATCGGTCTCGTCCAGTATGGCGAGCTTTGGTTCGAGCACCGCCATTTGAAGTATCTCGTTCCGTTTCTTCTCGCCGCCTGAAAAGCCTTCGTTCACGGATCGCTTGAAGAATTGCGGGTCCATCTCGACGATCTTTGCCTTTTCTTTCAAATAGTCGTTGAACTCGAGCGGGTCGAGCTCCTCGCCGCCGACGTGCTTCATCTTTTCGTTATACGCGAGCCGCAGGAACTGCGAGTTCGACACTCCCGGCACCTCGACCGGATACTGGAACGCCATGAATACGCCGTCGCGTGCGCGCTCGTCGGGTTCCATTTCGAGTAGGTCCTTGCCCTCATAGAGCACCTCGCCGGACATCACTTCGTAAGCGGGATGCCCCGCAAGCACTTTGGACAAGGTCGATTTGCCCGAGCCGTTCGGCCCCATGATCGCGTGAACCTCGCCTTTGTTGACCTGAAGATTAAGGCCTTTCAGGATCTCTTTGCCGTCGATGCCGGCGTGTAAGTTTCTTACTTCTAATAACATAATTGCCTTTTGCCACGGACATCACAGACACCACTGAGCCTGGCCCAGCAGCCTCCGCGCTCTCTGCGGCTATCTCAGTATCTTCTCCATCTCGAGTCCCGGCACACCGTACCATTCCTCGGGCGGCGTATCGCGGACCCACGTGTAGCCATGTTTCTCGTAGAGCTCCTTGGCACCAACCGAGAAATATGTCGTGTACAAAAATATGCGGTCGTGTGACGTCGTAGCCGCGTATTCGTCGATCGCCCGCATCAGCAGGTGGGCGATGCCGCGCCCCTGAACACTCGGATCAACTGCCATTGTCTTGACATACAGATCGCCGTCTTCGACGGTGACCGAGACCGTACCGACGATCGCTCCTTCGAGTTCGACCACCCATTGCGGCCCGTCCGCCAGGCGCCGAGTGAACTCTTCGGGCTCTGGCGTTACGACCTCCATAGCCTCCGGCGTATAGTTGTCGCGGTACCTGCCAAACGCCCGCCTGACAACCTCGGCGATCTTTTCTGAGTCATGCTCGGTCGCGAGCCTGACCTCAGGCTGAGGCACCAATTTCGGCTCCGACATAGATCTCACCTTTCAAATACAGCACGGCATCTCCGCCGATCTTTACACGGCCGTCCGCAAGCTCACAAAACAACTCACCGCCGCGGGCAGACAATTGCCTCGCAAACATTTCGGTCTTGCCCAAACGTTCGGCCCAAAACGGGATAAGCGAGCAATGGATCGCTCCGGTCACGGGATCTTCAGGGATACCGATCTTTGGCGCGAACATCCGCGAGGCAAAGTCGCACGTGTCGCCTTTGGCGGTAACGATCACTTCGCGATACGGAAGCGACTCGATCATGCGCATGTCCGGACTAAGTTCGCGAACGGCCGATTCACCGCCCAGCACGACGAACAACATATTGGATTGGGATGTGTGAAACTCAAGTGCTTTCCAATCGGCAAGCTCGGCGATCGGCTCGATACGAGTCATCGGATACGCCGGGAAATCCAAAACGTAACGGCCGTCATGCTTCGATACACTCAAGTCACCACGCGTCCGCGTCTTAAATGTGATCGTGTCGCCCGCATATCGAAGTTCCTCAAATATCACATACGAACTCGCAAGCGTTGCGTGTCCGCATAGCTCGATCTCGCACGTCGGCGTAAACCAAACTATCTCGAATTCATCGCCACGCTGCACAAAGAACGCTGTTTCGGCGAGATTGTTCTCTGCGGCGATCGACTGCATCACCTCGTCCGGCGGCCACGCATCAAGCGGCACGACAGCCGCCGGATTACCGTGGAACGGCTCGCGTGTGAATGCGTCAACCTGATAGATGCTCAGCTTCATAAATGGTGAATGATGAATATCGAATGAAAAATCAAAACCCATTCCTAATTCTGATTTCGATATTCATATTTTGGTCGCGATCGCCTGTATCTCGATCTGTGTACCAAAGTGGAGGTCCTTGACCGGAACGATCGCCCTCGCCGGCCTGTGATCGCCCATTACCTCTGCATATTTCCTATTTACGGCGTCCCAAAGTTCCATGTCTGAGACATAAATGGTCATTTGCAAAACGTGGTTCAGGTCACTGCCGCCCGCGTGCAAGACCGCCTCGACATTCCGCAAAGCAAGCTCCGTCTGCTCACCAATATCACCCGTGAACGGCTCACGCGTGTCGAGCGTCATAGGCAACTGGCCGGAGACATAGACAAGACCGTTGTGCTCAATTCCCGGTGAATAATGGCCCTTTGGCTGCGGCTGGTCCGATGGTTGGATCCTTCTCATCTTTTTTTCCGGAATTTACGACTGAGATCACAGTGAGCACTGAGAAACATTTCAAAACAACTCTGTGTTCTCTATGGTAAATTTCTTACCCAACTGATCCCTCGAGTTTGAGTCCCAACAGCTTCTGAGCCTCGACCGCGTATTCCATCGGCAGTTCGCGAAAGACCTCTTTGCAGAATCCGTTGATGATCAAGCTAACGGCGTCCTCCTGCGAGATACCGCGCTGTTGCAGATAGAACAGTTGATCTTCGCTGATCTTCGAGGTCGTTGCCTCGTGTTCGACCTTGGCGGTGTTGTTCATCACCTCGATGTACGGGAAAGTATTCGCCTCGCACCGGCCGCCGATCAGCATCGAATCGCATTGCGTATAGTTGCGTGCTCCTTCGGCTTTCGGCATCACTTTTACCAGGCCGCGATACGAATTATTCGAGCGGCCGGCCGAGATACCCTTCGAGACGATCGTCGATCTGGTGTTCTTGCCCAAATGGATCATCTTGGTGCCGGTGTCGGCGATCTGCGCGTTGTTGGTCAGCGCGACCGAATAGAATTCACCGATCGAATTGTCACCCTGCAGGATCACGCTCGGATATTTCCAAGTGATCGCACTGCCGGTCTCGACCTGTGTCCAAGAGATCTTGGAATTCACGCCGCGGCACGCACCGCGTTTGGTCACAAAGTTGTAGATCCCGCCTTTGCCGGTCTCGTCGCCGGCGTACCAGTTCTGAACAGTCGAGTATTTGATCTCGGCATCGTCCAAAGCGACTAGCTCAACGACCGCCGCGTGCAGCTGATTCGTGTCGAACTGAGGTGCCGTGCAGCCTTCGTTATATGCGACGTAACCGCCTTCCTCTGCAACAATTAGCGTGCGTTCAAACTGGCCCGATTCCTGCGTGTTGATGCGGAAATAGGTCGACAGCTCCATCGGGCAGCGAACGCCTTTTGGGATAAAAACGAACGAACCGTCCGAGAACACGGCAGAATTCAAAGCCGCGTAATAGTTATCGCCGACGGGCACGACCGACCCGAGATATTTCTGGATCAGTTCGGGATATTCCTCGACAGCTTCGGTGAACGAGCAAAAGATCACGCCCGCCTCTTTGAGTTTTTCTTTATAGGTCGTCGCGACCGAAACGCTGTCGAACACAGCATCGACCGCTACATTCGCGAGCAGCTTTTGCTCAGACAACGGAATACCGAGCTTTTCGAAGGTCTTGACAAGCTCGGGATCGACCTCGTCCATAGACGCTTTTTTCGGCTTCTGACGCGGCGCGGCATAGTACGAGATATCTTGAAAATCGATCTCAGGATACTCGAAGTTTGGCCAATTCTTCGGCTGCTCCATCTTTAGCCACTGGCGATAAGCCTTGAGCCGAAACTCGAGCAGCCACTCCGGCTCATTCTTTTTCTGCGAGATCAGGCGAACCGTGTCCTCCGACAAGCCCTTAGGGATGACCTCGGTCTCGATATCGGTTACGAATCCGTATTTGTATTCCCGATTTGTAAGTAATTCCGCTGCTGTTGACATAAAACTTTATTGCCACAGAGCACACAGATTTCACATAGGTTTCTTACCCAATGAAATGATCCTGTATATCCTGTTTGATTCCCTCCGTGTTCTCTGTGATCTCAGTGGCTATACCCTCTGCGGCTCGATCGTTCGGTGAATGCCCTGGATCGAATGGAACATCAGATCGACCGAACGTTCGCTGCCTACAAGATGCGCCAGCGTGATCTGCGACAGCGCATTCTCGACGATCTCGTGCAGCCCCACGATCACCGGCCGGATGCCGCAGTCGCCCATGTGAACGCATTTTTCCATCACGCCCGTGTAATTATCGCAATGCGAATCGACCAGGTCGGCGTCCAGGACCTTTATGATCTCGCTCAGGCGTATCTCGCCCGCGGGCCTAGCAAGCAGATAACCGCCCTTGGTGCCGCGCGTCGATTGCACAAAGCCCGCTTTATTCAGCAACCACATTAGCTTGCCTGCGTTGGCGGCCGAGATACCTTCGCGCTCAGCGATCTGGGGCAGCGTGAGCGATTCGCCGTCTTTCAAGTTCGCAAGCTGCACGAGGCAGCGTAGTCCGTATTCTTCTTGCGCCGATATCTTCATAAGCCTGGTGGGGTCCACAGCCCTTTTCGCGTCTATGTAGTCAAATTATGGCAAATCATTACTTTTTGGTCAAGATTGCATGGGGCCGCTTTTCGGGCCGCCTCGCCGCCGCAGACTCACGAATAGAGATTCATCGGCCTCGACAACAAAGCGAACGGGTCGTCAACGTTCAGAGCCTCCGCGACAAAGTATGGTTCGCCTGCTGCGCATCCTATCAGCGAGCCGTAATACTTGGCCCGCGAACTTACCTCGTCGAGATACGTACTGCTGGTCAGCATCGTCTCAGGCTCGGTCGATCCGGGATCGTAGAACTGCGACGCATGTGCGGCGATGGCCTCCATTTTGGCGTCCAACTCGCCGGAGATATCAACGATGAACGATATGGACGAACGCCTCGAGAATATATTGTGGGCAATGATCGGCGGCTGAATTCGCTCGGAGGATGTCTCCGGGTCGAATTTCGTCATCGCCGCCAATCGCGAACATTGGCGAATGACCGAGGCGATCGCATCATGGTCGGGATGCGAATCGCCCTGCTGATGCGTCAGCACGACGCGCGGCTTAAGTCGCCGGAGGGCCCTAACCATCGCGACTCGCGACACTTCGTCCGAGAATACATGTCCGTCTCGCAGCCCGAGATTCTCCCTCGTATCCAGGCCGAGCAGCCGAGCCGCCGCTTGGGCCTCGGCGGCGCGGCCTTCGACCGTACCGCGTGTTCCCATTTCGCCGCGTGTCACGTCCAAAACTCCGGTCCGATAACCAAGTTTCTTGAGCTTTATCAGCGTACCGCCGACGCTCAGTTCGGCGTCGTCCGGATGTGCGAACACACCGAGAATATCGACTTGTTCCATGTTTTTAATCTAACATATTGAGGATGAAACTCACCGTGCTTGGCTCCGGGACCTCGGTGCCTCATCCGAGCCGAACAAGCGCCGCTTTTTTTCTGGAAACGTCCGGCGGATCGCTGCTCATTGACTGTGCTCCGACCGCTCCGTCGCGTATGGCTGCCGAAGGCTGCGACTGGGCCGGGCTCGACGCCGTCTGGATATCGCATTTCCATGCGGACCACGCGACCGGCCTGGCGCCGCTGCTTTTTGCGATGAAACACGCCAAAGAAACTCGCGATCGGACACATTCACTGCGAATATTCGGCGGAAGCGGACTGAGAAGATTTATAGAAACTATGGACGATGCCGGCGGCTATCGGATGCTCGAGCAGCATTTTCCGGTCGAGGTCATCGAGGTCGAGCCTTACATTGAGTTTTATCCGATCAACGGTGCAACGGCGAACGCGATCCCGGTACCGCACAGAACCGAAAGCCTGGCACTTCATATACGCGACGCGAGCTCGACTCTTGTTTATACAGGCGATACAGGTTTTCACAAGCCTTTGTCTGCTTTCGCCAACAGCGTCGATCTGTTCGTCCTTGAGTGCTCATTTGTAAAGGACAAAGCTGTCGATAGGCATCTGGAGCTCGCCGAAGCGATGTATCTGGTACGCAGTTCCAGGCCAAAACGAGCGATGCTGACGCACCTTTATCCGGAGTGGGACGCTGTCGATCTAAAACAAGAGGCGGCCCGATACGAGCCGCCTTGCGAGATCATCGAAGCCGTTGACGGCCTCCGCGTCGAGTTCTGACGTCTGTCACGAACGCGAATTGCGTTGAGCGATAGCCATCAGGTCCTCGGGCATCCACTTTTCCAGAACTTTCTCTTCGGCCCCGGATATGCCTTTGTTTCGGTTTCGCCATTCTTTGGCAGGATCGTCCTCGCGGCCTGATTCTTTAGGATAATTCTCGACCTGCTCGAGGCTTATGATCACGCCGTGGATGACATCGTTCCAGTCCTCGTTCTGTATCCCGCGGAGCGTGACAGGCAGGCCTGCGGTCCAATCCTCCTCGGGCGCGACGTTGTCGTATTCCGGGATGGTCAAATACGCGGTATCGGGGAACGAACCCGAGCTGTATTTTGCGATCAGCTTTTGTTTCACGTCATCGAACGAACCGCCGGGATTCGCTGCGCGCATCTCCAGAGCTTCACGAAATATATCGGTAACCGTAGGTTTCTCAGCCATAACTTTTGCATAAGATTAGCATATATTGGCGATAGCCCGCGAACCGCATTTACGCTGCCAACTTATAGCTTGCGGTTTGGCATCATAGCGGCTAGTCTTTTGTTTCGACCTGAATTCTGATGAACGTAAGAGTAATTTGTGCCGTCTTGATCACGCTGACCGCGGGTTTGGCCGCATTTGGACAGAACGAACAGGCTCCGATCATCGAACGGCAGATAGAATATAGGAGTTGGACGCTCAAAAGTGTCCGTGACGGCTCTGATGTCGAACTCCGCAAGGCGATCGCGGGCAAGCGGCTTGTGATAGTCGTTTATTTTGCCCCTTGGTGCGGCAATTGGCGTCACGACGCGCCGTTCCTGCAAAAATTCTACGAGCGTTACAAGGACAAGGGGCTCGAGATCATCGGCGTCGGCGAATACGACCCGGTCGATTCGATCAAGAGCAGTATCGATTATCTCAAGGTGACGTTCCCGGTCGTTTACGAATCGACCGACCGCTCCGCACGCCAGCAGACCTTGCACTACAACTACCGACGTGAGACCGGCGACACAAGAAATTGGGGATCGCCCTGGTACATCATGATCGAGCCCGAAAAGATCGAGAAAAAAGGTGACATTCTCCTCAAAAAGGCCTTTGTAATAAACGGGGAGATGATCGAGTCCGAAGGTGAGAAGTTCATTCGCGAACGCCTTGGGCTCCAGAGTGAAGGGTCAGGCTCGGGCGGATCCGAAAGACCCGTGACGGCCTCCGCCGACAAGATCGAGATCTGCGAACCGGTCGTTAAGACCGCCGGGCTTGTGAAGCCTTAGGGTAAGCCCGACAACGTATCGCTCAACTTCCCGACCAGATCAAGCAGCGGGCGCCCCGAATCCGAGAATCTGCCGGCGTTCGCCAGGTCCTCGCTCTCGTTGACCAATAACGTTGCTCCCTCCAGCGGCCCCGCGTACTTTCTTAGATTCGCACTCATACGA
>JAHBSM010000003.1 GCA_019639115.1 Acidobacteriota bacterium | reverse complement strand
GGGAAAGTTGATCTCAAGCAGAACGCCGCCGATCCGGTTATCGGCCTTAGCCTTGCGGAGTTGGGTCAGAATGCTGGTGAACGACTGCGGCTGTGCGACGCCAAAGGCTTTTGCGAGCGGTTCATCGGGCACATAGTCCGGCAGGTCGCCGCTTACGCTGAGAACCAGGACGCTGTTCTGCGCAACGGACGGCTTGCTCATCGACTCCGCGAACAGTGCCAAAGCGATGACCATGACGAGAAATAGAACGATCAGACCGCCGCCAACGATCAAAAGGATCTTGCTTTTTTTGCTCATTGCCATAAAGCCTCGATTGGCGCAGCATATACGTTTGCCGCTGCAGCCGAACCTGAATACGCGTTCGGGCATCAAAAGGTTTAGGATTCAAACGCGGGGTTAGGCGGCGTTCGGCGTTTTGCGTTATATTCAGAATTTATGGCCAAAAAAGGCAACATCCTTGTTTGCGACGACGAAGAGATCATGCGCGACGTGCTCGAGACGATACTCTCGAACGCCGGATATAAGGTCGATCTCGCCCGCACAGGCGAAGAGGCCATCGAAGCGTGCTCGCACAAGGATTACGACCTCATTCTGATGGACGTATCAATGCCCGGCATGGGAGGCCTGACCGCACTCGAAGAACTGATCAAGCTGGACCCGGAAGCGGTCGTGTTGATGATAACCGCTTATGCCACGTTCGACACAGCCATTTCGGCGTGGGAAAAAGGCGCTGCGGGAGTGATCCGTAAGCCTTTCCAAAACGAGCAGATCCTGGCTCTTGTCGCGCGCGGCATCAAGAGCCGACGAAAAGAAGAAGAACGCCGAACGCTTCGCCAGGCGATGGCGAGATCCGTCGATCGTGATGGATTCATCGGGCGGTCGGAGGCCATGGAGAACGTTTTCAGGCTGGTCGAGCGAGTCGCACAGGCGCGTTCGACGGTGCTGATCACAGGCGAGAGCGGGACGGGAAAGGAGCTGGTTGCTAAAGCTATACACCAGGCCAGCCCGCGAGCCGATGCGCCATTTGTCGCGGTGAACTGCTCCAACATCCCTTCGGAGCTGCTCGAGTCGGAGTTGTTCGGGCATACGAAAGGAGCATTCACGGGTGCGGTCGCCGCAAAAAAAGGATTATTCGAGGTCGCCGACAGCGGCTCGATATTCCTGGACGAGATTGGCGATCTCAGGCCCGAGACTCAGGTGCGACTTCTTCGCGTCATTCAGGAACGTGAGTTCACTCCCCTGGGTGACACCGCCCCGCTCAAGGTTGACGTTCGCATCATCGCTGCGACAAATGTCGATCTCCGCGAGGCTGTCAGGAACGGCACATTCCGCGAGGATCTGTATTATCGGCTTTCGGTCGTGCCGATCGAGCTGCCGCCTCTGAGAGATCGACGTGAGGATATACTCCCGTTGACGAAGCACTTCATTCATAAGTACTCTGAGGAAAACGGGCTATCGATCTCTGAGAACGTTTCGCCCGAGGTGCTCTCGCTACTCGAGGCATATCATTATCCGGGAAATGTTCGTGAGCTTGAGAACATCGTCGAACGAGCCGTGATCATTGCGAACGGCAACGAGATCACCGTTGATTGCCTTCGCCCCGAGGTCAAAGATCCGAGCCTGGCGTTTGACCTGATCCGAGGCGCTGAGGGAATGACCGGTGAGATCGACATCTCTCGCGGTGTCAATTTCTATGACGAGGTCAAACGATTCGAGATCGATCTGATCCGAAGGGCGCTCGACCAGACCGGCGGTCACCAATCCCGGGCGGCCAGGCTGCTCGGCCTGAACGCAACCACGTTGAATTCGAAGATAAAGACCCACCAGATACCAACTCGCCAATAGAGCCCGCATTTTCTGCCCGATATTCCTTGTAGGAATACGTCTGACATAGATTTTCCGGGCCTTTTTTTAATGTTTACATTAAAATCCAGATTTTTGAAAATTTCTACAACGATACGGACATATCGGCCCAAATGCAGCCTGGAAGTTACGTATTTGTAACAACTTAACTGACCTGAGACCGTGGCACGGTTCTTGACTGCACTACCGTGTAAAGAATTGTAAAGTTTTCCAAAGTTTTCGATTCTTTTTTAAATTTCAACCCGGCCGGATCCGGGGGACCAAACAAAAAATCCAGGAGGAGCATAATGAAGAGATTTGCAATTGCAGTTGTTCTGGGACTCTTCGCGACAGTGTTTACGTTCGCGCAGACCAATACAGGACGTCTCGTCGGTACGGTTTCGGCCACTGACGGCGTTCTGCCCGGAGCAACGGTCACGCTGACCGACAACAAAACGGGCAAGCAGACCACCACTACGACCGGAAGCGAAGGCAACTTCGCGTTCCCGCAGCTTGACTACGGCGATTACACGCTCAAGGTCTCCGCGAATGGCTTCAAGACCAAGACCACTACCGATGTCAAGATCATCGGCGGCCAGACCTACTCGCTAAACGTTGTATTAGAAGCTGGTCAGGTCTCGGAAGAAGTAACAGTTTCAGCGGGTCAGGAGATCATCAACTCCAACAACCCCGAGATCGGCAATACGGTCAACTCGCGACAGCTAACGGAGCTGCCGCTCAATGGCCGCAACCCGCTCAACCTAATTCTGCTGCAGTCAGGTACGGCGTCGAACCCGAGCCAGAACACGACGATCAACGGTGTTCGCACCTCGGGGACGAACATCGTCCGCGACGGTATCAACGTACAGGACAACTTCATCCGTTCGAACGCCACGGACTTCAGCCCGGGCCGTCCGTCGGTTGACGACGTTAGCGAATTCACGATCACGACGCAGGCCGACGCCAGCCGCGGATTCGGCGGTGCGCAGGTCGAACTCGTCACGCCTCGCGGCCAGAACCGATTCCGCGGAACGCTTTTCGAGTACAACCGTAACTCGAAGTTCGGTGCTAACTCTTGGTTCAACAATGCCAACAACGTTGCCCGTCCTTTCCGTAACAGGAACCAGTTCGGCGGCAACGTCAGCGGCCCGATCATCAAGAAGAAGCTATTCTTCTTTGCATATTATGAGAGACTGACGGATAGACTGCCTGCATCGAGGCTTATCTCCGTGCTTACACCGACCGCACGTCAGGGTATCTTCCGATACAACGATGCGAGCGGCGTGGCCCAGTCCGTCAACCTGTTCTCGCTACCTGCGGCTGCGTTCGCGACCGGTACGCCGAACATCGGTGTCCCGCTTACGATCAATGCTGCGGTGGTGTCGCGTTACATCAACGCAATGCCGACCGGCAACTCGACCGAGACCGGTGACGGTGTCAACACTACTGGTTATCGCTTCTCGCAGAAGAACGACCAGGATCGCCACACCTTCACGACGCGTATCGACTACGATATCGACTCGAAGAACTCGATCAACGGCGTGTATAACCGTGCTCTTGAAGGCAACTTCCGCGGCGACGTAGATACCTACAACGCAATTCCGAAGGTGATCCAGCCGGCGAAGACGAACTTTGTCGCACTTGCTTGGAGGCGTCAGATCCTCAGCAATTTCGTGAACGAGCTTCGCGGCGGTATCTTCTACAGCAAGCCGGACTTCCTCCGTACGGAGGCAAATCCGTCAGCGTTCTTTACTCCGCCGATCGCTTCGAATCCGGAAGTGACATTCCAGGAGCAGGGCCGCTACGTCAAAACGACGAACATCCAGGACAGCGCAGATTACATCTGGGGCCGTCACTCGTTCCGCTTCGGAGGCCAGTTCCAGCGCGTGACGATCGATGCCTATAACGATGCGAGCAAGGTTCCGACCTACACTATCGGCGTAGGCACGAACACGCCGCAGATCCTGACGGCTTCGTTCACCAACACGACGTATTTCCCGGGCACCGTGCCGACTGCTAACCGTGCAACTGCGAATGCTTTGTACGCTTACCTCGCCGGTATCGTGAGCGCTGGCAGCCAGGCCTTTAACGTAACGTCGCAGACGTCTGGTTTCGTTAATGGAGCAACTCAGCGTCGTCAGTTCAAGTATGACGCTTGGGCAGGCTACTTCAACGACAACTTCCGTATCACGCCGTCGATGACGCTCAACTTGGGCGTTCGCTACGACCTGTACACGGGACTTAAGTCTACGAACGGCCTCGCTCTTGAGCCGATCATCGCACCGGGACGCGATCCGCGTCTTGCGATCCTCGACCCGAACGGCGCGTACCAGTTCGTCGGCGGCAACGCCGGCAAGGTCAACCAGTTCTACAAGACCGACAAGAACAATTGGTCGCCTGTGCTTGGATTCGCGTACGCGGTCCAGTCTGGCGATAACTCGTTCCTCAAGTTCTTGTTCGGTAAGGACAATCAGAGCGTTCTCCGCGGCGGCTACAGGACCAGCTACATCAACGATGAGCTCGTTCGTGCACCGGATAACGCACTGCTTGGCAACCAGGGACTCAACCTGACCGCCAATGCATTTAACTCGACGACCAATACCACGGCGCTGAATGATCGTTTTGGTGCGGTCACGCCGATCCCGGCCCCGGCTTTCGTTGCCAACCGCACCTATGCGCTGAACAACGCAGCAGCCGGTCTGCAGGGAACGGTCTTTGCAGTTGACCCGAATCTCCAGTCCCCGCGCATTAGCGAATACTCATTCGGTGTCCAACGCGAGATCGGTTGGAACACAGCGCTTGAGATCCGTTATGTCGGCAGCCGCAGCGGCAACCTGCTGCGTGGTGTGGACTACAACCAGGTGATCATTCTCGAGAATGGATTTGCTGCTGACTTCAATAGAGCACGCAACAATCTGCTTCTCTGTAATGCGACACCCGGCTGTACGACGGGCGGTAACTATAATTCGTCGATCACGGGAAGCCAGGTCCTCACCGTATATCCGAACCTCGGAAGCGGCGGCCTGCTGACCAACGCGACCATTACGGGCCAGCTGATCTCGGGTACACCCGCCGATCAGGCTGTCACGTATATCATCAACAACCTGGCCGGAACAGTTAAGTTCCTGCCGAACAACAATGCGTTCGTGGCTGACCTGCTCTTGAACGGAGCTTCGTATCGCTATGACTCGCTTCAGATAGAAGCACGCCGCCGTCTTGCTAACGGGTTCACCTTCCAGGCGAACTACACGTTCAGCAAGAACCTGACGGATGCACAGGGAACCGGCCAGACCCGATTTGAGCCGCTTCTCGACAATGCTCAGCCGAAACTCGAATACTCGCGTGCTGATTACGATCAGACCCATGTGTTCAATGTGAATGCTCTTTATGAGCTTCCGTTCGGTAAGGGCAAGCGCTTCCTCAACCAGGGCGGCGTCGTTGATGCCATCCTCGGCGGCTGGCAGCTCAACGGTATCCTGCGTGTCGGCTCGGGTGCCCCGATCACCTTTACGGATGCTCGCGGCACGCTCAACCGTGTCGGACGCTCGGCTCGCCAGACGGCTCTGACCAACCTGACCAAGGCGGAGCTGAAGAAGTTGGTTGGAACGTTCATCACACCGTGCGGCGTTTACTTTGTAAATCCGACGGCGATCAACATCAATCAGTCGGCTCTCCAGGCAGGCAACTGCTCGGCTCTGAACACGAGCGGCGGTAACGGCCGCGGTTCGAACGGATTCGGACAGTCAACCTTCACCGGCCAGGTGTTCTTCAACGTTTCACCCGGCAAGACAAGCGGCCTCGAAAGAGCCGTTGTCAATGGCCCGACGACCGCGAACCTCGACCTTTCGTTGTTCAAGTCGTTCGGCTTTGGTGAAAGGATGCGTCTCCAGCTCCGTGCTGAGGCGTTCAACGTCCTGAACAAGGTTCAGTTCGTACCTGGCCAGTTCATCGATATCAACAGCACGTCCTTCGGCCGTGTGACCAGCTCCACCGGAGTTCGCGTCATGCAGTTTGCCGCAAGGTTCAGCTTCTAAGCTATCGGTTAACTGAACTATTGGCCCGTCGGCTTTATCCGGCGGGCCTTTTTCTTTTCCTTTTCGCTGGCCGGGCAGGTTATAATCAGGCCGTTCCCTCTTCCTGCATGACGATCCGCGGTGACATTGCCTCCCAGTTGAACCTCGCACCGCTAGGGGCGGGTGACCTCATTGACAGGGCGATCCGGTACTATCGCAAGAACATCGTGACATTTGTGATGACAGCCGCGCCGCCGATACTTGCCGGAGCGGTGATCTCTGTCGCCTGGACGCTGGTCGCGAGATCTATCTTTGCACCGTCGCAGTACGCAGGCAGCGACGACATAGCTTTCTATCGTGTCTTTTCCGGTATAGGAGACGTAGTGATCTGGATCGGCGAATTTGTGGCCGCGCTGGTGGTAATGGGCGGCGCATCCCGAAATTTCGTTCGGCATCTTCTATTTGGTGAATCGATCACTTTTGCAGAGACCTATCGCAACGTGTGGCATCGCCTGGGGAGCCTCGTAGCGGCATCAGCCTCGATCGGATTCGCACTGGCGATTTTTGCGATTTTCATATTCTATTTCACGCTTGTGATCGCCTTCATCTGTGTTGCCCTGGTCGCGGCCGTATTGGGTATCGTCCCTTACGTAGCGGTGATCGTCGGCATAGCCGTCTTTCTGGCCGGCGGCTACGGAGGGCTATGGATCTTTTTTGCTGTGGCTTCGCGAGTTGCTTTCGTACCGCAGATAATGCTGGTCGAGGGGTTGGGTGTCGGCAAAGCAATATCACGAAATATATCTCTCGCAACAGGCAGCGTACATCGCTTGATGGCATTGTTCCTGTTTACGCTGGCGGCCTCGGTAGCCGCGCTTGCCATACTATACGTTCCCTTCATGTGGTTCGCGTGGGCCAACGGAGTTGATATCACATTCACGGCAGAGGATGCGGCCCCGGCCTGGGTAGAGATCGGATATGCCTTGATCTCTCAACTCAGCCTTATCATGCTGATGCCGGTGTGGACCATCGGGATGTGCATACTCTACGTAGATGAACGGGTGCGGGCCGAGGGATACGATATCGAGCTAATGGCGGCGCGCCGACTCGGCGATATACCGTCGGTTCCGGTCTCGTATGAGAACCCGCTTCAACCCGCTATCTCGGCCACGTCAGCGGGTTCGGTAAATGTAAGGCCAGCCGTTCGAGAAACTGCCGGGACGATACTCGGGCTTGATAATGACTGACATTATGAAGCGAGTCCTGACCATTGCTCCTTTGATCCTGGTTCTGCTAGTGGCGGGGCCATTGAGAGCGAATTCGCCGGACGGCAGCCTAGGCGGCTACGCAGTGCGGGTCAGTACGGCGATATCTCTTGCCGATGAACTCGTGAACTCCTCTGAATCCGGCGATCAGGCGAGCTATTCGCAGATCGTCGTAGAGCTAAAGCGGACACTTCCTCCGTCTGAAAAGTTAACGTACGGCGGCGGTACGTTGGACATCGATAACCGGTGGCTGCACGAAGAGCTCGACCGGCTGATCTCCTCGAATGAAAATGCTCGGACAGATATCGCTTCCGCGATCTATGAGCGTCTGGTGTCGATCGAAGAACACATCAACGAGCTCGAGAACGCGACCGCGCAGCAAAGAAGCAGGGACGAAGACAAGAGAAAACTCGGCGAGATACTTGACCGCGACGATTATCGCAAGCCCGTGGTCCAGGAAAGCCCGTTCCAGCGGGTCCTGGATGCGATCCTCAAATGGATACAGGATCTATTTCCCTCAGCAGCTCCGACGCCGGTGGATCAAGCAGGGATGCCGCAGCTGGCATCGATCCTGCAAACCTTGCTCTACGTTGGCTTGACCGGCTTGCTCTTGATGCTGGCCTGGCGGCTAACGCGCTATTTGAGGACGCGTTACAGTTCGGAGGAAAAGACGGCCAAGGACGACCGCGTCGTACTGGGCGAAACGATCGCGGCAGATGTGTCGCCGTCCGGGCTTCTTGACGAAGCCGAATCACTGGCTCGGGCGGGCGAGCTGCGGCTTGCGATACGTAAAGGGTACGTTGCGCTTCTATGTGAGCTCAATGATCGCCGTTTGATCGCATTGGCCCGGCACAAGACGAACCGCGATTATCTGCGTGACGTCAATAAGAGGCCGCTATTCGACGATTTTCGCGTCATCACCGGTGCCTTCGAGCGTCATTGGTACGGTGATCACGGGTCGGCTGCCGGCGATTGGGAAGAATTCAGGGAGATGTACTCTCGCACGCTCGAAAAGGCCCGGCCGCAATCGGCAAATTAACGCTCAATGAAGCAGAAGGTCATATTAATTTTTGCGATTCTCTTGGCGGCCGCCGCGCTGATCGGCCTCAATGCGCTGTCAACGTCGCAGAAGCCGAAAGAGGTAGATAGCGAGCTGAGGCCAAACAGATCTTCTTATAATGCGGGAGCCACCGGCACGCGCGCCTTTTACGCGCTTCTCAGCGAATCCGGACGCAAAGTTACCCGTTGGCAGGAATCCTATGACGGACTTTCGAGCCACCACGCGCCGTCGGTATTGGTGGTTGTCGGGCCCGTTCGTGTTGAGACCACGCCATCCGAGGACAACAAACTATTCAACTGGGTTGCGGCCGGCGGCCGGCTGGTGATCTTTGACCGCTACCCTCCGCCGAATTGGCTTGTTACCACAGGTTTTTGGCGAATAGCGTCGGACGGTTCTAAGGCTGATCTTGACGGGATGACAAGACTTGACGCATTCGATCAACGCCAGATGATCGGTGACCAGCCTGCGTTAAAGCCGTCGCAGCCATCTATATACACAGCGGGTGTCAGCGCTGTTCAGCCGTCCAGGCTTGCCACATCGATCAACTTTTACCGGAATGCGGGAGCGGAACCGGATGAAAATGCACCCGTCGTGCATGTCGGTGACGGCGGCCGGAATCTGGTCGTCGATGCTTCATACGGAGCCGGCAAGATAGTCTGGGTCGCGGATCCATTCATAGTTGCGAACAACGGCATCTCAGCCGCCGACAACGCACAGCTTGCCATTAACCTTGTATCGACCACCGGCACAGTCGCGATAGACGAATATCGCCAAGGGATCGGTTCCGGCGGGGCTCGGATCGTCGAATTCTTTGCCGGCACGCCGGTGGTCTCCGTCTTCT
The DNA here is from genome assembly GCA_019639115.1 of Acidobacteriota bacterium. Lineage (GTDB taxonomy): Bacteria > Acidobacteriota > Blastocatellia > Pyrinomonadales > Pyrinomonadaceae > OLB17. The sequence goes on along the minus strand of JAHBSM010000003.1, from coordinate 289,141 downwards.
TTCAATGTGTCTTTCTGGCGTTCGCGTATTTCGCATCGCGAAGCGTTCGATTCGCCAGGGCGGTGCCCGAGGCCGAACCCGACAGGCTCTCAAAACTAGAGTACGTATCGGCGATGGCCGATCTGCAGTATAGGACGCGTGCCTACGACCTGGCCATCGAGAATATCTATCGCGATCTGCGACGGCGAGCCTCAAAACTCTTCGGCGTTGACAACAATACGACGTCCCGCGTCGAACTGGCACGGCTGATAGCGCGGCGATCGGGACTTGACGCCGAGAGTATTGAACAGCTCTTCGTCGAATGCGAAGAGATAATGCACGGCGAGCCGTCGAATGCCAAACGGGTCACGAGGCTGACGTCGGCTCTCAGAAATATTGAGTCGAAACTCGGGATCAGCCGCAGGAGCGACAACTGAGATGCCGGGATCGGCTCTAGCCGTACTGATCGTCATATTTTTTGTGACCAGCATGATCGGCGTGGTCACCGGGAGCAACTCACTTATTTCGGTACCGGCCATGTTCCAATTCGGCGTAGAGCCTCGTGTCGCGGTCGCGACCAATATGTTCGGACTCGTATTCATGGCCATCGGCGGCTCGATCCCGTTCGTGCGTGCCGGCAAGGTCGATCTAAAACGTCTTTCGCCCTTACTGGCTGTCACCCTGGTAGGGTCTGCGATAGGTGCGGCGATCGTAGGGGCGATCAGTGATAATTCAATGAAGTGGATCGTTACGGCGGCTATCGTTGTAGTATCACTATTTATTCTGACTGTTAGGACCCGCGACACGTCGCGGCCGGCCACATGGATGACGGCGGCGACCGGTATAACGCTGACCTTTGTGCTGGGGATATACGGCGGATTGTTCAGCGGCGGATATGTGACTATTCTGACCGCTGTACTCGTTGCGTTCTATGGGCTTTCGTTTACCGAAGCGATCGGGGCGACCAAGATAATCAACGTCGTTTCGTCCTCGATCGCTGCGGCGGTCTTTATGTGGCAAGGGCTAGTAGATTATCGGCTCGGGGTCATACTCGGGGCCGCAATGTTCGTCGGCGGTTATGTAGGTGCCCATTTCGCGTCTAAAATGAGCGAAAGATGGCTCCGTGCGATCTTTTTCAGCGCGGTGCTGCTATTGACGGTGATGACCGTCTTGGATCTGATAAAAGAACTATGATCTCGCTTGAATATACACCCACTGTCGTTTCGCATATACGGACTGAACTCGGCAAGTCGGTCGTCGGCCAATACGCCGCTGTCGAGCAAGTGCTCGTGGCATTGCTCGCCGAGGGCCATGCGCTTCTGGAAGGCGTTCCCGGCACCGCCAAAACATTGATGATCAAGACGTTAGCGCGCATAATCGGGGCGGACTATTCGCGTATCCAGTTCACGCCTGATCTTATGCCTTCGGACGTTACGGGCACGAATGTATTCAACATGCAGACCGCACAGTTCAGCTTGCGCCAGGGCCCTATATTCACCGATATACTGCTTGCTGATGAGATAAACCGGACGCCGCCGAAGACCCAGGCCGCACTGCTCGAAGCGATGGAAGAACGTCAGGCGACGATCGATGGCGAGAGTTATCCTTTATCGCCGATGTTCACCGTGCTTGCGACCGAGAATCCGATCGAGTACGAAGGCACATATCCGCTTCCCGAGGCCCAGCTTGATCGGTTTTTGCTTAAGATACTGATCGATTACCCCGGGGAGGAAGATGAGAAGGAGATCGTTGGGCGTTGGGACGCCGGCTTCAATTCGCGCCGGCTCGAACACACCGATATTGCCGTATTGTCTGATCCTGCGGCTATCTCCAAATGCCGCGCGGAGATCCGCTCCATGCGGATGGAGCCTGGGGTTCAGGAGTATGTGGTCAACATTGTCCGCAGCACCCGCGAACATCCGTCGGTGATCTACGGAGCAAGCCCGCGTGCATCGGTCGCCCTTCTCTTGTGTTCAAAGGCTCTCGCGGCGATACGCGAGCGTTCGTTCCCGACTCCTGACGATGTTCGCGATATTGCGCTTCCTGTGCTCCGACACAGACTGACACTGCGGGCCGAGGCAGAGCTCGACGGGGCCACGACCGACGCCGTGATCAAAGACATCTTGCGCACGGTCGACGTTCCCAGATAGGAAGTTCTCGGGCGGTTTGGAGGAATTCCTGTTGACACGGATCGGGGGGGGATATAATTCTCCCAACCTATTCTAGCGGCTGTACGGCAGCGATGCTGTAAAGCGTTTCCCCTTTTCCCAACAGACGATAAGGAAGTTCCTCACATGTATTTTAAGGTGCTGGCTCCCGGCCTGCTTCTGATCGCACTATTCTCCGTTTCACTTTCAACGCTTCAGACCTCGGCAACAGAACAGCGTGCCGCGGCCCCGAGCCCAACGCCGACCCCGAGTCGTGTGGTTGTGCTCAGGCCGGGCCCTCCGCCGGAGGGCATGCGGGGGTGGGATCCGCCGCGTGCGGATGAGGTGCTGAGCTATCAGAACGGCAAGGCGGAAAAGGCTAGGTCGGCTTATGTCGTACGAAAGGTTGCAAAAGCATTGGCGGCGCAAGGCGTTGAGATCGAGGCGGCTCTGCTGCAGCGGGGATCTGCGGAACAGATAAAGCAGAGACTGCAGCCTTACACGCGAGCAGCGAGTTCATCGTTTGTCAGCGGCGAGACGCTGTCGGGCTCGTATGTAGCACGCGATATCGTGCTGCCGGAGAAGCTGAAGGTGACCTCCGATGTGCTGATACTGGCCGACCGGATTATTTTCGACGGCGAGAAGCCTGTCATCAAAGGACCACACGACATATTCATCATTCCATTGGAATCGGTGATGACAACAAAGAAGCCAGGGACGGCAAACAAACGACAGTCAGACGACCCGAATGCCTCTGCCGATGACCGAATAGCTACACTGCTGGCCCGCAACACGGTCGTCACCGGCACCGTCACTATCGACGCAAGCGGCAGAGGACGAGACGACAGAACGAGCGATTCATCCGTGACCGAACTCCTTGATGACTACGAGGACAATAGGAGCAGGAGTCCCGGGCTGAACGGTGAAGCTGGGATCTTTCGACCAAAAGCACCAAATGGTGCGGACTCGCCAAATCCGGTGGATGGCGATTGTGATGACCCAAGTATTGGTCCAAATGGCAGAAACAATACAAATGCCGGTAATGGGCTTGACGGGGATCGGGGAGGGGACGCGCCCGATCCGGGACAACCCGGCGGTGCAACTGACGGTGGAAATGGTTCTCCGATCTATTATCCAATACCAAACGATAGTCAGATAACCCAGTACAGATTTTTTAGTCGTGGCGGACCAGGCGGTAACGGTGGAATTGGCGGGAAAGGAGGGGATGGCGGCGATGGAGGTAATGCGAAACGAGGCGGGCATGGCGCTACTTGTCGCTGTATCGTTGGAAATGGAGGGCGTGCGGGCGACGCAGGTGACGGAGGCGGTGGAGGTGATGGAGGATACGGAGGTAATGGTGCGAACGGTGGCAATGGGGGAACAATTGTCATCAATCGTCCCCCCACCTATCCCCGGGAGAGAATAGTAACGGACGTTGACCGTGGTGAAAGGGGGCTTGCGGGTCTCGGTGGTTCGGGAGGTAGTCCCGGTATGTATGGCAACGTGGCATACGGAGGCTATGCAGGCCCACCGGCTTGCGGGTCCTTTGGAAGCGCTGGCGATACAGGAAATGTCGGCCAAGGCGGATCCTATGGAACAACAGGTTTTCCCGGAAGGCCTGGTGAGTACGGCCGGCCGGGGACATCTAACGTCGAAACAATGCTGATAACAAATGGCGATCCTCCAGGCGGCGGCGGTGGCGGGCCGAATGGTTGTACCACATATTATTGGGTCGCATATGTCTCCTGGGACGGCGGCCTCACGTGGGAATTCTACGATATGTGGACTGACGGTTGCTGGTAGGGCAGCAAGAAATGGCGTGAAGTGCGGTCGCTGACGTCAAGATGTCGGCGACCGTTTCGCGTTTAACGGCATTTACAACAAAAGCTCATTCGTCAGTGCCGCGGCGAGGCGGAGAAGGTTTAGCTGCCGGAACGGGCTTTGCCGGTTCGGCCGAATCGGGTTTGGTTTGCGGCTGCGACCCTTGGGGTGACGGCTTTGCTTCAGGTGTTGGTTTAGGCGCCGAATTAGCAGCTGGAACCTTTGGAGTCGGCGTCGGAGCGGGCTCGTCACTTTTAGGAACGGGAATCAGTATCACGCCGCCTTCGTTGGGCATGAACTGGCTGCCGCCATTCGGATTGATCGTAACCGTCTGGCCGGGCGGCAATGTGGCGCCCGGCGGTAGCGGGCCCTGCGGCATTGATCCGGCCATCGGTTGACCGCCGTTCATCGGGACAGCGGATGCCGGCCCAAGCGGAGCGCCTGCCGGCGGCAGGCCGCCGTTGGCCCACGCATTGTAGCCGTCGCCTCCCGGAAGCATATCAGCCGGCATATTCATCCCGTTCGGAAACATCGCGGGATCCCCCGAGAGTGCGCCGCGCATAAAGGCTTCCTCTTGAGCTCCCGTTGCCGGATTTATCGGCTGTACCGGCAGACTGTCGGGATCAGGGCTGAGCATTGTCGTTGGGTCGGTCTTTCGGATCGTGGTGAAATATATCAAGGTTGCGGCGACCAATACGATACCTGCGACAGCAAGGGTCGCGGTTACCCATACGCTTCTAGCTCCGGCCGTCGCCGATGCCGACCGCATTCCGATCTCACTCGCTATATTCCTGAGATCGCCGGCAAGGTCAGCCACCGTCCTATAACGCTCTTCGGGGTCGCGAGCGATCGCCGTTAGAACGACGGGTTCCACAGCTTTATGCAGATCCTGGCGAAATAGGCTAAGCGGCGCGGGGCCATTCGATATACTCTTCAGTACTTCGGCCTTATTCTCGCCCGCGAATGGCGGCTCGCCGGCCAACATCTCATACAGCGTCGCTCCAAGCGCATATACATCTGAGCGCTCGTCAGCGATCGGATACTCGCCCAGTTGCTCAGGTGCCAGGTATCGAGGGTCGGCGTCGAGCGGTTCCTCGAGCCTATCGCCGCCGAAACCCAAAACTCTCGTTCGATCAGGGAATTCGTCTTCCTGCGAAACCTGTATATTCAGCGGCGTGAGACTGCCGTGGATGATCCCGCGGTCGTGAGCTGATCCCGCGGCTGCAGCAGCCTGTAAGACAATACTCAGGGCTCTGGGCTGATCGAGTTTGCCGTCCCGTGCGAGCAGCTTATCGAGCGTTTCGCCTGCGTATTGACCATAGACGGCGTAAACATTGCCTCGTGGATCCGTGCCAAGGTCAGTGAGCGGGAGTATGTTCTCGTGTCTCAGCGACGCAGCGGACTTTGCTTTATCCAGGAACCGTCGGCTCCATCGTTGGTCTATGGCGACAGCATGCGGCAATACAGAGACGAGTACAGGCTCGCCTGTATATTCGTGCTGTCCGCTATACAGATCGCCGGACCTCGCCTCTCTGACCAGGTCGAGGATACGATATTTGTCGGCGATCAATTTTCCCAAAAGCTCTTGGCTCATCAATAGTTAGAACGCGGCGGCCACGTCAAAGTTGCATCTAAAGGATATGCCCGGCGGCTCTGTCTTTCAAGAACGGCGCCAACGAGGCGGACGGTTCTTTGCTATTGCTGCGGCTGGTGATAATCTCAAATCTGCGTGCTGGGGTGGCGGAATTGGTAGACGCCCGGGACTTAAAATCCCGTGTCCTTAGGGGCGTGCGGGTTCGATCCCCGCCCTCAGCACCAACCTCATCCAACTGTTTTTGCATCATACAGGCCGCCCGTGACCAAGAAAATGAAAAAGATACAATTGAGTCTCATATATCTGTCAGTGGCGATAGCCGCCTTGGTTTCCGTAAATTCCTACTCTCAGAATCGCACAGTTCTAGCTGAGGCCGAACGGATCTCGGGTGATCGATTCATGATCGTCACTCGTACGCCGCAGGGGGCTGTGGTCAACGCCCTCACGCGGCCGAACCGCGAAACGCTCGCGGCGATCGACGCAGGCCTGACCGAACTATTTGAAGTAGCGCGGCGCAACGGCTATCGCAAAGCCCTGCGTTACTCAGACTATACGATTTACATAGCAAAGGCCGACCGTGAGAAGGACGCGGACGGACGCTATTCGCCCGACATTGCGGTCCCGTCGGCCCAATATGCCGGAAGCGCCTACGACAAGGGCGGCTTTATCTATGTCGCCGGAATAGTCGTGGCTCTCAATCCGTGCGCATTTATGATCGCGGAACACACAAAGGATTATTCCCGAATATCGACCGCTGTCCGCAACGAGGGCGAGCACCTGGTCCTCTACCACAACGACCGAAAGCGATTCGGCGAGACCGCCGATCACAGCAAAGGCGGCGGCCATCCGATCCTGCAGTAGCCGGCAGATCATCCATTCACGCATCCTTTCCGACCTTGCCTGCATCAAACGGGCGCGAACAAAGTGTCCATTATTTGCAACGGCGGCTGCAGTTTTGTGCCCCGGTGACTCCCGTCGGAGGTGATTGATGTTGCTAATATCGGCCGTTGTACGGCATTTACTCCCCGCGATCTTCTTATTTTCGTTCGGTTTGGCGGTTTCGGCCCAGCCTGATTCTCTGTACCGGATACCGGCCGGAACGCGCATCGAGCTTCGAATGGAGATGGAGATCAACTCACGATCGGCGTCGGTCGGCGACACCTTTGTTGCTGTGAGTTCTCAACCCGTGAAAATTCAGGACATCACGGTGCTGCCAACCGGCATCCAATTCGAAGGCAGCGTCAGATCGGTGGCGCGTGGCCGCCCGGCTTCGAAAGGAGGCATACTCGGCATCACTATCGATCGAATGGTCGTCAGCGATGTAGCAAAACGGAGCATCGAAGCAAGGGTGTTGACAAGATTCGAACCGCGATCGATCTCTGCTGAGAACGGACTGAGCATCGCTGGCGGTTCGTTGATCGGGGCGATCATAGGTTTTGCGTCCCGCGGGTCTCGAGGTGCGGTTCTCGGAGCCGGACTCGGTGCTGGTGTCGGGACGGGCGTTGCGCTCGGACGTCGCGGGCCTGAGGTTTTTATCAGAGCGGGTCAAAAGTTCGAGATCGAACTTGAAAGTGACCTGATACTTCCGGTCCTCGACAATTGAAAAAGTTTTATATCAGGAATGGCGGCGGGCCCAAATGGCCCAAAGCCAGTACGAAGAAGCCCGGCGTGAAGGGGAGAGCACGCCGGGCTTTTTCAATTCTGATCGCAGTCGTAATCGTTCGACTTCCGGTTTTGCCGTTTCTCGCTAACTGTGACAAAATTTAGCTTTTATCAGACAACACTATTTTTGAACAGAGAGGACCAATAATGGCTGCAGGAAGAAATAAAGTTACCGTAGTAGGGGCCGGCAATGTGGGCGCGACCGCCGCGCATTGGATCGCCGCTAAGGAACTCGCAGATGTCGTGCTAGTCGATATCGTCGAAGGCACGCCGCAGGGAAAAGCGCTCGATCTGGCTCAGGCCGCACCGATAGACGGTTTTGACGTAAAGCTCGTCGGAGCCAACAGCTACGAAGAAACAGCTAATTCAGACGTGGTGATCATCACTGCCGGGCTGCCGCGCAAACCCGGTATGAGCCGCGATGATCTGCTAAAGACCAACTCCGACATTGTCGGAGCCGTGACGGACGAGGTCGCTAAATATTCGCCCAACGCCTTTATCATCGTCGTATCAAATCCGCTCGATGCTATGACGCAGGTCGCATTCCGCCGGTCAGGATTCCCCAAAAGCCGCGTATTGGGCATGGCCGGGGTCCTGGATGCCGCACGCATGCGGTGTTTCCTGGCCGAAGCTCTCAACGTTTCGGTCGAGAATGTGACTGCATTCGTGCTTGGAGGTCACGGCGACACGATGGTGCCGCTGCCGAGATATTCGACTTGTGCCGGCATCCCCATCACTGAACTGCTTCCAAAAGATCAGATCGATGCGATCGTTGACCGTACGGCAAATGGCGGAGCCGAGATCGTTGGGCTCCTGAAGACAGGCTCTGCCTTCTACGCACCGTCGCTAGGTGCCGTTGAGATGGCCGAAGCCATACTCAAGGACAAGAAGAAGATCCTGCCGTGTGCAGTATTTCTGGAGGGTGAATACGGCATCTCAAATTTATTTGTCGGCGTACCGGTCAAGCTCGGGAAAAATGGTGTCGAACAGATCATCGAGATAAACCTGACCGGCGACGAAAGAGCCGCTCTCCACAAGTCAGCGGCCGCAGTGCAGGAGCTGGTCGATATACTTAACGTCTGATCTCTGCGCCGTCGTCGCTGTAAATGTCAGAAGGGCAAGGCTTTCGCCTTGCCCTTTGTACTTGGACGGCCGTCTGGCAGAACTATTGACGCTCCGACGGAAATACCGGCCGCGTTGCCGGAGGATTGTCGGGTGATGTGTGCCGATGTACGATCTTCCAATCTTTGCCGATCAGCCTAAAGACAAGCGTCATACGGCCCGAAGCCGTTTCGAGCTTGCCGTCACTCTCCTGTGATTGACGCCATTTGCACGAGACGTAAGCTGCATTAGCTCCGAGCATCTCGACCCTGAGTCCCGTTATATCCAGCGTGACATTCGAGAGCTTTGCGTAGGTCGACTCCACATTAGCCTTTACGTTGTCCCAGCCAATGGTCGCGGTACCGTTGTTGTTGAATATCAGGAGCCGATCGCTTTTGTCGTAGGTGCTGAGTACCTTCTCGGCATCTACCTGCTTGATGCCCTCGATCAAGCGGTCAAACTCCGCTCGGACCCGGTCGGCGGGCTTGGCGGCGCCGACGGCACCTTTTTGAGCCGAGGCGGATCCGCCCAGAATTACCATCGACAGAACGATCAATATAAACGATCTCATCGGAAAAAAGCCTCCACCGCAATCTTAATCGGCGAAGGCTTTGCTTGCAATACAAAGTTCGAACGCGTTCGAGCTTATTTGATCTTTTCAAGTTCCGCGAGCAATATCTCGGGTGCGGCCCGCTTGGTGTAGTCACCGTCCAGAAACGCGTAAGCGATGGTCCCGTCGCGACGGATCACATAGGTCGCTGCGATCGGCAACTCGGCCAGCAAGGTTCCGTTCACGGCTGCGAGGTCGAGACCGTTCGATCTGTACCGTTCCGCAGTTCGCTCAGGGACCCTGTAGACGAGACCGAACATCGAGGCTACCTTCAGCCCCGGATCGCTGAGGACCGTGTAATTCAGATCGTTTTTGCGAGCGGTCAGGATCTGGGTCTCAGGTTCTTCGGCCGAGATAGCTACGAGTCGGCCGCCCAGTCCGTTGATGCGCGTGACATTCTGCTGCAGCTGCCTGAGATATTTGTTACAGAACGGGCACCAGGCACCGCGATAGAAGACAAGGACCAGATTCGTGCCGTCGGTCAGATCGCGGCTCGACACGGACTTGCCCAATGCATCGCGAAGCGCAAATTCAGGTATCCGATCGCCTGTCTTAAGTGCGTTCTTTACTGCGTCGTCAGGTGATGCCGCCGCGCCGGACTGTGCCGTGACACCCGCAGCAAAGCAACCTAAAAGTGTGATCAAAATGAATAACCTTAACATAGTGTCGTAGATCTCCTTGCTTGGGAGATTCCCAACGCGCTTCACGATATTCCAATATCCGACGTCTAGCGCACGAAATCGGCGAATTCGCCCAGGCATACTCCACGAAATGGTATGCAAACGATGTCCTCATAATTGCCTAAACGCAGTGTTTGCGGCAGTTTGATCGGATCAGCGTTGAGGAATAGAAGTTGCAACTGTGTCGGCCAGACGGGACCGACAACCTCACTGCCGATCTGGTCCCAAAAATCAAAGAGGAGAACCCTACGATGAGTTCGATCAAAAACACATCAGCCTTAATCGCAGCCGTCTTGCTATTGTTTGCTTCGAATATATCGGCTGCCTCTGCCTCGTCCGTGAATTTGCCTGAATCAGGCAATTACGAGATGGGCGACGAATTCGACGAGCCGCCGGTCAAAGCCAGGGTCGCACGCGTATCGTTCATGAGCGGCGATATTCAGATCCGACGTTCAGGGGTAGATAGCTGGGAGCGGCTCGCGACCAATTTGCCGATCGTCGAGGGTGACGAGATCGCAACAGGGCCCGCGGCACGTGCGGAGATCCAGTTCGATAGCAACACACACCTTCGTTTGGGTGAGAATTCGTTCGTCCGCATCATCAAGCTCGCAGACGAAGGTATCGCTTTGAGTTTGCCAGAAGGCTCAGCGATCGCAAGACTGACGCAATATGATGCATCGCGAAGTTATTTTGAAATGGACGCGCCGGGAACCACCTTTGCATTCCAGCGAAATGGGGTTTACCGGATCGACGCAGGCAGCCGCGACTCAGGCGAGGTCGCCGTGGGTGCGGCTGAAGGCGGAGAGGTACGCGTTTACACCGAAACAGCGGGATTCACGCTCAAGAATGGCCGACGAGCCCGCATTTTTGTCTCGGGCCGCAACTCCGGCGAATGGGAAACAGGAGATGTTGCCCGGTTCGCTGACGCATTCGACTCCTGGTCGCTCGAACGCGACGCAGTCATAGCTCGCAGCCTGCAAAGGGCCTATTACGACCGATATTACGATCGTGATATCTACGGAGCAGATGATCTGACCGACAACGGCGAATGGATCTACACACGGAAGTATGGCTATGTTTGGCGGCCGTATTCTTCGGCCGTATCAAGGTACGCAAATTGGTCTCCGTATCGTTACGGCCACTGGCGATGGGTCCCGGCATTTGGCTGGACCTGGGTCAATGACGAACCCTGGGGTTGGGCGACGTATCACTACGGACGATGGATCTGGGACAACGGAGGCTGGGTCTGGACGCCTTATGGATATTACAGGTATGCGAGAAGCTGGTGGTCGCCTGCGTTGGTCGTGATGACGATCTATAATTCCAACATATGTTGGTACCCGCTCCCGTATTCATACGCGTACTACAATTACAACTATTACTACTACAACCACGGAGGTTGGGGCGGACATGGCCCCGGCGGAAACGGAGGCGGCAACGGAGGCGGCAACGGAGGCGGGGGCCCGCACCCGACGCCGACACCAACTCCGCCCGCAGGCGGCGGCCCGGTTGCTGTAAATGGACCGGGATTGAACAAGAACAAACGCCCGCCGCTCGAAGAGGTTCCGCCGACCGGCGTGGTCACGGTGGACCGATCGCAATTCGGGCGAGAGATAGGCGGGGTAAAATCACCTCCGCTTGGCGATGCGACCGCGATCCTGACAAAAGTGCCCGATGCACGCCAAACACCGCCGATCCTGCCGTCGATCACGGACTTGGACGGACGGGTCGATCGCAGCATTCGTCCAGATCGCCAGCCGCCGATCCTCTCTACCGAGACGATCAAAACTGGTGCCGCGGTCAGGCAGTCAAACGCTCCGCTCGATCGCGAGCTGAGAACCGATCGGATAACGGGCGGCAGGCCGCCGCTGACGAATGAGCCGATAGTCCGTACAGACGGCGGAGCGACGACACGAAGCACGGGAGCAGTAGATCGCCAGCCGCCGGTGCGTCAGAACAATGATGACCGAACAGGCCCGAGGCCGCGTTACGAACAGCCGCAACAGGGCGACGGCGCAGTCAAGGAAGCTCCGGTAAGAACTCCGCCGCGTTATATACCTCCGGCTTCGGATCAAACACAGCGCGGCAATGACGCACCTGTTCGGCAGCCTCCGGTTCGCGAGACGCCGAGAAGCGAGCCGCCGCCTGTTCGGCAGCCGCCTCGTTATGAGCCGCCGGTACGTGAGACGCCGAGGAACGATCCTCCGCCTGTCAAGCAGCCGCCGAGAAGCGAGCCGCCGCCGGTGAAGCAGGCGCCTCCGGCCAAATCGGAAGACAGTAAGCCGGCTCAGCCATCGAACGTTGATCGAAAGAAAGACGGCCGTTGACGTGCCGGTCATCGGAGACGAATTCGGGCCGCCGAGTTGATCCTCGACGGCCCGAAGCCATTTGAATAGTTGAGATCGTCAGGGTTGCTGCGTGAACTTGGAACGCGTTATCGCCTTTGGGTCGCCGATGACGACGAAACGGAAATTGCGCAGATATCTGCGGCTTACATCACGCACATCTTCGCGCGAGACGCGACGAATATTCTCAAGAAAGGAAAGCGAGTTGCGCCACCCGCCGCCTAACAGTTCGTATCGAGCGAGTTCGCTGGCCTGTGCGGCATTAGTTTCCTGGGCGACGTAGTGCGTGGTAAGAAATTGGCCCGCAACCCCTGACAACTCTTGCGGCTCGACGAGAGTCGTTCGCATCCCTTCGACCTCGGCGAGCATCGCCTCGACGGCCTCGTCAGCCCGCACCGCGGTTACGTAGATCTCGCCGGTGTTCGCTCCCGCTGAGTCCATGCTTGCGCTTGGAGCATACGACAGTTGACGCCGGTCCCGAACCTCCGCGAAAACGCGATCCCTGAGTATGGTGACGGCCACCTGCATCGCGTAATAGTCGCGCGTGCCAACCGTCGGAGCCTCGAAAGCACCTGAGACGTAATTCGTCGGCAGCGATCGTTCGACAATGTTGATCGTAGGCTTGGAGAAATCAAGCTTCGGAAGCGGAGCATCCTTGTACTGGCCGGTCGGCAAGCCGGCAAATGCGGTTTCAGCCCGCACGCGAAGAGATTCAGGGTCGAGGTCGCCCACTACGACAAGCAGGAGCTGAGACTTTGTCATCACGCGTTTGTGATACGCGACAAGGTCCGCGACCGTAAATCGGCGTATATTCTCGATCGTTCCATCCGGGTCGTTGGCATACGATGTACCGGCATAAATGGAGCGCTCCTTTAAAGCCTGCAGAAATTCGTCCGGGGCGTCCTCGATGCCTTCTAGTCCTGAGATGATCCGATCCCGAGTTCGCTCGACATCCTGTTTATTGAACACAGGACGAAGAGCTACATCGACCATGAGCTTCCAGCTGGAATCGAAATTCTCTTTGGTCGCCGACATGGCCAAGACGCTGAAATCCCGTCCGCTCGACGAGGAAAGTTGACTTCCTGTTCTCGCAAGTTCCCGCCGCAGACTCTCCCGAGGATAGCCGACGCTCCCCTCGGTCGCAGCGCTGAGCATCATATTCTCGATTCCCGCGGATTCTGCCGTAAGGTTCCTCGAACCGCCGCGTATGAACAAGCCGGCGGACACCGTGGGTACTCCGGGCCTCTGTTTGACAATGACCTTGAGGCCGGCCACGTCATATTCGGTTACCATGCCGGCAACGCCTGCCTTTTGAGCCGAGCTTGCTGCGGCCGCGAGCACCAAGATCGCGAAGACGCGCAGCGTCAAACGCAAACGATATTGTAGAGATTTGATATTCATTTCAGTTCCCGATCAGATCCTGGGTCGTAAGTCCGGCAGCCGTCTTGGACCGCGTGGACATAAGCGCAACCGTGATATGCGGCTTGCCTAAAACATAAGTTCGCAGATATCGGTCAGTGTCAGCACGCTTGATCGAACGCATCGTCGTATGATATCCGCGAAAATAATCGATACCCGTCGATGACCACCAGAAACTTAACGTGTGCGCATATTCGGTAAGCTTCTCGCGTTCAAAAAGGTCGCGGGCCTCGAGCATCGTTTTTGCGTTCTCAAGTTCCGTATCTGTGAAATAACCCGGTTTATCAAACTGTGCGACCTCGGCGTATGCGGCCTTGAGCGCAGCCTTAGCGCGTTCAGGCGTAGTGACTAGCGTAAGAACGATCGGGCCAACGTTCCGCTGGGTGTAATATCCAAAATCAACCCCAAGAACCAGTCCCGAGTCGACAAGATTGCGCTGAAAGCGAGAATCCGGCTGCGAGATTATGTAGGAAAAAACGTCGGCGGCATAGGTTGCTTCGTTGTCTTTGCCTATCGATGGGCCGTGCCATCCGATCTGTATGAGGACGTTCTGAATTGGCTGTTCCACTACGTAGCCTGAACTCTTGGCCAACGGCGGATGCTCAACTAGCGGAAACTCTTTGAACGGATCCACAGCCCGCCGTTCCCAATCGCCAAAATACTTCTCGACCATCTTGAACGCCGCTTCAGGATCGACATCACCGGTGATCACAACCGCCGAGTTGTTAGGCACATAATAGCGTCCCTGGATGAGACGCATCTTTTCGGTAGTCGCAGAGAGGACGGTCTCGCGGGTGCCGAGCGGATTCTTCCGCGTCGGATATTTGTAATAGAGCTTGTCCATCAAGGTGCGGTTGAGATAGAAGAACGGGTTTGATTCGTTCCGATCGATCTCGCCGATCACAACCTGCTTCTCCTGTTCCAATTCGTCCGGGTCGAACGTTGGATATCGAGCGGCATCCTTGACGAACCTGACCGCGGTCTCGAAATAGTCCTTTGTCGTCGTGAAGTAGTAATTCACGACTTCCTCGCGAGTGGTGCCGTTGTAGGTGATGCCGAGCTGGCCAATGTCTTTGAGATATTGTTCGCCGCGTAGGACGGCACCGTTCGGCTTAAAGAACATATGCTCGTATAGGTGCGACAATCCGTTGAGTTCCGGCGGCTCCGTAAAAGAGCCATTGCGAACGGCGAGCTCGACGGTCACCAGCGGTACCGCACTGTCAGGATAGACGATCACTTCCAATCCATTGCTCAGACGGCGGTTCACATACCCGATCTTGAAATCCTCACGGGAGATCGCTGCATCCGGTGGCGGCACAGGCGCCGATGGTTTGGCCGGGGCCGGTCGTGGCCTAGTAGGCTTGCCGTTGGATCGTTGGGCTGAGATCGTGCCGGATAGTATGCTCAGAAGCACGATCGACGTTAGTAGTATTCGTCTCACAGGTTTCTCCAAATGTTGTGCCGAGTTCCGGCCGAGATGTTCAATGCGATATCCTTAAATCAATAATCTAAACACTTAGGGGGAGATGAGCAATGGAACGAGATAATTTGATGCACGGAGCGCGTACAGCGTTGAATCGAGATCCGGATATCCGAGCGTGGGCCGAGAGCTTTCTAAAAGAAAAGACACGCGCGGAAAATACGCAGATGAGCGACGATGAGTTTGAAAAATATTGGCGATATCACAAGCCCGAGATCATCCACGCCGGCGCGGCCGAGGCCGTTGCCGCCTACCGAGAAGCTCGCAGATAGTGTTTGAGAATCGAAACGCCGTCAGCCAAATCGGGCGGACGGCGTTCCAATTCTCCTAGATGTAACTACCTCAACGCTAAACTCCGGGCATTGCCCTCTTTAGCGGTTTGAGTATTAGGAACAGCACGACCGCCATTATCAACGCCGCTGCTGCCAGCACGAGAAAGAACGTAGATTGCAGCCATATATCCCAGAAGACGCCGATCTGCGTTAGTTTGTTGCCGATCGCGGTCGCGACGAACCAGCCCCCCATGAGTAGGCCGCGTTTGCTGATCGGGGCCACCTTTGACACGAGCGACAAGCCCATCGGGGACAACATCAGCTCGCCCAATGTTACGATCATATAAGCAAATATCAGCCAGAACGGCGAGACGCGGAACAAATAGGAGTTCTGTAGGATCGCATCTTTGTGCTTGTCGCCTTCACCCGGCGCTACCTTATTGATGTCGGCGACCAACTGTTGACTCGCGGCGACCTCGGTCTTGGTCACCTCGTCGGTCTTTTTAGAGTATTTGACCCCGAAGATCAGATTCTTGCCGTCATCTGCTTTCGCGTTCTGGATCTTTTCAAGAACTTCGGCCGGAACGCCAGATTTGCCGAGATTTGCGAGAACGCGTTCGTTGACACGAAATTCGCCGGACGACAACATTTCTGGCGTCTTGACCATGCCTTCGCCAAGGATGGCGGCATACCACAAGACCAAAAATGAGAGCCCGGTCAAGGTCATCCCGAAAGCCATCTTTGTCGGTGTCGAAGGCTCTTTGCCTCGGCGATCCAGGAAGCCCCAGAATGCGACCAACGGGAATGTCAGTATAAGGATCCAGATCGCATTGATCGAATTGGAGATCGTGCCCGTCACATTCCAAGCCGTGTTGTCATCGGCCCAATAGGTTAGCGTCGAACCGTTCTGATGAAAGACCATCCAGAAGACGATAACGATAAGGAAAACAACGATCAGCGCCATTATGCGTTTACCTTCTGAAACGGTGTTCATCAGGTCGGATGCTTTCTGTGAAGCACTGCGTGTGTCCTGCTGGCTCACCTCGTGGGGCGGAGCATCGACCGCAACTGCCGCAGCATCTGCAGGTTGGTCGTCAGTGAATTCGACCGCTTCGATGACATGTTCGTCAATGACCGACGCCCCCGCTTTGCGGTCGGCACTCATCACCAGGTTCTTCCATTTCCAAAGCACGAAAACCGAAATGACCATCCCAAATGCGGCGACGGCAAAGGCAGCGTGGAAACCAAAGTAATGCTTGACGATCTCCATCACAATAGGTGCCAGGGCGGCACCGACGTTGATGCCCATGTAAAAGATGTTGTAGGCGCGGTCCTTGAGGTGGCTGCCCTCCGGATAGAGGTTGCCGACCATCGTGGACACGTTCGGCTTGAAGAATCCGTTACCGATGACAAGGAAAGTGAGAGCTAAGTAAACGGCCCAGATCGCCGGTATCGAAAGCGTAGCGTGACCGGCCATAAAGAAAAAGCCGCCGATCATCACGGCCTTGCGATAGCCCGTAAATCTGTCCGCGATGAATCCGCCGACCAGCGGGCTCAGGTAAACGAACATCAGATACGTCGAATACAACCAGGTCGCATCCGCGGCCGTCCATCCAAAACCTTCTTTCGGGTCGCGTAGATAAAGCGTAAACAACGCGAGCATCGAGTAGAACGAAAACCGTTCCCACATTTCGGTCGCGAACAAGACGGCCAAGCCTTTTGGGTGCTTCTCTACCGCACCTGCGTTAATCGTTTGTGCATTTGCGCTCATCGATAAGGTTTCCTTTATGGTTTGAATTTTCGGAAGAGTATTGCAAAATATAGCAGATAAATCACTTATCTAAAAACCTCTATGAAGACCGCTAGATCATTACTGTTGGCGTTAGCTCTCGTGTCCCTGTCGGCGGCGGTCGCGGCCGCTCAAGCTTCTCGTCCGAGCGTGTCGGCTTCGGAGGTGAACGGGACATACAAAATGAGCTTTGCTGGCAAATACCGCAAAATGTCCAACGACCTCAAAATACTCGCGATCGGCGGCGGCAAGCTCAGGATCGCGTTTGACCTTATCTATCCCTATACCGACCGCGCCGGCGAGATATCTGCCAACCTCGGCGAGATCGAGGGTGAAGCTATGATCAAGGGTGATACTGCGGTGTTCGCTTCGAGTGAATTCGGGCCATGCACGATAACCATCAAATTCGTTCGTCCGGGCCTGGTCAAAGTGACGCAGGACGGATCTGACGCCGATTGCGGATTTGGGCATAACGTGACGGCAGGCGGCACATATAGAAAGGTCAGTGCCGCAAAGCCGAAATTCTGAACCCGGACGTTCCGCCGGATTCGTTCTCCTTAAAGACAAAAAAGGCACCAAATATGATCCTCCTGATACTCGCCGCCTGGTTCGGTTCCAAAAAAGCGTCGGCGTCGGGCCGCAACGGCATCCTCTGGGCATTTATTTCGGCGGGCGTGTTCATCGGCACCCAACTCGCCGTCGGTATTCTGGCCGGCATCGGCATAGCCTTTGGCGAAGGTGCGTTCGGCTAGAGCGAGTCGCTCTATGATGATCTCACTTGGCCGATCAACTTTGTCGCGATAGCCGCGAGTATTCTCGGCATCTATCTTGTATTTCGCTTCCTCGCCCGGCTTCCCGGCGACGAAGCCGAGACGGTGCAGGCCCCGCCTCCTCCGCCGCAGTTCTTTGAAGCCGAACCGGCTGCCAATCCAGAGGACGAGCAGCCCGGAACCACGTCGGCCGGGAACTAATTTGCGGTCGGCTCCCGATTTCGATTAAACTTGACCTTGAGGCCCCTGTAGCTCAACGGTTAGAGCAGCAGACTCATAATCTGTTGGCTGTAGGTTCGAATCCTACCGGGGGCACCATTCGATCTATCCTTTTCAAACAGCAACATGTCCCTCGTCATTAAATGGTTCGACCGCTCCCGGGTGGCTTTACTGATCCTTGTGATCTCGATCGCCGCCGCTTGCGAAAGGTCACCGGAGCAGCGAGCTAAGATCGAGACCCAGACGTTTACCGTAAAGGCCGTTGTCGTTTCCGTTGACCCGGACGCCGGCAAGATCACGGTCGATCACGAAGAAATCCCGGGCTATATGTCCGCGATGGTGATGTCGATAGCGGTCCGTGACCCCGCCATTCTCTCGGATGTCAGATCGGGCGATCGGATCGAGTTCGAATTGCTGCGCGAGGGCTCGGAGCTTTTGATCACCCGGATCAACGTCACCGAAAGCCGTTCAAAGGGCGAGGCCATTTTCAAGGCGAACTGTGCGACGTGTCATGGCGACCGCGGCCAGGGAACCAAAAAAGGTATCCCGCTCACCTCCGGACACGCGCTTGCTCACAGCGAGGATGAACACATTGGTCAGGTCCGCGACGGTAAACGCGACAAGATGCCGCCATTCCGCGACAAGCTGACTGAAGACGAGATACGAGCGGTCGTCAAATACGTCCGCGACACACTGCAGTCGGGCGTGACCGACTCTGACCGCAAGGCTCACCATCACTGACGGCATTCATTTCGCAAGCTCGGCGGCGACCATGGATCTGAGGTCGTTCTCGTTGAGCTTTGCCAGCCTTTTGCCGTTAACAAAGATCGTAGGCGTCTGGCGGACCCCGGCCTCGGTAGCGTCCCGGCGGTCGCGTTCGATCTTTTGGACAAAACGATTTTCGCGGACCGATGCCAGGTATTTCTCCAGGTCCAGCCCGATGGCGCGGGCGTATGACTCAAACAGCTTTGGCACGTCAGGCGGAGCCGAGGCAGAAGGAGCACCGTGGCGATCGCCCCACTCGCCTTGTTTCGCCAGCAGAATATCTAGCGCTTGCCATCCTTTGCCCTGTTCGGCGGCGGCTTCGATCAGGGTGATCGCGCGCGCCGAATTCGGATGAAGCGGCACATAACGGACGACCAGCCTGACGCGATCCTTGTTCTCATCGACCACTTTCTTGACCGCAGGAGCGAACGCCGCGCACGATTCGCATTCCGGATCGAGAAACTCCACAACGGTCACGGCTGCGTCGGTCGGACCCATCGCAAGGCTGTCATCGCGTATCAAGTTGGCAAGCGGACGCGACGCAGCGGTGTTGGCTGCCGGTTTGCTGTCATTACGGTAATACGAAGAACCTATCCAAGCGACGGCGATGATGCCGACGAGGATAGCTCCCATCAATCCGATCTCTTTACGCATCATTTGTTCCTGTAAGCAAATAAGCCCAGTGCGGCAGTGATAAAAGCGAAAGACGCAAGCGACATCAGCGGTATCGTGATGAAACCCAGAAGCTCGAGCTGAACAGCCGTACAGGGCGTACCTTCTGTGCACGGCTGAAGTTCGGCCGGAATGATGCCGTAGTAGAGCATATTATGATAAACGGCGACCCCGAAGCCGACGGCGGCGAGCGGCAAAGCGTAGAGCGCCGATCGCCGATCCCCTAGAGATACGCCGACCGCAAGCACTATCACGATAGGGTACAACGCGATGCGTTGATACCAGCAAAGCGAACACGGCGGATAGCCCATCACCTCGCTGAAGAAAAGGCTCCCGACCGTGCCGGCTAGGGCGATCGCCCATGCCGCCACGATCAGCCAACCGTAGCGGTATCCGTCGCGTTCGCTTTCGTTCATATCAAAGTACGAATGTTAATGAAGGCCGCCGGCTCGTGAGGAGCGGAGGCCTTCCGGTCATTGCCATTGCGGCAAAACGTCAGGCATCGGTCGATGCTTTTTTGTCCTTAGCGCCGCCGCAGCACGAACATCCGCACGAGCAGTTGTGCTCGCCTTTTGCGTCCGAAGCGTGTTTGACGCCGACGTGTGCAGCGTCTTTCATCATCGGGCACGAATGCGTGCCGTCAGCCGCCGCTGCGGCGGCCTTTTTCATAGGGCAGCTGTCACCTTTGCAGCAATCGCACGAGCAATCGCAGCTTTCTTTGGCGTCAGCCGTCGCGGCCGAGCTCTTTTTCATCGGGCAGCTATCGCCTTTGCAGCAATCGGCGGCGACCGCGGTGCGGGCCGAGGATGCGTTGCCAGAGGTGTAAGCGTAAACGACGACTCCCAGCCCGAGCGTAAGCACCGCGGCGAGAGCGAAAAGTATCTTGATCTTCATTTCAATTTCTCCGTATCTGTTTCTATTGCCAATGGACTACGCCGCTCACCTGCAACAGATATCTTGCGGGCGCGGCAAACCGTGCGTGTTGAGCCTGTTGCTCACACGCGAAGGCATAGGGCTAAATACGGATCACGCAGTGAAGAATTCGATCGGTACGGCGATCGACCGGGGGAGGACGATAGACCGGCAAGGGTTCGGCAGACGCGGGATCGGCGGTCAGGAAAGGCTCGGCCGGCAGAGCCACTTGAGCCGGTATCAATGCCGGTGCGGAAGTTTGGAACCGTGCTTCGGCCGGAGCCGGAATGATGCCAAGCGGGACCGCACAGCAAGCCGTTACCATCGCTTCGAGCCGAGCCACGCCGCTATCTTCGGCCGCCTTGCCCTGATGCATCGGGCAATGTGATGCGGCTGGGGACGTTTCGCTGGCTGATAGATCCGGATGACCAGAAAGACCGCAATACGAAAGGCAAAGCGTTCCGACTGCATTCAGACAAAGGAATATCAGCACAAATGCAGCCAATATCCTGTTCTGTGACTTTGTCGTCATCTTCGAGCCTGCCAAACCCACAATTCTAGGCGTCGGTTTAGAGCGCACCTATTATAAACCACAACGCCCGCAGTTTGTAAATATTCTGCAGCCATCTGGCACTGCTGGCTGTGACGCGGCTCACCCAATATACGCCAAGCGTCTGCCCAAGGCCGCTACTCATTGTATGTTGATCGCCTGCATACAATGCGTATAGTTTGAGATCAGTCGCCAGCAAACCGTCATTCTCACGCTAGAGACTTCCGTGGTCTTTGCCCGGGACCTGAAACCTTGAACTTGGAGCCTGATGCCCGACCACGATCTCCTAAAAACATTCGGCAAACGCATCCGCTCCCTGCGAACCGCCCGCGGCCTCTCACAGGAAAAACTAGCCGAACTAACCGGATTCCACCGCACCTACATCGGCATGATCGAACGCGGCGAACGCAACCTGTCGCTGACCAATGTCGCTGTGTTTGCTGATACGTTTGGGCTCTCGATCTCGATACTCCTTGATCTCGAGCGAGGTGGTACCTAATGCCCGACAAGTCGTTCACAATCACCCGAAAAAATAACGCGACCGAGAAGGAAGGCATCCGGTACATGGAGTCTCTCGGCCAGGGATACTTTTTTGTAAACAATGATGAACGCAAGCGAATCCTTGAGCTCCTCGACCAGCCAAAGAACTTTTCGCGATCCTTCGATATGGTTCACATTCCACGACTCGCTGGGGCCGGTCTATCGATTGAAACAATCGAAACGCATATCGACGAAGTCACGCTCATCGAGCTCAAGTGCACGAGAGCCTTCTTACCAAGCAATCCGAAAGGCTTCTTTTTCGGCGCTACCCAAAACGAATTCGACTTTGGCGAAAGGCTCGCCGACAAATTCCGATTCTGCTTCGTCTGCCTCAATCCTGAATCACGCTCGCATGCTCTTTTGTCGGTGCTCGAGCTCGAGCAGATCATTCGGACGCGACGGATTCAGTATCAAATAAATCTTTAGTCGCGAAGTGGAATTGTTACCGTGTAATGATGACCTCGGGCCAGGCAGGGATGATGGTGAGGTTGCGCATCACGGCGGTGTGTTCGGGGATGCCAAGGGAGCGGTCGAGGCGGAATGCAGCGGCGTCAAAACGGATCGTGTCGCCGGTCTCAAACCGAAGCCGCCTAAGAGTGCGTTCCCGGCGGATGATCGCGGTCGGGGCCGAGTCGTCTTTGTCGTTTCTCAGATCGCGCTCTCGCATGACTCGATGTTATCCACCCGAAGCTGAAATTCAAAGGGCAGAGTTCGTGAGTCGTCATCTCACACGTTGAATCGAAAATCGACAACATCGCCGTCCTGCATTATGTAATCCTTGCCTTCGAGACGGGCGAGGCCTTTTTCGGCGGCGGCTTTGCGGTTGCCGCAGGCGACGAGGTCTTCGTAGCCGATGATCTCGGCACGGATGAAGCCGCGTTCGATGTCGGTATGGATCTCGCCGGCGGCCTGCGGAGCTTTTGTCCCGATGGGTATCGTCCACGCACGCACTTCTTTTTCGCCCGCGGTCAGGAACGACATCAAACCGAGCATATGATAAGCGGCTTTGATCAGGGCATCGACGCCCGAACCTGAGAGGCCGAGGTCGCGTAGATACTCGGTGCGTTCCTCGGGTGAGAGAGCGACGAGCTCAGCCTCGAGCTTGGCACAGATGACCACAACGTCTGAATTTTCAGCCGCGGCAAACTCTTTGACGCGCGCGACGTGCGGATTCGCATCCGGATCGGCGAGCGACGCTTCGTCAACGTTAGCGGCGTAGATCGTCGGTTTGGTAGTCAGAAAGAACCACGTTCGTACGATCGCCCGCTCGTCATCGTCGAGAGCTGCCGCGCGTGCCGGACGGCCTTCCTCGAGCAGCGGCTGGATCTTATCGAGAATCTCGAGCTCGCGTTTGGCGTCCTTGTCGCCCGTTTTTGCTGCACGCATCGCTTTGTCGCGACGTTTTTCGGCGGAGGCTAGATCGGCGAGTGCGAGCTCGATCTGGATCGTCTCGATGTCGCGTATCGGATCAACAGAACCCTCGACGTGGACGATATTCTCGTCCTCAAAACACCGCACGACCTGGACGACGGCGTGCGTCTCGCGGATATTCGCCAGGAACTGATTGCCGAGGCCCTCGCCTTTGGACGCACCGCGGACGAGGCCCGCGATATCGAGAAATTCGACAGTAGCGGGCACGACCTTTTGCGCACCGACGAGCTTTTCGAGCACCTGCAGGCGTTCGTCGGGCACGGCGACGACGCCGACGTTCGGCTCGATCGTGGCAAATGGATAATTGGCAGCAAGAGCCGCTTCTTGAGCGGTCAGCGCATTAAAGAGTGTCGATTTTCCGACGTTGGGCAACCCAACGATCCCGGCTTGCAGCATATGGTCGTGTGCGGCCTGAGCGGCCAAAAGGATAGAGTTTACCGCGAGCGAGGCAACATTCAAAAGCCGCGCCGCGCTCGGCGTTGTGTTTGGCGCGGGCTTCTGTTATAAGTAGTGCTCAAGTCACTTCTCCGCGCAGACGGGCTAAATCAAATAAGGACAAGACATACGTGATCCGAGAGACATCACCGGAAACCAACGACGACGCGACGGCGACCGCGGTCATCACCGCCGGCGACTACCTGAACAAACTCGCGGGCGAATCGATCGAGCGGCTCTGTCGCGAAAAGCTTGATTCCGGCGTCAAACGGCTCGTGGTCGATTTTTCTGAGACCGAGATCATTAACAGTATCGGCGTGTCGATATTGCTGGACGTGATAGACTCGGCAAAAAAGCACGACGCCAAGGTCGTATTCGCGGAGCTTCGCGAGGATTCGCGTGAGCTATTTGACATGCTTGGGCTGACCAAGCATGTGACGATCGTCTGACCAAAATGATCGAACAACAGCCCAAACTGATCCATGCATTTGGCGCGCTGGCCGAGCTTGGCCAGGAGGTCGCCAATAAGAATAATTTTCAGGAGACGATCCGCACGTCGCTGCATTTGGTCTCGGGTGCGTTGGGCATCATGCGCGGCGGCGTCGCACGTTATTCACGGTTCGGCCGCGAGCTCAACATGCTTGCGGTGCGTGGGCTCGGCGACGATTTTCCGCTCAGCCTTTCGCTTTGCATGGAGGACGAGCGTCAGTTCCTGGCGAATGGGCTGAACGCGATCGAGGTGGCGTCGGCCCGCGTGCTGCCTTTCTTTCAGGTTTACAGCGTCAGTATCGATGCTAAAGGGATCGAGCTGCTTGTGCCGCTGATAATCCGCGACGAGATCGTCGGCGCGATGTTCCTGGGCGAAAAGGCGACGGGCGAACCTTACTCGACATACGAGATAGAAATAATCTGCGCGATGGGACGGCACGTGGGCGTCGCGATCGCACAACGTAATCTAATGGCCGAGATCGAGCGTCGAGCCGAAGAGAACCGCAAGCTCTTTGACGATCTCAGGACGACGTATCACGACACGGTCAAGGCGTTCGCGGCGGCGATCGACTGCAAGGACAAATACACCGAGGGCCACAGCGTCCGTGTCGGCAAATACTCCGAGATCATCGCGAACGAACTCGACTGGACGGCCGACCAGGTAGAAGGCGCCGCCACGGCGGGCTATCTGCACGACGTAGGCAAGCTGACGGTCGAACGCAAGATAATCAACGCGCCGTATCGCATCAACGCAAAAGAATCGGCCGAGCTCAACAAACATCCGGCGGTCGGGTTCGAGATCTTGCAGCCGATCCATCATCCGTTCACTGATGTGCCGCTCGCGGCAAAATATCATCACGAACGGCTGGATGGCCGCGGCTATCCCGACGGCCTGATCGACCGCGAGATCCCGTATATCGCCAAACTCGTCAATTTGGCCGATTCGTTCGACGCGATGACGACCGACCGACCCTACAAAGCGCGTCGGCCTGCGGGCGACGTGATCGACGATATGCGCCGGAACGCCGGGCAGCAGTTCGCACCTGAGCTGGTGGTCGCGTTCATGCGCGGTATGCTCAGAGAACTGGCCGGCGATGCTAAAGAGAAGCGATTCCGCAGGTTGTTAGGACGTGAATATATGGAGGCCGAAGGCCTGACGACGACGCTGCGTTCGGCTCTGAACGAACTGCGGCCGACGTCGGAGATGACGCGGATCGATCCTTGACCTAGGCATCGATCGACTGCGGCGACTCGAGCAGCTGCACGAATTTCTTGGCTGCCAGCGATAGCTGGTGGTCGCTCCTGTAGATCACACCCACGGAACGCACCCAATATTTCTCGGCCATCGGCACGACGGCAAGCGTGCCTGCAAGCCCTGCTTCGCGCACGGCGGGCTCGGGCAGTATCGCCACGCCGAACCCGACCTCGACCGCTCGTTTTATGGTCTCGATGTTGTCAAACTCTGCGATACGTCGCACCTCTATACTGTGATCCTTGAATATGCGGTCGATCGCCTTGCGGGTCGGGACGTCGCGTTCAAAATGGACAAAGCCCTCGCCGTTCAGGTCCGAAACACGCACCTTTTTTCGGGCTGCGAGCCGGTGCCCGAGCGGAGTGACAAGCACGAGGCGATTGTCAGGCATCTGAGTAATCGTCAGCCCGCGGCGAGGTTCCGGAAAGGCCAGGATGCCGAGCTCGACCGAGCCGTTGAGCACGTCGCGTACGACGCGAGTCGTCCGCGAATACTCCATATCGATCTTGGCGGCGGGGAATTTGGTCATGAACTCGCGTACCTTTGCCGGCAGTTCGTGGAGCCCGACGCTGTAAACCGTTGCCACTTTGACGGTGCCGCCTATTTTGCCGACCACACCTCGCAGGCTCTCCTGCAGTTGCTCGTAGGCCGAGAGGACGTTGCGTGCCTCGCGATAGAACACCTCGCCGGCGACGGTCAGCTTTACCTCTCGGCGGCCTCTAACGCGCTCGAGCAGGCGGCGGCTGAATCGCTCCTCAAGATTGTGTATCTGTTGGCTGACGGCCGACTGCGTGACAAAATTGCGTTCCGCCGCGAGCGAGAAACTTTCGAGGTCGGCGAGGTCGCAAAAGATCTTGAGTGTTTCGATATGCATATGGTCTCTGTTGCCGCGTGAATTAGCAGGACTTGTTAATTCACCGAAACTTTTTCATTTTATCTTATGTAATTTTCTCTATAATCTGGAAACTGGTTTCAAACGAATTGCCGAATATGTTGTTTGGGTCTAAAATCTTCTGGTTCCTAGACCAGACAAGACGGGCGAAACAGGGCTATTTACAATGGCGATGAAATTCTCGAGAACCTTTCTGCTGCGTAAGCTCCACCAGGTCACGGGCGTTGTCCCGCTGGGCATCTTCTTTTTCGTGCATATGTTCACGAACTCAAAGGCGATGAACGGCGAAGCAAATTTCGAAAAGGCGGTACAGGAGATACACGATATACCGTATCTGCTGCTGATCGAGATCTTCGGCATATTCGTGCCGCTACTGTTTCACTCGGTCTATGGCGTTATCATATCGTCAGAGTCGCGGATGAACGTGCTTAGCTACGGATACGCGCGAAACTGGCTCTACTTCGTCCAGCGTGCGACCGGTATCTTCCTTTTTGTATTCATCTTTTTCCACATACTCAACTTCCGATTTGGGCTGATACCCGGAATGAACCCGACGCCCGTGGCGGGACATGCCGATCAGGCTTTCAACATCATCCAGATGGAATTTAGAACGACCTGGGTATTGGTGCTCTACATTGCGGGAGTTGTGGCGACGGCGTGGCATCTGGCCTACGGGTTCTTCCTCTTTGCGGTAGATTGGGGAATCGTGATCGGCGAAAAAGCGCAGAAAGCGACGCTGACGGCGTGTGTCGGCCTGGCCGTACTGCTTTCGGCAGTGGGCATAAACGCGGCGGTTTCTTTTGTACGGCCGTGCGGGATATTTCCTCAGATAATGTGCGAAGAGACCAAGAAGTCGGTCAAGCCAGCCGCCGAAAGGTTCTAGAGCGAAACTCGCAGCTAAGAGGTTAGGTAAGAGGATCATATTTTCCTATGTCAAGCGGAATCAAAATAGCTATCGTCGGCGGCGGGCTTGCGGGCCTGGCGGCTGCGATGAAGATAGCCGAGGCAGGCCACGACGTTGATCTGATCTCGGTCGTGCCGGTCAAACGGTCACATTCGGTGTGTGCGCAGGGCGGCATCAACGGCGCCGTCAATACAAAAGGCGAGGGCGATTCGCCGGCGAAGCATCTGGACGACACGGTGTACGGCGGTGATTTTCTGGCCAATCAACCGCCTGTCAAACGAATGTGCGATATGGCGCCGGAGATCATTTATCTTTTCGACCGCATGGGAGTGCCATTCTCGCGAACGCAAGAGGGCCTTCTCGATTTTCGTCGATTTGGCGGTACGCTGCATCACAGGACGGCGTTCGCGGGTGCATCGACCGGACAGCAGCTCCTATACGCACTGGATGAACAGGTTCGCAAATGGGAATCGGCCGGCAAGGTCAATAAATACGAAGGCTGGGAGATGCTTTCGCTCGTGCTCGACGATGCTCAGGTATGCAGAGGTTTGATCGCGATGAACCTGCAAACGCTTGAATTGAAAGCATTTGCAGCCGACGCGGTAATAATGGCGACGGGCGGCCCGGGTCTGATATTCGGCAAATCAACGAACTCGATGACCTGTACGGGCAGCGCGACATCGATCTGCTACCAACAAGGAGCGAAATACGCCAACGGCGAATTCATCCAGGTGCATCCGACGTCGATACCGGGCGAGGACAAGCTAAGGCTGATGTCAGAGTCGGCTCGCGGCGAAGGCGGCCGCGTTTGGGTCCCGAAAGCAGACGGTGACGCACGCCGCCCACAGGACATACCCGAAAGCGAACGTTGGTATTTCCTCGAGGAGAAATATCCTGCCTATGGCAATCTCGTGCCGCGCGACATCGCGACCCGCGAGATATTCCAGGTATGTCTCGAGGGGCACGGCGTAGGCGGCGAGAATCAGGTCTATCTGGATCTGACGCACATCGACCCTGAGACGCTGACGCGCAAGCTCGGTGCGATACTCGAGATCTATGAGATGTTCGTCGGCGACGATCCGCGATTCGTGCCGATGCGCATCTTCCCTGGCGTGCATTACTCGATGGGCGGGCTGTGGGTAGATTTCGAACAAAGAACGAATATCCCCGGATTGTTCGCAGCGGGCGAGTGTGATTACTCGATACACGGAGCTAACAGGCTGGGAGCGAACTCGCTTGTCTCGTGCGTTTACGGAGGATTTACGGCTGCGCCGTCCGCGATCGAATACGCAAAGAACGTGGAACGCGGCGCGTCAGAGGTCAACGGCATCCACGATGCGGAACTCAAACGGCAGCAAGAGCTAAACGACGCCGTCATAAAGAGCGAGGGCGGCGAGAACCAATATCAGATCCACGAAGAACTCGGCAAATGGATGACCGACAACGTCACCGTCGTGCGCTACAACGACCGGCTCAAGGCGACCGATGAAAAGATCCTGGAGCTCCAGGATCGAATGAAGCGGATATCGATAAACGACTCGAACCTTTGGGCGACGCAGGCCGTGCCGCACGCTCGGCAGCTAAGTAATATGCTCGAGCTCGCGCGAGTGATCACGCTCGGAGCCCTGAATCGAAACGAATCGCGAGGAGCTCATTACAAACCGGACTTCCCGGATCGCGACGACGAGAATTTCATGAAGACGACGATCGCCGAATATTCGGCCGAGTCGCCCGTTTTCAGCTACGAGGCGGTCGATGTTTCACTCGTCGAACCGAGGAAACGAGACTATTCATCAGGTAAGTCAAAGTCACACTGATCTATGTCAACCAACGGACACACTGAGAAAAAAAGGCTGACGGATCCGCCGGCAACTGTCAAATTCCGCATTCAGCGACGCGAAAAGGAAGGCGCGTCGGCATACTGGGAGACCTTTGAGATCAAATATCGCCGGAACCTGAATGTCATCTCCGCGCTGATGGAGATACGAAAGGAACCCGTGACGGTCGACGGCAAGAGGACAACACCGCCGGTTTGGGATATGTCGTGTCTCGAACAGGTTTGCGGTATTTGCACGATGGTGATCGACGGCCGCGTCAGGCAATCTTGTTCGGCGTTGGTCGATGACCTGCTGCTCGCGTCGGGCGGCGACACCATTTCGCTGCAGCCGATGTCCAAGTTCCCGAACGTTCGCGACCTAAAGGTGGACCGCTCGCAGATGTTCGAGCACCTCAAGCAGGTCCATGCGTGGATCGAGCTTGACGGCTCGCATGCACTGGGGCCCGGCCCGCATGTGTCCAATGAGCTTGCCCAGGAGCGATACGCTCTGTCGCGAT
Organism: Acidobacteriota bacterium; assembly: GCA_019639115.1. Taxonomy (GTDB): domain Bacteria; phylum Acidobacteriota; class Blastocatellia; order Pyrinomonadales; family Pyrinomonadaceae; genus OLB17. The sequence goes on along the minus strand of JAHBSM010000003.1, from coordinate 260,077 downwards.
GTATGACCTGCGGATGCTGTCTTGAGGCCTGTCCGCAATATGGCGACGGCAACTACATAGGGCCGCAGGCGATAGCTCAGGCTCGGCTGTTCAATATGCATCCTGTTGGCCAGATCACGAAAGAAGAACGCCTCGATGGCCTGATGGGCGACGACGGCATCACCGCTTGCGGTAATGCACAGAACTGTGTAAAGGCATGCCCGATGTCCGTGCCGCTGACCAAGGCGATATACGAGACGAACCGCGATATTACGGTCGATGCGCTGTTCGGCTGGCTCAAGAAATAGCCGCCCGACAACCTCGATAGATCGAACCGCCGAGCCGAAGGCTAGCTCAGTGAGCGAGTGCGTCGGCTTTTGGTCTCTATTTTTGCGCTGTATAATTTCGGGTTTATGGGTCAGGTTCGATAGGGCAACCTGCGCTTGCGGCGCCGAATCTAAAAGTCTGTCGCGTCAGACACACAATGTGAGCCCGCCCTATACGGCAAACCCTAGCTCGACATCAGGCCGCTGCCCTTGACTAGGCAGTTATTGCTGGACGAGCTGAAAGTTTCTGAGATCGAGGTAGATCCACTTTATGCAAAAACTTCGCACGATCGGATTTCTGGTCCTACTTGCGGCGATGTCGGCACACGCCGCCAACGCCCCGAAGCCGAGGGCCGGTGCGAACCAAGCCTTTAGAAGCGCAAGCTCCCAACAGATCGTCGAGAGCGTTGATATACAGGGAAACCGCCGCTTGCGTGACGAGGATCTTCTTTATTGGGTCAAGACACGCCCGGGTGACGTCTATGACCCGGCCGCCCTTGAACGTGACCTAAAAGAGCTGTTGTCGCTGAATTTCTTTGATAAGACGGCGACACGTGTGCTGGTAGAGGACGGCATCCGAGGCGGCGTGAACGTGATATTCGAGGTCCGCGAACTTCCGATCATTCGCGACCTGACATTCAAGGGCGCCAAGGCTCTGCAGGAGTCGGACATCCTCAAGGAGTTTCGCGAAAAGCGGGTAGGCATATCTAAGGAATCCGTTTACGACCCCGTAAAGGCGCGAAACGCCACCCGCGTGATACGCGAACTGCTAGCCGGCAAAGGTTTCCCGAATGCGACGGTGACGGTCGAAGAGGACGAAGTTTCGGCTACGTCGGTCGCTCTTACTTTCGTGGTCGATCAGGGCAATAGATCCAGGATCATCGAGATCGAGTTCGAGGGAAATGAGCATTTCAAGGACAGCGAGCTCAGGAACGCTCTGGTGCTGGTAAAGGAATCCGGCATCATTTCGCGATTCAAGGGACAAGACATACTTGACCTTCGCAAGCTGCAATACGACCTGCAGAAGAATGTCCGGTCCTATATGTTCTCCAAAGGATACTTCCAGGCCCGCATCGGTGAACCCGAAGTAGTTGGCCTCGGCTACAGGCGGACCGGCCTGCCCATCCTCAGGAATTTTCCCCTGCCGCTGATCACATCCAAGGATGACGTTCTGAGGATCAAGGTGCCGGTGACCGAGGGCCGCGTATTCCGCGTCGGCGAACTCAAGGTCGAAGGCAACTCGATATTCTCCGAACAACAGATACTCGGTTATATCGGTTTGAAAAAAGGCGAGATAGCTGACGGCAAACGGCTCCAGGACGCGGTCTATGAAGACCTGAAGAAGGTCTATGGCGGCCAGGGATTCGTGCAGTACAACGCAGAGTTCGAGCCCGATTTTCGCGACGACCCGAAAAATCCCAATGAAGGAATCGTCGATATCACCATAACGATCGAAGAAGGCAAGCAGTTCACGCTCCGGCGTTTGGAGTTCACGGGCAATACCTTTACACGTGACCGTGTGATGCGGCGCGAGTTCCTTCTCAATGAAGGCGATATTTACAACCAGAATTGGCTTGAGATCTCGATCGCCCGCGTGAATCAGACACAATATTTCGACCCGATCGATAAGGATCAGGACGTCGAGATCAGAACTGACGACGAGAATGCGAACGTGGACCTGATAGTAAAGGTCAAGGAAAAAGGACGGCAGCAGATATCGCTCAACGGAGGCGTTTCGGGTATCGGCGGTTCGTTCTTCGGCCTCGAGTATTCGACCAACAACCTGGCCGGCCGAGGAGAGATACTTTCATTCTCACTCGGCGCAGGCAACCGGCAGCAGAGCCTGCAGATCAGCTATCAGGAACCGTATTTTCGTGACAGGCCGATATCGGTAGGCTTCTCGATCTTTGCGACGCGTTACAAATTCTTTGGCGAGGGAACCTTCCTTACGCAGAACGAGGACGTGCTCAACGCGCTCTACGATCCGTATGGTACGGTGACGACCGACGCTAGCAATCTATTCACGCAGAGCACTTACGGCGCCAACGTATTCGCGACGGCACCGCTGTCTGAGCTGTTCTTCAAAAAGCGAAGATTTACTCAATTCTCGCGCGTCGGCCTGACGTATCAATTCTCGGCGACGAGCATCAAGGACCCGCCGGTGAACCAATCTTCAGATCCGGCTTCTAGGATCCCGATCATTTATCGGCAGCCGAACATCATCACGAGCCGCGTAACGGCGTCATTCGTTTATGACACGCGGCAGCCCGCCAAGAACGGTATCGATACGGTCGGCGGCAGCCAGCTCTCGATGTCGCTCGGATTTGCCGGCCTGCTCGGGGATGTCCGCACGTATTCACCGCAGGTGAGCTATTCGAAGTTCATCAAGATGCGGAATAAGAAGACGAAGAATCCGGACGTGCTCGCGTTCAGGTTCGTCGGTGCGACGACCGGGTCATGGTCGATCAAGGACAAGATCCGCAACGCGAATTCGATCTCGTTCGTCGGCGGCGTGCCGATCTACGAGCGGTTCTTCCTAGGCAGCGAGAATGACATACGCGGCTATAACTCGCGTGCGATCGGCCCGATCTCGCCATTCGACACATACGTTACGAGCCGTAACGTCGTCGTAGCGACCAACGCTTCGGGGACGGCCGAGACCAATACGGGTATCGATTCGCGAACAACGGACGAGATACGGACCATCGGCCAGCTCACGGGAGCATCAGGCAGCAATCCGGCACTTTATTCGCGCAACTACCGCTTCATCGGCGGCGACACTCAGCTATTGGGTAATGTCGAGTACCGCATACCGATATTTGGCCCGGCAACGCTGGCGATATTCGGCGATATCGGTTCGGTATTCAATCTTCGCAAGACCGGGACGCAGCAGATAAACAGTGAGTTCCTGCCGGATGAGCAGCTACTCGGAGCCGGCCGCCTGACAGCTCTGGGGTTGATAAATACGCCAGTGCTCGAGAGCAGCTTTGGCAGCATCCTCTATTATCGCGGCCGTGTGATGACGAAGACGGACTATATAAACGAGTTCTGCCGCGGCAACCGATTCGGGTGCCCGACGAGCCTCTCGCCTCAGGTGCAGCCGCTCTATCTCCGCGGTGATGTCCAGCAGAATTCGCTGCTTAGGGTCAACGACTCGGCATTCTCGAAACTGAAGGATTACAAATCGAGCGTCGGCCTAGAGCTTAGGGTCCAGGTGCCGATCATAAACGTGCCGTTCCGCCTGATATATTATTACAACCCGAATGCTAAGCTCGGGTTCACGCAGGAGCTGCCGGGCATATTCCTTCCCGGCAAGCGAAACGGTTTCAGATTCAGCGTCGGGCGAACCTTCTAGGTCGTTTTTGACAACGGCGGTTCGATAAAATAGCATTTGTTTTCTTTTTTGTGCACGACAGCGTGCAACAATATGGGAAGAAGACGACTCAAACAATAGCTGGAAAGACGGGCGATTGGGTCTTTTCATAATCAGATGGAGTATCACTACAAAATGAAGAAATTTGGCAATATTGCCGCGATCTTTGTCCTCGGGCTTGTATTCGCAGCCGTTTCGCACGCTCAGGCACCGGTGAAGATCGGGCTTATCGATTCCGGCGAATTTGCGGATGAGAAGACCGGTATCCAGAAATTCATCAACGCGGTCAAGGCGCTCAACACCGAACTCGCCCCGCGGGTAAAGGAGCTGACGGACCTGCAGACCAAGATGCAGGCGCTTGCGGAAGAGATCAAGAAGCTGGAGAACGTGGGCCCGGGTGTCCCCGTCAACCAGAAAGCGATCCTTGACAAACGGGACGAAGGCGGCCGGATGCAGCGTGAGTTCGAGTTCAAAAAGAACGAATACGACGCTTACCTCGAGAAGCGAAGTAATGACGTTCTGGGCCCGATCCAGGCTGACATTGCCAAAGCGATCCAGGAATTTGCTACTAAGAATGGCTATACCATGATCTTCGATCTCGACAAGCTCGGGCCGTCGGGCGCTCTGCTCGCTATGGACCCTAAGGCTGACATAACAAAAGAGTTCATCGTTTTTTACAACGCGCGTCCTGCGACGGCGGCTGCACCTCGCTAAAACAAAGGCGCATCCGATACGGTAAGAACTTGCCAATGGCCGGCGAAATTGCTTTTTGCCGGCTTTTGGTTTATTTGTTTGAGTATCGAAGTCCGACCCGAAAATGACCATCCTTGACATCATCCAGATACAAGAGATACTGCCGCACAGGCCGCCGTTCCTTCTCGTCGACAAGATAATCGAGCTCGAGCCGCGTGTCCGCATCGTAGGCATCAAGCAGGTCACAATGAACGAGCCGTACTTTGTCGGTCATTTTCCGGGTGCACCGGTGATGCCGGGCGTGCTCCAGATCGAGGCGCTCGCCCAGGTCGGGGCGATCCTTGCGCTTCGCGAATTTGAGGACCGCGATACGAAGATACCCTACTTTACAGGTATCGACGGCGCAAAATTCCGCCGTCCGGTGATGCCGGGCGATACTCTGAGGCTCGAGGTCGATGTGCTGCGGATCGGGACCAAGATACAGCGTATGCGCGGTGTCGCGAGCGTCGATGGCGAGATCGCTACCGAGACAGAGATCACGTCGGTAATAGCCGATCGGCCGACAAGGTAATTTATGGATCCGATACAACTGTCAACACGCGATGCGATATTGCTGGCGGCCGCCGTGAATGCAGCGATCGGTCTCGTGCTGGGCCTGATCCCGCTATTGTTCGGTTATTTCAGCAAGAATCTGCGTATCGGGCTTATTGCCGTGGCGGTGACGGTGATCGGCGGGGCCCTGCTCGGCGTGATCGTGTCGATACCCGCGACGATCATTTTCACCTACATCATCTTTCACCGGTCCCGTGGCCGAAAAGGTCTCCCAACTGACGACCGATAGACAGTATGTCCGCATTCATCCATCCGACCGCGATCATAGAGAACGGCGCCGAGATCGGCGACGATTGTCATATCGGGCCGTTCTGTACCGTCGGGCCGTCGGTGCGGCTGGCGGCCGGGGTCAGGCTCGAGTCGCATGTGGTCGTCGGAGGCGACTGCGAGATCGGATCGGGGACCGTCGTTTTCCCTTTCGTATCGATAGGATTGGCTCCGCAGGACCTGAAATATGCTAGCGAACCGACACGCACGGTCATCGGCGAAAATAACCAGATACGCGAGTTCGTCACGATCCACCGCGGCACTGACGGCGGAGGCGGCGTCACGCGGATCGGCGACCGCAACCTATTGATGGCGCAGGCGCATGTGGCTCACGATTGCCAGCTCGGCAGCGACATCATTATGGCCAACGCGGCCACGCTGGCCGGTCATGTCGAAGTGCAGGACCGTGCGAGCGTCGGAGCCTACTCGGGCGTACATCAATTCTGCCGCGTCGGCGTCGAAGCCTTTATCGGCGGTTACTCGGTAGTGGTCAAAGACGCGCTTCCGTATGCGATCATCCAGGGCAATCACGCCCGCTGTTACGGCCTCAATCGCGTCGGGGTCAAACGGCGCGGCTATTCGCAGACGGTCATTCGCGATCTCAACCACGCCTTCCATTTGCTTTTAAGCTCAAAGCTGAATACGTCACAGGCCGTGGCCCGCATCCGCGATGAGATCGCCGGATGCGCAGAGGTGGATCGGCTGGTGGAATTCATCGGATCATCGAAACGCGGGGTCGTGAAGTAGATGGCCGAGACCGACGAGCAGGCGCTCCACCAATTTGGCCGCCGCGTCCAGCGATGCTACGGCTGCTTTATCGCATATCACCTGAAGGATATGTATCTCGGTGAGGACGTTACGTTCTTCTGCGAGCACTGCAAGGACGACACGATGTTCCACTTTGACGATTTTTCCCGATTGATAGACCTTGAGAAGCTCAAGGATCGAGAGGAGGGCCACCATCATTGAATCCGATCGTCACGCTTGTCATCGAGGACCCGGACGGCGTCCGCACGGTAACACTTGATGATGAACTGACGATCGGACGCTCTAGCGAAGCGACCGTGGCGGTCGCCGACCCCGGGCTATCCAGGGTCAATACGACATTCTTTCGTGATGGCGACGAAGTGCTCGCCGTCGATGAGAACTCCACCAACGGAACTTTTCTAAATGGCGATAAACTAACCGGCCCGCCGCGTATCGTGCGCGATGGCGATCGCCTGAGTCTCGGAACGCATACGCAGGTCTCGATACGTATCGGATCCGAAGCTCAGCAGGCCGCTCCCTCCGCCGTTCCGGCAGAAACGAAAATCGAAGTCTCCCCCGTGCCGCAGCCTTCCGTCAATGCGGCTGCGCGTCCCTCGGATCCCGTACGAGGTGAGAACGCACCGCCGGTTATGCTGGTCGCCGCGTTGATCCTGACCGTTCTGATCATAGTCGGCGTGATCGCGGCATTGCTTCTGGCTCCCCGCGACAATCATGTGACGGCGGGTCCCGGCGGCGCCACTCCGCGTCCTGTCGCGATATCCGCCAGCGTGATCCCGATGCGTGTGATCGACCCGCTCGGCGGCGAGAACGAAGAGAGCCTCGATGATCTGATCGCATCGTGGGAAACGGAAGAAAAAGAACTGGACGCTTCGACGGTGGCCGACGTGGCCGCAGGCACTGATGCCGACGACGCGGACCTGAATGTGCCTGCGTCGCTCCTGGCTGACCGAATGAGCAAATCGTTCGAAGCCCGCAGCGGAGAGACCGGCATTCGCCCGGCCGGGCTTCGCGTCCCAAAAGAACTGTTTGGCGACGGCGTGATCAAACAGACCCGCAAGCTCGCGGAGATGAAAGGCGGCGGCTATCAGCAGCCGCTCGATTTTGCCGATCTTGCGGAGAAGCGTCTGAATAAAGAGTTGATCGAGATGCCGATGGCCGCACCGAGCTATTACCTTTCGGTCGGTGGCAGTGCGACGACCGATCCATTCACGTCGTTCGATTTTCGCAATGGCTCGCAGCCGATCGGCCCCGGCTCGCCGAAATTCAGCTCTATCCAGCGGCTCGCGGAAAACTTTGCGGGCACGAAATACGACATAAATAACCCGAACGACCGCAAGCAGATGCGGATCAGGCTGCTGCGTATGTTCAACAAACGAGCAAAGCCGATATTGCTCGAGCTGGCCAACGCGTATTATCAGCGGTTCAACCGGCCGCTCCGCGTGACGTCGCTGACGCGGTCGATGGACTATCAGATCTCGCTCAACGCCACTAATGCCAACTCGTTCAAAGTGCGCGGCGAGGGCTCGCTCCCGCCCCACACGTCGGGCTGCGCTTTTGACCTCGCACGGCGGCATATGACCGCCGAAGAGCAGAACTTCGTAATGGACAAGCTCGCCGAGATGGAGAATGCCAACAAACTCGACGCTCTGATCGAATACGGCGAGAATGCATGCTTTCACGTATTCATCTATTCGGACGGCAACCCGCCGAGAATGTAGAATATTCGTGTATGTCGGAACTCGATCAGGACGAACAGGGCCGGGATTCCCTGACCGGATTGGCTCGCAAGCTGGGACGTCTGCCGGCCGAGAAACGACGGGCGGCTTTCGATGTAAGCGCGGCGATCGCAGGTGTAAGCCTAAAGGCCGGGCGCGAGTTCGTCGAATCTGTGCCGCGAGCGGCTAAGCTGTTGAGCGCGGACGAGATACGCGACTGGGGCGAACTCGGCCGGCGTCTGGCGATGAGCAACGCCGACCTCGGGGTCGATTTTCTTTCCCGAGCCGCCGAACAGCTAAAGGACATTCCGTCCGAAGCACGCCGAGCCGTTTTTCTCATCTGCAGCCGGCAGCTCGTGCTGTCGAGTTCGGTGGCGACCGCTACGTTCGACTCGATGCCTGATCTAGCGTCGCGTATCGCGGACCCCGATCTGCTCGAACGCTCTATACTGCTCGCATCGGAGGTCGCAAAGCGGTCGGCCAAACACAGCAGCGACCTGCTTGCCGCCGCTCCCGCGACGGCTGACGCGATCTGCGGATTTGGACCTGAAGCGGGACCAGTGGCCGATGCCGCGTTCATGCTGGCTCAGGAATTCGTCGATCGAACGGGCGGAATGGCGGCAGATATGTGGGCCGATCTGCCGGTTGTGCTTGAAGGAATAACAGCGGATCGAGCTGTGACTCTATTGGCCTCGGCTGTGGAGTTCCTGGAATACGGAGGCAGCGTCACACTGGCTTACCTGGCGGCCGGCAACCGCGCTTTGCGTGTTTCGCCTGCGAATCTCGGCTCGTGGAGCAGCCTCGCTCGGAAGATCGCGACGAGCGGCAACGCGGTGCTCATTGCGTTCCTAAGGGCAACCCCGCGGTTCTTTGCATACGTTGCGTCCGCTCGCGGCCGGATCGACGATTTGGGTATCCGCAGGCTGATAGATTCGGTCGGCTCGATCGCATCGGTTGATGCGGAGAGCGCCCTCGCCGCATTCAGATCCATACCCGAAGCAATGGGACAGGCCACCGTCGTGCAGTTCGAATCGTGGGCGGAGCACGGCCTGGAAGACCCCGAGAGCACATCGCAACGCGCCCGCCGGAGCTATTTCGGTTTGGAGACAAAAGCGTCGAACGCAACGCTCAGCCGGACATCGTCGGGGCTGACACTCGAGAGTATCCGCACAGTGATCCGAATGTATGTTGAGGCCCTGACAGGACGCGAGATCGAAGTGTCGCCGATATCCGAACTTCAGCATGGGTCGCGGATAGGAGACGGGCGAACAGTTTACCTGCCTGCGTCGGTGACGGAATTCGAGGATGAACCTGAGAACTTCAGGTTGTATAAAGTCCTCGCGGCTCACGGGGCCGGCCAGATCGAATTCGGAACTTTTGCGATCGATACCGATGGGCTCAAGGCGGCGTACGCGAGCCTGTCGGCCGTTTACGCGGCAGACGCAGAACAGACCGATGCGTTCTCGCTGGCCGGCTACATCGAAGATATCTCGGCCGGGACGCGAGGGCTGTCAGAGGCTGAAGCGGCCGCCGAATGGGAAAAGCGGGAAGCGATCCTCCCGCTGGGTTCGGACCATCGAGCGGTGCTCGCGGTGTTTCCCGAGCCTCGTTTGGCACGCAGGATATTTGGGACGTTGGAGAATGCCCGGATCGACGCGAGGCTGAGGGATGCTTATCGCGGACTGCGCCGCGATCTCGACCTAATGCGAGACCTGATGCGACGAAACAGGCCTTATATATTTGACGTTCCGATGGCTCAAGTGCCGTTCGAGCTGCTGTTTCAGGTCACGATGTGCGGCGGTGCGGGAGACGAATCAAGACAATTCTACGGTCAGATCGTCTCAGAGATCGAGACGGTCGTGGATAGCTATCTCAAACGCAACGATGCATCGGTAAGCGATACGCTGATGGCGACCTCTCGGATCTATTCACTGTTTCAGAATGTCTCGCCCGAACAGATCGATAACGCTCCTACGGATGAGCAGGAGACCGGCGACGAATTCGTATATCAGGACGCCGACTCGTCAGAAGCCGTGACCGAGGACCAGATCAAACGCGAGGCCCGGGAAAGGCAGCAGGATGTGAGCGAACTGTTCAGCGCCTGGAACGACCCCAACGATGAAAGCGAACCCGACGAACTAAGCGGCGGTGAGACCTGGACACATTCCGATATGCCGGAGCAGCCGCTCGAACCAGGCGACGAAGCGTTTGCCTACGACGAGTGGGACCGCGAGCTCCACGACCACCGCGTCGGATGGAGCCGCGTGATCGAGAAACGTGTGAAGCAGGGCGACCGGACGTTCGTCGAGCTGACCAGGTCGCGATACCGCGGAGTCATCTCGTCGATCCGTCATCAGTTCCAGATGATGAAGCCCGAGAATCTGGTGCGGGTCAATCGCGAAATAGACGGCGAAGACTACGACCTGAATGCACTCGTGGATCTGGTGATCGATCGCCGTGCCGACGGACGCCAATCGGAGAATATCTATACGAAACGGCTGAGAAAGCAGCGGGACGTGGCTGTCTCGCTGCTGCTCGACCAATCGTCATCGACCGCCAGAACGATCACACGAAACCCGCTGCAGCCATACACGCATCCCGGCCGGCGCATCATCGAGATCGAAAAGGAAGGACTCGTGCTGATGAGCGAAGCGCTCGAGGCCGTCGGCGACGTTTACTCTATAAACGGCTTTACAAGCGAAGGCCGCAGGAACGTAAAGTTCTATGTGGTAAAGGATTTTGCCGAGAGATACGATGACACCGTCGAACGCCGGATCGGCGGGATCACATTCCAAAATAACACGCGGCTCGGAGCCGCTATCCGGCATGCCACGCACAAGCTGGCTAGGCTCGAGAATCGTACGAAACTGTTGATAATACTGACCGACGGCCGGCCGTACGATCATGACTACGGCGACGCGCGATATGCTCGCGAGGACGTTCGCGAAGCTCTGATCGAATCGAAGATAAAGGGCATAACGCCGTTCTGTATCACGATCGACCGCGAGAGCGAAGCCGAGCTAAAGGACCTGTACGGCGATGTCGGCTACACGATCATCGACGATGTGCTGTCGCTGCCCGAACGCATTCCGAACATCTATCGCCGGCTTACAAGCTAAAACGCCGCCGGCTTTCACCGACGGCGTTGCAACGGCCGATGACCGATAGGCCTACATGTGGATCGTGAGGTCATGCACGCCTTCGGCGGCTTCCATTACGGATTCGGAAACGGTCGGGTGGGCGTGGATGACGCGGCCGAGTTCGTCTGCGGTGGTCTCGAGCGCCATGGCCACGCAGGCCTCGGCGAGCAGCTCGGTGGCGTGCGGGCCGATGATGTGAACACCGAGGACCTCGTCGTATTTCTTTTCGGCGACGATCTTGACGAAACCGTCGGTCTCGCCGAGGATTCTTGCTTTGCCCGAGGCTGAGAACGGGAATTTACCAACCTTGACGTCGTAACCTGCTTCGATCGCTTTCGCCTCGGTCAGGCCGACACTCGCGACCTCGGGGTCGCAGTAAGTGCAGTTCGGGACGAGGTTCTGTTTGATCGGTTCGACCTTTTTACCCGCGATCTTTTCGACGACGAGGATGCCTTCTTTTGACGCGAGGTGAGCGAGCCAAGCTGTATCGATTACATCGCCGATGGCGTAAACTCCCGGCTCGTCAGTCTCGCAAAATTCATTGACCTTTACGGTCCCGCGAGGATTTATGACGACTTTTGTCTTATCGAGACCGAGGCCATCGAGATACGGCATACGGCCGACGGCGACAAGCAGCATCTCTGCCTCAAAGGTGACATCCTCGCCTTTTGCGTTCTTGCCGGATACCTTTACGCCCTTTTTGTCTTTCGTAAGTTTGTCGAGCTTGATGCCGGTCTCGCATTTAATGCCTTGTTTCTTGAATGCACGAGCGAGTTCTTTTGAAACGTCCGCGTCCTCGATAGGCACGATCCGATCCATCAGCTCCACAACTGTCGTTTCGCAGCCGAAGCGATGATAAACGCTTGCGAATTCGACGCCGACCGCTCCTGAGCCCATCACGATCATCGATTTCGGCACGCGGTCGAGTTCCAGAATTTGATCGGAGTTAACGACCTGTTTGCCGTCAACTTCAAAACCGGGGATCGGCCTGACTACCGATCCGGTCGCGATGATGATGTTCTTGGTGTCGATCGTCTCTTTTTTGCCGTCGGCGAGGGCGACCTCGACCTTGCCTTTTCCGGCGATCTTGCCGTGGCCATTGAAGACCGTGACCTTGTTCTTTTTCATCAGATAGGTCACGCCGGCGGCGTTCTTATCGACAATGCCCGATTTGTAATTCTGAATGCCGGCCCAATCGTAATCGAGACCCGAAACTTTCAAGCCGTATTTTTCGAATTCGCCCGCTTTCTGATACAAATGCGCGGCGTTGAGCAAAGCTTTGGTCGGGATGCAGCCGCGCAGGCCGCAGGTGCCGCCGAGCTTGGCGTCCTTTTCTTTTTCGATGATCGCTACTTTTAGCCCGAGCTGTGCTCCGCGAACCGCCGCCACATAGCCGCCCGGGCCGGCACCGATGATAGTTACGTCAAATTGTTCTGCCACGATAATTTTCCTCGAAAGTTTAGTGAAATTGCGTAAATAACAAGTATAGAAGTTTCGTCCGCAGTAGGCTAGTTTGCGCCGTACGGCTCGGCGGTCGCGTCCTCGGATACACAAAAAGGCTCGAGCCGAATATGACCGGCCCGAGCCTTTTTCTTTTCCGTCAGCAAAGCGTGCGAAAGCCGCAGCCGGTTCAGTTAACTTTGCGCGGTGCAAAGATCGCGTCATCCACCGGGGTATTGTGTTTTACCGACCTGAGCACGGTCACGACATCGCCCATTGTGATGCTTGAGTTGACTGACCTGAACGGCAGCATTACGCCATCGACCCGGCGATAGTCGCTGTACAGAGTGGTGTAAGGCACCTGCTGCGAGCTCGTCGAAGACACGTTGACGCCCTCGCGTTTGAGCAGCAGGAAGGTGGTCGTCGAGTAATACTCTTTGAAGGGAGTGCCCTTTTCGCTTTCGAAGCTTACGACGAAAGCGTCCTCGCCGCCGACCTTGGCTGTGCCCGTGACAGCGACCCGACGGAACGGCGTCGTCCAGTCAAGTATGGAGTAGAGGTCAGCTTCCAGACGTTTATCTTCGAGATTCTTGCCCGCGAGCCGCTCGACAGGCGCGAACGAATATGCCTGTTCGCCTCTGGTGCCGTCAAAGAATTCCCAGCCGGTCGCGATCACTTTGCCGAGCGCCGTAAAGCGAACCTCGGTCGCGTTCCGGGCCGGAGCCTTTAGCCACGAGGTGGCCGAGGCCGTCACTCCCTGACTCTCAAAATCAACATCTGCCTCGGTGACGCGTGACGTGATCGCGCGCAATGCCGCCTCGCCGCCGGCGGCCTCGATGACTTTTTTGTGCAGTTCCTCGACCGATATCGAAGGAGCCTCTGACGCCTCACCCGAGCGCTTGAATTCGAAGTCGCCTTCGGGCTGCGTAATAACGACACTCGCCGCTTTGCCGTCGCTCGCATATTTGGCTCTGAGCGAGTAGCTGTCCGGCAACGGCTTGAGTGAAAAAGTGTCAGGCCCTTTTGGGGTGAGCGCGTAAGGCTGCTGGCCGGGCAGATTGAGAGTGACGAGACCCTTATCGTCGGCTTTGATCTCGAGTTCGACTGGAGCTCCCGCGGCAGTGTACTTGCCGACCAGGTTAGCGGCTACGACCGCACTGCTCGCAGGCGACGGAGTCCCGGCCCGTTTTAGCGTGAAGTTGCCCTGTGGCTGTTCGAGATAAAGCTCGTCGCCGCGAAACGTTACAAAGAATCCTTCGGGAGCGCCGGTCAGTTTATATTTTCGGCCGCTTATCTTCTCAAGCGGATAGGCCGGCTGCCCGGGAACATTCATCGTAAGCTTGCCGTCGGCAAATGTGATATCAACATCGATGCCTGCTTCGGCAAATTTGTACTTGCCCGCTTCTTTTTCAGGAGCAACGTCAGCATTACGGGCGACAGGCGGCGGAGGCGGCGGCACCGCTTCTGGGATCAGATTCGACCATACAAGCGGCATTAGTTCATTGCCCAACGGCGATCCTGAAACGTTGGTGAGCATGACGAAGCCAAGCTTTTTCTCGGGTATCATGGCGACGAGCGAATTAAATCCGTCGATATTCCCGCCGTGGTGCACTACCTTGAGCCCGTTCCATTTCTCAATGAACCAGCCCAGCCCGTAGGAGACCACGCCATTTGGCGTGATCTTCATTTGAGGCTTGAGCCACTCTTCGAAACCCTTTTCCGACACCAGCCGTTTTCCGCCGACCGTTCCGCCATTAAGAACGAATCGGAGCCATTTTGCCATATCGTTAGCACTCGAGGTGATCGACCCTGCTGGGGCCGAAGCAGTGATCTCGCGATATGGGCGAAGCAGAGTCTCCTTGGTGTCGAAATTGTAATCGTACCCGAGCGAATGGTCGCGCGAGCGTGACATCTGTGCCATGGACATCGAGCTATTGGTCATACCGAGCGGTTTGAAGATGCGCTCGGGGACGAATTTTTCCCATGTGGTCCGGTTGGCTTTGGCGACGGCTTCGCCGGCGGCGACGAACATGATGTTCTGGTACTGGAACTTCTCACGCAGCTTCGCGGTCGGTTTGGCACGGGCGGAGACCTCGATCAGCTCGTCGCGGTTTAGCCGGCCGGTGATCATGGCCAGATCTGTGCGGTTCAGGCCCGAAGAGTGACTGAGCAGATCGCGAAGCGTGATCTGGCGATCCGTATCCGGATCGTACATTTTGAAGTACGGTAGATACTTCTTTGGAGAGTCGTCGAGCGAGAGTTTGCCGTCGTCCTGAGCCATAAGTACCGACAGAGCAGTGAATGCCTTGGTCGCGGACGCAATCGCGAACTGTGTATCGGGCGTGACCGCTTCCTGCTTTTCGACGTTCTTGAGCCCGAGGCCCTTGGCATAGATCACTTGATCGTCCTTGACTATCACGAGGGCCATGCCGGGGATGCCCAGTTCTTTGCGACGTGCATCGGCCTTAGCCTCGATGGCTTCGAGCGCTTTGGCGTATGCGTCGGAAGTTGCCCGGGCAGGGGCCGTCTGGGCGACACCGACGACCGGAGCGATACCGGCAACGAGCGAAACAAACACGGTGAAAGTAAGCGAATATCGGAGTATTTTGTTGTTCATAATATTCATCGACGGGGTGTGTAATACTTACGACTCGCTCGGGCTAAAGTTCTGAGAATCGCATGGCCGGTCATGTTAAATCTGTGTGACAGGCCCATCCGCACGGACTATGCCTATCGCGATGCCTACCACCAGGAACAGATTCATCGAGGCCACGGCGTCGCCGAGATTCCAGTGAACAAGGCCGCTCACCACGAAGCCTGCAAGCCCGCCAAGCCCTCCGAGTACGATCCCAAAGGACGTTCGTCCGCCCGAACCCAGCCGACGGACGCCCGCGACGAGTGCCGCGAACCAGCCGACTAGCACCGCGAGCCAGGTAAGGAGTCCGGGCAGCCCGCGTTCGACCAGGAGCTGGATCGGCGTTGAGTGAAAGTGGAGCACCGCCATACGTCCGCCATCGTACATGTTCCACTCGCGCCAGCGTTCCTTGACCGAGTCCATGCCGACGCCAAAGATGAAATTACGCGGGCTTGCGGTCCACAACCGCATACCGTCGCGCCACATCGTCATTCGATAACGGGTCGAATCGTCCTGAGCGTCGAGGAAGCCTACCTGGCGCGACTGCTGCAGGAACAGAAGAGCCCCGAAAATGAGCGGCACCGCGATGATAATGGCGGCAAGCGCGAATTTGCGGCTCGATGCAAGCAGCACGATCAAGGCTCCGGACACCATGAATCCTAATTGCGGCGCTCGGGTCACGGTAAGCAACAGGCTCAGACACACACCTGCGAGGCACGCGATCATCACTGGTGTCGAGGTCGCGGCGCGCAAAAACCGAGATCCGTCGGCGCCGCTGCCGCGACGCGTGATGCCTGCGACCGTGAGCCCGAGCACGAGCGAAGCAATAAGCTGAAGCACTTCGGCATAGGTCACGTAATGACGAAAGAAGCCTCGCGAACGCCAATTGTGGCTTCGCTCCCAACGGGCGATCCCAAGCCGCGACATTGCATCATCGCCGGCAAGCAGATCGGCGGAGCGGACATCGACAGCGAACTCAAAATCCGGCCTGTAGAACGCGACCGACACCTTTTCGCTGCCGTCGAGAGCGGCGACCAGATCGTCCGGCGAAGCGATCCTGCGGCCGTTAGCCGACAGCAGAGTGTCACCTTCCCAAAGCAAAGCTCGTGCAAGCGGGCCGTTAGGGTCGAGCCCGTGTATCTCGACGCCGCGGCCGATCAGCCGTTCGACCGGTGTCCAGACGACGTTGACCATCGAGGAGAAAACCAGTGTCAAAGCCAGCACAATGCCCGCCTGACGCGACCGGACATTCCAGCGGACGAGATAATAGATCAGGAACAACGCGACGTTGCGGAGCTTGTCGAGCGACACGAGCGGCTCGTATGAGGCAAGCGAACTGATCACGGACCAGACAATGAAGGCGGCGATCCCAAAGTCGATCAAGCCTAGTTTCAATGACGGCCGCGGGCCAGCGATGAGACGGCCAAGGAGGGCGGCCATCGAGATACCCATAGCGATCTGCGTCGCGGCGATCGAATGCGGCGCCGCGGCGACCATCACGACCAGGAACACGAACGAGATACGGTCCAGTAGTCGTGCCGCTCCGTTTGTATCGATGCCTGCCAGCTCGTCAAGGCGTTCGAAAAATCGGGCCATAAATGCGACTATTGTATCAGTAACCGCCACATTATCGTGGCTTGAGAAGATGACCGAAAATACACGGACCGACCTGACTGTAAAGGCAGAGATCGAGCTCTACTACGACGTATATGTGCCCGACGGCCTGGCCAAGCCTGCGCCGCTACTGATCGCGGTGCACGGTTACGGTGCGCACAAGCGATATATGATGCGCGAGGCCAAACTGGTCACCGGCGGCCAGTACGTGATCGCGGCTATCGAGGCACCGCACCCGCATTATCGTCCGACCAAGGACGGCGGCTATGCGATCGGCTACGGCTGGCTGTCTGAGCGTCGGCCTGAGCCGCACATAAGGCTGCATCATGACTTTGTGAACGAAGTGATCGATCGGCTCGTCAGGGAAGGGCTTGCCGACGCCGGCCGCGTGTTCATGTACGGATTCTCTCAGGCATGTGCGCTCGATCTGCGCTTTGCTTTCACCTATCCGGACCGTCTTGCCGGGATCGCGGGAGTCTGCGGCGGAATACCGGGAGACCTCGATACCAATCCGATATATAAACCTTTCGCGGCTCAGACCATCTATCTATACGGTGACGACGACGAGTTCTACACGAACGACCAGTTCGCGGCTTTTGACGCCAAGCTGCGTTCGCTGCTGCCGAATTACGTGTCGAAGCAGTTCAAGGCAAAACACGAGATCACCGAGGAGATGCGAGGCGAGATAAGGCGATTTCTAGATATATCAAGGTAGCGGGCGTGCCCTTCGTATCTCGGTGCTGCGCAGCAATTCAGCAGGCAAGATCACACGGTAGGACTCCTCTCCGGAATCACCGAGGAAGGGTTCCGCCTTTACGTCCTCAACTCGAAGCTTTTGAAGCTCGGACCTCGGACCGAATAGAGTAACGGCGATGGACCGGCCGGGTGAGCCAGCGACCTGGGCCGAGATATTCCGTTCGACTCGTTTCTCACCGATACGCACGACGACATCCACGACGGTATCGAAGATAGCGGCCTTAGGGTCGCTCGATGTTACGGTGATCTGACGGGCAGTGAGATCATCTTTTTTCCCGGTCACGTCGATACGTGCCGTCTGAATGAACTCAAGCGTCCGCATAACGCTGGCGGGCCCTCGGACACGTATCTTGGGCGGCAGCACCGACACGCTGTATATCTCATAACCCGCGGCGGGCAGGCCATGTATGTCGGCTCGGACATCCAGCTCCTTTTCCTCGACCGATTCCAGATTGATCGCGATCCTGCTCGGCGTGACGGCCGTGAGCTTGACGCCTTGCGGCAGCGGCACATAGACCGTGTCCGGCGAAAGCGTGACGGCCTGTTCGCCCGGCTTGACCTCGGTCAGGTCCACTGAGGCCGTGAGCTGTTTGCGATCGATATCCTCAATACGGCGTTTGTCGCCGCTGATCTCTATCTCGACCTCGGCCAGGATCGGGCCCGTGATCTGGGCGTTAGATGATATTGACAGATTGAGGGGCACCGATATGCGGCGTGTGGTCGGCGTGCTCAGACCGGTGACACCGAACCACAAGGCCAGCGTGATCGCCAGAGCGACCAGCTTCAAGGCCCAATCCTCGAGAAAGACCTTTTTGAGTATCTGCTTTACGAAGAAGGTTCGGCCCATTATGGTCAGGATATCTCGGTACGTTCGGGTTCGCCGGCGAACGCGGCATCGCGGCGCGGCTCTATCAGCGGGATCTCGAGAGCGTCCAACAGGAGCTTTCTCAGTTGTGTGGTGTCAAGATTGCGGTGAACCGTGCCGCCCTCGACATATGTGATCAGCCCCGTCTCTTCAGACACGACGATCGAGATGGCATCCGTTCCCTCAGTTATGCCGATCGCGGCCCGGTGGCGCGTGCCGAGTTCGCGTGAGATCTCAGGATTTTTGGTCAGCGGCAGGAACACGGACGCGGCGGCGATGCGTTCATTTTGTATGACGACCGCACCGTCGTGAAGCGGTGTCGCAGGTTCAAAGAGGGTGACCAGCAGGTCGTAGCTGATCCGTGCATCGAGCTGAACGCCTGCGTCTATGAAGTTTCGCAGGCCTATGTTGCGTTCGATCACGATGAGTGCGCCCGTTTTCTCGCTTGCGAGCGTAGTGACGGCAAGCACGATCTCGTCGTAAACGCTGCCGCCGAACTGGCCTCGCTGTTTCTTTAGTATGGGAAAACGAAGCCTATTGGCGAAGTATATGAGAGCCTGTCGTATCTCTGATTGGAACAGTACAATGACCGCGATACCGAGAAAAGCGACCGCATACCGCAGAACGAATTCGAGCGTCGCAAGCTCCTGTGCGACCGCAAGCCAATAGAGCAGGGCCAGCAGCACCATACCGACGACAGTCGGCACGGCGCGCGTGCCACGCAGCAGTTTGAGTACGACGTAAACTATTACAAAGACGAGCGCGATATCGAGCACGTTTCGCAGCCCGTTAACTGAATAGAAAAGTTCGTTCCACTGCATCGATCACGATCCGCCGAAAAGGTGCCCTCAGAATATCACACATCGGACGCAACGCGATCCGTTCATGCACGGGCGGGCAGGCATGGGCTGGGTTCGCGAAAAACGCGATCGGGATCAGGCTTCGAAAGGGGCATCGGCACCTTTAAGTACGCCGAGTTCGTTGATGGAGACGCGTTCGAGCAGTTTTTCGTCCTCGAACATACTAAGCAGGCCTTTGACTATGGCGTACCGCGGCTCGTCCGCTATCGCGACGGGCAGGTTGATGAAGCTGCGCATGTATTGGTCGATGCCCTCGAGCAGGGCTCCGCCTCCGGTCAGTATGACGCCGCGGTCGTAGATGTCGGCCGCGACCTCTGGCCGTAGCTCGGTGAGCGTATCTTTGACGCGAAGTGCGATGCGGCGGACGATGGCCTCAACGATCGGATAGACCTCGCCGGTCGTGATCTCGACCGCGGCGGGGCTGCCGGTCTCGACGTCGCGGCCTCTAACCTCGATCGTCTTGGCGATATCGTCGGGCAGGAACGTTCCCGCAAACCGCGTCTTGAGCATCTCGATCGTCTCTTCGCCGACCTGGAGTCCGCGATGCCGCCGCAGATGCGTGGCAAGGCTCTCGTTGATGGCGTTGCTGCCGTATCGGTCCGAAGTGGAATGAACGACCGAACCTTTGGCAACGATGGCGATATTGGTCGTGCCGGCGCCGATGTCCACGATCGCCGACGCCCGCTTGTCGCTCGGCGATACGCCGGCTCCGAACGCCGCCGCGAGCCCTTCTTCCATCATAAAAACCTTGCCGATGCCCGCATCGTCCGCAGCGTTTAACAGGGCGCGCTGCTCTACATGCGTGACGTCCGACACCATGGACATCACCGCTTGGAGCGAGATATTCGACCCGCCGGTCTTTGCCTTGCGCACAAAGTAGGCGAGCATCCGCTTAGTTCGTTCAAAATCGCCGACCACGCCGCCGATCATCGGAGCCCGGACCGAGATGTCACGGCCCTCGCGGCCGGACATTTCCGCAGCTTCCACGCCAAAGGCGACGATCTCCTCGGTCATCTCGTTCACCGCAACGAGTGAAGGTTCGTCGAGCACAATACCGCGGCCTTTGACTGCGATTATTGTGCTTGCCGTTCCGAGGTCTATCGCCATCGAATCGGTGACAAGTTTCTTCAATGAAGAGATCTTGAGCATAGGATGCAAAAGCTACGGCTGCAGGTCAAATTATACAACAATCCCGATTCTATCTCCCGAAAAGAAAACGTGACGGAACCGGTCAAAAGTAAGCTCGGGCGGATCACACGATGCCGAGTTCGAACAGCTCGACCGGTGTCGTCCGATTCTTGACCATCAACGGTTCGCGACGCTTCAGTGGAAATAGGCCTCCGGCCGCTTTGGCCGTTGCGTCGGTAAGCAATATCTCGCCTCCTGCAGCGTTCGATTCGAGCCTCGATGCGAGGTTGACGGTGTCGCCGATAGCCGTGTACTCGCTCCGCCTGTCGGACCCGATATATCCGACGGTGGCGACGCCGGTATGGAGTCCGATGCCGACGCGTATCGACGGATAGCCTTCGGGTGCGAGTTCGGCGTTGAGTTGAGGGATCGCTTTCTGCATTGCGACCGCCGCCTTCAACGCGTTCGCTGCGTCGGCAGGCGACGCGGTCGGCGCACCAAAGAGAGCCATCAAGCCGTCGCCGATATATTTATCAAGCGTGCCGCCGTGAGCAAAAATGATCTCGGTCATCGCCGAAAAATATCTGTTCAGCAGCGCAACGACCCGTTCCGGGTCTTCGTGTTCTGAAATGGACGTGAACCCGCGGATGTCGGCGAACAGCACGGTGATCGTCTGGTCGATTCCGCCTAGACGAAATGACGACGGATCATCAAGCAGCTGCCTAACGACGTACTCGGGCATGAAGCGTCCGTAGTTGGCTCGAGCGACCTCTTCGCGAGCGAGACGATCGTGTGCCCTGATGGTCTCGATCGTGATCGCAGCCTGTGCCGCGACAGCGCTGATCATCTCGAGATGATCCTGTGTAAAGGTAGCGAAAGGATCCAGCCGATCTGCATAGATCACGCCGTGAACGTTCGATTCGGTGATGAGGGGCGCGCAGATGGTCGAACGCACGCCTTGTGAGACGATCGATGCAGCGCCGTGAAATTGTGCGTCGGAGACCGCGTCCTGCGAGAGGATCGCCACCTTGTCGCGCATCACCTTTTCTGTGATCGTGCGGCTGACTGTCAGGTCGGACGTCAGTTTCTCGATACGGGCGTCGCGCGTTTTGGCCGCGATCTGGTAGAGGCTGAAATCGAGTATGCGTCCATCTGGCGTTTCGTCGGCCAGCAAGGCGATCGCACGGTCGGCGGGCGTCCCGCGGAACACCAGGTCGGTCGCAATGTTGCATATCTCCTGCAGGTCGAATACGCGGCCGAGCGTACGGCTCATCTCGTAGAGCAGCTCGAGCGACCTTGCCTTGCGTCTGAGGTCCTTTATCTCATCCGGGGTCGCGACGCCGTTATCGACCGACATATTTGACCGCTTGCCGATGATCTCATTAGCGGTCATCTCCATCATCGTGTGGCCGAACGGTGCATCGTCGTAGCGTATGCCGGCCGAGATAGGAGCCGCCGTTCTATCATTCGTGTCGGCTGCTCCGGCCGAGAAGAGCCGGACCGCGATCTGTGTCTCGCCGATCGTGATAGTGTCGCCGGTTTTGAGTTCGGCCTCGAGGCGTGGGGTCCCGTTAACGAATACGTGATTCACGCTCCGCACGGCCTGGCCGTTCTCGACGTGGCCGTCGTGCAGCACGAAAATACCGCCCGAACCGTCGATGTAGGCGTGCTTTCTGGACACGCGGCGGTCGTTGAGTACAATGTCGTTATCCTTTGCTCGGCCTATCGAGTGGACCCTATTTGGGACCGCGCCGTACTCGAAGACGTGACCGTCGGGTTGTGTTATTGTTAGTATTGCGTTCAAAGCAGTTATCGACTTTAATGTCGGTATCGCCGGGCCTCGCGGACGGGGCCGAGATTCTACCGATGATCTATCTTGATTATAACGCAACAACTCCGGTTGCTCAGCCCGTTGCCGAGGCAATGATACCGTTCCTGTCGGGCAATTTCGGAAACGCGGCATCGGCCCATGCGGCAGGAGCGGCAGCCGCAGCAGCGGTCGAAGAAGCCAGGGCGAACGTGGCCGAGCTTGTAGGCGCGGCGTCAGCGAATGAGATCGCGTTCACGTCCGGCGGCACCGAAAGCGATAATTGGGCGGTGATCGGCACGGCAGAAGCCATGCCGGAACGACGCCATGTGATAACGACGCGGGTCGAACACGGAGCCGTCGCCAAAGCGTTCCTGCGGCTTGCGGGACGCGGTTGGAAGGTGACCTTTCTCGGCGTTGATAACGAGGGACGCCTGGATCTAGACGAACTCAGCGATGCGCTGACAGAGGATACGGCATTGGTCTCGATAATGGCCGCGAACAATGAGACCGGCGTTCTGTTTCCGATCGCGGAAGCAGCCGCTTTGGTCAAAGAGAGGTCGTCGGCGATATTTCACAGCGACGGCGTCAATGCCGTGGGCAAGATACCGATCGACCTGTCAAAGTCGGAGATAGATCTGTTCTCGATCAGCGCTCATAAATTCGGCGGGCCCAAGGGCGTCGGGGCTCTATACATTCGCGACGGCGTCAGGATCCAGCCTATGCTTATCGGCGGCGGACAGGAATCAGGGAGACGTTCGGGAACGACGGCCGTTCATCAGGTGGTCGGCATGGGAGCCGCAGCTCGGCTCGCAAAAGAACTCGAGCCGATGGAAGCGGTGCGAGAGCTGCGTGACCAACTCGAATCTTCGGTCGCAATCAGCATAGAGAATACGCGTGTGAACGGCGGCGGGGCCGAACGCACACCCAATACGGCGAATATCTCGTTCGAGAATACGAACGGCGAAATGATACTCCATCGCCTGAACGAAGCAGGAATTTGTGCATCGACAGGTTCTGCATGCCACAGCAAGGTGCACGACGCCAGTTCGACGCTGACCGCTATGGAAGTGCCCTTCTCATACGCGATGGGTTCGATCAGATTCTCGCTAGGCCGGCCAACTACGGCGGACGAGATCCGTGAGGTCACGACCCGGCTCCCGGCCATAATTTCGGAACTTCGGGCCATGTCGGCAGCAGCGTGACCCTCGATCCTATATCGCAGTTACCTTAAGCAAACTATGAAACGAACTCTTTTTGTCACGGCCGCCCTGGCAGCGGTCTTTTTCTTTAGCACGAACACCGTCAGTGCTCAGCAGGATGAGCCGGTAGCGGGAGGTTATGCCCCAGCTTCGCGATCATCGAAAGAGATAAGGAAAGCGGCCGGCCGAGCCGTCGCGATCCGGGCCAGGCAGTCAGGCACGGCCGTAACTCTGGTAAAAATTGAAAAAGCCGAAGTGCAAGTAGTGGCCGGCATGAACTACCGGCTGTGTATGCGCGTGAAAGAAGGCGGACGCGGCACAAAGACGGTGACGGCAGTATTGTTCCGTTCGCTCCGCGGAGGTTATTCACTGAGCCGCTGGAAAGCCGGCGGATGCAGGGAACTCTAGTTCCCGTTAATTGTTCAGGCTGCTTTGTTGATGCCGTATCGCGTAAGCTTCAGATAGAGCCCGCGGCGGGTCAGTCCGAGTTCGGCCGCGACCTTCGAGATATTCCAGTTATTACGGGCGAGGGATGTCCTGATCATCTGCATCTCCAGTTCTGTGACGGCTTCCTCGAGCGTGCCGCCGCCTGAGATATTGGCGAACGGCATGACCGGATGGTCGTAGGAAGCGATCGGCCGGATGCTGCTGCCGGCGTCGAACGGCGTCAGCGGACGTGCGGCGCGTTTGAGCTCGGCCGATATATGGTCGGGCATTATCACTTCGCCGTCCTCGGCTCGAGCTACGACACGCTGTATCTCGTTGCACAGCTGACGAACGTTGCCCTCCCACTCGCAGACCATCAGCAGATCGACGGCTTGAGGCGAGATCGTCACGTTGTGCTTTTTGAATCGCTCTGAGTATTGATTTACGTAGTACGCGACGATCGGAGGTATCTCGGACCTACGCTCGCGGAGCGGAGGCACTCGCAGTCGGATCACGTTCAGACGATAGTAAAGGTCTTCGCGAAACGTTCCCGCTGCGACCTTGTCCTCCAGCGCCACGTTTGTAGCCGCTATCACTCTGACGTCAACTTTGATCGGGTGGCGTTCGCCGAGCGGCTGTATCTCACCTTCCTGTAGGAACCGAAGCAGTTTCGGCTGGACATCCAGCGGCAGATCGCCGACCTCGTCCAGGAACAACGTTCCGCCATTGGCCGAGCGGATCAGCCCGGGTGAATCATTGGTCGCGCCCGTGAATGCGCCTTTTTTATAACCGAATAGCTGCCCTTCGGCGAGATCTTTCGGAAGCGCGGTACAATTGACCGGGATGAACACCTCGTCCTTGCGGTTCGAGATAGTGTGGATCGCCTGGGCGACCAGCTCCTTTCCGGTCCCTGATTCCCCGGTAACGAGTACAGTTACATCGGATGAGCGGATCTTGTAAACCTCTTCGACGAGAGCGGTCATCGCGGGCGATGAATGGATGAAGCCGGGCATCAGGCCGCCGCCCGCATAAGGGCTGATCTCAGCCTCGGCCGTGTGGCCGTGCTCACGTTCACGCAGCGCCACGACATCCATACCCAACTCGACGACGCGAAGCAGCGGAGCGAGCGAACTGCCGTCACTCAACGTAGCACCCGAAGCGGGATTTATGATCACGTACGCGGGCCGGGCCGCCTCGCCGATGAGCGGAAAGACCGCTATGTTCTTGGCGCGTGAGAATTGCTTCTCTTCTTTCTTCTCGA
The DNA here is from genome assembly GCA_019639115.1 of Acidobacteriota bacterium. GTDB lineage: Bacteria > Acidobacteriota > Blastocatellia > Pyrinomonadales > Pyrinomonadaceae > OLB17. The sequence continues at coordinate 235,210 of JAHBSM010000003.1, read as the reverse complement.
GCGCCGAGGCGAGTTTTGAAACAACGTCGCTGCTATCAGGCGGTGCGTAGCCGTGAGTGATGAACGGCACTAGCCGGCCTTTGTCGTCCGGCTGGGCGATGATCATCTTTCGGGCATTGCTCTCCTGATTGAGCACCGCGATCAATTCGCGAAACAACAGCTCGCGTGACGCGGTGGCCTCGGCCAGACGGACGGTCAAGAGCTGCGACACGACGGAGTTGGTACGGCGCGGCTCTTGGGCCGGGGTCTTGGCCGCCTCGGCCTCAGCGTCGTCGAGCGCTCGTTTTACTTCGGCACCTCGGTCCGCAAGCCCGAGCTTCTTATAGATGTCGGCTGCCGTGATCAGATGCTTGCGGGCTCTCGGCGAACCTATCAGCAGCAAATTTTCGCCGAGCAGGTGATGCGTGATCGCTACGTGATAGACGTCGGCTCCGGCCTCGAATATGGTCAGGGCGCGGCTAAAATGATGAATGGCGAGTTCGATATCCCCGGTGTCCAGGGCCGCAAGCCCGCGTATGCGTTGAATATTCCCGAGCACGAAGTAATCCGACCTCGGGTCCGTAGCTTCGAGATCGACAAGTGCTCCCTCGCAGTCCTCGATCTTCCCGAGCCGGAGAGTGCCCTCGGCGAGCACAAGCATCGCCATGTTCGAGTGATGTTTGTCGCCTGCTTCGCGAGCGAGCTTGATGGTCTCGCCGGCGCGTGTGACGGCACGCTCGATATCGCCTTTGGCAAGGTAGCATCGGGCCTGATTGCGCATCGACTGTATGGTGTACCAATGCCGATTGGATCGGGTCGCTATATCGACAGCGGTCTCGAGAAGCTCTTCGGCTTCGTCCAGGTCGCCGCGAAGTATCTTGAGTTCGCCCAGGCTGTCGTAGATGCCCGCGATATGTCCGTAGTCCTCGCGTTTCGCTATCTCTAGCGAGCGGCGGATGCTGTCCTCAGCCCGGGCCCACTCGCCGATAAGCATCAGGTTAATGCCCAAATTGTTGTACGCGATGACGGAATTGAGAGCGTGCTCGGTACGGTCAAAGAACTCGATCGAGCGCTCGAGGCACGCGATTCCGTCCTGCGGACGCCGGAGGAACCAATACGCTCCCGACATATCGGTATATAGTTTGCCGAGCATGAACGGAGCCGAGTTGCTGCCGATAATCTTGATCCCGAGCTCAAAATTCTCGATCGCCTTTTGGCTGTTGCCTTCCTGGTGGAGACTGTTGGCTATCTCGCGATAGGCCTCTGCCATACCGAGCCAGTTGCCCTGATCCCGAAAGCTCGCCAGAGCCTTCTGAGCGTAATCGCGACAGATGGGATATTCGCTGAGTTTGCGATATACGCGAGCCAACGCTATGTCGATCGAGCCGATCAGGCTATTGAGGTCATTCGCTTCGGCCTTTTCGAGCATTGCTTTGAGCAGCGTTACGGCCTTAGGCGGGTCTGAATAATTACTGTATGCGATCGCAAGCTGAGTTGCGACGCGTACCTGCGTCTCGGTCGATAGCCCCACTCCTGCGGATTCATCCTCGTATTCAGCGACAGCCTCAAATGATTCTTTGTATTTGCCTATCGTTTCAAAAGTGAACGACAGAAGGCGCTTTAGATTCGCTAGGTTGTCAGGGGTGTGCAGGTAGCCGTCGATAGTCTCGCGGAGCAGGTTCTCGGCCTCGCGCGACCTTCCTTCGCGCAGTTTCTCTCCCACGCCCTTGAAGATCTTATCGATCTCGGACGCAGAGATGGTCTTAGCCTTTCTCTCAGTAGAGGCATTGTTCCGCTTCATCGTCGTTTCACGCATAAATGTCGAATCGCCCGAGTATTTCAGCACTCGGACAACTGTTTGGAACGTCTTGGTGAATACTAAGTAAACAGCGCATCTGAAATGTAACAAAAGATAGGCCGTCACGTCCAGATAATTCTGCGAGCACCGCGCTGTGTATCAGCGAACATCTCACAACCGTTGGCGTATAATGTGCTTCGAGATCATCGCAGCCGACCGATGCGATATCGAGACCAAATATGGCAAGTCCGAAAGCCCGCGATCGAACGGAAGCTGAAAGCGAGACGGCAGTAAAGCCGGTATTCATGGACGCACGCGGAGGACGCCGGCGTGCCGTGTCGTACGGAGGAGCTTTCCTGGCCGTTACGGCGGCGACACTCCTGACGCTCTTTACGATCAGCGTGCTGGTCAATCCATTTCTGCCTTCGCTCAAGCTCAAGCCGGTCGCCGCTCTGCCGCAGACTCCTGATCTGCAGTTCAAGCCGCCTCAGATGCCGCCGCTTTCGCGTCGTGATGCCGCAGCCACTCAGATCAGCGAGGCCGCGCGCGGAGAAAGACGCACCCACGACGATCTGAAAGCCAGGCGACGTGCGGCCGCAGACCTAAAACGCGCGGCGGGTGCACGTCCGGACCTGGACGCTGTGAACGAAGGCGACCCGATCGCCGTCGGGTTCTATGTCAATTGGGACGATTCGAGCATCTCCTCGCTTGAGGCAAATCTCGATTCTCTCGATTGGATGGTGCCCGAGTGGATAAGACTCTCGGGTGATCGCGACCAGCCACTCGTTCTGGACATAGACCAGAAGGCGCTCGATCTGGTCCAAAATCGAAAGCCCGATATGCCGGTCCTGCCGCTGCTGCAGAACTACAAGAACGAACAGTGGAATACTGACATCCTCGCCGCATCGATCAGCAGCCCGGACGGCAGACAGAAACTGATCGCTAACCTGCTGGATACGATCGAAAAGTACCGATTCGGCGGTATCACGATCGACCTCGAAGAGGTGCCGGCCAAGATGCAGCCGGATCTTTTCGAATTCATGCGCTCGCTCCACGCGGAGTTCAGGTCACGCGGGTTGATACTTGCCCAGGCCGTGCCGTTCGACAATCCGGATTGGAACTATCGGGCCTACGCAGGAGTCAACGACTATCTGATGCTTATGGCCTATGACCAGCATTGGTCCACCAGCGGGCCGGGGCCGGTCGCAGGCCAGGATTGGTTCGATTCGATCCTGAAGAAACGAATGGCCGAATTGTCACCTGCGAGGACCATCGTCTGCATAGGTAACTACGGCTATAACTGGGCGAATGACAGATCGGAGGCCGAGACGGTGTCGTTTCAGGAGGCGCTGCTTGCCGCGAGCGAATCGCTCGATTCGCCGACTGAGATCAAGTTCGACCCGCAGTCAAAGAATCCGTACTTCACATATACCGAGGAGGACGGCAAGGAACATTCGATATGGTTTCTGGATGCCGCAAGCGCATATAACCAGATTGAAAGCTCTACCAGATACAAAGTAGCGGGTTTTGCGTTGTGGCGGCTCGGCAGTGAGGATCCTTCGATATGGAAGGTCTTTGGATCCAAGGAGCGTATCTCGCCCGCCGCCGACCTTAGGACTATCAAATACGGTTACGATGTCACGTTTCGCGGCACGGGCGAGATACTGCAGGTGATCGCGGAGCCAAAGGACGGCATCCGCGATATCACCGTCGGTCCGGCGGGCGAGATCACGGATCAGACATATCGGCAGATACCCTCGTCATATATCATCCAGCGAACCGGCGACCAGCCCGGGAAGATCGCTCTAACATTTGACGACGGGCCCGACCCCGTGTGGACGCCGAAGATACTCGACATTCTAAAGCAGGAGAATGTGCCGGCGGCATTCTTCATAGTCGGCGAGAACGGACAGGCAAATCCTCAGATCGTAAAACGGATAGTCGCCGAAGGCCACGAGATCGGCAATCATTCGTTCACACACCCGAACCTAGGCGAGGTGCCGAAGCGGATGGTCGATCTGGAGCTGAACGCGACTCAGCGTTTGATCGAGTCGCTAACAGGGCATTCGACGCGGCTGTTCCGGGCGCCTTTTTTCGGCGATGCCGAGCCTCGGACACCCGATGAGGTCGATCCGACGGTACAGGCTCAGAATCTCGGCTACATATCGGTCGGGCTTCACCTGGACACGGACGATTGGAAACTCAAGAACGACGACGGCAGCCCGCATACGTCCGACCAGATAGTCGAAGAGATACTAAAGCAGGCGGCGATCAACACGCCGGAAGAACGCGGCAATATCATTCTGATGCACGACAGCGGCGGCGACCGATCAGCCACGATCGAGGCCCTGCCGCGGATCATCCACGAACTTCGAGCTCGTGGGTTCCAGTTCACGACCATCGGCGGACTGGCGAATATGACCCCCGAGCAGACGATGCCGATAATCCCGGACGACCAGACCTTCTACACGCGAACGGATGGATTCGTGTTCTATCTTGCATCGCTCGCAGGATGGCTGATGCGGTGGATATTCTTCATAGGCATCATCCTCGGCCTTGGCCGGATGGTCTTCATCGGGGTACTGGCGTTCGCTCAGTACGTGCGTTCGCGACGACGCGAATCCGCGCATTTCGGCGAGGGGCACCGGCCGAAGGTTTCGGTGGTCGTGCCGGCATATAACGAAGACAAGGTTATCGTGAGGACAGTCGAAAGCCTTCTCGCCTCAGATTATCCAGACATCGAGATCATCGTTGTGGACGATGGCTCGACCGACCTGACCTATGCGACAGCCCGCGACCGATTTGCGGGTGACGGCCGCGTAACGGTTCTCACAAAGGCCAATGGCGGCAAGGCCGAAGCTCTCAACTACGGCTGGACTCGAGCAAAGGGCGAGATCGTGATCGCGCTCGATGCCGATACGCTGTTCACGCCCGAGACCGTACCGGCGCTTGCCGCCCGTTTTGCCGACGAACGGATCGGTGCGGTCGCCGGTAATGCAAAGGTAGGCAACCGCATCAACATCGTCACGAAGTGGCAAGCTCTCGAGTATGTGACATCGCAGAATTTCGACCGGCGTGCATTTGCGTCGCTCAACTGCATCACTGTGGTTCCGGGCTCGGTCGGAGCCTGGCGACGCAGCGTGCTGGAAGAAGCGGGAGGATTCTCGCCCGATACGCTTGCAGAGGATCAGGATCTGACCATACAGGTGCGAAAGCTCGGATACAAGATCGGCTACGAAGAAAAAGCGATCGGGTTGACCGAAGCACCGGATTCGCTTCGCGACCTAGCCAAACAGCGCTTCCGATGGTCGTTCGGCACGCTCCAGTGTATGTGGAAACATAAGAACGCACTGCTGAATCCGCGATTTGGAACGCTCGGGTTCGTAGCTATGCCGAACGTCTGGATATTTCAGGTGCTGTTCCCGCTGATATCGCCGGTGATGGACCTTATGTTCGTTTGGACTCTGGTTTCGGCCGCCGTTAGTTCGCTATCGCATCAACAGGAATATGCACATACGCCGACGAACCTGAATCAGGTGGTCTTCTATTACGCGTTGTTCCTTGCGGTTGACTGGCTCGGCGCGTTCGCCGCGTTCATGATGGAGAAAGGCGAACAGAAACGGCTGCTAGGCTGGCTGCTGATCCAGCGATTCGGATATCGTCAGGTCATGTATTGGGTCATGGTCAGATCTGTCTATACAGCTATTCGCGGTGCGGTGGTCGGATGGGGCAAGCTCGAACGCAAAGCGACCGTCGAGGCAGGCGTCTAGCAAAGATCACCGAATACTAAGATTTGCATTTGCCGTCTCAGATCACCGATCAAGAGACGGTATAATGGAACGATGCCCGAGCGGACAGATAAAGAGGAAGGCGGCGTAGGCGTACTCCCGGAGCGAAAGACGCGGCTCGAGAAGCCCAAGCTCTTTAAGGTGCTGCTCCATAATGATGATTTTACGACGATGGACTTCGTCGTGTTTGTTCTGGAATACGTTTTCAAACGGACCGAGGCCGAGGCCGTCGTCATAATGCTCAATGTCCACAATCAGGGCGTCGGCGTCGCCGGCATTTACCCGTACGAGATCGCATATGAAAAATGCCAGAAAGCGATGAATCTCGCCCGGGCTCGGCAGTATCCGCTGCTTTGTACTGTCGAACAGGAATAAATATGTGCTATCCTATTTATTGAATATGCGGAGGCCATCGCCCATTATGAACAATAGATTCGGGACACTGCTCGGCTGGTGCTGAGCCGCGAAATGGCGTGGTTTGCTTAGGTCCCAAGCTTGAATGAGAGCTTGGGGCCTTTTGATTTTTGTGATGAGTGAAGAACTAGACCTTAAGAAGACCGTAAATCTGCCCCGGACCGACTTTTCGCAGAAAGCGAACCTCGGCCAAATGGAGCCCGCACGACTGAAGAAATGGCAGGAGACAGGGCTGTATCAAAAAGTGCTTGCATCGCGAGCCGGCCGCGAGAAATTCATTCTCCACGATGGCCCGCCTTATGCCAACGCCGACATCCATATCGGCACAGCGCTAAACAAGATACTCAAGGACCTGGTCGTCAAATCGCGGACGATGATGGGCTACGACGCGCCTTACGTGCCGGGCTACGATTGCCATGGGCTGCCGATCGAGACACACGTTGAGCGAAAACTCAACGAAAAGGGAAAGAACAAGGCCGATATTCCGGTCGCGAGTTTTCGACGGATCTGCCGCGAACACGCCTCTACGGCGATGAATAACCAGACGCGCGACTTTCAGCGGCTCGGCATACTCGGCGAGTGGGACAATCCCTACCTGACGATGTCGGCGGAATATGAATCGGCGACAGCGAGACTATTTGGCCGATTTCTCGAGAGAGGATTTGTTTACAAAGGGCTTCGGCCGGTCTATTGGTGCACGCACGACCAGACGGCGTTGGCCGAGGCCGAGGTCGAGTATCGCGAGCATACGTCGCCTTCCGTGTATGTGAAATTCCCGCTAGCGACCGATCCGGCGGCGATCGATCCGGCGTTGGCCGGCAAGGCGTCGTCGTTGGTCATATGGACGACCACGCCTTGGACGCTGCCGGCGAATCTGGGCATCGCGGTACATCCGGAGTTCGAGTATTCGGCTCTGGAGACATCGGGAGAGGTTTACATCGTTGCGAGCGAATTGGCAGGCGGATTTGCTGAGACCTGCGGATTCGAAACGACGGCCGAACTAGCGCGATTCAAAGGATCGAAGCTTGACAGGATGGAGTGCCGGCATCCCTGGATCGACCGCCAGTCGCTGATAATGAACGGCGAGCACGTCACGCTAGGCGAAGCCGATGCCGAGACAGAACTCGACGTTCGATTCGAAGGCAGATCGTCAAAAAAGAGCGGGACCGGCTGTGTGCATACGGCTCCGGGGCACGGAGCGGACGATTTTCATATCGGCAAGGCATACGGCCTTGAAATATATAATCCGGTCGATGCGGCAGGGCGATTCGTCGATGAGGTCGAGCATTTCGCGGGGATGAACATCTTCGACGCGAACCCGAAGATCGTCGAATTCCTCCGCGACCGCGGAATGCTGCTGCATTCCGAGCGATACGAACATCGATATCCGCATTGCTGGCGATGCAAGAATGCGGTCATCTTTCGTGCGACACCTCAGTGGTTCATCTCGATGGATGAGGCCGTTGACGGAGGGAGCCTGCGGTCGCGTGCGATCGAAGAGATCGGACGGGTCAAATGGCATCCCGGCTGGGGCGAAGGCCGAATGCTGAATATGTTCAAGGGCCGTCCCGATTGGTGTGTTTCCAGACAGCGGGCGTGGGGAGTTCCGATCCCGGTGTTCTACTGCGGCGGCTGCGACGAAGCGGTCGCCGAACCGGCGATAGTCGATCATGTCGCGGATATTTTTGCAAAGGAGACAGCCGACGCCTGGTATGCACGTGAGGCCGGCGAACTGCTTCCCGACGGCTACCGATGCTCGAAGTGCGGCGGTGAGGAGTTTCGCAAAGAGACCGATATTCTCGACGTATGGTTCGACAGCGGATCGTCGTGCGTTGCGGTGCTCGAAACTCGCGGCGACACGCTGCGGTTCCCCGCGGACGTATATCTCGAGGGCGGCGACCAATACCGCGGCTGGTTCAACTCAAGTTTGAGCTGCGGCATCGCGGCGCACGATACGGCGCCTTACAAGCAGATCATAACGCACGGCTGGGTGGTCGATGGCGAGGGCCGCAAACAGTCGAAATCGCTCGGCAATGTGACCGCGCCGAAAGAGATCATCGATCGTTCGGGAGCAGATGTGCTGCGGCTGTGGGCTGCGGCGGTCGACTACACCGAAGATGTCCGCTGCTCGGACGAGATCCTCCAGCGTGTCGTCGATGCGTATCGCAAGATGCGCAACACGCTTCGCTACGCGCTCGGCAATCTCGACGGATTCGATCCAAGGGCGGATGCCCTCCCGATAGCCGAATTGAACGAGCTCGACCGATGGGCGCTCTCGCAGCTCGAAGGTGTGCGTTCGCGCGTGATCGCCGGGTTCGAAGGGTACGATTTCCAGGCCGTTTACAACGCGCTGTATAACTTCTGCACAGTGACACTGTCGGCCAGATACTTTGACATCATCAAAGATCGGCTTTACATAATGGCGCCGGCCAGCCGTGAGAGGCGCTCGGCTCAGACCGCTCTGTACAGGATCGCAGATTCGCTTATTCGACTGATGGCCCCGCTGATCGTTTTTACGGCGGACGAGGCGTGGGAGAATCTCCCGGGGAAGGAGTCGGGATCCGTGCACCTTGAGGAATTTCCTGCGGATTCGGGTGCGGCCGATGCTGATCTTGACGCCCGCTGGGAACGCATCTTCGAGATCCGCGACGAAGTACTGCGAAAGCTCGAAACGGCCCGCGGCGAAAAGCTGATCGGGTCTTCGCTCGAGGCCAAGGTGATACTGACCGCGGACCACGACACGACGCGGGCACTGCTGGACCATTACGCTGAGCTTCGATATGTGTTCATAGTTTCGCAGGTCGAGGTCCACGAGGGCGAGGCTTTCGAGGTCAACATCAAAAAGGCAGACGGCGAAAAATGCGAGCGCTGTTGGAACTATTCAACGCGCGTCGGTGAATTCAACGAATGGCCGACCGTATGCGAGAGGTGCGCAGGCGCCCTGACGGAGATATTAGCCGCCTAGAAGGCACGCCCAGGCCTGCTAAAAAAATGCTGTCGGCGATACAGCCGGGCAATAAGAGCTAAAGTCTCATATACTTGTTAACGCGTGAAAAGGAACGACATCTTTTGGAAGTTAGGATACCTGGCGGTCTCGGGGGCCGTCTTTATGATCGACCAGATGTCGAAAGCATGGGCCGTCAAGTCTCTGCGATTCGGCGGCGACAGGACGATCATCGACGGGTTCCTCAATTTTGCATACGCGCAGAATACCGGAGCCGCATTCTCGATGCTGGACGATCACGGCGACGCGGGCCGCTGGGGATTGTCTGCCGTGGCTGGGCTGGCCGGAGTGTTGGTCCTATTTTATTTTTGGCGCACGCCAAAGACCGACGACCGTATGCTCGGCTCCCTGGCTCTGCTGTTCGCGGGCATTGCGGGCAATCTGACAGACAGGCTCCGGCTCGGGTTCGTGGTAGATTTCATCGACGTACAGTTCGGGGCGTGGCACTATCCGACATTTAACGTCGCCGATATCGCGATCGTTGTAGGAGCAGGCTTGCTGATGCTGGACATGATCTTGGCGAAGCGAAGGTCCGCGGCATCCGAAGATACGAAAGCAATAGATGTACCCTGAACTTTTTCGCATCGGCGATTTTCCTATAACGGCGTACGGCATTTGGCTTGCGTTGGGAATGCTTGCTGCGTTGTGGCTCGCGGCGCGGCTGGCCAGGCGCGACGGGCTCTCGGGGGATCGTATCTACGATATCGGGCTTTGGACGCTTGTCGGCGGGTTGGCGGGGTCCAAGCTGTTGATGTTTCTGGTCGAGCCGGACGTGCACGTCTTTACGCTGGATTTTCTGCGTTCCGGCGGTGTGGTCTATGGAGGCATCATTGGCGGCGTCGTGACGGTGATAGCAACGTCATATTTTTACAAGATGCCATTTTGGAAGGTCGCCGACGCCTTTGCTCCGGGCGTTGCGCTCGGACAGGCGTTCGGCCGACAGGGATGCTTTGCTGCGGGCTGCTGCTGGGGCAAAGAAACCCACGTCCCTTGGGGCGTTCATTTCACCCAACTCGGCCACGAATACACGGGTGTGCCGGTTTACGGGCCGGACGGTGCTGACCTTTTCCTCCATCCGACGCAGCTATACGAATCATTTGCGATGCTCGCCGTATGCGGCCTGCTTGTATATCTGCATCGAAGTAAGAAATTCGACGGGCAGATATTTATCGCTTATTGCTTGATCTACGCGACGTTCAGGTTCCTGGTCGAGTTCGTTCGTGACGATCCTCGCGGCGAGCTTTTTGGGCTAACTGCGCTGACGGGGCTCTCAACCTCGCAGATCGTAAGCCTGCTCGTGGCGGTGGCTGCTCTGGCGTTCCTGCTGATCCGTAGCAGGCCGACCAAAGAGGCACGGCCCGAAGAACCGAAAACCTAGTGGACACTTCGGGGCAGACAAGGAGCTTTGTTGTGACGGCCGAGCTTGTAGGTATGCGGCTCGACGCTTTCCTGGCCGAAAGGATCAACGGCTGGTCGCGCGTCAGGATCCGGAGGCTGATAGATGCCGAGGAAGTGCTTGTAAATGACGCTCCGTCCAAACCGTCTTATAAACTACGTGACGGCGACCGCGTCGAGGCCGAACTTACAGAACTGACACCCACAGCGTTCGAGCCCGAAGACATTCCGCTGGACATTGTTTACGAGGACGAGTTTCTGGCTGTGATAAACAAACCCGCGGGAATGGTCGTGCATCCCGGTGCGGGCATAGTATCGGGAACTCTGGCGAATGCGATCGCTTGGCATTGCAAATTTCAGATCTCAAACTACAAAGCGAGTTCGGAGTCCGGGTTCCGGGATCTGGGATCTGAAATGCCGCACCGCATTGGGATCGTTCATCGGCTCGACAAAGATACTTCGGGACTGATCTTGGTGGCCAAAGATGAGCAAACGGCTGAGGAATTGTCGCGGCAGTTTCAGAATCGAGAGGTCGAGAAGTCATACGTTGCACTTGTTCACGGCCACATCGAACGCTCGAGCGGCATCATCGACCGTCCCATCGCCCGCGACCGCTGGCATCGGACGAAAATGACCGTCGCGGCTAATGGGCGAAGTGCGTTGAGTCTTTGGAAAGTTCGGCAGCGGTTCGAAAAGTTCACGCTGGTCGATGTCCATATCAAGACCGGCCGCACGCATCAGATACGCGTTCATCTTGCCTCGATCAATCACCCTGTCGTCGGCGACGCCACCTACAACGAAGGCCGCGACAACACCATCGCCGATCAGGAAATAAAGAAGGCGGTCGAACGCCTCGGCCGGTTCTTCCTCCACGCGGAAAAGCTTGCGTTCACACACCCAAAAACCGGCGAAAGAATGGATTTCGAACAGCCGCTGCCTAAGGAATTGAACGAGTTTCTGGATTTGTTATGATTGGAGCAAAGCTCTAAACCAACAAAGTTCCGGTTACTAATGATGAAATATACGCTCTTCGCTGCCGCGTTTTGTCTTCTTTTTGCTTCCATTGGGTTCGCTCAAATTGACGAGATCAACATTATTCCAAAACCAAATTCCGTCGAGAGGGGAAGAGGTGCATTTTCTCTGAGTCCAAGGACTAAGATCTTGGCTTCGCGGCCCGAAGATGTGAAGCTCGCAGATTACATAAATGATTACCTGAAGAGCAATAGAGGGTTTTCGCTTAAGGTCATCCGATCCAGTCCAGGTCGCACCAATATCATCATTCTTGGCGGCTCATGGATAGAGTCGGGCTATGAGAATGGCGCCTATTCATTGGATATCGATCCGAAGACTATTAAGATCACCGCGACGGGCGATGCGGAGCGGTTATATGCTGTCCAGTCGCTGCTGCAACTCTTACCCTCGGGCAAAGGCAAGGTAGAGATACCCGCCGTAGAGATCCAAGATTCACCTCGTTTTCCCTACCGCGGCATGCACCTCGATGTTGCGCGGCATTTTATGCCGGTCGAGTTCGTCAAGAGATACATCGATCTGATGTCGCAGTATAAGTTCAACTATTTTCACTGGCATTTGACGGACGACCAAGGTTGGCGGATCGAGATAAAAAAGTATCCGAAACTGACCGAGATCGGGTCGAAGCGAAGCGAGACGCATGTCGGCAACTACTCACCGATCTTCAAAGGCGACGGCGTTCCGGTCGAGGGATTTTACACTCAGGAACAGATAAAGGAAGTAGTGGCTTACGCGAAAGCTCGCTACATAACGGTCGTACCTGAGATCGAGCTGCCGGGACACGCGTCGGCAGCGCTAGCGGCGTATCCCGAGCTTGGTTGCAAATCGGACTACAAATACGAGGTCAAGAAAACCTGGGGCATCTTCAAGGAGGTCTTCTGCCCGACTGACGAGACGTTCAAATTTCTCGAGGATGTGATCGACGAAACGATAGCGCTGTTCCCCGATTCGCCATACGTTCACATCGGCGGCGACGAGGTGCTGAAAGACCACTGGAAGGAATCGGTGTTCGTACAGGAATTGAAGAAACGCGAAAATCTAAAGGACGAGCACGAAGTCCAGTCGTACTTCGTCCAGCGTATCGAGCGTCATGTAAACAAACGCGGAAAGAAGATCATCGGCTGGGACGAGATACTCGAGGGCGGGCTGGCGCCGAATGCGACCGTAATGTCATGGCGACGTATGAAAGGCGGCATCGAAGCCGCTCGCGCCAAACACGACGTGATAATGACACCTACCGATTTCTGCTACCTCGATTACGGACAAGGCGACCCGGCGACCGAGCCGATAAACATCGGCGGTTGGCTCCCGCTCGAGAAGGTGTATCAATTCGATCCCGTGCCTAAAGAGCTCACTGCCGATGAGGCCAAATACATAATCGGCGGACAGGGCAATATCTGGACCGAATATATGAAAACACCCGACAAGGTCGAATATATGGCCTTGCCGCGTATGCTCGCCATCGCTGAGGCGGTCTGGTCATCGCCGGAGAACCGAGAGTTTGATAATTTTAGGCTGCGGCTCGCCGCCAATCTCCTCAGGCTCGAACAGCAGAAAGTAAATTTCCGCATCCCTGAGCCGCGCAATCTTCGCAACACCGTGCTTGGCCCGTCAGAACAATTCAAGGTCGAGAACATCTATTCAGATATCCCGGGCGCTCGCGTTCTGTACACTACGGACGGTCGCGACCCGAATGCGGGATCGCCTGAGATACCTGCAAAATTGATGATCAGCCCTCCGGCCGGAGGCGCTCAGACGCTCAAGACGATCGTCGTTCTGCCGTCAGGCAGAACGAGCGCGGTCTATTCGGCGGTATATGTGCGCATGCCATTTGTCGAACCGACGGAGGCGGCCTCCACCACGCCGGGCGTCAAGCTGACCATTACGACCGGAATGGAAGGCGGGACGCTCGAAGCGGAATCTCGCACTATCTCGCTGCGACAGTTTGACCAGAGGAGCGATCTGCCGCGGCCATTCGACGTCGTTTTCAGTGGATATTTCAAAGCTCCGGTGGACGGGTTGTATGAGTTTCAACTGGACTCGCCGGGGTCGGCGGCATTAACGCTCGGCGGTTTGACGGCAACCGTAAAAGGCGGCGGCACAAGCGCCGTTAGTTCGTTCATGCTTCCATTAAGGGCGGGGCTGCATCCAATGACAGTTAGCTATTCGCAATACGCCAGGGCGGAAGATACATACCGCATCCGCTGGGCGTTCAAAGGACAAAACTGGCGAAACCTCAGCGGCGGTGACTTGGTTCATTGAGGGTCGAAAAATGAAAAAGCTTTCCACTGCGTCTGTGTGCCTCTGTGGTGCAATTCTTCTATTGACGGCCACCTTGTTCCCGCAGCGGACGGCGACCAACTACACGCGTTGGGTCGATCCTTTTATCGGCACCGGCGGCCACGGGCATACGTTTCCCGGTGCGACCGTGCCGTTCGGCATGGTCCAGCTCTCGCCCGACACGCGTATCGACAACTGGGACGGCTCGAGCGGTTATCACTACTCGGACGACATAATCTACGGCTTTTCGCACACGCACCTGAGCGGAACGGGCATCCCCGATGGCTGCGATATTTTGTTCATGCCGTCATTGGTCGAGCAAACCTCAACAAAGAAATTCTCGCACGCGAACGAAACAGCCAGACCGGGATATTACTCGGTAAAGATGAGTGACGATATCCTTGTTGAGCTGACCTCGACCTCACGGGTCGGACTCCAACGCTATACCTTTCCTAAGGCAGGCGATGCATATGTATTCCTCGATATAGGTTGGCGTGATAAGAAGATCGATGCGAGAACTACCATTGTCGGTGACAGGCGGGTCGAAGGATTTCGGCGTTCCTCTTCATGGGCAAAGAATCAGACAGTTTATTTCGTTGCGGAGTTTTCTCAGCCCATTAACGGCTCCACGGGATATGCAACGAGTCACGGCGGGCCCTACGGTGACAATTTTCACTTCGTTCTGGATAAGAAGGCGATGCTAATGGTCAAGGTAGCGATCTCTTACGTTTCCATCGAAGGAGCTCGGAAGAACCTCGAAGCCGAGCTGCCCGGTTGGGATTTTGATAAGGTGCGGGCCGATGCGAAGGCGGCTTGGAACAAAGAGCTATCGAAGATCGAGGTTTCGGGCGGCACACCGGACCAGACGACCAACTTTTACACCGCGCTCTATCACACGATGATCCACCCGAACGTCTTCAACGACGTTGACGGGCGGTACAAAGGCCACGACGGAAAAGTTCACCAATTGCCGGGATATTCGGCTGTGCCGCCCTATTTGCGGCGAAGCTCTGCTTCGCCGGGTGGCTCGAAGATTTCTTCTAGCGGCTCTGCCGCCGAACGATCGCGAAGCCGAGGAACAAAAAACGAATCCCAACGGAAAAGCGGAGCTTTTCCGCAAATAGATGGGCAAAGCCCGCCCGAGCATTACACCGTCTTTTCGCTCTGGGACACCTTTCGGGCGGCGCATCCGCTCTATACGATCATTGACGAACGGCGGACGGTGGATTTTATAAACACGTTCATCCGCATTTACGAACAGGGCGGGCGGCTGCCGGTGTGGGAACTCTGGGGCGAAGAGACCGACTGTATGATCGGCTACCACGCCGTATCCGTGATCGCCGACGCGATGGCGAAAGGCATAAAAGGATTCGATTACGAAAAAGCCTACGCGGCGGCGAAACACTCGGCCGACCTCGACCATTTTGGCCTCGCAGCTTACAAAAAACGTGGCTACATCTCGATGGAAGACGAGCACGAGTCCGTCTCAAAAACTCTCGAATACGCCTATGATGACTGGTGCATCGCACAGATGGCGGATCGCCTGGGCAAACGCGATGACTACGTGCGATTCGCCACGAGGGCAAAATACTTCGAGAATCTATTCGACCCGTCAACCGGATTTATGCGGCCGAAACATAATGGCGGACTGGTCCGTCCTTTTGTCCCGAGCGACGTCACCTTCAACTATACCGAAGGCAATGCCTGGCAATACACGTTCTTTGTGCCGCACGATGTGTATGGGCTGATGGACCTGATGGGCGGCAAGATGGGTTTCGCCCGCAAGCTCGACGAATTGTTCACGACCGACCAAAAACTTACCGGCCGTGAGCAGCCCGATATCACTGGGCTGATCGGGCAATACGCTCATGGCAATGAGCCGTCGCATCACATACCGTATCTGTACAACTACGCCGACCAGCGAGGCAAGACCCAGCTCTACGTCCGCAGGATCTTGAATGAATTCTACAAGAACGCTCCCGACGGGCTGATCGGCAACGAGGATTGCGGCCAGATGTCAGCGTGGTATGTGATGTCGGCGTCGGGCTTTTATCAGGTCGCACCGGGAATGCCGTATTACGAGTTCGGCACGCCATTATTCCCTGAGGTCAAATACAAGCTGGAGAACGGCAGAACGTTCACGATCAAAGCGAATGGCTTATCGGATAAGAACTTTTACGTTCGTTCGCGCAGCCTGAACGGGAAACGATACGCGCTGGCCGCGCTCGGCCACGCAGATATTATGAAAGGCGGCGTGCTCGAGTTTGAAATGGCGGACAAGGCCGACGACATTGACGGTTTCCGCTGCTGCCGCGTTGAGTCAGACTTCGTCGCTGTGCCTACGATCGAGGTGCCGAGGGTTTTCAAAGAAAGCACGCCTGTCCTTATCACAGCCGCCGCAGACAACGCCAAGATCAGATACACGCTCGACGGCACCGAACCCGGGCCCGACTCGACCGAATATCTAGCGCCTTTTCGGATCGACGCGACCGCAAATATCAGGGCCGCGGTGTTCTCGCCCGGAGGCTCTCGGAGTATGACCGTGGAGTCCGTTGCAAACAAACGGCCGAACGACTGGACGGTCAGCATCGAGCATCCGTACAACCGCCAATACACAGGCGGCGGCGATGACGGGCTGATCGACGGCATACGCGGGACGCTGAATTTTGCGAGCGGCGAATGGCAAGGTTATCAGCCCTATGACCTAGTTGCGACTATCGACCTGCGACGTGCAACGAACGTCAGCGAACTCGGCGGGGGATTCCTGCAGAACGCACGTTCATGGATCTGGATGCCGACTCGCATAGTTTTTGAAACCTCGATGGACGGAGTCACATTCACCAAGGCCGCCGAGATCAGAACGGACATCGCACCGACAGACATGAAAGAGCAGATCAAGGATTACATAACCAAGATCACGCCGACCAAGGCTCGATACGTCCGCGTACACGCCTACAATCTCGGCAAGATCCCGGCCTGGCATCCGGGAGCCGGAGACGACGCATTCATCTTTGTCGATGAGATAATCGTCCGATGACGTCTCGGCCGATCAGTCGTTGGCGTCTGAATCGTTGCTGTTAGCGAACTCAGCGATCGCCGGGCTCGCGAGTGCGGCAATATGCCCGCCACGCTGCTGGACGACGTGGGCAACTTCGTGTCCGATCAGCCGCTGGCCCTCCGCCGTATGCGGATCGAAACGGCCGGGTGCAAAGTGAATGTCGTTTCCGTTCACGAAGCTCGCGGCATTCTGCAGCGTCGGCGCATGGCTCTCTAGTATCCGGATGTTCGATAGATCGGCCCCGAATTTTTTCTCGAGCTCATGACGCATCGGCTTTGGAAGCCGAGATTCGATCGCGTGCCGGTTCATATTCGACTGCATATTGCCTAAAGGAAAGTTGTTGAATCGCATGGCTGGCCTCCTGTGGTCTGCGGTTATTGTTTGTTCATAACACAAAAGACGGTTCGAAACAACGATTTTGCATTACGCGACGGTCACCGGGCCTGTTCCCCCTGCGGCGAGAGAAAATCTCGCATCTTTTGATGCACGATATCGACGGCTTTGAGCGGCCGGATCATGATCTTAAATTCGGCGATCTTGCCATCGGCGTTCCATCGGATCATATCAACACCGTTGACAACGATGCCGTCGATCTCGGTCTCGAACTCAAGCACCGCATCGCCATCACCGACGACCTCGCGAATGTAACGGAAGGTCCCGTTCGCGATGACGTGCATCGCCGCCGTCAAATAGATCGTGGTGATCGCTTTGCCGGTCTGAGGCGTGTGCACGACCGGCGAGTAGAAAACAACGTCGTCAGCAAGCAATTCATCGAGTCCGCTCGCATCACGGGTGCGGACGACGCCGTGCCATTTGTCCAAAACCGTCATATTGCTGATCAGATCCTGTCTTTTTGCCAAAGCTCTTTGCTTGTAAACTCAATGGTGTTCATGCTATTCCGAACAATCTCTTCGTATTCATCCAGATCCGGAAGATACTGTCTCTCCCACGTGTCGTTAAAGGACGTGTCCCGGTAAACAGGATCGACAGGCTCGCGGCAGAGCAGCAGGAAAAGCTCGCGAAAGATCTTTGACCCGAAAGAATTCGTCTCAAGCGAATCATTTCTAAACCACGCCCTTTGCAGGAGGAAATGCATTGCCTGGAGCTCGCTTACGGGAAGATCATAATTTGGTTCGTTCAGAAACTCGTCAAAAGACGGGATCGAAGAAATGACGAATTGCGCACCTTTGTGGTCAATGGGTTCGTTGTCCACTCTTTGTTTATCTTCGAACCATTGATAGCCGTCAAAGCGCAATGCGCATGACATCAATGCATTGAGCTCTCTCGAATCCCACTGTAAGCGGGGACGTGGTTCTTCGCAGTCGAGTTCTTCCATGGTTGTAGCTCCGTTCAATCGAAATTCTTCAACCGCAGCCGCAGGGCCTGCAGTTTGATAAAGCCTTCGGCATCGTGCTGGTCGTAGGCTCCGGCGTCGTCTTCGAATGTCGCTATGCGTTCACGGTAGAGCGAGTTCGGCGAGCGGCGGCCGGTAACAACGGCGTTGCCTTTGTAGAGTTTGAGGCGGACATCGCCGGTGACGGTCTCCTGTGTTTGGTCTATCATCGATCGCAGGATCTCGAACTCGGGCGCGAACCAGAATCCGTAATAGACCGACTCGGCGAACTTCGTGCTCAGGCTGTCACGGAGCCGCATCACTTCGCGGTCCATCGTGATCGATTCCAGGGCACGGTGAGCAGCCATCAGGATGGTCACGCCTGGTGTTTCATAAACGCCGCGTGATTTCATGCCGACAAAGCGGTTCTCGACCAGATCGACGCGGCCGATACCGTGTTCGCCGCCGAAATGATTGAGCTTTGTTAGCAGATCGATCGCCCCGTGGGCGACGCCGTCGATGGCTACGGGTACACCTTTTTCGAATGAAAGCGTGATCTCCTGCGCGGTATCCGACGCTTTCTCGGGCGATTCGGTCAGCAGGAATATATTCTCGGGCGGAGCGGCCCACGGGTCCTCGAGGATGCCGCCTTCGTACGAGATGTGCATCAGGTTGCGGTCCATCGAATAGGGTTTCTCGGCGGTCGCCGTGACAGGTATGCCGTGACGCGCACAATACGCAATCAGGTCGGCGCGGCCTTTGAATTCCCAATGCCGCCACGGTGCAACGACCTTGATATCAGGCTGTAAGGCATAGTAGGTCAGCTCGAAGCGGACCTGATCGTTGCCTTTGCCAGTCGCACCATGGGCCACAGCGTCTGCGCCTTCGCGGCGGGCGATCTCGATCTGGCGTTTCGCGATAACCGGCCGAGCGAGCGATGTGCCGAGCAGATAGACGCCTTCGTAGAGAGCGTTCGCTTTGACCGCGGTCCACACAAAATCGCTTACAAATTCCTCTCGCAGATCTTCGACATACAGCTTCGAGGCTCCTGTGGCCTTTGCCTTTTCCTCCAGGCCCGCGAGTTCCTCACCCTGGCCGACGTCGGCACAATAACACACGACCTCGCAGCCGTAGGTCTCTTTTAGCCAGAGCAGCATGGCCGAGGTGTCGAGCCCTCCGGAGTAAGCCAGCACTACCTTATTGATCTTTTTCTCCATTTCGTGCGTCGCGCTTCGCGGTTCGATCGCCGGTCCCGGCGTTGCTAAGTTAGCCGCTTTGCGTGAAAATCGATTCTCACGCAAAGGCGTCGAGAACGCAAAGCGAACGAATATCGATCATGAGCGATCCAGCCCAACTTTGGGGCGGCCGGTTCACAGAAAGGCCGCACGAGACATTTGCCGAATTCAACGATTCGTTCCGGTTCGACCGGCGGCTGTTTACGGCTGACGTTCGTTCGTCGATGGCTCATGCCAACGGATTGGCGAATGCGGGTGTGATCACGCGCGCTGAGGCGGACGCGATGATAGGCGGCCTGTCGCAAATGCTGATAGATGCGGAGAATGATCACGAGTATTTCGGGTCCGGCTCCGAGGATGTTCATTCTTTTATTGAGAGCAAACTTGTCGGAGCCATCGGTGACACGGGGCGCAAACTTCAGACCGGCCGGAGCCGCAATGACCAGGTGGCGACCGCGTTCAGGCTCTGGCTCCGCGGCGAGATCGACATGATCGGCTCGCTGATAAGGGAGCTGCAGGCGGCGATCTTGGACACTGCAATCGGTTACGCCGACGCCGTTATGCCCGGATACACGCATTTGCAGCGCGCCCAGCCGATACTTTTCGCTCACTGGTGCCTGGCGTATTACGAGATGCTCGGACGCGACCGCGAACGTCTGGCTGATTGCCGCCGCCGAGTGAATGTGATGCCGCTCGGGTCGGGAGCCCTGGCAGGGACGGGCTACGACATCGACCGCGGATCAGTTGCCGCCGAGCTCGGATTTGAAACGATATCGGCTAACAGCCTGGACGGCGTGTCGGACAGGGATTTTGCGGTTGAGTTTGCATCCGGATGCTCGCTGTTGATGGTGCATCTGTCGCGGCTTGCCGAGGACCTGATCCTGTATTGCTCGCAGGAGTTCGGATTCATCACGCTTGGCGACAGCGTGTCGTCGGGTTCGAGCCTGATGCCGCAGAAAAAGAATCCCGACGCGCTCGAGTTGCTAAGGGGAAAGGCCGGGCGCGTGATCGGCCACAATGTCGCTCTGCTCACGACCATCAAAGGGCTACCGCTTGCGTACAACAAGGACCTGCAGGAGGACAAGGAAGCCATCTTTGATTGCGCTGATACGGCCGCGATCTCGCTCAAGGCCGCGGCGATCGTGATCGAGAACCTGGTGGTCAACGTTGATGCCGCTCGCGAAGCGGCGACCGGCGGCTATCTGAACGCGACCGAGTTTGCCGACTATCTCGTAAGACGGGGTGTGCCGTTCCGCACGGCACACGAGGCAGTCGGCCGCGCCGTGCTGTACGCACTCGAGGCCAAACGCGAACTCGGCGATCTCAGCCTGGAGGAGCTTCGCCAATTCTCGGACAAAGTGGACGAGGACGTTTACGGGGCGCTGACGCTGGAGGCGACGCTTGCCTCTAAATCGGCTGTCGGCGGCACTGCACCCGTTCGAGTGGCCGAAGCTCTGGCGGCCGCCCGAGCAGAACTTGCAGGTAAGGGCGAGAAATGATGGATCGAGAAGCACTGCTTAGATCGGTAGCTGACAATGAGTTGATGCAGTTTCTAGGCGTCGAGATCGTCGAGGCATCGGGTGAACGCGTGGTGCTCGCGATGCCGGTGACGCCAAAAGTTCATCAATACGTCGGCATCATGAACGGCGGCGTATCGCTTTATCTGGCGGAGACGGCGGCGTCGATCGGCGTGGTGGCGGGCGCCGACCTGACAAAAGTGACACCCGTCGGCGTGGAGATAAATGCCAATCATATCCGTGCGGTGTCAAAAGGCGTCATAACGGCGGAAGCGGTGCCGATACACCAGGGACGGTCGATGGCCGTCTGGAAGATCGACATCCGGGACGAACGCGGGCGGCTCGTTTGCACGTCGCGGATCACGCTTTTTATACAGCAGAGGGCGGCGTATCGGCCGGATTGATGCCGGTGCGGCATTTCGGGTGATCGATCCGGAGCGGAGGCAAGTGAAAAGATTTGAGCGGGAACTAATTACCGAATGGCGTCGGCTCGGGCTCCCAATTCACGATGCTACGCTCGTTGTCGGAGTTTCCGGCGGGGCCGATTCCGTAAGCCTGCTGCTCGGGCTGTGCGAACTGGTCCGGCGTGCAAAGCTGTCGATCCGGCTCGTTTCCGCACACATCGAGCATGGACTCCGCGGGGCTGAAAGCGCCGAAGACGCCGTCTTTGTTTCCGAGATCGCTGCGTCTCTCGGTATCGACCACGAAACACGTAAGGCCAAAGTACCGCGCATAGGCAACCTGGAAGAGAACGCGCGCGTGGCCCGATACGGCCTGCTCGCCCGGATCGCTCGGTCAAATGGTGCATTCGCCGTGGCAGCGGCACATACGCTCAACGATCAAGCGGAGACACTCCTAATGAACTTGATCAGAGGATCGGGCCCGGCCGGGCTCGCCGGGATGCGGAGCGTAAGGCCGCTCGAGCGAGAAATCCTGCTCGTCAGGCCGCTCCTGAGATGGGCGGGCCGAGAGGATACCGAGGAGTACTGCCGAAGTCGCGGCATCGAGCCGCGACACGACGCAATGAACGACGATCGGGCCTTTACGCGGGTCCGAGTGCGGCGGGAACTCCTGCCCTTGCTGCGGACCTACAATCCGAAGATCGTGGCGACGTTGGCGAGAACGGCCGAGTTGATGCCAAGTGCCAGCGAGACTGCATTCTCACATGGCCAAAGTCTTGCGGTCAGAGATATCAGCGATCTGGACGGACCGTTGGCCGACGATCTGATCCGCGGCTGGCTTAACGCTCAGATGGGCAGCACACGCCGGATAAGCCACAAACACATTACCGCGATCCGACGGCTCGCACTCAGCACCAAAAGCGGCAAAGAGGCCGAGCTGCCCGGAGGCGCATCCGTTCGCAAGCGATCAGGCGAACTCAAGTTTGTCCGGAAATAGGTTGAAAATTAGCTTTCGGGCATCTAAAATCGAAGATTGGCGTTAGTGTCCGACGATCGGAAGCTATCGGGAACAACGCCCTTTGACCAACTTTCATCTTATATACGCCGCAAGCCGTATGTTTTTTGAGAGCTGCGGTGGAGGAATAAATTGAATTCGAAGGGTAAACAGTTCTTACTTTGGTTCCTGATAATATCGAGTGCGATCGCATTCGTGTGGTTCCTGCAGGGGAAACAGGCAAAGCCCGCACAGGAATTGAGCTTTGACAAGGCTCTCGCTCAGATCCGGAGTAAAGAGATCTCGTCGGTTTTTATCAAACAAGACTCGCTTGAATTGACCAATCAGGGCGGACAGAAATTCGTTACCAAGATCGATTCGAGCGACGCGGTCAAAAAACAAGTTCTCGATGCGATCGATGAGGTTAACAAAGAGAAGCCCGGCTCGATCCAGAATGACATAGAGCAAACATCTTCGGGTTGGGGCTGGCTATTCCTGATCCAGATGTTGCCGTTCGTGTTGCTGATCGGCATTTTGCTTTTCACGTTCCGGCAGATGCAGGCTGGCGGCAACAAGGCATTGAGCTTCGGCAAATCGCGGGCGAAGCTGCTCAATAACCAGCAGAAACGGGTGACGTTCAAGGATGTGGCCGGCGTCGAAGAGGCCAAGGAAGAACTCGAAGAGATAATCGAGTTTCTCAAGGATCCCCAAAAATTTCAGAAGCTCGGCGGCAAGATACCCAAGGGCGTCCTGATGGTCGGCCCTCCGGGAACCGGCAAGACATTGCTTGCCAAAGCCGTAGCAGGCGAAGCGAACGTACCGTTCTTTTCGATCTCGGGATCGGATTTCGTGGAAATGTTCGTAGGCGTCGGCGCCAGCCGCGTTCGCGACCTATTCGAACAGGGCAAGAAGAACGCGCCGTGCATCATATTCATCGATGAGATCGACGCCGTAGGACGACATCGTGGAGCGGGCCTCGGCGGCGGCCACGATGAACGTGAGCAGACGCTCAATCAGCTTCTGGTTGAGATGGACGGCTTCGAGTCTAACGACGGCGTGATCCTGATGGCTTCGACCAACAGACCCGACGTGCTCGATCCTGCGTTGCTCAGGCCGGGCCGATTCGACAGGCGTGTCGTTGTCGGGCGTCCCGACGTTCGCGGCCGCGAGGGAATACTCAAGGTTCACACGCGCAAGATCCCGCTCGACGAGAACGTCGATATCAGCGTTATCGCCCGCGGAACGCCTGGTTTCACTGGTGCCGACCTGGCGAATATCGTCAACGAAGCGGCCCTGAACGCGGCCCGCTATAACAAGAAGGTCGTTACGATGCACGACTTCGAGGTGGCCAAGGACAAGGTCATGATGGGCGCCGAGCGGCGTTCGATGGTCATCTCAGACGAAGAGAAACGCAACACGGCGTATCATGAGGCCGGCCATACGCTGGTCGGGCTCAAGGTGCCCACAGCCGATCCTGTCCACAAGGTGACGATCATCCCGCGTGGCATGGCTCTGGGTGTGACGCAATCGCTCCCCGAGGGCGACAAATACAGCCACACCAAGGAATACTTGCTTGGGCAGATCGCGATGCTCATGGGCGGCCGCATTGCAGAAGGGATGTTCATCGGCGAAGAGAAGATCACGACCGGTGCTTCCAACGACATCGAACGCGCTACGGAATTGGCCCGTGCGATGGTCTGCGAATACGGCATGTCAGATCTTGGGCCGCTCACCTTCGGCAAGAAGGAAGAGCAGATATTCCTGGGCCGTGAGATCGCACAGCATCGCGACTACTCAGAGGACACGGCGATCAAGATCGATCAAGCGGTCAAGAAGATAGTCTCCGATCAATATACCCGTGCGGAGAAGATCATAAGCGACAACCGCGATGCTATGGTCAGGCTCGCGGAGGCCTTGCTCGAACACGAGACGCTTGACGGTGTGCAGATCCGCCGGGTCGTGGCCGGGCTGCCGATCGAGATCGAGCCGGACCGCAACGATGGCGGCGGTTCTTCGGAGCCGGAAGGCTCGAAAGGTTCGCCTTTCTCGAGCCCGATCATCCCGCCTCTGGCTGCAAACGATCCGGCTGCCGCCTGAACCAATAGCGACGTTCGAATACAAAGGACCGCCTCGAATCTATCGGGGCGGTTCTTTTTTATGCGACCGGATGGTCCTATTTCGAGGCCGGTCGGAAGCGGTTCAAAAATTCGTCCGTTGGCTATACAATCTTATAGGCTCCTTAATGCCTGAGGCCTGTATCGGGCAGCGGACTATATGAACACCCAACAGCTCTCAGATATTCGCCGCGAATACAGCACTCGGTCTCTCGACGAGGCCGATGTCGATCATGATCCGTTCGCTCAATTTGGACGATGGATGGAGGACGCGCTGTCTGCGGAGCTGCCCGAGCCGACCGCTATGACGCTTGCAACGGTTGACGGCGAAGGACGCCCGTCGTCGCGGGTTGTTCTGTTAAAAGGATTCGACTCCGCGGGCTTTGTTTTCTATACCAATTACTTGAGCCGCAAAGGTCAGGAGATCGAAAATTCCCCCTACGTCGCTTTGAGTTTCTTTTGGCCGGAGCTCGAACGTCAAGTACTTATCTCAGGTCGGGCCGGCAAAGTGATGCCGGATGAATCGGACGAGTATTTTGCGTCGCGTCCGTTCGAAAGCCGCATAGGAGCTTGGGCGTCAGCTCAATCGACGGTCATAGGCGATCGTGCCGAGCTTGAAGCAAAGGTCAGCGACCTAAGGGCAAGATACGCGGACGGGAACGTGCCGCGTCCGCCGCATTGGGGCGGCTACAGGGTCGTGCCGGGCCGATTCGAGTTCTGGCAGGGACGGCCGAGCCGGCTGCACGACCGCATTTGCTATACTCTCCGGGAAGACGGATGGGCCATAGTCAGGCTGTCGCCGTGACCAATATGATCGAGACCGAACGACTCTTTATGCGACGATTCACGCCGGACGATCTGCCATGGCTGGTGGCAAATCGAGCTCCAGTGGCCGTTAACCGTTATCTTGGCGGCATCGAGCGGCAGAATGCCGAAGCGTTGGCAGTCAGGCTGCAATTTTATATCGAATGCTACGAGAAATTCGGCGTCGGTATGTGTGCGATGGGCCTAAAGGAAACGGGCGAGCTGATCGGATCGAGCGGGCTGCAGCCGCTCGAGGACACGGGAGAGATCGAGGTCGGGTACAACCTGGCTGAAGAATACTGGGGTAAGGGCATCGGTACTGAATGTGCAATGGCCTGGCTGCGGTACGGATTTGAGACCATGGGCCTCGAAAGGATCGTCGCCGTTGCGCATCCCGACAACACGGGGTCGTGGCGGATCATGGAAAAATGCGGTATGTCGTATCAGCGAACCGAGCAGCACTATGGCCAGGACTGCGTCTTCTACTCGGTCGAGAGAAAAGTTTTCGAGGATCTCCGGCGAAATGGTCAAGCGTGAATTGCCGAAGCTGTAAATAGATGAGTCCAAATTTCCCCAAGCTGATCTTTGCGGCGGTTCTAAGCCTGTATTTCCTTTGGATCGCATGGGACCCGATGCAGGGCAGTTTTCTCGACAATGTTGACCTGCCGATACACGAGTTCGGCCATCTGTTGTTCAGGCCTCTCGGCGAATTCATGATGATCGCCGGCGGCTCGATCTTTCAGGCGATATTCCCGCTGGTGTTCGCGGGATATTTTCTGTGGCAGCGCAGCTTTTATTCGGCAGCGATCGTGGGATTATGGGTCGGGCAGAGCATTTTGAACGTATGGGTCTATGCGTCGGATGCGGTCGTGATGCAGTTGATGCTGACAAGCGGTATGACCGGCAGCGAGGGCGGATTCCACGATTGGAACTATATGCTGACCGAGCTTGGGTGGCTCGGTTCGACCAGGACGATAGCCGGGCTGATCAGAGCCGTCGGTACATTGGTCATCGTTTCATCGGCATTAGCCGCGATTTATGCATCGTTCATGCCGACCCGCGAACTTGAAGAGATATGAATGTGACCCTGATTACCGGTGCCTCGGCCGGCATCGGCGAAGGATTTGCGCGGCGGCTGGCCAAAGAAGGCCGCGATCTCGTGCTGGTGGCAAGGAGCGAGAAGGCTCTGCACGAACTCTGTGATGAGCTGATGCTCAAACACGGCATCACGGCGCATTACATCGTCGCCGATCTGTGCGAGCATGACGGTCCGCAGCGTGTGATGGACGAGATCGCCGAGCACGCGATGACCGTCGATACGCTCATAAACAATGCCGGATTCGGGTCGGCGGGCGATTTTGCGACGCTGGATCGCGAACGCGAACTTGCAATGATCGACCTGAATATCAGAGCTCTCGTTGAGCTCACGCATCGATGCCTGGAGGGGATGCGAGAGCGTCGGCGAGGCACGATCGTGAATGTCTCATCGGCGGCGGGATTCCAGCCGCTGCCATTTATGGCGACCTATGCCGCGACCAAGTCGTTCGTGTCGTCGTTCTCGGAAGCAGTGGCAGAAGAGAACAGGCCGTTCGGGATACAGGTGCTTGCTTTGTGTCCGGGCTCCACGGACACCAATTTCTTTTCGGCCGCGAAAATGGACCGCGCCATACAGGTCAAAGGCCAGCAGACGGTCGAGCAGGTGATCGACACGGCGATGAATGCCATAGCCTCGGGACGGACAAAGGTCGTTTCGGGCTTTGCCAACAAGATCGGAGCGATGATGGGCAAGTATGTTCCGAACGTGATCTCGCGCAGGGCCGTCGCCCGCATTCTCGCACCCAGATATCGCCAGCAATGATGAGATTTACCGTACTCGGCAGCGGATCGAGCGGCAACGCCGTCCTGATATCAAGCGACCGGACGAACGTCCTGGTCGATGCGGGTATGAGCGCACGCGAGATATTGCGGCGTCTGGCGCTCGTAGGCGTCGATCACGAGGATCTGGATGGTGTATTGATCACGCACGAACACGGGGACCATGCCGGAGGGCTTCGGGTGCTGCTCGGATCGTTGCGATGTCCGGTATTCATCTCCGAACCAACGCTGGCCGCATATACCGACAGCCGCAGCGGCAATGGCAACGGGACCGAGGCCGCCAAACGCGCTGAGGCGCTGGCTGACAGGACCGTCGCCATCGAATCAAGCCGGGAATTTCGTATCGGCGACGTGGATTTCGAACCGTTCAGCGTGCCGCACGACGCGGCGGATAATTTCGGCTTCGTCGCACGTCGAGACGGTGTAAAGGTAGCGACGCTGATGGACTTCGGCCACATCAACGACGTGATCCGTCACCATCTGCAGGGCTGCGACGCAATTGTCGTCGAATCCAACCACAGCCGCGATATGCTGCGTGCGTGTCACGTATATTCATGGGACCTCAAACAGCGTATAGCGTCCCGCACCGGCCACCTATCGAACGAGGATCTGGCCGATTGGCTCGAGACCGATTTTGACGGATCTGCCCGCAACATCGTCCTGTCGCATTTGTCCCAGCGGGCGAACGACCCGCACCTGGCTCGCATCACGGCGGAAACGGCGCTTAGGATGCGGGCGCCGCTGTATCGTTCGGATGCGAAGATATCCCTCTCCTATCCAAAAGAGCCGACGGAGTGGTTCCGATTCTAGTTGACAAGTTCGGGAGCCGCATCGGATTCAAGTCCGGCGGCGGCCATCAGGTCGGGGCGAAAGCCCGACTCGGCATGGTCAAATATCTCGTCAAGCTCTCGTTCGACCGAACCGTGGCCTGCGGGAATGGCCTTGATCATCGGTTCGAAATTACGAAAATCATAAAGCTGGTTGTCGAGCAGATGTGAGCCGGTCACATTTGTGAGCGCCGTCAGCATCGTCTGGCGGATGAAGGGCGTCTCTTTCTCAAGTTCGTTGACAAGTCTTTTGACACGCGCACGTTTGAGATTTGGCTGCGAACCACACAAATTGCACGGGATGATCGGGAACTCACGTTCGACGGCATACCGCGCGATCTCGCTCTCCTGGCAATAGGATAGCGGTCGGATCACCGTGTTGCGGCCGTCATCGCTGCGAAGGATCGGCGGCATCGCCTTGAGCTGGCCGACGTAGAATAGGTTCATCAAAAAAGTGGCGATGATATCGTCGGCGTGGTGACCGAGGGCGATCTTTGTGCAGCCCTCTTCGACAGCGGTCGAGTACAGTATGCCGCGGCGCAAACGGCTGCACAGTGAGCAGAAGGTCTTGCCCTCTGGTATGTGTTCCTTGACGACCGAATAAGTGTCTTCCTGAACGATCCTAAAAGGCACTCCTCGACCAGTAAGATATTCCGGCAGGACGTGCTCCGGGAAATCGGGCTGCTTCTGATCGAGATTCACGGCCAGCAGTTCGAACCGAACCGGTGCCCGACGTTGAACGTCCAGCAGCAGATCGAGCATGGCGTAGCTGTCCTTGCCCCCCGAGAGACAGACCATTACCTTGTCACCATCCTCGATCATCGAGAAATCAGCGATGGCGTTTCCCATTTTTTTGAGCAGCCGGTGCTTTGTCTTTGTCTCTGCCTGCATATCGTCAGCGAGCCGAGGACCCGCGAAAAACAACGATTTTCCCACGTTTACCAGGTTCTGACAACCCCGAAAAATCACTAGACATGCGACCCGAACGTGGACTATCATTGAATTTAATGGAAATTCGGTGCAGATAGGCAAGGCAGTTCGGGCGGTCAACGCTCGAAACGGCGGGCGGAGGCCCATTTTTCCAGCACTAATTCTTAGAGGACAAAATAATTATGATCAGAATGGGACGAAGCTCCAGGGCGGATCAGCCCGATGCCGGCACCTACACCGAACAACCTGCACCCACGGCTCCATATATGAATACTACGGACGCTCCTTCCGTTTCGTCGCGGGCGATATCAGAGAGTGACTCGATGGCCAGAGATATCAAAGAAGGCCGTCTCAGCGGCTTTGTCGGACACGGCACCACGCTAACCGGAGAGACCGAGTTCCAGGCGATGCTTCGTGTTGACGGACACCTGATCGGCACGGTTTCGTCGGCCACAGGGACGCTGATAGTAGGGACCAATGGACAAGTGGACGCGAATATCGCAGTAGCCGCTGCTATGATCAACGGCACCGTGAATGGCGATATCCTGGCGACAGAGAAACTGCAGCTTGGGCGCACTGCACGCGTGATCGGCAACATACAGGCGCCGCGCCTTGTCATGGAAGAGGGCGCCGTGCTCGAAGGGAGCTGCGCGATGCTAAAGGCACGCGAGTCGATCGAAAAATCCGTTGCGGCCCCCGCCTACGAACCAGTTCAAGCCGAGCCGTCATACTCTGCCGATACGGCCCAGTCGCCCGATGAAGCGACCGCAAGCCTTTTTGCAGGCGAAAGTGACGAAGCGGACGAGGACGAGACGGCCGGCTCCGCAACCGCATAAGGCCGCGGGAGAACCGGCTTTCATTTGCAGATTAGAGATGGCGGGCCTGGCCCGCCTTTTTTGTAGCCATTCCGGCCCGCGGGCCGCAGATCAGGAGGAGACCAACATGTGGAATGACTTCAAGGCATTTATGGCGAGGGGCAACGTACTCGACCTGGCCATTGGCGTGATCATAGGAGCGGCATTTGGCAAGATCGTGACCACATTTACCGAAGGGATCATTATGCCGGTAGTCGGTATGCTTACCGGCGGTATTGATTTCAAGAACAAATTCGTCAGTCTGAGTTCGGCAGCCCTGCCGTTAAAAGACGGCCAGGTCGATCTCGAAGCTGTCGCCAAAGCCGGGATACCGGTCATCCGCTACGGCCAGCTCATCAGCGACATCATTAATTTTGTGATCGTCGCGTTCATAATGTTCATCATCGCCAAGATGGCTATGGACTATTTCACGCGGCTGGCCGCACAGACACCACCGCCGCCGCAGGAAGAGCTGCTGGCCGAGATACGCGACATTCTAAAAGCGAAATAGGGCTGTGGGCGTGATCGCGGCGTCGAGCCTGACATCTCGTTCCGTGACATCGCTGATCATCGGAACAGGCGGGAAAAAGCAGAGGCCGAGTTTCAGACAATCCGGCCTCACCTTTGTCAAAAATCGATCGTAATATCCGCCGCCGTAGCCGACGCGATGTCCGCTGCGGTCAAAACAAAGCAGCGGCACGAGTACGATGTCGAGATCCTCGGCCTGTGAAGCCGGGCCGGCAGGTTCACGGATGCCCCAACGGTTCACGATCATCTCGGTCGCAGAGTCGAACTCGACACTGCTGATCTCGCCGCTGTCCAACTCCATACGAGGAGCGAACGTCCTGATCTCAGGATGGTCACGCCAAAGCCGGAAATAGATCGCGGACGTGTCGATCTCGTTCAGATCGCGGATGGAGATGAACGTGTGGACGCCGCGAACTCTGTCGAGATCGATCGTAGCAAAGAATCGATCGGCTGTGTCGCGAGCCATGACAGCAGCCTCTGCCGCGGACAGTCGCGATCGCCTCCCGCGAAATTCCTTTCTCAATTCGGATTTTGTCACGGTGCCGGGTTCCGCTCGATCCAGCCGCCGCCTATTACTTCTTCGCCGGTCTCGACGTCGTAGAAGATAGTTGCCTGGCCGGGTGTGATCGCTCGCTGCGGTGCGTCGAATACGATACGCGCCCGTCCGTCCGGCAGCGGATGGATCGTCGCAGGGGCCGGATCGTGGCGGTATCTTACCTTGACCGATGCGCGTACCGGCCCGCTCGGCTCGTCGAAGGCGACCCAATTCACACCGCGTGCCGTGAATTCGAGTGATTCCAATTCATTCTCTTCACCTACGACTATCTGATTCTTTGCCCGTTCGATCTGCACGACGTAGAGCGGCTTTTCGTTCGCGATCCCCAGCCCTCGGCGCTGTCCGATCGTGTATCGATGTATGCCGGAATGGCTGCCGATGACGTCGCCTGACGAATTTACGATATCGCCGCCGCCGGGTATCTCACGGTCGCGGCCCTCGTGAGCGAGGAACCGATCGATGAATTCCGAATATTTACCGTCGGGCACAAAGCAGATCTCCTGGGATTCCTGCTTGTCTGCCGTGTATAGATCGGCTCCGCGGGCGATGCCGCGAGCCTCCTCTTTGCTCATCTCACCGAGCGGGAACATAGCACGTGAGAGCTGATCCTGGGTCAGTTCCCATAAAAAATAACTTTGGTCCTTCCAATGGCTGCGTCCGCGAAACAGGCGATAGCGGCCTGTCGCAGCGTCATGTTCGACCCGTGCGTAGTGGCCCGTGGCGACCTTGTCGCAACCGAGCGAACGGGCCATGCGATCAAGCGAGGCAAACTTGAGCCGGGAGTTGCAGGCAACGCACGGGATCGGCGTTTCGCCCGAGAGATAACTCTGAATAAACGGCTCGACGACATCTCGATCGAAATCCTTTTCGAGATTGAGAACGTAGAAGGGAAATCCCAGCGAGCCCGCGACGCGACGCGCGTCATAGACATCGTCGAGCGAACAGCACCGGCTCGGGAGCGGGTCGCCGTTCTCGTCCACGTTGACGTGGCGACGCTGATCCCACAACTGCATCGTAAAGCCGACGAGCTCGTGGCCCTGCTCGCTCAACAATGCGGCCGCAGCGCTGCTGTCGACACCTCCGCTCATCGCTACCGCGATCTTCATACGAGCATAGTATAACCGCTCGTATCGGGCACCCGAAAGCTTGTCGCGCTTCGGCCTACCGGCATTTCCGATCCACAGCCTGCTGTGGTAAGGTTACAACCACTATGAAGCCCGCCATCCGTTGATCGCCGAAACAATCCGCAACTGTCGCGTCTCTGCCTTTCAAGGCCAGAGCTTCGGTCCGAGTTCGCGCCGCTGGACGAGCGGCACTATAAGTCACGTTACACATTCATATGTTCACCTTTGAGGG
Organism: Acidobacteriota bacterium; assembly: GCA_019639115.1. GTDB lineage: Bacteria > Acidobacteriota > Blastocatellia > Pyrinomonadales > Pyrinomonadaceae > OLB17. The sequence goes on along the minus strand of JAHBSM010000003.1, from coordinate 203,141 downwards.
CGCAAACGATGAGAAGCGCTCGGTCATCAGCATCATACGCGAGTCACTCGCGGGGACGGATCGGGACCTGACGACAGGTTCGATCGGAGCCGCGCTCATCGTGCTTGCGATCCCTATGATCCTGGAGATGTCGATGGAGGCGCTGTTTGCCGTAGTCGATACGTTCTTTGTGGCCAAACTCGGCGCCGCGGCCGTGGCGGTGGTGGGGCTTACGGAATCGATCGTAGCTCTCATATATGCGGTCGGCATCGGGCTGAGTATTGGAGCGACGGCCACTGTATCGAGACGCTGCGGCGAAAAGGACCTGGACGGGGCCGCGCGCGCGGCCACGCACGCCGTCTATCTCGGCCTTGCGGTCTCAGCCGCGTTGGGTGTCGCGGGCATTGCTTTGGCTCCTCAGATATACGGAATATTAGGCGCGGAGGCTGAGGTGGTCGCGATCGGGCTTCCGTTCATGCGTATAATGCTCGGCGCGAACGCAGTGATCGTATTCTTATTCCTGCTCAACGGCATATTTCGCGGAGCAGGCGACGCGGCCATTGCGCTTCGGGTGCTGATCGTCGCTAACGGATCGAACATTATTCTCGATCCGCTGCTTATCTTTGGCGTGTGGATATTCCCCGAGTTGGGCGTGACGGGTGCGGCCGTGGCCACAGTGATCGGTCGGGGAATCGGCGTGGCATATGCCGCATGGGCGCTTTTCGGACGGAGCGGCGGACGGCTCGTCGTCAAACGTGAGCATTGGAGATTTGAACCGGACCTTTTGTTGAGCTTGGCGCGGATCTCGGCCACGGCCGTGCTGCAGCTATTGGTGACGACGGCTACCTGGAGTGTCCTGGTCGCCATCATCGCGGTGTTTGGGAGCGTCGCGATCGCCGGTTATCAAATAGGGCTGAGGATATTCATATTTCTGCTACTTCCCGTGGTAGGCATTGCGAACGCCGCGGCGACTCTCGTCGGACAGAATCTGGGCGCCGGCAAGCCCGATCGTGCGGAACGCTCGGTTTGGATCGCGGGAGCATCCGCCGCAGGCATCTTGGGTTCGCTCGGACTTGTATTTGTGATGTTCTCGCGGCCGATCGTAGGGATATTTACGGCTGACGAAGCGATCGCGGGATATGCCGCTGATTGTCTGCGGATCGTCGGCTATGGATACGCTTTCTATGGGCTGGCGATCGTGACCGAAAGCGCGTTCAACGGTGCAGGCGACACATGGACGCCGACCTGGATCAATCTTGTGGTGCTGTGGATGTTCGAGATACCGCTGGCATACGCGTTGGCGCGATACTTTGGCCACGGCCCGCATGGTGTGTTCTGGTCGATCAGTATCGCATTCACGATATGGACGATCGTCGCCGTATTGCTGTTCCGCCGAGGGAAATGGAAGCTAAAGTCAGTGTAGGGCGCCGCCCTTACTGCGGTAGAATCGCTCTGTGGCCTTTCCCGATCCTCAAGAGTACGAGTTCCCGTCGGTTGTGCGTATCGGCGACCAATATCTCTCATCGGAGGATGTCGTTGCCTTTGGCATCGAACCGACGGTAGAGAATCTGATCGAGGCGTACTCGAAAGGCATCTTCCCGTGGCCGATGGAAGGCGTGCCGCTGCCGTGGTTTTGCCCGCGTCGCCGTGCGGTGATCGAATTTACTGAACTCCGCGTGCCGCGAAGCCTGGCCAAGGAAAGACGACGTTCGCGGTTCACATTTACGATCGATGCTGATTTCGCCGGCGTTGTTAGGGAATGCGCGCTGTCGGTCCGGCCCGGCCAGGACGGCACATGGATCACATCCGAGGTCGTGGACCGATATACGGAATTGCACAAGGCCGGCCATGCACACAGCGTCGAGGCCTGGGATGCGGATGGCAACCTCGCCGGCGGCCTTTACGGCGTGGACGCGGGCGGGGTATTCTGCGGCGAATCGATGTTCTTTCGCCAGCCGAACGCTTCAAAGCTCGCCCTGCTCTACCTGATCGACCATATGAAACAGAAAGGCGCAACATGGCTCGATTGCCAGGTGATGACCCCGCACATGAGGGCACTTGGTGCGGTCGAGATCAGTCGCGGTGAATTCCTGGAAATGCTCGCAGGTTCGCGGGCCTGTAGTCGCAAGGCTGTTTAGTTTGGCTGTATTATCGATGCAACATCGTATAGTATCTACACATGCATGAATTCGGAAATATCGACTCGTGGACAAGAGACAAACTTGAAAAAGTACGTCGATATCTTGATGCTTATCTGGTCGCCCTAAAGAACACATCTTTCAGTCTTGAGTATATCGACGCGTTTGCTGGCACTGGATTTGTAAGTCGTCCAATTCAGTTTCAGGCACAATCCCTTTTTGATACCGAGGATTCGGTTGTTGTCAAAGATTTCATTGATGGCTCGGCTCGACTTGCTATTCAGACAATACCTGCGTTCTCACGATACACATTTATTGAGAAGCATTCGGAAAGGTTTCAGCAGCTTAGTAAGTTGCGGGATGAGTTTCCACAGTTGGCTGAGCGAATTTATTTGATTAATGAGGACGCCAATTCTGCAGTTCAACGACTATGTCGGATCGATTGGTTGGGAACCAATCGGCGAGCAGTAATGTTCTTGGACCCCTATGGTGCTCAAGTTAGTTGGGAAACGATCGAGGCAATCGCGGCAACAAGGGCTATAGATCTTTGGGTGCTATTCCCCCTAAGCACTGTAAATCGACTGTTGAACCGAAACGGGAAAATACAGAACGGACGAAAGAAGCGGCTCGATTTACTTTTTGGCCAACAAGATTGGTTTGATAAATTCTACACAGAGGCTCAGGATCGCCTTCTATTTGACGGCAAAGATGAAGCTAGATTCGAAAAACGAACCTCCTTCAACGAAATTTCGGAATATTTTCAGGAAAGATTGCGAAGCTCGTTTGCGGAAGTGGCCCCTAATCCGTTGATCCTTAAGAACTCTCACAATTCTCCTTTGTTTTTGTTGTCGTTTGCCGCCGGCAATCCGAGAGGAGCTCCAATTGCCGTAAAAATCGCCCGTCACATTTTGGGGAATCAATAGTATGGCTCAATCGAAAATCGAATGGACAGAATCCACATGGAATCCCGTAACTGGCTGCAATAAGATCAGTCCGGGGTGTAAGAATTGTTATGCCGAGCGACTGGCTAAACGATTGAAGGCGATGGGTCAGGCGAATTACCGAAATGGGTTTAAGCTGACGTTGCAGCCGCACATGCTTGGACTTCCGCTGAAGTGGAAGAAACCTCAGACTATTTTCGTTAATTCCATGAGCGACCTCTTTCATAAGGATGTCCCGCTCGATTATATTCAACAAGTCTTTGACGTTATGAAGAGAGCATCTTGGCACAGATTTCAGGTGTTGACCAAGCGGGCTGATCGACTCGAAGAAGTATCCGTCGAGATCGATTGGCCGGAGAACGTTTGGATGGGCGTTTCTGTAGAAAGCCAGGAATATGTGCATCGTATAGACAATCTCCGACGGACTGATGCTCATGTTAAATTCCTTTCGCTCGAACCGTTGATCGGACCACTGAGTGACCTGAATCTAACCAATATTGACTGGGCGATCGTGGGTGGCGAAAGCGGTTATGGATTCAGACCGATAAACGAGGAATGGGTATTGAGTATCCGCAAACAATGCGAAGATTTTTCAGTGCCGTTTTTCTTTAAGCAATGGGGCGGATTTAATAAAAAGAAGACCGGACGCGAGTTGGAAGGTCGAATTTACAGCGAAATGCCACAAGTTGCATATGCATAAGTTTCTCATTTACGGTGCAAATGGCTACACCGGTGAGCTGATCACGCGCTATGCGGTCGAGCGCGGTATGCGGCCGATATTGGCGGGGCGCAATGAATCGGCGATACGCGAGTTGGGTGAAAGGCACGGACTCGAGTCGCGGGTGTTCTCGCTAGACGATACGGCGAAGCTTGATGCAGCCCTCAATGAGGTAGCAACGGTGCTGCATTGCGCAGGCCCGTTCTCGTTGACGTCGCGGCAGATGGGAGAGGCGTGCCTGCGCACGAAAACGCATTATACAGACATCACCGGAGAGATCGCCGTATTCGAAGCCTGTGCGGCCGCGGACGAAGAAGCTAAAAATGCCGGGATCATGGTAATGCCGGGCGTTGGCTTTGACGTGGTGCCGTCCGATTGCCTCGCGCGTCATTTAAAGGACAGGCTGCCGACGGCGACCGACCTGACGCTCGCGTTCTATGGTAAAGGGCGTCTGTCGCACGGGACGCAGGCCACGATGACAATGAACGCAGGAAAGGGCGGCGCCGTACGCCGCGACGGCAAGATAACGCCAGTGCCCGCCGCGTGGCGAACGCGCGAGATCGATTTCGGCGGCGGCGGCGTAAAGACCGGCGTGACAATACCGTGGGGCGATGTTGCTACGGCCTACTATTCGACCGGGATACCAAATATCGAGGTCTATACCGTTGCTCCGCCTTCCGCCCTAAAGGCGATGAAGCTAAGCCGATATCTTGGTCCGCTGCTCGAGGTCGGCCCGATACAGCGGTTCATGCGGTCGCGGATACCTCCCGGCGGACCTTCGGACAAAGAACGAGCTCAGGGTTCGACGCTGCTGTGGGGCCAAGCGTCGGATCCGGACGGCAATCGCGTCGAGACTCGGATCCAATGCCCCGAGGGCTACACAATGACGGCACTCGCCGCACTGCTTATCACAGAAAAAATTCTCTCTGGGGATCTCATGCCCGGATTTCAGACGCCGGCAAAGGCGTACGGCGCGGGACTTGTGCTCGAGATAGACGGGACGACCCGGCGTGACGATACCGACGACGCCTAGATCTAGAAGGATCGTTAATTGGTCATACCCATTTAACTGACCGTATAAAATTGGTATGACTTACACTAGCCTATTCGGGCCGTTCCAATGGAGCGGCCTTTTGCATTTATTGCAGCAATTCATTGTCGATTAATCTATCGCCGCAAAAAAATTTCATGTTACAGCGTCATTAGCGCTTGACATAATTGGTAAAACCAATTATTGTGTTGGGCGTTCACGATAAAAATCAGGCAAATTCTGTCTGGCCAAAACTTCGGATTTCGAGAAAAAGGATCGGTGTTATGACTAAAAAGAGCATCAATGCGTTAACGCATTTGGTCGGCGTGATCATTTGCGCGACCGTTTTTACGATGACTGCGACAGCGCAGGAATTTCGCGGCACTATAACAGGTGTGGTATCTGACCCTAACGGGGCAGCCGTTGTCGGGGCCGTCGTGGCGATCAAGAATACCGCGACCAACGTCACGACCACGGTGAATACCAACGGCGAGGGCTCATACACCGTACCGTTCCTGACGCCCGGTACATATTCGATCAGCGTCACGGCTAATGGGTTCAAGACCTCGACCGCCAGCAATGTGCAGGTCAAGGTTGACGACCGATTGACATTGAACGTCACGCTCGAGATCGGTGCATCGGCCGAAGTGAATGTAATCGCAGATGCCGAGGTGATCGAACGCGGCGGCGTGTCGGCCGGCACTTCGGTAAGCCAGCGTCAGGTCAGTGAACTTCCCCTGGCCGAAGGTGCACCGTATGTGCTAGCGACTCAGGCGCCCGGCGTCATATACACCGGCGACCCGAACTTTACGGGTCCGACGGCTAACGGCAACCTTGCCGCATTCCGTACTAACGGAGCTTCGGGCAACCAGATCAATCTCGACGGTTCGCCGAACCTCGCCTACAGCGGACAGGTCGCGTTTACGCCGCCGTCCGACGCCGTGCAGGAATTCAAGGTGCAAACGAACTCCTTCGATGCGCAAAACGGATTCACCGCAGGATCTACCGTGAACGTCGCTCTCAAGAGCGGTACCAATAAGCTTCATGGTTCGGCATATCTGTATGACCGCGACCGCAGCCGAACGGCAAACAACTTTTTCAACAATCGACTTGGCCGCGAGAGGCCGGACCGCAAATATAACCGCTATGGCTTCACGGTCAACGGCCCGGTTTACATCCCGAAGATCCTGAATGGCAAGGAGAAGACGTTCTTCCTCTTCGCCTTTGAGCGGCAGAAGGACAATGTGGCGCAGCCCACCACCTACAGCGTACCGACGCTCAAGATGCGCGACGGTGATTTTACCGAGCTGATCGTCAATCCGGCTAATATCGCCGACGCGAATAACACCATCATTTACAACCCGTTCTCAGGAACGACGAGCGGATCGAACGTCGTGAGGACGTCATTCGGGTGTCCGACCAGCGGCTCGGTGCCGACCGGTTCGACTTGCAACATCATTCCGACGAATCTCATATATGCACCGGCTCTGGCGTTCCTTCGCAAGTTTCCCAAGCCGAATCAGGCAGGTGTCGTCAACAATTTCGTCACCGACCAGAACCTGATCCGTCCCTATCGTTCATATCTGGTCAAGATAGATCACAACTTCAGTGCAAAGAGAAAGATATTCGGCAAGTGGTATCACAGCCGCAACACTGAGGATCGCTACAACCTCGAAGGCACGCCCGATTCGATCACGAGAGGTTTTGAGAATCGACGCAATAACGGTTTCAACGTCAACTACACATCGACGCTGACCAACTCGCTTATCCTCGATATCCGCGGAAGCTGGAACCAGTTCAAGCTCCGACGATATCAAGACGGACAACCGACCACCGCCGCACTCGGATTCACTGGCATTCCGGCGAGCCGTCAGAACTACATATTCCCGCGATTCGATTTTCGCAATTACCTGACGCTCGGTTCGCAGCGGTCGGACTACAACAACGGCCAGGAAAGGCCGTTCGACCTAATCTCGATACAGCCGACGTTCACGCAGATAGCGGGCCGTCATACGCTCAAGTACGGATACGATTTCCGCAAGCTCCGCGAACGCTTTTCGACCGAGGGATATGCATCGGGCCGATTCCTGATCGACGGTACATACACGATGCAGGCGTCGAATTCAGGTGCGACCCAACGTGATCGTGCAGGCCGCGACCTGGCTTCGTTCCTGCTCGGCATACCGGTCGCTGCTTCTACGAGCTTGATCGATAATCCGACGGTTTACGATACGTCGGAGAAGTATCACGCATTCTTTGTCCAGGACGACATCCGCATCAATTCGCGGATGACGCTCAATATCGGCCTCCGCTACGACCTCGAATCGGGCGTCTATGAGAAGGAAGGCCGCATTGCACGCAATTTCAATCGTACGGCTGACAGCCCGCTCGCGGCAGCCGTGCTGGCGAATTACAATTCGAACGTACCGGCGAGCGTCCCGGCGACGGTCTTTCAGGCCTTGAAGGGCGGAATCGAGTTCGCTTCGGGTTCGGGCGATCCTAACCAATCGACGGACAAGAACAATTTCCAGCCGAGGATCGGCGTCTCGTACGCTTTTGACAACAAGACCGTGCTCAGAGCCGGATTCGGCATATTTACCCAGCCGTTCCAGATACAGACGATCTATCAGCCGGGATTCTCGACCCCGACGCTTTTCGTGCCCAGCACAAACAACGGCCTGACGTTCATCGCCACGCTTCAGAACGCATTCCCGAGCGGCGTCGCCCCATCGCCGGGTTCGGCTAATGGGCTCAAGACCTTCTACGGTCGCGACCTGACGTCGGCAAATGCAACGGGCCCGACGACGACGGTCCTTCCGTTCGAACGCAAGAACGCAAATTACATCCGATTCTTGATCGGTATCCAGCGCGAATTGCCCTACAAGATCGGCTTCGAAGCGTCTTTCCTTATGTCTAAGGGCCGCGATCTGCCGGTCGTTCGCGAACTCAACGCGATACCCGTCGAGTATCTCAACCGGTTCACGCCGCAGACCGACCCGAGCACGATCGTGGCGGCGATCACCTCGGTCAATACTTTCCTGAATGCAACGGTCGCCAATCCGTTCAGGACGCTGATCCCCGACAGCGCGACCTGGAACGCCGCGACGATCCAGCGGCGACGCCTGCTGACACCGTTCCCGCAGTACGGCAACGTCGCTACGACCGAGTACAACGGATCGAGCGACTACCGGGCGTTCCAGATGCAGTTCGTCAAGCGGTTCACGGCCGGCCTGTCACTGAACGCAGGCTACACGTTCTCGCGTGAGCACCAGCGGACACAGTACCTGAATCCGCAGGACAACTTCATGGGAGACATCGTGTCGCCGACTGAGAGGCCGCACAGGTTTACGCTGTCGTCGATATACGAGCTGCCGTTCGGCAAGAAGCGCAAGTATTTCAACAACTGGCATCCTGTCGCTGAGGCGATCCTCGGCGGTTGGCAGGTGCAGGCCGTCTATGAATGGCAGAGCGGCGAGCCGCTGTCGTTCGGCAACGTCTATTTCAACGGCGATCCGTCCACGCTGGTGAGTAAGCTCGGCAAAAAGGATTCGAACGGCCGTCGCTACGGCATCGACATCCCGGCTTTTGACACGAGCGGGTTCTTTATCAACGGCGTCGCTCCGGGATACGGCAATAACTACACGAGCGGTTCAGCGAACACATACAGGACGTTCCCGCTTACGATGGGGCAATTCCGCAATCAGCGTTTCCTCAAATTCGATATGGGAATATCGAAGAACTTCAGGATCCGCGAAGGTATGAAGTTCCAGGTTCGCGTCGAAGCGATCAATCTGCCAAACAATCCTTATTTCTCGGGCCTGAATCTGGATCCGACAAATGCGGCGTTCGGACTGGCGAACACGCAGCGTCAGCCGCCGCGTGATATCCAGATCGGCGGCCGTTTCGTATTCTGATAACCTGAGCACAGGCTCATTCCTGGATCTGCGTCACACGGCCGGCCGGTGTTTGCCGGCCATGTGGCGCAGTAGCTGTATCGGGAGAGTTATTTCGTGAAAGCATTTCTGACCCTTCTAACGACGGCGTGGTTATCGATCCTCGTGACCGCGGCGACCGGATACGCTGCCGATATCGTAGTTGCCGCTGACGGGACCGGCGACACGCGTTCTGTTCAGGCCGCCATCGATCGCGTTCCTCAGAACAACGGCAAGCGGTTCGTTATCGAAGTTCGTCCGGGTGTGTATCGCGAGCAAGTTCGCATACCGGCGAATAAGCCGTTCATCTCTCTGATCGGCAGCGATGCCGCAAAAACGGTGATCACTTACGGCCTATCGAACAAGGACGCCGGTTCGACATCGGCGAGCTACAGCTTCTATGTCGGGGGCCACGACCTCAGAGCCGAGAACATCACATTCGAGAATTCATACGGGCAGGGGTCTCAGGCCGTAGCCGCGTTGGTCGAAGCCGACCGGGCAGTATTTCGCAAGTGCCGATTCATCGGCTGGCAGGACACGCTATATGCAAAAAGCGGGCGGCAATACTACGATGATTGTTATATCGAAGGCCACGTCGATTTCATCTTCGGGCAGGCGGCTGCGTATTTCAACAACTGCCAAATCCACAGCAAGGCTGACGGATATATAACCGCCCCGATGCGTTTCGCGGCGGACGAGCCGTCGGGGCTGGTATTCAACAAATGCCGCCTCACGAGCAGCGATACAAAGTACGGCGTGTATCTGGGGCGTCCGTGGCGCGACTATGGCCGTGCCGTGTTCATAAACACTCAGATGGATGCCGATATTCGCCCGGAGGGCTGGCATCACTGGGAACCGCAGCGTGAGAGAACGGCCTACATGGCCGAGTACGGATCGACCGGCAGAGGAGCACAAGGCGGCTCCCGCGTCGCGTGGGCAAAGAAGCTCTCAGACGCCGACATAAAGGCATTTTCGCTCGAATATTTTCTGGGCGGCCGTGACGGCTGGGACCCGGCGACCGCAAAGGACGAATGGCTTGTCTCGCATCGGCCTGAGAACGCGGCTGTCGGCTGGAGCGATGTGCTCAAGCAGCCGGCCCACTGGTATGCGGTCGACGAGGCCACACGCATCGCAAATCAGGTGCTAGTGTATCAACGGGCGAACGGCGGCTGGGAAAAGAACGTCGATATGGCGACGATGCTGACGCAGGCCGAGCGGACCAAACTGATCGCGGAACGGTCATCGTCCGACACTACGATCGACAACGGTGCCACGACCACGCAGCTCAAGTTTCTGGCGCGTGTCATAACCGCCAAGAATATCGAGGCTCATCGCGATGCGTTCAACCGCGGGCTTGATTTTCTGCTGTCGATGCAGTACGAGAACGGCGGCTTTCCGCAGTTCTATCCGCTTCGTGGCGATTATTCGCGTGAGATCACGCTCAATGACAATGCGATGGTCAACGCCCTCGAACTGCTGCGCGACGTTGCCAGACGCCGGCCGGAATACACATTCGTGGATGACGCCAGGCGACAAAAAGCAGAGGATGCGGTGCGTCGAGGAACGGCGATGCTGCTCAAGCTGCAGGTAAAGATCGACGGAAAGCTAACGATCTGGGCGGCTCAATATGACGAAAAGAGCCTGCAGCCTGCTTGGGCACGCAAGTTCGAGCCGCCTTCGCTGACCGCTGGGGAAAGTGTCGCGGTCGTCAGATATCTGATGGGCGAAGAGCGAACGCCTGAGACCGTCGCCGCCATCGAAGCTGCGATCGCCTGGTACGAGCGCAACAAGCTGACCGGCATCAGATGGGAACGGGTAAATGGCGAGAACACCGTGGTCAAGGACGCAAAGGCTCCTCCGATCTGGGCGCGATTCTATGAGTTGAGAACGATGAGGCCGATATTTATTGGCCGCGATTCTGTGATCAGATACAGCGTCGCTGAGATCGAGCCCGAGCGCCGAAACGGCTATGCCTGGTACGTTGACAGCCCGCGGGACCTGCTCGAAAAGCGATATCCCGAGTGGAGATCGAGAACTGAAAATGCACGATAGACGAGAATTCATCAAGTATCTTACCGTCGGGGCCGCCGGAATAGCTCTCTTCCCGAGTGCTGCCTTTGCGCAGGCTGACGGGCCATGGGAGCTGATCTATCCGGAGATATTAGGCCGTATCAGGCCGCCGAAGTTCCCGAAACGCACGTTCGCGATCACCAGGTTCGGAGCCAAAGCGGGCGGCAGTGTCGATTGCCGCGAAGCGATCGACCGAGCTGTGAATGCCTGCAGCAAGGCGGGTGGTGGACGCGTCGTGGTGCCCGCCGGGACTTGGCTGACCGGAGCGATACGGCTCCGGTCGAATGTCGATCTGCATATCTCTAAAGGCGCGACGCTCAAATTCTCAACCGATCCGCGGGCGTATCTGCCCGTGGTCCACACACGTTGGGAAGGGATGGAGCTGATGCATCTCTCGCCGCTGATCTACGCCTATGAAGAGACCAATATCGCCGTCACGGGCGAAGGGACGCTCGACGGACAGGGCAAGGCTTTCTTTTGGAAATGGCACGGCAATCCGCGGTACGGCGGCGACCCCAATGTGATCAGCCAACGCGACGCAAGGGCGCGGCTCTATGCAATGATGGACGCCAATGTGCCGGTCGAACAGCGAGTTTTCGGCAGCGAACGCGACTATCTGCGGCCGCAGTTCATACAGCCGTATAAATGTAAGAACGTCCTAATCGAAGGCGTCACGATCGTCGATTCGCCTATGTGGGAGGTGCATCCCGTTTTGTGTGAGAACGTGACGGTGCGACGGCTCCGTATCTCGTCGCACGGGCCGAACAACGACGGCTGCGATCCCGAATCATGTCGTGACGTGCTGATCGAGGACTGCTATTTTGACACGGGCGATGACTGCATCGCGATCAAAGCCGGCCGCAATAACGACGGCCGACGCATCAATGTGCCGACCGAGAATGTGATCATACGTAACTGCACGATGAAGGATGGCCATGGCGGCATCACAATAGGCAGCGAGATCTCGGGCGGCGTCCGAAACGTTTTTGCCGAGAACTGCAAGCTCGACAGTCCCGATCTATGGACCGCGCTTCGGGTCAAGAACAATGCTTCGCGGGGCGGCCGGCTGGAGAACTTTTATTTTCGCAATATCACCGTGGGCCAGGTATCGCGTGCGGTGATCGAGATCGATTTCAATTACGAAGAAGGAGCCAAGGGCGAACATACGCCGGTCGTCCGCAACTATGTGGTCGATGGCCTCACATGCGAGAAAGGCAATCGGGCGGTTGACCTCCAGGGCCTGGACAATGCTCCGATCTATGACGTTTTGCTCAGCAATTGTTCGTTCGGCGAGATCGAAAAAGAGAGCATCATAAAGAATGTAAAAGGCCTCAGGCTGAATGCAGTGAAGATAGGCGGCAAGGTGGTCGATTCACTATGAGGGCCGGCTTCGCATTTGCCTTGCTGATCGCATCGACGTTTGTCGCCGCCGGCCAAAGGCCGGTCGTGACGATCTTTTTGGCGGGAGATTCGACGTGTGCGGAAAAGCTGCCCGAAAAGCGTCCGGAGACCGGTTGGGGCGAGATGCTCGGTAAATATTTCAAAGATGGCAGCGTCAGGATCGAGAACCGTGCCATGAACGGGCGCAGCACGAAGACGTTCATTGCAGAAGGCCGTTGGCAAAAGATCCTGGATGATATGAGGCCCGGCGATTGGGTGTTCGTTCAGTTCGGCCACAACGACGAATCAAAAGAGAAAGGCGAACGCTACACGCCGCCGGACGCATTCCGAGGGAATCTCGCCCGCTTTGTCACGGACGTCCGCGAACGGAAAGGGAACATCGTGCTCCTGACGCCGGTGATGCGGCGAAAATTCGACAAGGACGGCAAATTCGTCGATCAGCATCCAAAGGAATACCCGGAGGCGTTCCGTTCGGTTGCCGCAGAATACAAAGTGCCGCTGATCGATATGCATCGCAAAAGCGAAGCTTTGCTGGTGCGTCTCGGGCCCGAGGCGTCACGACAACTGTTCCTGCAGCTCAAGCCGGGCGAGAACCCCAACTATCCGAACGGCATCGAGGACAACACGCATTTTGATCCTGCCGGAGCCGAGCAGATGGCGTCGCTGGTGGCCGACGGCATCAGAGAGAGCCGCATCGCGCTCAGGAGACTACTGAAAAAACGATGAGACGACAGCACTTCGCCGCGATCCTGTTCGCCGTTGCGGCCCTAGCCTCGGCCGCTTTTCTGACCGCCGCTGATTGCGCCGCTCAGTCGAGGCCGGTTTCAGAACGGCTAGCTGATACTGCGATGAACCGCATCTGGGTCGATAGCCGCAACAAGCCCGGCATCCCGCCGCGTTGGAACTACGAGCAAGGTGTCATTCTAAAAGCGATCGAGCAGATGTGGTATGCCACGGGCGACGCTCGGTACTTTCGCCATATACGCACCGGCATGGACCACTGGATCAAACCCGACGGCACCCATGCGGATTATCACCTAGAGGAATACAACATCGATCATGTCACGCCGGCCATTGCGATGATGACGCTTTATCGAGTGACCGGCGACGAGAGATACAAAAAGATGGTCGAGCTCTTTCGATCTCAGCTTCGCACGCATCCGAGGACGAAAGAGGGCGGATTCTGGCACAAGAATATTTATCCGTGGCAGATGTGGCTGGACGGGTTGTACATGGGTCAGCCTTTCTACGCGGAGTATTCGCTCGTGTTTGGCGAGGACAACTGGGACGACATCGCTAATCAATTCGTCTGGATGGAGAAACACGCTCGAGACCCCAAGACGGGCCTTCTCTATCACGGTTGGGACGAATCGCGGGAGCAGCGGTGGGCTGACAAGACAACAGGCCGCAGCCCTCACGTCTGGGGCCGCGCGATGGGCTGGTACGCGATGGCGCTGGTGGACACGCTTGAGTTCTTTCCGGAGTCGCATCCGCGCCGTAGCGAGCTGATCGCGATACTCAACCGCGAAGCCGAAGCCATCGCCCGGGTGCAGGACGCGAAAAGCGGCGTATGGTATGACATCCTCGACCTGCCGGACCGCAAGCCGAACTATCTTGAATCGTCGTGTTCCGCGATGTTCGTTTACGCGTTGGCCCGGGGCGTCCGCGAGGGTTGGCTGCCCGAGCGATTCATGCAGACGGCGACCCGAGGCTGGGCAGGTATCAAACGCGAATTCATTAAAACGAATTCGGCCGGCGAGACCGATTGGGAAGGCACTGTATCGGTCTCGGGCCTCGGCGGCAATCCGTATCGCGACGGCAGTTTTGAGTACTACATGAGCGAGAAAGTGCGTACCAACGACGCAAAAGGCCTCGGGCCGGCGATACGTGCGGCGCTTGAAATGGAATCTTTCGAACGGGGCCGCATCGGCGGCGGAAAGCGCGTCGTGCTGGACGATCACTTCAACCACGAGGTGCGCAAGAGCAAGGTACGGCCCGGCGAGGACGAGACCTGGCATTATAAATGGGACGAAAAGGCCGACGCGGGTTTCTACGCGTGGGGCCAGATATTTCGTTCGGCCGGCGCCCGGATATCACAGCTAGCGGCCGCTCCGACGGCTGCGAACCTTGCAAACGCCGACGTTTATATGATCGTCGATCCGGATAACGAAAAGGAGACCGCAAAGCCGAATCTGATAAGCGAGGCGGACATCAGGGTCGTCTCGGATTGGGTGAAACGCGGCGGCGTACTCGTGCTGATGGGCAATGATGTACAGAACTGCGAACTCGACCGGTTCGACAGGCTCGCCGACAGGTTCGGCATAAATTTCAAGAAGGATCGTAAGTTCGAGGTCGTCAATAATGACTACGCTATGGGTGCGATCAGCATCGCGGCGGGCAATGAGATCTTTCGCGAAACACGGAAGATATTTGTAAAAGAGCTCTCGACGCTGTCGGTCAGAGGCGCCGCAAAGCCGGTACTGACCGCAGGCGGCGACATAATAATGGCGACGGCTCGATACGGCAAAGGAACGGTATTCGTCGTCGGCGACCCGTGGCTCTATAACGAATATGTGGACGGACGACGTCTGCCTGCCGAGTATCAGAACTTTCGAGCGGCGAACGAGTTGGCAAGCTGGCTGCTTGCTAGAACGAGGAGAAAATAATGCGAATTCCTATCGGCGTGATAGCGGCTACTGCCGCTGCGTTGACGGCATCGGCGGCCATCGATGGACAAACGCGCGAGCCGGTCAAAGCAAAGAGCGATGTAGTGGTCCGATCGCGTCAGCAGGTGGCGGACATAGAAAAGATGCTTGCCGCCAAGCCCGGTAATACGAATGAGAACATCGTAGCTCCGAGCGGTATGCAAACGCGCGTCGCCGTTTTTCACGACTCTCGCCGTGTGGACGACCTCAACGAGGTGCACGATCTCTCAGATGATATCTACTATGTACTCAAAGGCGAAGCGACGCTCGTGCTTGGCGGGTCGCTCATCGATCCGCAGGAGATCAGCCCGGGCGAATGGCGAGCGAAGACGGCGACCGGCGGGCGTGAAATCAAGATAAAAAAGGGTGATCTCGTATTCGTCCCGCGGGGGACACCGCACCAGCGGACCGTAGCAGGCAAAGGATTCTCGATGATATTGATCAAGATATTTGCCGTTGAACAGCCCGGCAAATAGGCCGGCCCACAGTATCGACTTAGCCAGAGGCAAAGGCTATAATCGACGCAGAAAAAGGTTTTACCAATTATGGTGCCGAGATCCAGAGAGCTATTCCGGTCGCTGAGTTCGCAGGAGCGGGCTACCACGGCGGAGAGCGTCGTCGATCAATTAAAGGAGATGATCCATCGCGGCGAACTCTCGCCGGGAGATCGGCTTCCTCCGGAACGCGACCTGGCAAAGATGCTCGGTGTCAGCCGCCCGACGTTACGTGCCGGCATCCGTTCGCTGACGGCCGTCGGCGTGCTTCAATCGCGGCAAGGGGCCGGGACGTTCGTTTCCGAAGCCGAAGAATCACCAACACTCGACAGCAGCCCACTCAAGATGATGGCCGCTCTCCATGGGTTCACGTCGGATGAGATGTTCGAGGCTAGGCTTGCGCTCGAGATGAGTATTGCCGCAATGGCCGCCGAGCGAGCGACGTCGGAGCAGATCACGCTCCTTAGCGAGCAGATCGCGGGGATGTATGCCTCACTCAACGATCCGGAACAGTATCTGGTCCACGATATGCGATTCCATCAGACGATAGCAGCGGCATCTAACAACCGTATCCTTACATCGCTGATGAACATGGTCGCCACGATATTGTTCGATAGCCGCAGCAAAACGGTAAAGCGTGCAAAGGACCTCAAACAATCTGCTGAACAGCACCACAATATCTATCGTGCGATGCGTGAGCATGATCCTGAAGGTGCGAGAATGGCGATGCACGATCACTTGATCGAGACCCAAAAGGCCCAACGCCTGGAGGAACAGGAAGAGGCCGCCGCGGCTAACGGGCGACCTGTGAAGCGGTGAATCGTAGGCTCGCACTCCTCGTTCTGGCGATCTTTACCGCACTGCCGGTCGCGAATACACCGGCCCAGCCGACGCCGTACGTCTCGGGTGTATGGGTCGCCGACCGCGGCGACGGTACATACAGGAATCCCATCATAAATGCCGATTACTCCGACCCCGACGTGGTGCGCGTCGGAGCGGACTATTATATGACGGCGTCGAGCTTCAACGCGGTCCCGGGCCTGCCGATCCTGCATTCCCGCGACTTGGTCAATTGGAGCATCATCGGCCACGCCATAAAGCGGCTCGAACCAGGCGAGTTATTTGACAAACCACAGCACGGCGGCGGCGTGTGGGCCCCGTCCATCCGATACTACAAAGGCGAATTCTATATCTACTACGGTGATCCGGATATGGGCATCTTTATGACAAAAGCCACGGACCCAGCGGGCGAATGGTCCAAGCCTTTGCTGGTCAAAGCGGCGAAAGGCTGGATCGATCCGTGCCCGCTATGGGATGACGACGGCAATGCGTATTTGGTGCACGCATTTGCGGGAAGCCGTGCGGGAACCAAATCGATACTGGTCGTCAACAGAATGTCGGTCGACGGGATGAGCCTGCTTGACGACGGCGTGATCGTGTTCGACGGCCACGACGCCGATCCCACCGTCGAAGGCCCGAAATTCTACAAAAAGGACGGTTACTATTACATACTCGCCCCGGCCGGAGGTGTCGCGACCGGCTGGCAGTTGGCCCTGAGGTCGAGGAAAATTTACGGTCCGTATGAACGCAAGATCGTTATGGCGCAGGGGAATAGTTCCGTCAACGGGCCGCATCAGGGAGCGCTTGTCGATACGGTAAAGGGTGAATGGTGGTTCATCCATTTTCAGGACAAAGGCCCGTACGGCCGCGTTGTCCATCTTCAGCCCGCCGAGTGGCGAAGCGGTATGCCGGTCATCGGGATCGACAAGGATGGCGACGGCATCGGCGAGCCTGTGCCAACGTATAGGAAACCTGATGTCGGCGCCCGATATCCCGTGACGACGCCGCAGGAAAATGACGAATTCGACTCCGCGACGCCGGGCCGGCAGTGGCAATGGCACGGCAACCCCAGGCCCGAATGGGCGATGCCTTTCCCGGCCCGCGGCGTCCTCAGGATGAACTCGGTCGAGTTGCCCGTCAATTTCGCCAATCTCTGGGACCTGCCTAATCTGCTGTTGCAGAAAACGCCCGCGGATGAATTTACCGCGAACGCAAAGGTGAGATTGGTGAGCCGCGTAGAGGGCGAACGGTTCGGCATGGTGGTGATGGGAGCCGATCATTCGTCGATCGTGGTCACGGGCCGGAACGGCAAGCTTTTTATCTCACGCTCGACCGCCGTCGATGCGGACAAACGCATATCTGCCGTCGAATCGGACGAGCGTCCGCTGGCGGCCGACACGTTCTATCTTAGAGCTCGCTTTGCTGCCGGTGCCGTCGTTAGCTTCAGCTACAGCCTCGACGGCAAGGAATTCATAACGATCGGCGATCGATTCAAGGCACGCGAAGGGCGCTGGATCGGGGCAAAGATCGGTTTCTTCTTTACACGTCCGACCAGGTTCAACGACTCGGGCACTGCCGATATCGATTGGTTCCGCATCGAGAGATGACGCAGCGAGCTGATCGCTCAACTGTTCTATTCGATCTTTGCCTGCTCGAGTTTCGGTGCGAGCAGTTGGATGATCAATAGCGCGATGAGATACGCCGATGCGGCAATGATAAAGATCGGGACGTAGCTGCCGGTCCTTGCCAGTATGTAGCCCACAAGAGGCGCGATGACCATTCCTCCGATCGCTCCGAACATCCCGCCGATACCGACGACCGAGCCGACCGCCTGCTTCGGAAAAGTGTCTGACGTCAAGGTGAATAGATTGGCCGACCAGCCTTGATGCGCGGCCGCCGCGATACCGATCAAGATCACGCCAAGCCATAAGCTCGACGTAATGGAAGCCAATATTATCGGTACGACCGCGAGAGCGCAGATCAGCATCGCCGTCTTTCGTGAACGATTGACCGTGTAGCCGCGTTTGATCAGCCACGAAGAGATCCAGCCGCCGCCCACGCTGCCGACATCGGCGATGATGTAGATCGTCGCGATAGGGAGCCCGAAGGATTTGAGGTCGAGCCCGTGCTGCCGCTGCAGAAAGTCCGGTACCCAAAATAGATAGATCCACCAAATAGGATCTGTAAGGAATTTGCCCAATGCGAAGGCCCACGTCTGGCGATACTTTACGAGTTTAGCCCATGGGACCTTGGTAACCGGCTCCGCCGGATCGCTTTGGATATAGGCGAGTTCCTCGGCCGACAGTCGCGGATGTGCGTCGGGGCGATTATAGAAAAGCAGCCAAAAGACCAGCCAGAAAAAGCCGAGAACGCCGGTAATGATAAATGCCTCATACCAGCCCCAGACCGCTACCAGGATCGGGACCACAAGCGGCGTCACGAGCGCACCGACGTTGGTCCCGGCATTAAAGATGCCGGTCGCAAGAGCGCGCTCTTTCTTAGGGAACCACTCCGCCGTGGTCTTGATCGCTGCCGGGAAATTGCCCGATTCGCCGAGTCCGAGCACGAATCTAGCAACAATGAATCCGGCGACCGATACCGACAGCACGATCGACCACGGCGCAAAGCCCAGCGGCGTGATGACGGCATTGACGGCCGCGAGAATACCGTTGATGACCGGCGTCAGTATCGGCAGAGCGATCTCGCCGACGCCGACCGCCCACGCGTGCATCAGGGCGCCGATGCTCCATAGGACGATCGCGACGGTGAAGCCGATCTTGGTTCCGAACTTGTCCATGAACCGGCCCGCGAATATGAAGCCGAGCGCGTAAGCGGTGGAGAAGGCAAAGATGATCCAGCCGTAATCGATATCGGTCCAGCCAAATTCCTTTTGGAGGGTCGGCTTTAGTATCGCGATCACCTGCCGGTCCACGTAATTGATCGCGGAAGCAAAGAACAATAGGGCGCATATCGTCCAACGGTATCGGCCGACACGTTTGACAACGTCGCCCGCGCCGGCGATCACCGCTCCTGCAGCGGAACCGCCGGATTCTTCCGGTGCAGCTAGGAATTCGCCGTCGTCTTGCTGCTTCTGGCTCTCGATCACGTCTGCCTGTTCTTCGTTCATCGTTTCTTGCTCCTGGTCAAATTCTTAAGATCCCGTGCGAATGATAGATGTGTCCGTCGACGGCCGTTTCGATCAGCGGAAATCGGTCCGAAGCGGTGATCACTTCGATCTCGTCACCGCGGACAATGATCGTATCCTCGACCTTGGTCCCGGTGATCGACGGATTCCACGCAAATGCCTGCTGCCGATGGACCCGATCTCCGCTCGCGGGATGCGCTACCCAATCGCGTGTTCGATAGCCTGTCGCTCCGCCTTGGTGATGTTCGTTGATCTCGTCGGCAAATCCCGAACGCTCGTAAGCCGATCGGGCGGCCTCATACAATCCAGAGCCGACGGTCTCCGATCCAACGGCCTTGCGGGTCGCGTGCTGCAGCGAGGCATGGACAAATGCCGCCGCTTCGTTTCGTTGCTTTAATTCATCGCCTGGTTCGCCGACCGAGATCATGCGGCTCAAGCTCGCGATCAGTCCGCAGCGTTTGGCACATGTCACAAGCAAAAGCGTTCTTTGAAAACGAACATCCGTCGGGACAGGATGACGATAGCGTGCGATGCGTTCGTCGGCGGCAACGAGCGTAACGATAGATCGAATGCCCAATTTGCCCAACTCATATCGCATCAAAGCCGCGATCTCATTCTCCGTCTGTCCCGGCACGAGCCGCTCGATAGTGCGATCAAGTGCGGCAGCCGCATCTCGGCCGAGTGCGCGATACCGTTCTATCTCGCTCTCGGTCAGCTCAAAACGGCAGTGCGCAAATGTCGATTCCAGTGCCGGTGCGGAAGTGAAAGGAATATCAGCTATGACCTGTCCGCCGGCGAGGTCGTCGGCAATAAGCCGCACGAGGTCGGGCTCGCCCTTTTCCTGCTGCCACCCGAATCCGACCGGCTCGAACATCTCAGCATCGACCTGCTCGTCGAGCATTCGCTGCAGCTCGATATTGCTCGCAATGATGTATCGCTTACCGCGGTTCGTTATCAGCACGGTCGCGGCGCCGTTCTCGCGGCTTGCGTCGATGCCGTTGCTGCCCCCGCCAGTGATCCATGCAAAATTATGCTGAGCGTTGAGCATGACGCCGGCATAGGACGAACCCAGGCTGCGTGTCAGGCGTTCGGTCTTTATATCGATCTCGGACACTCGATTATTGATTGACCCCGCTTGCCAGAAATCCGCCATCGACCACGATCACCTCGCCTGTAACAAAGCTCGCCGACTGACTTGCCAAAAAAATGGCGGCACCGGCAAGCTCCTCGACCTGGCCGAATCGTCCCATCGGCGTCCGTGTCAGAAATTCGGCTCCACGGGGTGTCTCTTCGAGAAGTTTTGTGTTGAGTGCCGTTTTGAATACGCCCGGTGCGATCGCGTTGACGTTCACGCCGTGCTTCGCCCATTCTATGGCGAGCGATTTGGTCAGGCTGGCGACGGCCGCCTTGCTCGCCGCGTAGGCAGCGACCTCGTAAAGAGCGACAAAGCTCGAGAGCGACGCGATATTGATGATGCGTCCGTATCCGCGATCGACCATGTGTCGGCCAAAGACCTGACACGCCCGCAGCGTCCCGGTCAGATTGGTCTCCATGATGTCGTTCCATTCCTGCTCATCCAGATCGAGCGAAGGCGTGCGTTTGGTGCGGCCGGCAGAATTAAGCAGTATGTCCACATTGCCGAACTCAGCCACACACGCCGCAAGCAGCGACTCAAGCGACCCTTTGTCCGATACGTCCGAGGTGATGCGGAGCGTACGGCGGCCCTTGGCCTCGATCTCCTCCGCCGCGGCATCGACCTGCTCCTGTCGCCGCGATGTGCAAACGACATCTGCGCCGGCATCGGCAAATCCGTGTGCGATGGCTCGGCCGATGCCAGATGTACCGCCTATGCAGACGGCCACACGGCCGCTAAGATCTAGTCCTTTATAGCTCATATTTCATTCTGATCTCGGTTCGAGATATGTCTAAGCGGATCGAAAGGTAAAACCATTTTGGCCGTCAAGGGTCGCAAAGCAGTACATCGATCCTAGTCGTGCGGCCGATAAACTATCGATAAATACGCCTTTCCAGCAATATTCTCATACGGAATACACATCACTTGCCGAGTATTCACATTTTTCACTTGCTTTTAATTGGTCAAACCAATTATTATATTTGCATATTCTGATGAATTCGACAACCTCAGTGAAGCTATCGGCGAACGGATCTATAACGACCCGCGTCGCCGGACCAAATACCTGGATGACCTCGGCAGCCGCGGCCGAAGCGTCGGCCCGCGATCGCGGGCCGTTCAGATACACGGTCCTCGACAACGAAGAAGCCGTGGGCGAAGCCATGTTTGACGAGCTTGTCCGCTACGCAGACGAGACTCCGGGCGACATCGTTCTGGTACTTCTCGGCGGCCGCGGAGCGCAGGCTATGTACCGGCTTATCCGCAGCAAGGCCGAAGCCGGCGAGCTGGACGACCTGCTAGGCCGGATGCATGTATTTACGCAGGATGCCCTGGCGCCGATGCGCATGGACAACAGCCTGAGCTTCGTCCGAGATTTTGAACGGCTCCTCGGGCCAACGGTCTTTGCGAGGTTCAAGAGTTTCACTCCGATGCTGACTGAGACCGAAGATATCGAGGGCGAATTGGCCCGTTACGTCGAGAAGATACAGGACCTCGGCGGCATTGACCTTTTCTTCTTGGGCCTCGGCCCCGAGGCCGAAGCCGCCTCGCACGTGTGCTATCTGAAGCCCGGATGCGGGCTCCGTCTCGATGATCTGGCCGGGATCATTCCGATCAGCGGGAGCATCCTCGAGCATCATATCTCAAAATTCAAAGCCGGTGGCAGCAGCATATCTGAGCGGGACGAGGAAGAGTGCCGCCAGGCGAGCTCGATACTGACGCTCGGGCCCGCCGCTATACTCGGTGCGAAACGGATCATTCATTCGATAGTAGATGCTTCAACGGCACCAGCGAAACGAGCCAGCTTCAAGCGGATGATCGAGACGGAAATAGCCGGATCGCCGGCAGCGATCGAGCGGCAGGTGAACGAGAATCCCGGGCTGCTTCTGCGGCTCCACGGCGATGTGCGTTCGTATGTTCTAGCGGACCTTTTGGTGTGAGATATGCCTGACAGCGAAAAGACCAGCACGGCGCCCATCAGCGAGCATGCGATCATCGTCAATCCTGACGACAATGTCGCGGTCGTCAAGGATCAGACCCATGTCGGGCTCGAGCTCGGGCTCCCCTCAGGCGACGTCGTCCGGTTGTCTGCCGACGTGCCGCCCGGCCATAGATTTGCGATCCGCGAGATCGCGGCCGGGGAATTCGTCCGGCAATACGGGCAGCCGATAGGTACGTCTCTGGGCATAGCAAAGGGCGAATGGATCGACCATCGCAACATGACTGACGATGTGCCCGTGGTTCGCGACCTGCCGGATACGCTTTCGACGCCCGCACCTGATTATTTCGACCCGGATGACGTGGAGACATTCCTGGGATTTCGACGCGCCGATGGGCGTGTAGGCACTCGCAACTTTATCTTGATCGTGCCGACGTCCATGTGCGCCAGCCACGAGGCGACGCAGATCTCAATGATGTCAGAGTTCATGGATCACAGCCGCGAGCGATTCCCGAATGTTGACGGCGTGGTCGCCATACCGCATAACAAAGGATGCGGCTGCCAGGACGGCTCCACGCTCGACGTGATGATGCGGACGCTGTCGAACTATGCCGATCATCCGAATGTCGGCGGCGTCGTGCTGATCGATCTGGGCTGCGAGAAAACGAATCTCTCATTCGTCGAGAAATACCTGACAAAACGAGAGCGGCCTATAATGAAGCCGGTCTATAAGATCGGGATACAGGAAGCCGGCGGGACCCAGGAGGCGATCGAACTCGGGCTCAAATATGTCCGGCAGATGCTGCCCGAGGTGAACAAATGCGTGCGCGAACCGTTCCCGGTCAGCGAACTTGTCCTCGGCGTCAAATGCGGTTCGTCGGACGGTTTTTCCGGTATCTCGGCCAATCCTTCGCTGGGATTCTGTTCGGACCTATTGGTCCGGAGCGGCGGGACCGTGCTGCTGACAGAGGTCCCTGAATTCTGCGGCGCCGAACACATACTCGCTAATCGCGCCAAAGACGCCGCAACGGGACGCCGCATTTACGAGATGGTGGATTGGTATAAGGATTACGCGTCCAAGTTCGGTGCGGTCCTGAATCAAAATCCCAGCACGGGCAACAAGGCCGGCGGGCTGCTCAATATCACCATCAAATCGCTCGGGGCTATAGCCAAAGCCGGAACGACGCGGATCGAGGACTGTATCGAGTACGCTGAGACGCCGCGGTGCCGCGGCATCAATCTGATGCAGGGCCCGGGCTACGATCAGGAATCCACGCCGGGGCTGGTGGCATCTGGAGCAACGGTCGTCGTATTTACGACCGGCAATGGTACGACGATCGGCAACGCCATCAC
This sequence comes from Acidobacteriota bacterium, assembly GCA_019639115.1. Classification (GTDB taxonomy): domain Bacteria; phylum Acidobacteriota; class Blastocatellia; order Pyrinomonadales; family Pyrinomonadaceae; genus OLB17. The sequence goes on along the minus strand of JAHBSM010000003.1, from coordinate 179,324 downwards.
GCCGGTCATCAAGTTGGCGTCGAATAACCGCGTATTTGAACGGATGTCTCGCGACATCGACATTTCCGCCGGCAACGTGATCGTTGGCACCGAGAGCATCGAAGAGGTCGGCAGGCGGCTCTTTGAGCATGTGAGGCAGGTCGCGAGCGGCGAGATCCAGGCAAAAGCCGAGATATTGAAACATCGCGAGTTCCAGTTCTGGGCAGAACAAACGGTCTCGCTTTGATCTTTGTAAAAGCAGATGAACGACACCCACCCATTTCGGTCGCGCATCGGCGCGGCGAGACATACGTCCCGCCGGTCGAATCAATTGCTGCGGCTGATACGGGCGGCGCAGCCGATAACCCGGACCGAGATCGCCGAGCGGCTGTCGATCGATAAAAGCACGGTAACGGAGAACGTCAAGCCGCTGATAGCGGACGGCGTTCTGACCGAAGAGACGCAGACGGCCGTCGGCCCCGGAAGGCGGTCAAGGGTCGTGTCATTCGCCGAGAACGGCTCGTATTTCATCGGGGTCAATCTTGGCGTGCGGCGAACTCAGATCGGGACCTCCGGCCTGAGAGGCGGGCTGACCGAATATGACGATCTCCCGACCCCGAGATCACCTACGGCAGCCCTTAAAAAGGTTCGTCAGCGTATCGAGGCGATAGTCGAACATATGTCCGGCCGCCGCTTGATGATGATAGGCGTCAGCGTGCCGGGCATGACAGATATCGACAGGCGGCGATTGATATTCGCACCGAACCTTGGCTGGCAGGAGGTTGATATCGCATCGGAACTTGCGTTGGCGTCGGGCACGCCGGTGATCGTCGAGAACGACGCAACGGCCGCGGCGATGTACGAGGCGAGGCTGAAGATACGAGAATCGGACGACGGCCTGCTGTCCAATTTCATACTGATCCGGTCGGGTACCGGCATCGGGGTGGGTTTGGTCATCGACAGCGAAGTTTTTCGAGGCGGCGGCTCGGCCAGAGGTGTCGCAGGTGAATTTGGCCACATGACGATAGTGGCGGGCGGCAAACAATGTGTCTGCGGCAATCGCGGATGCTGGGAGATGTATGCGTCTGCGGCCTCGGCGGCGTCACTTTATATGGGCGACCGGCCGCCGAAAAGCGGCGAGACCGTGCCGAGGTTCGTTGAGATCGTGGCTAGGGCCAACGCCGGCGAACTGCGTTCGCGGAGAACGCTCGAGAAGATCGGTGACCATCTCGGGATCGGGATAGCCAACGTCATAATGGGTGTCGGCATTCCCAGAGTGGTGATCTCGGGCCGCCTGGTGTATGCGTGGCATCTGATCGAAGCTCCGATGCGAGCGGCGATCGAACGCAGCATCATCGGGGCGACGCATGGCTGGTCGGTCGAGGCAGGCGAACCTGCCGGTTCGGCGATCGGCGGAGCCGTAGAAGCGGCCATAGAAGAATATCTGAATAGGATCTAGTGAATTCATTATGCAGACACAAATCAAACTAGAGGAAATAGACCCGTCGCGGTGTGTGGTCAAAGGCACACATCTCAAGCGAGGCCGGACACGATCTGTCGAGCCCGGCACGACCGCGTCCCGAAACCTGTTCTACGGCAGGATAATACTCGAACCGGGCGACGCCCCGATCGAATTCGAGAATGGCGGTCACGAGACCGGCCTGATATGTCTGAACGGATCGGGAGAGGTCACGGTCGGAGAACAGAGCTTTGCGTTTGGCCGGTACGACGCGCTCTATGTGCCGCGAGATTCACGCATCGAGGTCAGGTCGGACGCCAGATTCGACCTCGCTGAGATCTCGGCACCGGTCGAGAATCGATATCAGCTGCAGTTCGTCTCGTTCGACGAAATACGGAGCAGCGAATCGCTGCACTTCACCGCGGGCAAGCCACCGACGGAGCGCGACCTCAATATCCTGCTCGGTAAGAATGTGGAAGCCGGGCGAATTATGGCCGGAGTGACCTTTTCGGCTGACGGGAACTGGACCTCGTGGCCGCCGCATGAGCACCAGAATATGCTCGAGGAAGCGTATCTGTATATCGATATGCCGGCGCCTCAGTGGGGTGTTCAGATGGTCTTTACGGGCCTCGACAAGCCTGAGCTTGTCGAGATCGTTCGAGAGGGCGACGTCGTCATAATGCCGCAGGGCTATCATCCGAATGTCGCAGCCCCGGGCGGTTCGATCAACTTTCTGTGGATGATGGCCGCCAATCGCGAAGGCGATGACCGACAGTTCGGAGTTGTGAACGTGATGCCGGAATATGCGGCGGGCGGTTCCGGGCTCGAAGCCTCGCATAAATGATCCTAGACGCGTTCAAACTGGATGGCAGAACGGCTATTGTCACCGGTTCGGCGACCGGTATTGGCCGTTCGATAGCCGCTGCGTTGGCTGACGCAGGCGCCACGGTCGCATGCCATTGTCGAAAGCCGGGCGACGCAAGTGACACTGTTGCAGCCATAACGGCAAACGGAGGCTCTGCGTACGAGTTGAGCGGTGACATGGCGGATGCGGCCACACCAGATCGGATCGTTGGCGAGGTGTTAGCGAGGTCGGCAAGGCTGGATATTCTGGTCAATAATGCCGGTTCGATCCGGCGTGCACCGGCGGCCCGATATACTGACGAGGACTGGCAGGCGGTCATAGACGTCAATCTGACAAGCGTTTTCAGGCTTGCACGCGCGGCCGGATCGCACATGATCGAACGGGGAGCCGGCAAGATCGTGAACATTGCATCCCTGTTGTCATTCCAGGGGGGGATCACGGTGCCGGCATATACGGCCTCGAAGTCGGCCGTTGCCGGCCTGACCAAGGCTTTGGCAAATGAGTGGGCGTCGTCCGGCGTCAACGTCAACGCGATCGCACCCGGCTACATATCGACCAAGAACACCGAGGCTCTGCGTGCCGACGAGACGCGCAACCGCCAGATACTCGAAAGGATCCCGGCCGGACGTTGGGGCGAGCCGGACGATATTGCAGGAGCGGCATTGTTCCTAGCTTCGGATGCGAGCCGATACGTGAACGGCCACATATTGGTCGTGGACGGCGGATGGATGGGACGGTGACAGTGCAGTATTGAAATGCAGAAAACAAAATCAAGAAGCGATCAATGTTGAATATCAAACCAAAAGAGAACTGCAAATGGGATATCGTTTCGCTCGGCGAGGTAATGCTGAGGCTCGATCCTGGCGACAAACGGATACATACGACACGGACCTTCGACGTCTGGGAGGGCGGGGGCGAGTATAACGTCGCACGCGGCTTGAAACGGTGTTTCGGGCTCGACGCGGCGATAGTGACGGCCCTCGCCGATAATCCGATAGGCAAGCTCGTCCAGGACCTGATGTATCAGGGCGGCGTAGATCAGAGCCACGTCAAATGGGTCAAATACGACGGCGTCGGCCGCGAGGTCCGCAATGGTATGAACTTCACCGAACGAGGTTTCGGCGTGCGTGCCGCGCTTGGATGCTCGGACAGGGGCCATACGGCCGTCTCGCAGCTAAAGGCGGGCGACATCGATTGGGAACAGATATTCGGAGCGGAGGGTGCACGATGGTTCCATACCGGGGGCATATTTTGCGCGTTATCTGAGACGACACCGGATGTTGCCAAAGAGGCGATGCAGGCCGCGAAGAAATTCGGGACCATCGTCTCATACGATCTCAATTATCGCGATTCGCTGTGGCGGTCGATCGGCGGCCAGTCAAAAGCCCGTGAGGTCAATCGGGATCTGGCACAATACGTTGACGTCATGATCGGCAACGAAGAGGATTTCACGGCTTGCCTAGGCTACGAGGTCGAAGGCCAGGACGAGAACCATTCAAAGCTCGACGTCGATAAATTCGAGAAGATGATCCGTCGGGCTGTCGCGGATTTTCCGAATTTTGCCGTCGCCGCGACAACGCTGCGTAACGCAAAGACCGCCTCGGTCAACGATTGGGGGGCCGTGTGCTTTACCGAAGGCAAACTGCATCAGGCGACGATGCGGCCCGACCTCGAGATCTTTGATCGGGTCGGCGGAGGCGATTCGTTCGCGTCGGGGCTGATATACGGATTCTTGACCGGCGAGTCGCCCGACTGGGCCGTCAATTGCGGTGCCGCTCACGGAGCGTTGGCGATGACGACGCCGGGTGACACGACGACCGTAGGGCTCAGCGACGTGCTACGCGTAATGAAAGGAGGCGGGGCTCGCGTCGCGAGGTGATATTCCTGCGGCTGAGCCGCAATTAGATGTCTAGCCCAAATAGATAAATGAACAAAGCAGAGATCGTAAAACAGATCGAAGATCTAGGACTCGTCCCGGTGGTGCGAGCATCGTCGGCGGATGAGGCGATGCAGGGCATCGAAGCGATAAAGGCGGGCGGCGTTAACGTGCTCGAGATCACGATGACCGTGCCGGGCGCCGTTCGCGTGATCGAACAGGTCGCTGATAGATACGGCAGCGAAGTGCTCGTGGGAGCAGGTACTGTGCTCGATCCTGAGACCGCACGGGCATGTTTGCTCGCGGGTGCGCAATTCATCGTCTCACCCGCTCTCAACATTGCTACGATCGAGTTATGTCATCGTTACAGCGCGCCCGTGGCACCGGGCGTTCTAACGCCGACCGAAGTGATCACGGCATGGAGCGCCGGTGTGGACTTTGTAAAGGTTTTTCCATGCGGATCGGTCGGCGGAGCAAGCTACGTCAAAAACCTAAAAGGGCCTTTTCCGCAGGTCAAGATCATACCGACAGGCGGAGTGTCGCTGGCGACGGCGGCTGACTTTATAAAGGCAGGAGCTGCGGCCCTCGGCGTTGGTACTGACCTGGTGGATGTGAAGGCGATCCGCGAAGGCAATGCCCAAATCGTGACGGAGCGGGCACGGCAGTTCGTTGAGATAGTAAAGACGGCCCGCGGATGAGCGGCCTTCACGGACGTAAAAGATGAATGCCGCATCCCGAAGCTGAGATGCGGCATTTTTTATTGCGGGCGAACGATCGATTAGACGTCCAGATTCTTTACATCGAGAGCATTGTCCTCGATGAACTTGCGCCGCGGCTCGACCGCGTCGCCCATAAGGACCGTGAACAAGCCGTCGGTCTCGATCGCGTCCTCGACCCTGACCTGGAGCATCGTGCGTTTATCGGGGTCCATCGTGGTCTCCCACAACTGGTCGGGGTTCATCTCGCCTAGGCCTTTGTATCGCTGTATCGAGAGGTCTTTCTTGGCACGCTCCATAATTTTTTCGAGCAGCTCGTCACGCGAATCGAACTCCTCGGACCTGCCGTCACCGCCAAGCGTGAACGGAGCCGGAAAGTCGGACTCGAGCGAACGTTTGAGTTCGACCGATCGCTGAAATTCGACATAGCTCGCCAGGTTCCAGTCGATCTTTTGACGGCTGCCGTTGGGATACAACACGTCGATCTCCCAGAGCCCGTGCTCTTCGTCACCGGTCAGCTCGGTCGAGAATCCGGCTGCTGAAAGCTTGCCTTCGATCTCGGCCATCATCTCCTGGTCGCCGAATACCTTTCGGAATCGGACATTGTTCTTTGTCAGTATGCCGTCGGGCCCGGCGAATGCTTCCACTAGCGTCGCGACCAGAGCCGAGTCATTGCCGACACGCCGCGTGAGGCGGTCGGTATATGTCTTGAGCTCTGTAGCCTGCTCGAGAGCTTTTGAGAGCTTTGCTCCTTCGACGGGACGGCCCGCAGAACTGACCTCGATGTCATTTGTCGCCTGCCGCATCAGGTATCGGAACATCGCTTTCTCGTCCTTGATATATTCCTCTTTCTTGCCCTTTTTCACCTTGTAGAGCGGCGGCTGGGCGATATAGACAAATCCACCTTCGAGAAGCTGCGGCATCTGCCTGTAAAAGAAAGTGAGCAGCAGCGTGCGTATGTGCGAACCGTCAACGTCGGCGTCCGTCATAAGGCAGATCTTATGATATCGGAGCTTGCCGGCGTCAAAATCGTCCTTGCCGATGCCGGTGCCGAGCGCGGTTATGAGAGCTTTGATCTCGCCGTGGCCGAGCATCTTGTCGAATCGGGCTTTCTCGACATTGAGGATCTTGCCCTTGAGCGGCAGCACAGCCTGGTTCTTTCTATCGCGGCCCTGTTTGGCCGATCCGCCGGCCGAATCTCCCTCGACGATGTACAGCTCGCTCAGCGCCGGATCTTTTTCCTGACAATCGGCCAGCTTGCCGGGCAGCCCCGAACCGGTCATTGCCGATTTACGGACGATCTCGCGTGCTTTGCGAGCCGCTTCGCGTGCTCGAGCGGCGTCCACAGCCTTGCCGACGATACGTTTTGCCACTGACGGATTTTGCTCAAAGAATTCACCGAGTTTTTCATTCAGGAACGACTCGACCGGGCCCTTGATCGGTGAATTGAGCTTGCCCTTGGTCTGTCCCTCGAACTGCGGCTGCGGTATCTTGACCGAAATGACAGCTACGAGGCCTTCGCGTACGTCATCGCCCGAGAGGGTGACCTTTGCATTCTTTGTCATTCCGCTCGATTCGGCGTAGTTGTTGATCGTGCGGGTTAGCGCTCCGCGAAAGCCTGAGAGATGCGTTCCGCCATCAACCGTATTTATATTGTTGGCGAAGGAAAAGATCTTTTCGTCATACGAATCGTTATATTGCATCGACACCTCGATCGAGAGGTCGTCGCTGACGGATTCGAAGTATATCGGCTCGTCGTGGAGCGGGCTCTTGTTCTTGTTCAAGTGCTTGACGAACTCGGCAATTCCGCCCTTGTAATAGAACTCGTGAGATTTCTCCGGGTCTTCGCGTTCGTCTCGGATATTTATACGTATGCCTTTGTTCAAGAACGCCTTTTCGCGAAGCCGTTCAGAGAGCTTGTCAAAGCTATAGACAGTGGTCTCAAAGATCTCCTGGTCGGGTTTGAACGTGATCTTGGTGCCGCGCTTCGTGGTCGTGCCGGTCTCCTTGAGCGGCTCGACCGGGAAGCCGACCTTGTATTCCTGCTCAAAGGTCTTGCCGTCGCGCCAAATCTCTAATCTGAGCCATTCGCTGAGAAAATTGACGCACGAGACGCCGACCCCGTGCAATCCGCCCGAGACCTTGTAAGAGTTCGAGTCGAACTTGCCTCCGGCGTGGAGCACCGTCATCACGACCTCGGCCGCAGAACGGCCTTCCTGTTTGTGAATGTCTGTCGGTATCCCGCGGCCGTTATCTACGACGGTTATCGAGTCGTCCATGTGTATGGTGACCTCGATCGTGTCGCAGAAACCTGCCAGAGCTTCATCGACCGAGTTGTCGACGACCTCGTAAACCAAATGGTGCAGCCCGATCTCGCTGGTCGAGCCGATATACATAGCCGGACGTTTGCGGACCGCGTCGCGTCCCTCTAGGACGGTGATCGAATCTGCACCGTATTCTGTCTTTGCTTTAGCCAATTCTTAAAACCTCTTACTTCAAAAAAACCGCTTATGGATAGTTGAGATCAGCGGAGTGCATCGAACGCTATATTATAGCACGCGAGCGGCCGCTAACGCAGTCCGCCGGGGCCCTCGAACTGCTTTATTTTATTGAATTTCAGCGGCGCCGGCCTGTACGCGAAAGATACGGCCGCGAGCACCGAAACGCTCGGTGAAACTATCTTTTGAGGTGGTCACGAATGTCTGCGTCTTGCCGTCCAGATACTCGAGCAAGCTACCGATCCGGCGGTAGTCGAGCTCGGCATCTATGTCGTCGATGAGGAAGAGCGGATATTCACCCCGCGTTGCGTTGTAAACGGCGATACTTGCAAGAAGCAGCAGTAGAAGAGCGCTTCGCTGCTGGCCCGACGAGCCGAACTTTCTGATATCGAGCCCGTCAAATGTGATCTCGAGGTCGTCGCGATGCGGGCCGACAAGGCAATGTCCGGCGGCGATCTCGGCCTGCAGGCGCAGCTCCAGGCGCTCATTCATCAGAGCCTCGTAATCGGCGAGGTCGCCTTTGCCCTCGAGCGATGACCGATACGCGACCCCGATCTCTTCACGGCTGAAAAGACTGCGTTCAAGCGCATCGTTAAGGCGTTCGACGATCCTGAGCCTCGCGCGGTGGATGCGTGCGGCGTTGGACGAGAGCTGCTGATTCCAAGGGACGACGGAGGCGTGCACGTGATCGGTCGCAGAGCCCGCATCGCGTGCTTGCTGAAGCAGGGCATTCTTCTGTTTGACGATGCGCGAATAATCGGCAAAGACCTGCACAAATGGCGGGTGCAGCGACACGATCGCAGAATCGAGAAAACGACGCCGAGCTTCCGGCTGGCCTCTGACGATGTCGAGTTCGTCGGCGGTGAAAACGACCGCGTGAAGCTGGCCGAGGTATCCTTGTACTGTCTCCTTTTTATCATTGACCAGCAGCGTCTTTGCGGCGGTGCCGACCACGACCTGCAGCCGCCTGACGATCTCAGGCGACTCGCGGACGTCGCCGGAGACAGTACCGGTCTCAGACCCAAATGCCAGGGCCTCCGCCAGCCTGACCGTCCTGAATGAACGCGAAGACGCAAGTATGCCGATCGCTTCAAGCCAATTGGTCTTGCCGGCGCCGTTCTCGCCGATCAGGATGTTAAGCCCCGGTGCAGTTGCGATCGAGCCTTTCAGATTGCGCAGGCCGGACACCGAGATAGCCTCAAGATACATAAAAGAGAATTTTAACACGGCGGGCCGAGCGGCCCTCCGGCACGGCCTCGAAAAACTCTGGAAACGCTGTCGATTGTGAATCTGTGTTAAGTATAGGGCTCGATCCCCTCGGCCCTCCATTTCTCATATGACCGGGACGATCCAAAAAACCTTGCTGGCAGCCGTTCTTGCGGCGGTGATGGCAATATCCGCAAATGCCCAGAGCGGTCCGCGCGTCGGCGAGGAGGCTCCAGAATTCACGGCGGCAACTCTTGACGGTGATTTTATCGACCTGGCTCACCTCCGCGGCAAGATCGTCGTGATCACGTTCTGGTCAACTAAATGCGAGATCTGCAGAAGCGAGATACCTCGACTTAATGCCCTGGCTAACCGGTTCGAAGGCCAACAGGTGCGATTCCTGGCCCTGACGATGGAAAATGAGTCACGGCTCGTTCCGTTCCTCAAGAACTTTCCGTTCCGCTTCGAGATCGTGCCCGATAGTTGGGGCGTGCTGATCAAATACGCCGACAAAAGGCGAACGGGCGAGGTCGAAATGGCATTTCCGACCTATTTTATCATCGGCCCGGACGGCTCTGTCCTATATCGCGGCTCCGGATGGGACCGTTCCGCTGAGATCACAAATCAGGTGGATCGTTCGCTCTCGCTGGCTTCCGCCCGAAAACCTTGACTCCAAAGACAATTGACGCATATAAATGAGCTATGCGAAAAGCTGTGTTCATTGTGTGGATCGTGTGCGCCGCGTGCGCCCTGGCAGCGACAGCCGCCGGGCAAGCCGCACGACCCTCAGGCGACGGGACGCTGCCTGTTTTCATAGCCATGACCATGGACGGCAAGATCCACACGCCCGAGTCGCTCAAAGGCAAGATCGTCGTCCTCAATCTGTGGTTCATTAGCTGCCCAAACTGCGTTGCAGAGATCAAATTGCTCAATGACGTAGTAGCGAAATACAAACGTGATGACATCGTTTTTCTCGGGCTTGCGGTAAATCCGAGGCCGGCGCTTGCGGATTCTCTGACAAAGAACCCTTTCTCGTACGACGTTGTGCCCGGGGCCGGGTCGCTGATACTTTCGCGATTCAGCAAGCCGGGGCCTGCGGGGTCGTCGTCGATCCCTTTCCCGATGCATTACGTATATGGGCGCGACGGACGGCTCCTGGTAAAAGTGCAGGGCACGATCGGTGTCGAGGCGGTCAAAGCAGAGCTCGAACGCCAGTTCGGCTCCGGCGCTAAGTGAACATCTTGTCTCTGGGCCGCGAATCCGATATATTCATTGTTCGCCTCTGACACGGAGAGGTAGCCTAATTGGTAAGGCAGTAGTCTTGAAAACTACCGCGGGTAACCGCTTGCAGGTTCGAGTCCTGTCCTCTCCGCCATCCATTTTACAGACCTGCGATTATAAGCGACGCTGATTCTTGCATCCTCGGCCCATTCTGTTATAGCCTAACGGAACGCTGAATGAATATTCATTCACTACAGCGACAGTTCATACACCGCGTTCACCTGTATGACCATGGAACGCCCGGGACGGGCCACATCATCGGCGAGAGCAGCCGCCGGAGACAAGCGCGAGGCGATACTCGGCGCCGCGACCAAGGTCTTTGCGCAGCGAGGCTATTTCAACTCAAAGGTCGCTGACATTGCTGCCGCGGCGGGCATAGCGGACGGCACGGTCTATCTTTATTTCAAGAGCAAGGACGAGATACTCCACTCTATCTTTGACCGGGCGATGACGCGTTTTATCGACGAGGGCAAACGTGAGCTCGCCGAGATAGTCGAACCCGACGCGCGCCTGCGGCGAATAGCTGAGCTCCATTTGGAGCGGCTGGGATCCGATCGCGATATGGCGATCGTGTTCCAGGTCGAGCTTCGCGGATCGACCAAGTTCATGGAGGAATTCTCAGCGGCGGGATTTGCCGAGTATCTCGATCTGATCAGATCGGCTATCGCCGACGGACAAACCATCGGTCTATACCGCAAGGATGTGAAGCCGGTGGTCGCCGCCAAGATGCTCTATGGCGCGCTCGATGAGATGGTGACGAACTGGATCCTGTCGAAACGTGCATACCCGCTGCCACCTATGGCCGGCGAAGTGCTCAAGATATTTCTAAGGGGGATACGCGAAACTTGAGCGGCGGCATCGGCAGCTATCTGATAGTAAGACCTCACTCACCCAAACGCGGCGAGCCGTTGACCGCTGACGAGCCAACGACGTTGCCGGGCCTCTTTCTCTCCGCAGCGCTTCGATACGACCGGGCCGACGCCCTGAGCTATAAACGCGACGGCCAGTGGCTGCACATCTCATCGCGGCAGTTTGTCGAGCGTTCGGAGAATATAGCTCTCGGGTTGTGTTCGCTCGGCCTCAGGAAGGGCGATCGGGCTGCCATACTTGCGGCGAACTCGCCCGAATGGACGCTTTCGGATGCGGGATGTCAGTTCGCCGGTGTCGTCGATGTGCCGCTATACACGACGCTGGCTCCTGCGTCGGTCCGATATATCCTCGACGATTCCGGCCCAAAAGTGCTGTTCATTGACAACGCCGCGGCGTACGAACGCGTAAGCGAAGCGATAGCAGGCCAGCCTACTGTCGAGAAGATCGTATTCTTTGATCCGCCGGCAGCGGACGCGGCAAACGCCATCTCGCTCGCCGAGCTCGAATCGCTCGGGGCCGCTCTCCGAGCGCAAGAACCTGAGCTGATCGGCCGGCTTGTGAACGCGATCGAGCCTGACGACACGGCGACCTTGATATACACAAGCGGCACGACCGGCGAACCGAAAGGCGTGATGCTGACGCATACTAACCTGATCTCGAACGTAGTGGATGCGGCCGAGAAATATTCGTTCGAGGGCCGCGACCGTTCGCTATCGGTACTTCCGCTTTCGCACGTTTTTGAGCGGACCGGTATGTACGTCTATCTGATGTACGGGATGTCGGTCCACTATGCGGAATCGATAGACAAGGTCCCCGATAATCTGCAGGAAGTGCGTCCTACGATATTCATCGGTGTGCCGCGCATATTTGAGAAAGTATTTGAGAAGGCCAGGATCAAGGCGGCTCGGTCCAATCCGATACGCGAGCGTATATTCGACTGGGCCATTTCGGTCGCCAAGGAATATGCGTCGGTGATCGAACGCGGCGAGGAGCCGACCGTTTCGCTGACCGCAAAGCACAACCTGGCTGACGTGCTCGTGTATTCGAAATTCCGAGATTTCTTTGGCGGCGAGCTTCGGTTCTGTATCACGGGCGGTGCGGCGCTCTCGGATGAGATCTATCTGATATTCACGGGGGCGGGGATCAAGATAATGCAGGGATACGGCTTGACTGAGACCTCGCCCGTGATCTCGTCGAACAATCCTCAGTTCAAGCGGCTGGGCTCGGTCGGGCGTCCTATCAGGAACGTCTCTGTCCGCATCGCCGAGGACGGCGAGATCGAGGTTTCGGGCCCCGGCGTGATGTCAGGCTATTACAACAAACCGGCGGAGACGGCCGAGGTTTTCTGCGGCGACGGATGGTTTCGAACAGGCGACATCGGGGATATTGACGACGACGGATTCCTATTCATTACGGATAGAAAAAAGGAGCTTTTCAAGACCTCGGGCGGCAAATACATATCGCCTTCGCAGATCGAGCAGATGCTAAAGGCGTCGCGATTCATCAGCCAGGCCGTTCTGATCGGCAACGGACGAAAATATCCGGCGGCATTGATCGTCCCGAATTTCGAGATGCTCGAATCCTACGCCCAACACAAGGGCCTCGAGATATCGACGCCGGCCGAGTTCTGCGACCATCCGCGTATCCATGATCTGATACGACGTCAGATCGAGTCGCACACGACCGACCTCGGACGCTGGGAGCAGATAAAGCGGTTCGCCTTGCTTGAGAACGAATTGACGGTCGAGGGCGGGGAGCTGACGCCTACTCTAAAAGTAAAGCGAAGGGTCGTGGACGAAAAATACAAAGCCGCGATCGACGCTCTCTATGCGGATCAGTAAAGGATGCGGCTCGCTCCGCCCGTAGCGACGGTGCTGATAGCCGAGCGTCCCATGCCTGTCACGATCTTTAAGATGGTCTCGCCTATATTCTCGCGGGCCTTATCGACCTCGATGATGTCGTAGGGTTCGAGGAGTATGTCCTTTTGCTGGCCTTTCTTTATCAGGTCATAGTTCGCGGTGATGATCTCGCGGTCCTTTGAGCCTGCCTTCAAACGATAGATCTTGATATCGCGCGTCTTTGCTTCGCGACGGACGCCGCCGATCTTGGCTATGGCCTCGGTCAGCGACAGCCCGCCTTCCTTCAGATAGATGCCCTGCGGCGAGACAACTTCACCCGTGACGTATACGGGAGCCGCTTTTTGGACGACGATGACGTCGCCTGGATAGATCACCGGATTGGCCTCTTCTTTTCCCGAGCGAATGCTGCTGAGGCTGTAGAGCCGATACGGAACATCCGTCCTGTCGCCGGATTGCGATGCCCAGACCGCGTCGTCGTCAGCATCGACGCAGATCGGCGGCTGAGTACGAAATATCTGGACCATTCCGCCTGCTTCTTCTGTCACGCCGCCCGAGACGCCGAGCAGCTCGATAAGCGTCGCGCGCCGCATCAGCACGACGGGCTGCGGCGAACGCACCTCGCCGTAGATCGTCACCGGCGGGCGGCTTTTGCGTTCGGTCACCCTAAAACTGAGTTGTGGATTGCGCAGGTATTTGCCGAGCAGCTCCGTGATCTCGGCGCGAAGTTCTCGTTCCGATTTGCACTTAGCCGAGATCGGTTTATCAAAAAAAGGCACCTCGATCTTGCCGTCCTCGTCGATCGTGGCAACAAAATCGAACTGCGGTTCACCGAGAACTTTGCCCGTGACCTCGTCGCCGGGCCCTATCAGGTAGCCTCGGTTCTGCGGCACGGCCGACGGGACCTGAGCTTGCGAGATTGCTGCAAAAGCCAAGAGTATTGCAATGACGGATAAGTAGCGCATAATTCCGGATCCCGAAAGCCTGAACATAAAAGAGATTAACCCACCGAATCGAAGTGTTCAATACCTTTGTGCTGATGTCGGCATATGCCGCCTAAAATTCACGTTGACACTTGCAGAATGCACGCGGTAACTTCAGAATATGCTTTCTCCGCAATAGTTGCCCGTCAAATGGTCGATAATTCTACATCAGACGAACGATATTGGTACTTTCGCCGGCCGCTCCAGTTCCTGGCCGACGTATTTATCCTGTCGCTCGCGTTCGTCGTCTCGTATCTGCCGGCAGTAAACGTCCAGGTCGCGGGATTCTATTACGAAACGATCTTGACGCAGTTGCCGTTCGTCGTGCTTGTGCAGATGCTGGCGCTTTTCGCCGTCGGGGCCAACTCATTGATCTGGCGATATGTGAGCATCGAGGACATCAAAGTATTCGTCAAGGCGGCTCTCGTGTCTCTCATGATCCTGCTTGGTTTCCGCTTCCTGCTTAGTTACTCGAATACTGCGGTCTGGCAGGTGCCGGTCTCGGTGATCCTGATCGACTCGATGATGGCGTTCGGCGGGCTGCTGGCCCTGCGGATACTCCGCCGATTTGTCTATGAGATAAACGATAAGAATGCGACGGGCGTGGTGCGCCGCAAGGTCCGCCGTAAACCGGCCCTGATCGTTGGCGCCGGACGGATGGGTTCGAGCCTTGTCAAAGAGATGTCGGGCCGAGCGGACGCTGAGCTCGAAATACTCGGATTCGTAGATGACGAAGCACGAAAGGTCGGCGGCAGCGTGAATCGGGTCAAGGTGCTGGGGACGACCGAGCGGCTGCCGAAGCTTGTTAAAGAGCTGAAGATCGAAGAAGTAGTTCTCGCGATCGATCAGGCCCAGGGCAAAGAGATACGCCGGATAATGGACATCTGCTCCTCGATCCCGGTCAAGGCCCAGATCGTTCCGAGCCTAAACGAGATAGCTCACGGGCGGGTCCGCGTCAGCCGGATCCGCGATGTCGAGATCGAGGACCTGCTCGGACGCGACCCGGTCGAATTGAACAAGGATAACCTCAGCGAGTTTCTCTCCGGCCGCGTGGTGCTCGTGACCGGAGCGGGCGGCTCCATAGGCTCTGAGCTCGTGCGTCAGATAATGAATTTCGAACCGGGGCGGCTCATCCTGGTCGAGAGGGCCGAATATCTGCTTTTCCTGATCGAAAGGGAGCTGGCCGCCGATCCCGCAGCGTCGCAATACGTGCCGCTGATCGCGGATATCGGAGACGAGCAGCGTATGCGTGCGATATTCGCGGAGTACAGGCCCGATGTCGTTTTTCACGCCGCCGCCCACAAGCACGTGCCGCTAATGGAGGCGAACGCGGTCGAAGCGGTAAAGAACAATATCTTTGCCACGCGCATGCTTGGGACGCTTTCCGGTGAGTTCGGCGTTAAGGAATTCGTACTTATCTCGACCGACAAGGCCGTCAATCCGACCTCGGTCATGGGTGCGTCCAAACGCATAGCAGAGATCGTGATACAGGAACTGGACCGAAAGTATCCGACGAAGTATGCCGCCGTGCGATTCGGCAACGTGCTTGGGTCGGCCGGGTCTGTCGTGCCGATATTTCGCGAACAGATCAGGAAAGGCGGCCCTGTTTCCGTGACGCACCCTGATATGACAAGGTATTTCATGACAATACCTGAGGCTGCCCAACTCGTCATGCAGGCAGGAGCGCTAGGTGACGGCGGCGAGATCTACATACTCGACATGGGCGAACCGGTCCGGATACTCGACCTCGCCGAGGACATGATCAGGCTCTCGGGATTGACGCCGCATGACGATATCGAGATCGAATTCACGGGAATTCGCAAAGGAGAGAAGCTCTTCGAAGAGCTCGAGATAACCGGCGAAGACCTGATGCGAACCCTGCACCCGAAGATCTTCATTGGTAAGATAGCGACCTACTCAAATTCGCAGGTCAGCGAGATGATCGATGAATTCGCAAAGGCGGTAGAAGCCAACGACGCGAAACGGATCCGCGATACATTCAATCATTTCCTGCCCGAGGCTTCGATCGCGGTCGAGCCCGCACCGACGGCCGCTATGTCCGATGCGGCCGCTCCGCCATCCGCAGTAGGAGCGAAACTCGGCTTTGCCGACAAATGAACATATGGCGATCCTAGTGACCGGCGGGGCAGGATATATCGGCAGCGTAACGGTCGATGCTTTGGTCGCCCGTGCCGAAAGGCCGATAGTGCTCGATAACCTCGTCTATGGGCATCGTGAGGCGGTAGATGCGGATGTTCCGTTCTACAAAGGCGATATCGGCGACCGCGGGCTGGTGGCAGAACTGATCCGAACCTATTCGATCGACGAGTGTATCCATTTCTCGGCATATGCATACGTCGGCGAATCGGTGACCGACCCCGCAAAGTACTATCAAAACAACGTGGCAGCTACGCTCGAGCTGCTCGACGTGCTCCGCGAGCAGGGAGTCAGGCGAGTGATATTCTCGTCCACCTGTGCGACCTACGGCGAGCCGCAATACACGCCGATCGATGAGAATCATCCGCAGCAGCCGGCCAATCCGTATGGCTGGAGCAAGCTGATGGTCGAGCGCATCTTGGCTTCGTTCGATGCAGCGTATGGGCTCCGTTATACTGCGCTGCGTTATTTCAATGCAGCCGGTGCCACCGAACTCCGCGGAGAGGACCACGCACCCGAGACACATCTGATCCCTCTGACGCTTGCTGCCGCCGCCGGGAAGATCGCAAATGTGTCGATCTACGGCGTCGATTATCCGACGCCGGACGGGACGGCGATACGCGATTATATACACGTAGCTGACCTGGCCGATGCACATATCTCGGCGCTCGAACGCTTAAGGTCCGGTGCCGGCTCCGACGTGTTCAATCTGGGCAATGGAAGCGGCTATTCGGTGCTTGAGGTGATCGATTCGGCACGACGAGTCACGGGCTGTGATATAGAGGCGGCTGCGTCACCGCGAAGGCCCGGCGACCCCGCGGTGCTCGTAGCAAACGCCGACAAGGCACGATCGATGCTCGACTGGCAGCCCTCAAGGGCGACGCTTGACGAGATCGTCGCATCGGCATGGGCCTGGCACCAGAAGAATCCCGATGGATATCAAAGCGGCGCCTAAATAACGGCGGCGAGAATAGAATAGAGTATGATCCGAGCTAACGATATGACCGACCAGACAAATCTCAGACCAAGGATCTCACGCAAAGCGGCGTCATTTACCGAATCGGTCATCCGCGAGATGTCTCGCGAGGCCGTCAAATACGGCGCGGTCAATCTCGGGCAAGGTTTCCCCGACTGGTCAGCGCCTGAAGACATCAAGCAAAAGGCGATGGAAGCGATCGCCGCCGATCATAATCAATACGCGGTGACATGGGGCGTGAAAGAGTTTCGCGACGCGATCGCGACAAAGACGATGTGGTTCCTCGGGCTCGATGTCGATCCCGAGACCGAGATCACCGTCACCTGCGGCTCGACCGAAGGGATGATCGCCGCGATGCTTGCGACCGTCGATCCGCTGGACGAGGTCGTTGTGTTCGAGCCGTTCTACGAAAACTACGCACCGGACGCGATATTGTCCGACGCAACGCCGCGACACGTACCGCTTTATCGGACAGACAACGGCTTCGTTTTCGACCGCGAAGAGCTGCGTGCGGCATTTAGCGAGCGCACGCGAGCGATCATCATCTGTAACCCGAATAATCCGACCGGCAAGGTGTTCACTCGCGACGAGATGGAATACATCGCCGAGCTGTGCAAAGAGTTTGACGCTCTGTGTTTTACCGACGAGATCTACGAACACATCATCTATGGCGTCGATGAGGACGACCCCGCGTCGCACATCTGTATGGCAAACCTGCCCGGTATGCGCGAGCGGACGGTCGTTGTAAATTCGCTGTCAAAGACGTATTCGGTCACCGGTTGGCGCGTCGGCTATTGCATCGCTCCGCCGGACATCACGTCGGCGATCCGCAAGGTCCACGATTTCCTGACCGTCGGCGCGGCCAATCCGCTCCAGCACGCCGGTGCCTACGCTCTCAGCTTGCCGCCCGAATATTATGACGGCCTTCAGCGTGAATACCTGCGAAAACGCGATATGCTCGTCCCGGCACTCCGCGACGCCGGTTTCAAATGCGATACACCCGAAGGCGCCTATTACGTCATGGCGGACATCTCCGCGTTCGGTTTCGCTAACGACATTGAATTCACACGCCACCTGATCCAAAACATCGGCGTCGCCGTCGTCCCGGGCTCATCATTCTACCGCCACCCCGAAATGGGCTCGCAAATGGTCCGATTTTGTTTCTGCAAAAAAGACGAAACGCTCGAGGCGGCGATCGAAAGGCTGCAAAAACTGCGTTAGCGGATGCGGGTTCGAACGTTCATTGACCCTTTTGCTGCCTGCGAAGTGCGTCCTTGGCTACTTCGTTCGCCTGCGAACTCGTGTCGCGTGCCTCTTCCATCTTCTCGCGGTATCGGTCGCTTCGTGTGGCGAATTCAGCTTTGACGCGTTCGCGTTTGGCGGCGTCTTTCGGGTCGAAATTGTCGCGCAATATACGAGCCGCCTGACGATAATTCTCAAAAGCCTCGATCTCTAGTTCCAGCGAACGCCGTTTCAAAAGAAGATAGGTCCGATAGTCATCGTTGATGTTCATCGCCTCGGCCCGCTGTATCTTTTCGATCGCGTCGCGCGCCGACGCGGAGCCCTGATTGATCAGGTCCACGACCTCGTCGGCGAGCTTTTTGGCCGTCACGGAGTCGTTGGCGGCCATCGCTTTCTTTATGTCTTCGCGTTTGTTCTCGTTCTCCTGATAGAGCTTGCGGATGGTGATCAGGTCCTGATTCGCCTCGGCGACGACGGAGCCTGCCTGCGGCGTTTCGTCCACGGGCCCGAGCAGTCCGCCGCCGGCGTTGCCGCCGCATCCGGCGAATATCACCGATGCCAGGATCGCCACGATGCCGATCGTTATGAACTGGCCTTTATTTGTTCGAGCGGGCTCCATTTAGAATAGCTGCAGATCAGGATTATTCTTTCGCCGCCAGATGAATCCGTCAAGGACGTAATGCGTAAGCTGCGGCACGGCCAGCAGAGGCACTACGTAGGCTTTGATCGCTGCGATGTCCCAATCCGGGCCGAACAGCCATTGGCGTTCGTGCCATACGCCGCGGTGCCAGAACAATTCCTCGATATAGGCAAGCGCCCACAGCGTCGCCAAGAACACAAGCCAATTTGCGGATAGGATCCGATATGCAGGGCCCGCACTCTCGCGGCGCATCCGTGCGTAAAAATAGATCAGGGCGAAATAAGGCACGCCGTGGATTATGACGTTGGTCACCGTAAATGCGTAGTCCGAGTTGAACGCCACGATGCCGACATACCAACATACGGCGGTCGTTGCGACGACTATATCCTTACCGATATTCGAGAATCCGGCTGCCGCGTACTGATAGACCGATTTGGCCAGATATGCCGCGAGCGCTAGCACATATAGCGGAAAGACGATGGTATCGGCCAGCGTCGGGAGCGAAAAGAAATCGTTCTGGACGAACCATTCGAAATTACGCGGCAAGCGCGTCATCCAATATACAAGCGGATAGATACTGGCCAGATAGACCGCCGAAGCGTCGATGAACCACGTCCAGCGGCTTGTTTCGCCCAGACGACGGCGATAGAGATTGACCCAGCCGTATTGCTGCCGGACAAAATGAAACACCGCTACGATCGCCAAGGCCCGCCAAAACACCAACTCGCCTTCGGTGTAGAGGGCGACGCCCACGGCGTAGCCAAATATCGGCACCAGCGTGTAAAGCCAGAACCTGCGTTTGAATTCCGCAATATCGAAGTAAACGCGAAAGCTCGTTGACCAAACGTGAGCGACATCTATAAGCAGTACCGCCGAGACCCAGGTCCATTCAGGCGATCCGCCGTCGAGCAGGCCGAGCCGCCAGCCAAGGAGCAGCAAAAATAGGGACGCCACGGCGCTGCCCAGGAACACCGAAAGATCGACACTCCTCGAGAAAAGCCAATAGTTTGGTCGGGTCAAAGCTGCGTCCATCAGATCACTTCGCGAGCGGCACGCGTTCCATGATAGAACGCTTCTTCGAATAGCGCGACGCCGCTCAAGTCGGTATGAGCGAAATGGATATTGCGAAACGGTTTGACGGCTTTTTCGCGGATGCCGCTCCAGATGAACCCGGGCCGTGGGCTGATCATCGCATGGCCCCAACGCATGATGTCTATCCGCGTCGTCAGCTCATAGATATCGCGATGGGCGCGGCTGAGGTCCGTGAGACAGACATCGGCTAGATCGCGCCATCCGTGATCGAAAAGTTTTGACCGGCCGTTCTCTTCGTGGCACATCGGATAATAATATGTCAGCGTGGTCGGGCCGTAGTCGATGCCTTTCTGGTGGGTCGCCGTGACGTAACCTAGCGATGGGCTCTCGTATATAACGTTGTCCCACGAGAGCGGAAAATCCTTGGCAAATCGCGGCCGCGGCCGGTCGGTCAAATGGAGATTTGCGACGAACCACGCATTGTGCTGAAACTCCTCCGCGCTGAACGGCGCTTCGTCGCGGAAACCACGGATGACGAACGGAGCCGTGAACATGGGAGCCGCGTAGATGACCCGTTCGCATCGGATACCTCGGGCCACGCCGTCGTCGAGACATATCACGTCCGCACCCGCAGCCGTAGGTATGATCGAGACGACCGTCTGAGATGCTCGGATCCGGTCTCCGGCCTTCGAGCGAAAATGCTCGACGAATTGGCCGTTGCCCTCGGGACACGTGATGAAAGGCTGCGATTCGACACCGCTTTTACGTACTCGGGAGCAGAAATAGAAAAGGCCGACCCAAGCCGACGCCTGTTCGGCCTTGAGCCCGTAATCATCTCGCGTCGCGTAGTCGCAGTACCAGAAGAGCCGCTCCGATGTAAAGCCCTGCTGCCGGAGCCAATCGGCGAATGAGACCTTATCGAGTGCGGTGACTTCCGCGTCGGCCGAGCAATTCGCAAGCGGCACGACGAACGCCCTGCGGCCCGCGGCATCTCGCCAATTGACCCAACCGTCAATGATCCTCTGAAACTCAGCGAATTGCCTCAGGTCCTCGTCGCCTGCGCCCGCACGGAGATACAGGCCTTCGTACCAGCGGCCTTTGTAAAAGACGCGTTCCTCCGGTTCGCGGCAAAGATACTGTTCCTTGACGATGAGTTCACCCTGCGCATCGCGTCCCTCGACAAGCGACATCTCGTCAAGCAGTTCGATCAGATCGGTATTCTCGCGGAACGGAACCGGCAGATAATGCGCTCCCCACGGATACGCAACTGGTTCGCCGTTTGAGCTTTGTGAAGTGCCGCCAACCTGACGTTCGAGTTCGAGCAGCCGCACATCCTCAACGCCGCGGCGTTTGAGCTGCCATGCGGAGCTGAGCCCGGCTATGCCGCCGCCTACGATGACGACCTTGGCCGTCTCCCAATTATCAGAGGCGACCTCGAACGAACGGCCTTCGCGCAGGATGTGCCCCAAAGCGGCCGATTGGCCGACGATCTCGCCATCGGGGAATGGACGCTCACGTTCGCGGCAGGCTGCGGCCGCGAACGGCACACCGAGAAACATCGCCAAAAGCTCGCGTCGCGTGATCCTCATCGATGTTTATTGTTCAAACCGGCGCCATTCCGATTCGTAGTAGCGCACCAATGCCTGATTGTCGAGCCGGTTCACCTCTATCTCGCCGTCGGGCTGGGTCGTATCGGCCGGAAACTCGAACAAAGAGGCGAACGTCTGATCGTTGAGGAACCGAAGCTCAACGCCCTGCGGCGGATGTCGCGGCGGGTCAAAAGGCTCAAGCCGCGCAAGTGCGTATCCCCAAATCCCAAAGCTCGGGACGGTCGTCTGATACGGCCGGACCGTGAAGCCCGCAGCCTCGAGCGTCCTCATCACACACCAGAAAGATCGCCTCGCGATCAGCGGCGAAGTGGTCTGGATCACGACAGCAGACGACGGCGAGAGAACGTTCTTGAGCAAATTATAGAATCGTGTCGTATAGAGCTTGCCGAGGGCGAAATTGTTAGGGTCGGGGAAATCAACGATCGCTATATCGAACGGCTCGGGCCGCTCTTTGTCGAGCCAAACAAAAGCGTCGGCATTGGTAACATGTACACGCGGGTCGTCGAACGATCGATGATTGAGCTCGCCTAGAGCAGGGACGGTGTATGCAATGCGGGTCATCTCGGGGTCGAGATCGACAAGCTGGACGAACTCGACCGACGGATACTTTAGTATCTCGCGGACCGCAAGCCCGTCGCCGCCGCCGAGTACGAGCACGCGTCGCGGCGTGCCCTCGAATGCAGCGAATGCCGGATGTACAAGCGCCTCGTGATAGCGATATTCGTCGAACGAATTGAACTGGAGATTGCCGTTGAGAAAGAGCGAATAGCCGAGCTTGCCCTTTGTGACGACGATACGCTGATACTGCGAGCTGCGGGCGAAGATTATGTTGTCAACGAACAAGCCGTCCTCAGCAAGCGTCGTCAGGCTGTCGGCTTTTATCAGTCCTATCGCCAGCAGTACGATGACGACAAAGCCTTTGACGCGAAGGGCCGTTAGTTTGTTCCTCGCGATCAGCGGTTCCAGCAGCCACGTTGCCCAGATGCCGACCAGGGCGTTCAGTATGCCGAATACCAGCGACGTCCGCACGAGTCCCAGACGCGGGACCAGAAACAGCGGGAACATCATAGATGCGACTAAAGCGCCGATGTAATCAAGCGCCAGGACGCGCGATACAAGCTCCTTGAAATCGAGCTTGTCCTTGAGTATCCGCATCAGGAGCGGTATCTCGAGCCCGACCAGCACGCCAACGAGGAACACCGTCGTATAGAGAACTATCCCGAAATACGATATGTAGGCAAAGCTCAGGAACAGGAGCGGAGCCGACACGCCGCCGAGAACGGCAACCGCCAGCTCGATATCAACGAACCGCTCGGCGAGCCCGGTCTCGATGAACCGGCTCAGGTACGAGCCGACACCCATGGCAAACAGATACACGCCGATGATCAGCGAGAACTGCGTGACAGAATCCCCGAGCACATAGGACGAGACGGTCGCGGCCAGCAGCTCGTATATCAGGCCGCACGTTGCGATGATAATTACATTGAGGAAAAGAAGCGGAGTGCTCTTCATTTACAAGACCCAAATACGACGAAACAAGAACGACAGGCAATGAACAACGCGCCCCGGAACGTCCCTGTCCTATCTGTTCGGATCCCGCGGTTATCCGTTGATAGCCGATGCAATGATGATCGCGATGCCTATGATGAGCGCTCCGATGATAATGGCGAGGGCCGTATTCTGGTCGTCCTCGATCTCTTTTTTGACCGAGAACGGCGACACGAGTACGACTATCAGGAACGCTAGGGCAAACACGATAAGGCCAATGGCCACGAACACGACCGTGGTGAGTATGACCGGCCACAGGTCGTCAAGCTTGACCACAAACCCCAGGACCGGTGCGATTGCTGCGAGATCGAACATCTTGATTCCTCCAAATTAGTTCCGCATTATTTACCGCCGCGGAATCCCGAATAAAAGAACGGCACTCCCAAACGCGAATTCTTGCCCGAATTGGCCAGTTCCCAACCAAGCCACGACGCCGCACCATAAAAAAGCACGACACCGAAACCGAAAACGAGGTAGAGTTTCTTCAGCATAGAACCGGCTCCTTAATCGTCGTCCCAGCCGCTGTCGTCATCGTCGTCGGACGAGGAACTGACTGGCTTGAACATACTGTCCTTCCACTTGCTGGACTCAAAAGAGAATTTACGGGCCAATCCGATGACCGGCATTATCAGCAAAATGAGCCCGGCGCAGCAGAAATTGACAAATCTCGTGACGTTCTGCGTCACCTTGACCTGGACGCTCTTTTGCACCTGCCAATCCTGCCAAGTGCCTTCGACCCGGAGCGTGTATTTGCCGCCGGGGAGCGACGACATCGCGGCATCCTGGGTGGGCCCGCCCTCGGACCACGATTCGCCGTCCTCGACGCCGGAATAGTATTCGATCGGGATCGTGACGGATTCGACCTCGTCGTTCTTGTCGTTTATGAGATCTACGTCGAGCTCGACCCACGAATTGCTGACTGGCGCGGTCGCAGTGATCTGGACGTTCTGCCTGTCCCTGATCTCGAACGGCTGGCTAAAAGCCACGACAGGCGTGCTCGGACCCGATCCCGGCGGCAGGATTATCTCCTGATTCAAAACTGTCTTAGGGAACCCCGCAAGCAACGATGTGAGAAATGCGATCACGAGCAGGGCGGCTATCGGCAAAGCTCCCCACGTGTAATAGAAAGAGCCGGTGAACGGCTGATTGGGCGCGACCCCCCATGGTCTCGGGAGGTCTGCAACGCCGAATATGCGTTCGACGTCCTCATTTGTCATATAGGTCCCGAGCGACCAGTTCATCTCGTCCTGCGTCCGCTCGAGCGAAAGCATCTGCGGGGCGGCGACGAAATCGGTCGCACGCACCTTCTCGCCCTGCTCTACACGCCAGTAGAACTCGCCTTTGACATATCGCACGGTCGCTTCTGCGTCCTGAAATATCTTGAACCGCTTGCCGGCATACGTAGCGGTACCGCCCATGCCGATATAGGTCATCTCGACCTCGGCCGGATTTATCGGTTCGACAAAATTCCAATGATTATCGGAATGGACCAGCCAGCGGAAGCCGGCCTTAGGTTCGTAGAGCAGGTATTCGTGCCAGTAATAATTGACGCTGTCGAACGTGACGCTTCGGGCCATGGCACCTATGACCTTGTAATGAACGCCGTCCGGCATCGTGCCCTCCGCACCGATCGGTGCTACGAACGAGGGTGCATTAGGGTCGGGCGTCAACGCTTTCAGATACGTCAGGCCGCCCTGGTTCACGTCGAGCAGAGAATCGCAGTTAGGACAAGTTACGCGTTCCGTCCGATCCGGAGCCTGCAGGTCGATCGGGCCGCCGCAATTGGGACAGCCGAGGCCCGCAGCTCCCACTCGACGCTGCTCGCGTTCGGCCGGCCTTGCATCACCGAGGCCGATATCGTCAAGCGTCACCTGGCTGCCGAGGAACACCCAAGGCGGCTCGATGCTGTAATCGATGGTCGCAAAAGCACCGCCTTTGCCGGCGAGATCGGCGTATTCGAACTGTTCGCCGGGTACAAGCTTATACGGTATCTCGCCCTCGGCCGCGTTGTATGTACCGCGTCCTTTTTCCTGCACCATCAGCGGCACGGGCGACGGTATCTCGGTGACGGGTTGGCCGAGCTGGAGGCCGGAAAATGCCGGCAGCACCGTGCCCTCGGGCATCGGCTGATAGAACGTCATGTAAAAACGTCCCTGTGCCTCTGCGAGCCAGCCGACCCAGCCGTTTGAGAATGTGGCGTACCACTCGTCCCAGAAGCCGCCGAGTTCGTGGCGGAGCTGCGCACGGCCGGTCAGATGGAACCGGGCACCGTTGTACGTGCCCTTGAGCCCAATGCGGAGCGGCGAACCGGATTCGGCGATCTCGGCAACTTTTCCGAGGTCCTCGAGCCCGCGGTCGGTCCTCGCGACAACGGAACGGCAATATGGGCAGACGATCACGATCGTCGATCCGGCAGTGAATTCGACGGGCCCGGCACAGGTAGGGCAATTGGCCGCAAGTGTCGTCAAGCGTCACCTCCGGCGACGGCGGCCTCGTGAGAGCCTCGCTCGACACGCGTGACGCGGACCGACGCGGCGCCGATCAACTCGGTGAGGTTCGCTTGCCAATCCCATTCGGGGCGCGTTCTGCAGCAATAGAGATTGAATGTTGCGATGCCGTGTTCGGGATATGTGTGGCAGGCAAGATGGGACTCGGTCAGGGCGATCATTCCGGTCACGCCGCCTTCGCCAGGGAATTTATGCCAGACGGAATCGATCGGGACGAGTCCAAGCTCAGATACTACGCGGCCGAGAACGATCCTGAGCAGCGATTCATCGCGCAGCTTGTCGGGGTCGCAGCCGGTCGTCTCTATCAGCCATTCTGTCCCAACGATCATAAAGAATAAAGCGGAGCTGCCGGATCGGTCGAACGAGAGTTCGCGTGAAATATGAACCGAATATAACCGAAAACCTCCGAATTGTCATCAGCTGCCGACTTGGGCGCTCGATGGCTCAATAGATCGGAGGTTCGCCGTCGGGCCGTGTCTTCCAGCGTTTGTGGGTCCAGATCCATTGGTCGGGATAGGCCCGTATGAACCGTTCCATCGCGAGCGTCATGGCGGCGGTCGTCTCGATGACATCGCGGTGCCTATCACCGGTCGAGGACGGTTCTATGATGTCGCCGTATCGAACTACGTATCGCCCGAGACTTTCTTCCCAGGGCGTACACATCGGGACGATCATCGCGTTGGTCCGTTTGGCGAGCATCGCGACGCCGCCGGTGGTGCAGGCCTCGACGCCAAAGAACGGAACAAAAAAACCATCCTTTTGCTGTACGTTGACATCCGGAAGCAGTCCTACGATCCCGCCGCGGCGGAGGATATCCATTACGGCCAACAGGCCATTCGTCTTTGCGACCGGACGGTTGCCGAATCGCGAACGCATCCTCTCGGTGAAGTCCTCCAGGAGCGGATTATCGAGCGGCCTGGCCAGGTATGTGAGCGGTTCACGGAGCGCAGAGTACGCCATCACGCCGATCTCCCAATTGCCAAGATGCGGGCTTGCGATGATCGCCCCGCGGCCTTTGGCACGTTCGCGGTAGAAGTACTCGGATCGTTCCCTCGTTTGGTCGTCGTTGGATTCAAAGGAGAATTCGACCAGTTCGGCCAGCCTGGCCGGGTCGTATCGCCGGAATTGAGAGACCTCGCCGAGGACGCGGCCCAGATTGTCGATCGACCGTCTGAAGATGGCCTCGCGCTCCGGATCGGACAGATCGGGGAAGGCGATACGGAGGTTTGTCACCGCGGTATCGCGGCGGCCGCCTGTGACGGCTCGAAACGCACGTGCGAGGCCTATCCCCGTGCGTATGGCAAGCTCGCGCGGCATAGAACCGAGCAGAGCGATCATCGCCCTGACCGGGATGTACTCGACAACGGCGAGTGGAAACGACTTCTTTGCCATCCGGAGGTCAGCCTTTCCAGCGGCGAAAGGCAAGCACGGCGTTGAGCCCGCCGAACGCGAACGAGTTCGACAGCGCCGCCTCGGTCACCTGTTCGCGGGCTGAGTTCGCGACGATATTGAGCGGGCATTCAGGATCGGGAGCCGTGAAATTGATGTTAGGCGGCAGCGTGTCATTCGCAAGCCCGAGCACGGTGGCGGCGGCTTCGATCGCACCCGCGGCCCCGAGCGTATGGCCGTGCATGGATTTGGTCGAGCTGACGCCTATTTCGGAGGTACGATCGCCGAAAACCTCGCGGATCGCGGCGGATTCCATAGGATCGTTGGCCTGTGTGGCCGTACCGTGAGCGTTGATATAGCCGACCTCGGTGTTGTCTATCTTTCCGTCCTCGAGTGCCAGCCGCATCGCTTTTGCGGCACCGTGGGCGAGCGGCATCGTGAGGTGATGTGCATCAGCCGACATACCAGCACCGACGATCTCAGCGTAGATCCGGGCACCGCGTGATCTGGCCGCCTCTAGCGTCTCCAGCGTGAACATTGCGGCTCCTTCGCCCAGCACCATCCCAGTGCGATCGGCAGAAAAGGGACGGCACGTATCCGGCGAGACGACACGCATCGTCTCCCAGGCCTTCAAGTGGCCGAAGCAGATCGGAGCTTCGCTTCCGCCGGCGACGGCCATCTGAAGCGTGCCCTGACGCACGAGCCAGAATGCCTGGCCGATCGCATGATTAGCCGATGAACAGGCGGTCGCGGTGGTAAAGGTCGCTCCAGTTAGGCCAAACTCCATCGAAACATGGCTGGCAACGGCGTTCGCCATCGCACGCGGGATAGCTACCGGCTGATGACGCTGTTTTCCTTCCGCGTATAACTTATAGAAAAGGTCGTCCTCGGTCGTCTTGCCGCCCAGACACGACCCCGTGATGACACCCGTGCGGCCGCGAAGTTCATCATCGTAGTCGAGTCCGCTATCGGCGATTGCCTGACGTGCGGCGACTATGCCGTAATGTGCAAAAGGGTCGAGCCAGATCAGGCTCTTTTCGTCGAAATGCTCCGATTCATCAAAGCCCTTTACTTCCGCCGCGTTCTGAAAACGGAGCGTGGAAACGTCTGCCCTGGTGATCGGGCCGATGCCGGGGCGGCCTTCGGCGATATTCGACCAGAACTCGCCGACAGAGTTGCCGACGGCTGAGATGACACCTATGCCGGTGATGACGACGCGCCGCATCATTCGCCTTCGGCCGTGCCGTCGTCCTTATTGGCCGCATCGGATGCTGAGCGCCGAGCTTCGAATTCGGCGACGGCGGCGGCATTGACGTCGATGCCTTTGGCCTTGGCATCAAGCAGAGCTTCTATGCCTTCGACAGCCTGGCTGACGCTCTTCATTTCCGCGACCTTGTCATCGGGGACCGTTAGGTCGAACTCTTCCTCAAGCTCAAAGATCAGGTTCAAGCCATCCAATGAATCGAGGCCAAGCTCATCGAAGGTCGTATCCATCGTGATGTCGTCCGGCGACATTTTTTTGAATTCGGCAAATACCTTGATCACGCGTTCGGCAACTGTTCCGTCAGCCATTTCTCAATCTCCTCTGAATGATTTTCGGCAGGATCTCGCCTGCACCTTGCTCCCGCCCAGAGCCGCTCAACGAACGCGAATAGGATACTAGGATTGGAGGCCGATGACCAAGTCGGCCTCGACCGGACAGGCCCGGTGGCGGTTATTACACAACTCTTACAATTGGTTGCAATTAAAACTGTTATGGTCATTCTATGCGATCAGGAGGTCCTTGCCGCCCGGACGCTCGACGAAAGGAGATCTTATGACCGAAAATGTTATCGATATCGGATCGGCACGCCACGACCGGATCCAATGGAACACGCTGTTCTTTGTCGCGGTGTTCCACATTCTCGCCGGCTGGTCGCTCTTCAATCTGTCTTGGACCGGGCTCATCGTGTCGCTGGTTCTGTGGTGGATATCGGGCAGCCTCGGGATCGGCGTTGGCTACCATCGGCTTCAGACGCACAGGGGTTTCAAGGCGCCGCGATGGCTTGAACGCGTGCTTGCGACCTTCGGCACGCTTGCTCTTCAATCAGGCCCTATATCATGGGTCACGACCCATCGGCTACATCACGCCTACACTGACACCGAACGAGATCCGCACAGCCCGCAGAAGGGCTTTTGGTGGGCGCATATGGGCTGGCTCTTTCGCGGCACCGCCCAGGTGCAGCCCGAAGCCATACGCAGGCGATACTCGCCGGACCTTCTTCGCGATCCGTTCATGGTGTTCCTCGACAACTATTATTGGCTTACGACCGTCGTTGTCGCAGGCGCGTTGCTTGCATTCTTCGGATGGCAGGTCATGCTAATGGGTATTTTCCTTCGCACCGTTTTCGGCTGGCATGCGACGTGGCTTGTCAATTCAGCTACCCATATGTGGGGATATCGCCGTTTTGAGTCACGCGACGATTCGCGGAACAACGCGTTGGTCGCGGCGGTCAGCTTTGGCGAAGGCTGGCACAATAATCATCACACATATCCGCGTTCGGCACGGCACGGCCTGACCTGGAGCGAGCCGGACATAAACTGGATGCAGATCAGAGTGCTCGAGCGTCTGGGGCTCGCGACCGAGGTCTATGCCTACTCTCTCGAAGCGGCTGAAAAAGAGAACGAGCTAAAGAAGGCGGCCTGAACAGCTTTCAAATTTCGGACTTCTCGTTTCTAATTGAGGAATGCGTCGCCGCCGAACCGCCGTTTTCTTCCTTATACTGGGCATCAGCCTGTCGGCGATCGCGGTCGCACTCAATGTCGGCTGGATATTGCTCAATCTCACTGAGGTGGCGCTGCTTGTCTTCGGCGTCATCTTTTTTGCGCTCATTATCACAGGCCTCATACTCAACACGATATTCCTCGTTAGGGAGATCAGGAGAAATGAGCAGCACGATGCTTTTCTGAACGCGGTGACGCACGAATTGAAGACGCCGATCGCGTCGATAAAGTTGTATCTCGACACGCTTCGTACCCGGGAGATTGACGAGGCAAAGCGTGCGGATTTTTACGCTAAGATGCACGCCGACAATGAGAGGCTGCTGGGAACCGTCGAACAGGTCCTGGCCGCAAGCAGGGCACGCGAGCGCGGCGGGAACCAGGTTCGTGAGGAGATAGACCTAGCGGAGCTTGTCAACGAAGCAGCGGCGATAGTCACCGCTCGAAATCATCTGGAAAACACGGCGATCCGGATCACGCTTGCCTCCGGGCCCATCCGCGTCGCCGGAGAACGCGGCGAGCTTCTCACCGTGTTTCTGAACCTTTTCGACAATGCCGTAAAGTATTCGGCCGGCGACGTCCGTGTGTCCGTGCGACTCAAACGGTCACGCAGGGGCAAGGCCGAGGTTTACATACGCGACCGCGGCATAGGCATCCCCGGACATGAGCTTTCGCGTATATTCAAGCGGTTCTATCGCTCCGCGGATCGTTCGGGACATAATGTAAGGGGGACGGGGCTAGGGCTCGCGATCGTCAGGTCCATCGTTCGACGACACGGCGGACAGGTCCGTGCTGACAGCCGAGGCCCGGGCTATGGCAGCACATTCGTTGTAAGGCTCCCTGCGAAATGAAGCATATCCTTTTAGTAGAGGACGAAGATCATCTTGCGGATGGGCTTCGATTCAACCTCGAGGCCGAGGGTTATCTCGTCAGCCGCGTCTCTGACGGTACGGCTGCGGATGAGGCCCTGCGCAAAGGCGGATTTGATGCCGTCGTGCTCGACGTGATGATGCCCGGTGCCGACGGATTCGAGGTGGCGGCGGCAATGCGTTCGAGGGGTGATTATTCCCCGGTGCTGATGCTGACCGCACTGGGCCGGCCTGAGGATGTGCTGCGTGGGTTCGAGGCAGGAGCCGATGATTATCTTGCGAAACCATTCGACCTCGGTGTTTTACTAGCAAGGGTGAGCGGCCTGATCAGGCGGCGGGAATGGACAGCGGCCGAAGCGGCTGCTCCCGAGCGGCCCATCGCAGCAGTGATAAATGGACGAAAGATCGACCTTGAGAACCTTCGGCTGACGGCGGGTGATACCGTCCGGGACCTGACGCAGATGGAAGCCGGACTGCTAGGATACCTGATCGAGAATCGCGGACGTGCCGTCTCGAGAAAGGAGATACTGACCGACGTTTGGGGCCTGAGCGAAGAGACAGATACGCGGGCGATAGACAATTTCATCGTCAGGCTCCGGAGATATCTGGGTGACGATCCCACCTCGCCAGAGATCGTGGAGACGGTTCGGGGCAAAGGTTATCGGCTGGCCGCCGAAAAACAGCCGTCAGATGGCCCGCGCTGAGGCGCTCGGCCGCAGCGGCCATTCAATAGGAGTCGCGGTCCCCCGCACACCGACGCCCGGTCACGCGGATCGAGCTACGCCAATCCTGATGAAGCTCGAATCGCCATAGCTCGATCTCCGGCGTCAGAGCTCTCGAGAACAACTCGACATCCTCGCTGAAACTCCATGCAGGCCCGGCCAAATATACTGCCGCCGGCATATCCGCGATCTCGCGTCCACCAAATAGATTGGCGCGGGCCAGGTCGCCGCGGCGGCGCTGCAGTTCGATCCGGCGCCAGTATTCCGCAGCTTGAAAGACGGCTCTCCGGTCAGGCCCGGCTTTCAATTCGATGACGATCAGTCGTCCATCGCCACGCAGGGCGAGCAGGTCGAGGCGTTCGCCAGCGGCTCTGAACTGATGATAGACCGGCGACAGGATCAAATTGGGATCAAGTGCTGAGACATCCCGCTGTACGAGCGATTCCAGCCAGCTCTCAGGCGACGAGCGAAAAAACGAATGACGCCTGTCGGCGGATTCGGCGCAGCGATAGCTGGCGAGTTCGCTAATAAGCTCGCGTAAGCCGCCCATCGAGCCGGCATCAAGCATTGCGGACGAACGGCCGATACCGAACCAAGCCGCCTCCCGTCCCCCTATCATGCGAACTCTGGCGAACGGCAGGCCGTTGAATCGGAGCGTCTCGCCTCGGCGCGAAGTAATGATATCTATCGCATCGGGAGCCATCGAGGCGATCGCCAAAGAGGTCCGCGACCGTCTCTGTGCGGGTGGCATATCGAAGCGGTCACTTTTGTCGGTCCAAAGCGACGCGAGGCTCCTCGGTTCGAGACGTGTCAAGCGGCATCTCTCGGCTCGCCGGTCGATGGTCTTGAGCTCGATGCGGTCTCTCCACGGGGCGGACAGCAGAGCGTGCAGACGGCTGATCCGGGCTGCGATCCTCTCTTCGACGAGTATCGAGATACGGCCGATGGGGAAGCGTCTCCTCGCCGCGAGACGCTCTGAGGTCAGCATCGCTGATGCCAAAAGTGATGCCGGGTCGATTGTCCCGGTTACGTCCGCGATGCCCGCGCGTCGGCCTGTCGGAGTGCCGGAGATCTCGAACAATGCGATACGTCCACCGGGCGGATCGAGACGTACGCTCAGGACACGGGAGCCGGGATGGGCATCAGCGAATAACTCGGAGCATTGGTTAGCAAGCGATTCCCTGGAGCGCTCGATCTCGGCAGCAAGTTCCGCCGCCCGTGTGCGCCGAACGAGGCGCACGGTCTCGGCCTCGATGCCGAAAGGTCCGGCAAGGTCGAGCTCATAACCGTTCTCGGCCGGCCTTACTCCGCGGAGCCTGCGAAGACGCCCGCCGCTCACATCCACATAACCGAAGAGAGCTCCCCGCGGATCCACGCTGATCGAGATCTCACGGCTGGTGACGGGGAACGAACGCCCGCCCGTGCCGACAAGGAGCCACTCCATGTTGAGGCCAAGTGCGTCTGACAATGTCTCGACACCGTTCATCGTTTCGCTTGAGTAAAATACCTGACCATTGCCTCGGCCCAATCGCAGTAGCCGCGCTCCGACGGATGGATCCCGTCGGCAAAAAAGCCTTCGGGTTCGACATCAACGGGCTGCGGGAAATATTGGACGCCGCCGAGTATCGAGGCCATTTCGCGCATGTTCAGGTCGTGCATCTTTGAGAGTTCCCATAGAAGCTGCTTCGACGGCCATGGTATCACGGGCGACAGGATTATCATCGGACAATTCGACATATAAAAGGACGCCCGAGGCGACCTCTCGCGGAGCCTGCCTATAAGCTCTGCCATATCACGCCGGAACCTCGACGGCGGTGAGAGCTTCATCACATCGTTGCCGCCGAGCCCAAGCAGAATATGATCGAACTCCAGGTCCGGAACATGAGGAAGCAGTTCGTCGATAGTACGCCGGGCGGTGACGCCAGCCTTTCCTAGAACGTGCCAATTGATCGTCGAATGACGGGCAGCGGCGAGATATCCAGCGAACTGGCCGGCGAGGCCGCGTTCGTGGTCTCGGGCGCCTAGGCCTGCGACCGTCGATTCGCCCAAAACCAACAGAGTCTCTTGGTTTCCTTCGCTCCCCGCGGTCCCGTGGAACGGGCCCGCCGCGTCAGGCAGCAACCCGACCTTCCACCGCGTGACGACAGCCTGCATATACAGAAATGGGGCCAGAGGAGCCAGCGCGGCCGCACCCGTCCAGAACTTTATCTGCAGCCGACGCAGGAGGTGTGTGTCGAGATTCATAGCCGACGATATGCTAAAATTAGCAACTTCGATGTATTTGTCAACCGCCCCGCTTCTTGCCGCTGCGATCGCCGTCGCCACCCTCATGACCGCGTGCGGCGGACGTATTTCCGATCCCGGAGGCGAACTGCCTGCGGCCGATCCCGCCGACCGAAAATTTCCATTCAAGGTGCATCTGCCCGAAGCGTTCACTGCTGAGATCGTCATCTCTGCACCGGGCCGCGAAGAACGTTTCCGGTTCGCGCGCCTCGGACGCGCTTCGAGGATCGAGATAGGCGGAGGGTCCGCCGCGCAGTTGGTCGAGATACGAAGCGACGCCGTTTATAAGATTATTCCGCGGCTTTCGGTCTTTACTCGAACTGACCCGTCACCGGGTACGGACGTCGGCGCCCCGAGCAGGGCCGAAGTAATTGCCCGCCAGCTGTTCACAGGCGTCGAGAACGAACGTTACGAAGCGGCCGGCACCGAAAGCGGACTTGAGGTCTACACTTCGCGTGGGCCCGGCCCGCAGAGAAAATTATGGTTCGACCCGGCGCTCGGGTTGATAGTCAGGCACGAATTGGGCGGCGGCGTGACATACGAACTTCGTGATATCTCCGACGACCCCGACCCGTCGCTTTTCACCGTCCCGCAAAATTTTCGTTCGGTCAGGCGAGAGGAATTCGAGAGGCTGCTGAAGACGATCTAGATGACCAACAATATGCGAAATGAGATAACGCCCGAACAGAGGGCCTTTGCCGAGAATGCGCTCCACGGCCTTCCGTTCGCCCGGCTTATCGGTATGCGGCTGGTCGATATCGTTAGGGATGCGGCGGTCATCTCGATCGATATGCGCGATGACCTCAGGCAGCCGAGCGGCGTCCTCCACGGCGGCGTCACCGCGACGCTTATCGATACCGCAATGGCCTTTGCCGTACGCACCAGGGTCGAGATCGGGGAGCCGACCGCTACGATCGACCTTACGGTCCATTACCTTCGGCCCGTTACGGAAGGCCGTATCACATGCACCGCGACACTGGTACGTGCGGGCCGGCGCATCTTTACCGTATCGGCTGAGGTCCATAATGAAGAGGGAAAGCTGATCGCGACCGGGCTTTCGACATATACGAAGGTGTAGCCGCACATTGAACTGGAGATCCGACCGGCTGGCTGATGGAACAACTCAGAAAATTCGCACGCTATTTTCGCCCGTACCGGGGATCGATCCTGGCGGGCATTGCGTGCATCCTCGGGTCAATGTCGTTCGGGCTGCTTGTGCCCTACATGGTCGGGCGTGCGGTCGATGATCTGGGGGCCGGCGTCACTTGGCATAAGACTGTTTATTATCCGCTTGTGATACTTGGGATAAACGCGGTGAGCGGCGTGTTCCTGTTCCTTCAGCGGAGGCTCCTGATAAACACTTCCCGGCATATCGAATTCGATATGCGGGAGGATTTCTACGCCGCACTGGTCGATAAACCGCTCGAGTATTTTCACGACAATCGCGTCGGCGACCTGATGGCAAGGGCAACGAACGATCTCGCCGCCATCCGCCAGATCGTCGGCCCGATGATCCTCTATACATTTCAGGCCGTGTTCGCACTAGCGATCTCGCTCCCGATCATGCTAGGCATTTCGGTCAAGCTCACACTCCTGCTGCTCATACCGATGCCGCTTGTATCGCTTACCGTAAAGTTCCTCGGCGGCCGTATCCATACCAGGTTCGAGCGGATACAGGAATTCTTCTCCGATATCACCGCAAGGGCTCAGGAGAACCTGACGGGCGTCAGGGTCGTGCGGGCCTATGCACAGGAAGACGCCGAGATCGAGCGTTTTCAGATACTCAACCGCGAATACGCCGCCCAGAACCTAAGGCTCGTGCGGTACGCAGCGGCGATGCGTCCGCTGCTATTCTTTTTCATCGGACTCGGATTCGTCATCATAGTCGCTGTCGGTGTCCCGATGGCCATCGAAGGCGAGATCACCGCGGGTGATTTCACGTCATTCATTTTGTATCTGCAGCGAATGATCTGGTACCTGATCGCGCTCGGCTACGTGGTAAATCTCTATCAACGGGGCACTGCATCGCTGAAAAGGTTCAACGCGATACTCGAGGCCGAGTCCGCCATAAAGGATGCTCCCGGCACATCCGAGCAACCGCCGATAACCGGACGCATCGAGTTCCGCTCGCTATCGTTCGCCTATAACGGCAAGCCCGTGCTCGAAGACATCGACCTCACGATCGAGCCCGGCATGACCGTCGCATTCGTTGGGCGCACAGGCAGCGGAAAATCGACGCTGGTGAGCCTCATTCCGCGGCTACTTGACGCTGAACCCGGTACGCTGCTGATCGACGGGATCCCGGTTCGCGATTACCGGCTGGCTCAACTGCGAAGAGCCATCGGCTTCGTGCAACAGGAAACATTCCTATTCTCCGACACGCTGGCTAACAATATAGCTTTCGGAGCGGATGACGAGAACCCAGAGGCCGAAACAGAGGAGCAGGCCGCCGAGCGGCGACGTGAAATAGAACGGGCAGCGGGCGTGGCCGGACTCAGCGAAGACATAGCGGGCTTTCCCGGCGGTTATGAGCAGATGGTCGGCGAACGCGGTATCACGCTCTCGGGCGGGCAAAAGCAGCGGACCGCTATCGCACGAGCCGTGATGCGCCGGCCACGCATTCTCATACTCGACGATGCACTCTCAGCCGTCGATACTTATACCGAAGAGGCCATACTACATAATCTCCGCGATGTTCGCCTGGGCCGCACCACGCTTATAGTGTCGCATCGGGTGTCGACGATAAAGGACGCAGATCTGATCTGCGTCCTGGAGGATGGCCGCATCGTTGAACGCGGCACCCATGAAGAATTGATCGCACTCGACGGAGACTACGCCGACCTGTACGAGCGCCAGTTGCTAGAGGAACAGCTCGCATCAGACTGAGATCCAGATCGTTCAAAAATCTCGGAACGGTGTTTCGGTGTCGCCGTTCTTTCGCATACCCTGACACTCGAAGATGCGTATATTCTTTGACTTCCGGTAGGGCGCGTATGCCCATACCGTACCAGCATTGACTATCGAGCCGTCCGAATTCCTGAGCTGATAGCCTACGACCGCACCTCCGCTGTATGAAATGCCTGGTCCGCGTGTGAACACGTCGATGATCGGCGAAGAGAGCCGACGCTGATTCGCCCCGTTCGCCGAAACCACCGTTTCAAGCCACAGTACATTCTTTTTCCCTGCGAGGAGGCCGCTCAGCACCTCATAACGCAATAGATCCCCGAATGATCTTTGGTCGGCGGCAGCCGAGAATCGCTTTTCTACTGCCTCGCTCCACGAGATCAAAGCCTCGAGCTTATTCTTTTCCAGGGCGATCGCCTTGTCGAAAGCCGCCGCCTGTTCGTCGACCTTCTTCTGTATCGCGTCAAGGTCCAGCCGTGCTTTCGCTAATTTCGCGACCGCGATGTCGTATTTGGCCCGAAGGACGCGATCCGAAGGATCCTTGGCGAGGTTGTCCAGTGCTTCATCTCCTCGTTTCTCTTCGATCTTTACGGCCAGTTCGGCTTCTTTCTTTCCTTCCTTCTCCGCAGCGGATGTGACGACGAGCTTGCGTTTTGCTCCGCTGAGTTCGATCATTTTTTTGCCCGCAACGTATTTTACCGAGAGGTTCCGTATCGAGCTGAGGAGGCCAGAATTTTTGATGGTCGCGTTCGTCAGCGCGACGCGGTCCGGCGATATCACGAGCGGCGCATCATCACGCTTTTTTAGCGTGATCGTGTTCCCGTTACGGATCGCTTCGAACGTGAGCAGACGATAAACATAATTCTCAATTTCCATCTGCTGCGGTGTGACACTGGTGCCTTTCATCGCAACGTCGGTTTTGAATAATGCCATTACGTTTAGGGCGACACTCAAAGCGGCGGTCACCGGATCCGCGACCGCTGCGATCGCGCCTGCGGCACTCAGTCCGGCAGATATCGAATCGTTCGCGGCCTTCGTTTTGTCGGCGTCGACCATAAGTGTCTTGTAGTTACCCATGACGGAAAAAATGGTTGACGTGGTCGATTTTTCTGTAACACCTGCGGGAGCACGCGAAGGCTTTGTCGCGGCTATTTCCTCTTCCATCTTTTTTATCTTCTCTTCGAGTTCCTTTTTTCGCTTTTCGGCGGCCTGATTCTCGGCTTTGAGCCACGCGTCGAGTTTGGCCTGAAACTCGGCGAGGACTTTTTCAAATTCCGTGTTCGCTTCGTCGAGCTGCGTCTTGAGCGCCGTGTACTCGGATAGAGCCCCCATTGCAGTTAGCGAATTGAGTACGATCACCGCGCTGGATCCGAGACGGAGCTCATCGATCTGCAGTTTTATGTCGTTTGCCGCGCAGCCGAG
Organism: Acidobacteriota bacterium; assembly: GCA_019639115.1. Lineage (GTDB taxonomy): Bacteria > Acidobacteriota > Blastocatellia > Pyrinomonadales > Pyrinomonadaceae > OLB17. Next base: position 141,674 of record JAHBSM010000003.1, on the reverse strand, counting down.
CGCCTTGGATGCCGCGATGTTGTTCTCGACGAACGTGCCTTCGACCGTTGTGTTGCTCTTTATCAGGCCCAGCTCGGCACTCGTTGCGTCGGCTGCAGCCTTTCGAGCCTTTGCTTCGGCCTCCAATGCGGCGGCGAGTTCTTTTCTTCGCTTTATCTCAGCGTCGTCATCGGATGGGCTGCTCTGTGCGAGAACTGCGATAGGCGAAAGAAAAAGCTGTACGCAGACAACCAATGTTATCAACGAGATTAGGGGTTGTATTCTCATGTGAGGCCTCACTTTTAGTAATCGAACGGATAGCCGGTACCTGCACTTTTGTCCACGCGTGGGACGCGGGTTTGCTCCGGTGGTATTACGGGCTATATTCGTAATTGTCCGGGATGGCAGAAACCTTACAAACAGGTCTAAATACGATACTGAGGAGGCAGGCTTTCGAATGAACCGAGACGAAAAGAACCGCGCTTCACATCAGACCATGATGATCACCTGGGCGATGCTGGTCGCATCGCAAGCAATGTTCGGCGTGGTCGTTTATTTTGTGAAACCGGAGCTTTTTCGGTTCGGGTCGTCTTCGCCGATCTTTGGCAATGACATTTTGGTGATACTAGGAGCCGCTTTCGCAGCCTTTGCGGCCATCGTCGCAAGTGCAATAGCCCGTTCGCATTTTATTGCAAAAGCCATCGAGCTGCAGAAGGTCGAGCTTGTCCAGACCGCGATGATCTTAGGCTCAGCTCTCTGTGAAGCCGCTTCTCTTATCGGCGTGTTCCTTGCGTTTGTGGCGGATTATCCGTATTGGTGGGTATTTCTTGCAGCCGGCGCGTTGTCGATGTTGATGCATATGCCGCGGCGGGCCAGCATAGATTCGGCGACCTATCGGATCGAAGAGTAAGGTCAAACAGTCCGGAGCGTCCGGTCGAGTACGCGTTTGGCATCGCGGACGGCATCGACTTTTTCGTCCATTGAGAAACTCTCCCACCCGCGAAAGAACACTATGCCGAAATCCGTAGGGAATTCGCGGCCTTCGTGACTAAGCCATTCGCCGATCACGGCTTGCGGGTCGTCCGTCCGGAGGACCGCCGAGCGAACGTCGAAAACGTCGATCGCGTGCGCCGGGAGCCCGGCCGAAGAGAGACGCCGGTCTATCATCTCTGAGATCTTTTCTTCGATGAACCGGCCGAGGCCGATCGGCGGCTGATCGCTCGCGTACATCTCGCCGCGGCCGCAAAGCAGCCAATTCAACGAAATACCCGTTTCGTCAGCTATCTTGATCAATACTTCCGGTGCGGGCAGCCGCCCGAGAAAATAATTGCGGACCGTGGCATGCGGAACTCCGATCCTTCGGGCAACATCCGCCATCGTGGCATTGCCGAAGCATCGTTTGAGCCTTTCTACGAATTCAGTATCTTTCATCAGATGTGCAACGCATGTTGTGTCTCTATGACCAAATGTTACCACGCCGCTGCCGCGAGGCAAAGTGAGGCCGTGTCAAAATTGCATCGCTCCGCGTCAGGGCTGCTTGACAGCCGTTGCGGTTGGCGGCTATATTCAATGGTTCGGCGTTTTTGACAGCTTGCTGTCGGCAACGTCTCTATCCTCCGCAGGTGAGGACCTGTGGGTAGCCAACCTAGGCCACCCTAGCTCAGTTGGTAGAGCATTCGATTCGTAATCGAAAGGTCGTCGGTTCAAATCCGACGGGTGGCTCCATAAACACTGCATTAAATACTACACATACTTAACCTACCTGGCGGCCGCAATGGCCGCCTTTCTATTTTTGGCGATCGCGGGGATGCTCAGACCCAGACCTTTTCGGTGAGGATGGCCCGTCGGTCGCGGCCGATCGTGAGCAGCGACGACGAGCGTGTGCCGTAGCCGGGCGTTCGTATGAATATTGCGGAGAGGGCCCTTTCGGCCTCAAGCGGGATGCCGGTGGACGGCAGGTCGGCGTCAGGTGCCGTCGCGGTGTCGGCAAGTATATCGAGATAAGCGTCGGGTGCGATCTCGCCGGTTTCGATCAATTCGGCGAATCTGGCGCGACCGCGCAGGACCTTGGGCCAGGGCGTGTCGAGCAAATGATTGCTGAGGCCATAGATGCCCGGCGTCAGCAGCCTCGGTTCGCCGCCTCGGTCGGAGTAGTAGCCCACCTCCGTTCGTTCGCGGATCGCGCCCACGATCAAGTTGTATCCGGAATAGTCATCCGGCCTGCTCGCCAGATGCCGCAGATAGTCGAGCGGCGGTTCGCCGCTTTTGAGAAAATCCGTCGTGAGCATTCCCCGCGAGAGTTTGCCGCGAGGGGCCGATGGGTCGCGATAATTCGTGACAGCGGCAAAACGGCCGCCCGTTGTCACACCCAGCCATGTGCCGCCGCTTGCCAGGTCGCGTCCGGCGAAAACATCGGGCGCATCGTCCCAAATTGCGGCTGCGGCGGTCGGCCGCTCGTAGAACTCGTCGCGGTTGGCGGCCAGCACCAGCGGAAGTTCGCGGTGAGCATCGACCGCAAAATAAATGACGCACATCAGAGGGTCTCCGTCGCAGGCGTTGGCGGGCATCTGTCCGCCGGGTTTCGACGCGTCTTTCCGAAGGCGAGCCGCAAAAGGTCGCGTACTCCGGTCCTGGGCGTTCCGCGTCCGATATTCTCGGCACCGATCTCGAACGCTAGCTCCCACTGCCGAAAAAGTATGCCATATGCGTCTCTCAGCGAATACTTCGGGTCATAGATGTTGGTCGATTCGCTCGTTACGCCGTTGAGTTCGATGATGCGGAATCGGCCCGCCATCATATCTTCGATCGAGTCTGCCCTGAGATCGAAGCGGCCGAAATAGAATCCGTCGATCCGGCGGCAGATCGCGTCGATCGACTGTTCGAGTTCAGCGGTCCGCAGCCTTTCGCCATCGAGGAAAACGGCACCGCGTGAGTGTGTGCCGATGTCTATCAGCGTCACGCTTTCGCCGGCTTCCGGGACCTGCTCGATCCGATCGCCGAGCTGTTCGAAGTATTGTTCCGCCAGGCAAATCGCACGCCGATCAGACAGGATCAGTTCTTCGACACTCGAGACGCCGTCTCCGATGACAACAGGGAAATGCTTTTCGGTGATCGAGAATATATGGCCCTCAGGCTCGCTCGGCCGCCGGTAATAGAAGACCCCGGCCTCTATCCCGCCTGCGAATTCTTGAACGATCAGTGCTCCATCCGCTGCAGCAATGGCCGCATCAAGCTCGGCCTCTGTGTAAGCGATCCGAACGCCGAAGCCGCGTTCGCCCTGGTCCGGTTTGACAGCGACCGGGAACGAGATACCGGCCTCAGTAAGAAAACGGTGTGCGGACGCGATCTTGGCACCGGTGCAGGCATCAGTGTCGAGCCGTACGTATCGAAGCATGAACGGGAGTTCCCGGTTACGGGCCGCGATCGCTTCGTAGATAGCCGATTTGGATTCACCTTTGAAGCCGCCCGCCGGAAATGCCGGATTGGCCGCGGTAAATGCCGTAAGGCTGCGGTGGCGGATACCGAGCCGGATCACGTGTATGACTACCGGTATGTAGAACAGCCACAATGGCCAGAACTCCCATTCGATGATACGCCTGAGGCGGCCAATCGCGAGGCGGCGACCGCGGCGGGAGCCGAGCCTCAATATCAGCCTCAAAGCAATGATGAGAACGACCGCGCTGACCAACGCGTTGCCGCTGAAAATGAACGACTGTGACCATGCCGCTGAGATGACCAGGACAGGGGTCCAGATCGCGGCGGCCACGAAGAAATAGATCGCGAATCGCCTTATGTCCAGCCGCAGGGCCCCTGCAGCGACATAGGTCGGCAAACGCAGCCCGACGACAAATCGCGAGAGAAAAACAGCCGAAGCTCCATTCGCCGTGAGCCACTGGGTCGCCTTTGAGATCCGGCTTTCGGTCGCAAAGCGGCGCACGATGCGGCTTGCAAGTAATCGCGGCCCCGCCGTGCGGCCTATCGAGTACAAGAGCATGTCGCCGGCAAATATGCCAAGCATACAGGCCGCGACCGCTGTCGCCAGGCCGATCCGTCCGCTCGCGGCGGCCGATCCTGCAGCGATGCACGCCGCGTCCTCGCTAACGAACGTCGCCAGGAAGAGCAGGGCGGCGATGACGATCTCAGGCTGGTCGAAAATGAACGACAGGTCCACGCGAAGCCTCAGACGTAGCTGCCGATCAGCGGCAAGTCGCGCCTGTGGATCAGGAGGATCGTCGCGCTCAAAAGAAGAACCGCGATTGCAAGCCCGAACAGGAGTCCGCCGTCGTCCTTGATGACGATGCCCAATTTTGTCAGATGGCTAAATATCGCTCCCGAGATCGTCCCGAGTGCGAGCAGTGCTCCCAAGGCGGCAGTGCCCGGAATGAGAAGAAGTACGACCGCGACCAGTTCGACCATGCCCGAGCCGATACGCCCATAGGCTTCCAGTTCGGGTCCCATGAGCGTGGTAAAGATATATTTCGACTCCTCGGCTCCGGTGAACTTGAAGAAAAGTGTTTGAAAAAGGATCACCGCTACGACGATCCGGCAGATCCAGCTTATGACCATCATTTTTGACATAGTTCCAATGCGGCCTCCGCCGCTCGATATCTGAGTGTCGAAGGCGCGACCCCAAGGCCGGCCGCCGGTTCGATCCCTAACGCCGCCAGTTTGTCGGCGATCAGGGCGTGGTGATGCACGGTGTGGCTGTGAGCGAACTCGGCCTCGCGGCCAATGCTCGACGGCAGCCAGAGCGACAGATCAAGCTCCGACCTTACGAGGACGCTGCGTCCGAGAACGCGCCCGTCGAGCGATCGAACCCGTGCGATGCATTGGCCGAAACTCGACATTGCGAACGCTCTGTCGGACTCGATACGCGGGTCGCGATCCCGCATTGTGGGATCGATGCGGCCCAGGTCGATGCCTTTTACAAAACTCGTGACGTGATCGAGCACGTGGCGAAATTGCGCCCCGACACTGCTGCCATTCACTGCGCGGCGATATACATCGTCCGGGATCGACCCGATCACGCTCGATCCGCGGCCGAGCTCGTCTGCAAGGGACTCGAGCACACGGTCGCGATCTATATTCGGTTTGGTCGCACCTGCATCCATCGCCACATAGATTCCTCTACAGGAGCGTAATATTCCCGGCCCTTGCGTGTGGAATACCGTACGGCGTGGCCGGGATTATGCTGACTGAATTGCCGCGGGCACTACGGTTCTCACGGCTGATTCGATCTATGAATACGGAGATCATACATATGTCAAAACTACGAATCATCGGCGGCTTCGCACTCGCGGCGGCCATGCTGCTCGGTATCCAGGCTGCACCGACGGTGTTTGCCGCAGGCAAGAAAAAAGCATCGTTCAAGGTGCGCATCGAGAATATCTCGGACAAAGGCGGCGTCACCGCAGTTGACGGCTCCAAGTATCCTTTCGTCGCTTCGCCGGGGCTCTATACGGCATCGGCATCGGACCTTGCGCTATTCGTTGACGGTCGCAAAGCGACCAAAGGCATCGAGGCACAGGCCGAGGACGGCGACCCCGAATTGCTTCTAAAAGAGGCGCTCGGACAGAAAGTCGAAGGCTCGTTCGGTATCTTTAACAAACCGCTCGGAGCCGATATGCCGGGTCCGCTGCTCCCGGGCTCGTCGTACGAGTTCACATTCACCGCGGTCTCGGGCCAAAGACTTTCGCTATATACGATGTACGGGCAGTCGAACGACCTCTTCTATGCACCGGCGACGCCGATAGAGCTTTTTGTCAACGGTTCACCGGTCGTGGGCGACATCACCGACAAACTCGTGCTTTGGGATGCCGGTACTGAGGTGAACGAAGCACCCGGGCTCGGTATGTATCAGGGCCCGCGTCAGAAGGCAAAGAACCAGGGCGTCGATGAGAACGGCGTTGTGGCCCGCGTTCGCGACGGTTTCACATATCCGGCGGCCAAGGACGTTCTGCGCGTCACGATCACTGCCAACTGATCGCAAGGATGACAGGGCCGGCCAAGCAGACCGGCCCTTCATACATAGGAGAAGAACAATGAAAGCAAAGATCAGTTTGATTTTGTTATTGGCCGCTTCGGCGGCGACCATTGCCGGCGGCCAGACGGCCGAGCGGCGCTCGATCACGCTCGACGGAGCACGAAACGTGATCGCTGCCGCCAAAGAATATGCCAAGAAGAATAATGCTCCGGGCGGCGTGATCGCCGTCGTTGACGACGGCGGCAGCCTCGTCGCGCTCGAACGCCTGGACGGTACATTCACAGCCGGCGCCAGCATTTCGGTCGGCAAGGCAAAGACAGCAGTTATGTTCAAGCGGCCCACAAAATTCTTTGAGGACGTGATAAAGAACGGCCGCACCGCAATGGTTGCGTTGCCTGATTTCACGCCGCTTCAGGGCGGAGTTCCGATAGTGATCGACGGCCAGGTCGTGGGCGGGGTCGGAGTGTCAGGTGCGGCTTCGGCTGCACAGGACGAAGAACTCGCTATGGCCGGAGCGGCCGCTCTTACCTCGGCAAAGACGCTGCCAGTCACATTCTTCGACAGCAAGGAGGTGTCCGACGCCTTTGGACGCGGAGCCGTACTTGAGGACGGATCGAACGGCGAGAACTATATGGTCCACGCGAGCCGCCGCGAAAGGCCGGGTATGAGCGAGGTCCACGAACTGGATACCGACATCATTTACGTCGTCGAAGGCACGGCGACTCTTGTCACAGGCGGACGCTCGGTCGATCCGAAAATGGTGGCGCCCAACGAATCTCGCGGCACCTCTATCGACGGCGGCGAGACGCGGCAGTTAAAGAAAGGCGACGTCGTGATCGTGCCCAAGGGCACGCCGCATTGGTTCAGCAAGGTTGACGGTGCGTTCCTCTACTACGTCGTAAAGGTTCGCTAGATCGCTCGCCGCGGGGCACTTACGGACCTCAATGGGCGGTACGGATACCCGGCCGTTCGCGGCCGGCGTGTGTGCATCCGTGGCGAGACCTTTTGGGGTTGAAATATGAACAGGATCATCTACGGATATATATTTTCATTATTCTTTGCATTTGTTTCTTTTGGTCAGGGAGTGCCGTCGGGTAAGCCCACGTCGGCGATCGACCTGACGACGACGGACGGCGTAAAGGCCGTCGCCGGACAATGGCGGTACAGCGATACGCGGATCGTTGAGACGGAGTTCCGCGCGCCTGACGCCGCCGGCCAACCGAACGGCCGGCCCGTTCGCACATACGATTACACGCCTCACGCGGGCGTTGCGGACTTTGATGACAGCGGGTGGGAGCAGATCGCACCCACAGACCTGTCAAAGAGACGCGGCAACGGCCGGCTCTCGTTCAATTGGTACCGCATCACTATCACGATACCGGAGACGGTCGGCGGTCAGGCAACTGCAGGATCGACGGTGGTCTTTCAGACAACGCTGGACGATCTAGCAGAGATATGGGTCAACGGCGAACTCACACGCTATATCGGCCAGCAGGGCGGCTCAGTGGCGGCGGGCTGGAACGCCCCGAACCGGCTCGTGATCGGCCGCGACGTGCAGCCCGGACAGAAGATACAGGTCGCCGTTTTTGGCGTGAACGGGCCGCTGTCTGACCCGCCAACGAATTTCATCTGGGTACGGGAGGCTAAGCTCGAATTCTACAAAGGCGAGACGAACGGCCCGGCGGCCATTACACCGAGCGAGGTGAACGTCACAGTAGATCGCAGGGACCCGGCCCTCGATGCGATCATCGGATACAATCCAAAGGTCTTCAAGCTGGCCGAAGGATTCAAATTCACCGAAGGCCCGGTCTGGACCGCCGATGGGCTGCTCTTCAGCGATCCCAACGCCAACACGATCTACCGGTATTCGAAAGACGGAAAACTGAGCGTTTTTCGTACGCCGAGCGGATACAGTGGAGCTGATATTGCCGAGTATCGACAACCGGGTTCAAACGGCATAACGCTCGATCCCGAGGGACGCACCGTTCTGAACCAGCACGGCAACCGCCGCGTCGTCCGCCTCGAAGCCGACGGCTCGGAAACCGTGGTCGCGGATCGCTACGACGGCAAAAGGTTAAATTCGCCCAACGATCTAGTGTATCGCTCGGACGGCACGCTATTCTTTACGGACCCGAATTTCGGACTGCCGAAATTCGGTGACGATAAGCGCAAGGAACTGCCGTACACGGGCGTTTATGCGGTTCACAAAGGCGAGATCCGACTGCTTACGACCGAATTCAAAGGGCCGAACGGCATCGCTTTGAGCCCGGATGAGAGATATCTGTATATCGGGAACTGGGACGACGACCGCAAGGTAGTTTATCGCTACGACCTGGCCCGGGACGGCACCATCTCGAACGGCAAGCTTTTCTTCGATTTCACGTCGTTCAAGGGCGAAGACGCCATCGACGGGATCAAGGTCGATACGGCAGGGAATCTGTACGTATCGGCTCCGGGCGGGCTACAGATATTGTCGCCGGAGGGCAAGCATCTGGGCACGATCGTCACGCCGCAGCACGTCCACAATATGGCGTGGGGCGATGAGGACGGCAAATCGCTCTATCTCTGCGCGAGGACCGGGCTATATCGCATCAAGCTCAACATCGCAGGAGTTCGCCCGAACCCTCGACGGTAACCTAGTGCATCGTATCCGATGTGACGCTTCTATCAATTCTTGGCTTGCCGCATTTGTCGTAATGGCATCTGCGGCATTTTGCTTTGGTCAGAGCGAGGGCCATGAGGCAAGCCCGAGGCGATAGTGCGGGAGATCTCAGTTACTCGATCGTTCGCTGAACATACCAACAGCGGCGATGCGGTTATGGAACTCACACTTGGCCGAATGCGGAAAAGAAAAAGACCCGGACAGAACCGTCTGCCCGGGTGAGTCTTGCTAAGAAGAACAGGAGGAAGTGAAAAAGGAGGCATCGATCAGGCCGCCGCCGCCGCGGGCCGCGCCGCCGCGATCCCGTATTCACGGGCAACTCCGGCGAGCGAACGCTTTAGCTGTGTTCGGGCCCGGTTGAGCCGAGACATCACGGTGCCGATAGGGATGTCGAGTATCTGTGCGACCTCTTTGTAGTCGAACTCATGTACATCGGCCAGCAGAACGACGCTGCGGTAGTGATCTGCGAGTTGGTCGAGTGCTGCGATCACTTCGGTGTCGGTCAGATGATCGGGGACCGAAGGAGTCGAGGCTGAAAGCTCGAATACAAGTTCGTCGGCTTCCTGGAAGTATTTGGCCTGTGTCATTTTCTTGCGGCGATGATGATCGTACTTGTTGAATAGTATCTTGTAGAGCCAGGCACGGCAGTTCGTACCCAACTCATACGCCGCGAACGAGCGCCAGGCCTGCATATAGGTCTCCTGCACCAGATCCTCAGCATCCGTTTCACTGCGTGTCAGGCGTTTGGCTGTGCGGTACAGGTCGTCGATGTGTCGCATTGCTTCGGCTTCAAAAACTTCCGGGGTGATCTCTGTCATGTCTATACTCCTAAAAATGAAATCGGCTATCAGTGCCTCACATACGTTGGTCGTAGAGAGGAGCGAATCCTTACAAGTTTTTTTTGAACTTTTATTCTGATCGCTCGAACTGATGCGACGTGGCCGAGCGGCGGCTGCCCGTAATCAAACGAGGCCCGGGACGCCTGAGCGTTTGTCCGGGCCCCGTGGGGGGAACTGATCTCTGCTGACGTTATCTGGCGGTCGCGATGTAGGCTCGCTGCGGCACCTTGTCATCGATCGAAACGGACGGCGAACGAAGCGTCAGGAACTGTACGGGGTCTTTGCGAAATACGAGGTCGAGCGTCCAATCGAGAGCGACACGGAGCTTTTTCTCAAACCTTGGGAGCTTCATAAGATAGATCGTTCTCCACAGCCACCAGGCGAAGAACCCGGAAAAATTTCGTCCCATTATCTGTGCGACCCCCGTCCGGCGGCCGAGGGCGGCGAGCTGGCCGATCGTCTCGAATGCGAAAGGCTTTTGCCGCCCTCCAACGATCGAGGCGCGAATATTGTGAGCCAGCATTTTGCCCTGTCGTATCGCGTGCTGTGCCGTCGGCGGATACGGGCGGCCGGTCCGCACGTCAGTTATCCAGGCACAGTCCCCAACTGCCCACACACCGTCATATCCGGGCACACGCATGAACTCGTCCGTGCAGACGCGTCCTGCCTCGCGTTCACACGGCAGGCCGTCGAGGAGCGGATTCGGTGCATTGCCGGCCGTCCAGATCACAGTGTTGGTGACGATCTCAGTTCCGTCGCTTAGCACGACGACGTTGTCGGCAAAGCTTTCGAGACGAGTGGATAGGTGCATCTCGACGCCGCGCGTCCTGAGTTTTTCGGCGGCGTAGAGTCCGAGCTTTCCGTCGAGTTCCGGCAGGATCGTATCGCCGGCATGGACGAGCACCATCCGTATCATGTCCTCGGTCAGGTGCGGATAGAAATGCAGTGCCTCGCGTACGAAGTCATTAATGCCGGCCATGGTCTCAACACCGGCAAAGCCGCCGCCCGCAACGACGAAATTGAGCAGCGGGCGCCGCACGTTCGGGCAGCATTCGAAATCGGCCTCCTCCAGGTTCGAGATCATATGGTTGCGCAGATAGATCGCATCCCCGAGCGAACGCATCGTCAGTGCGTTGTCGGCAAGGCTCGAATTGCCGAAAAAATTAGTAACTGATCCGAGTCCGAGAACAAGCTGGTCGTATTCCAGGTCGTGGTGATGGCGCTCTTTGCCGTGGGATACCGATACGATGCGCGAGTCGAGGTCGATGTTCTCGACCTGCCCGTTGAATATCTTGACGTGCTTGAGGAGCTTGCGTACCGGGCTGACGATATGTGTGATATCGAGGTCCGAGGCAGCCACTTCGTGGAGCATCGGCGTAAAGAGGAAAAAATTCTCGCGGTTGACCAGCGTTACTTCGACATCCGGGTGCCGTGCGAGCGTCCGGTCCAGATGGAGAGCGGTGTAGAGCCCGCCGAATCCGCCGCCGAGTATCAGTATCTGCGTCTTTTTATTCATATATGGCCATCGCGCCCGGATGCGGGACGCTTTATAGCCAATCGCATCAGAGGTGCGGCTTATTCCTTAAATAATTTGGAATAAATGCCGTATTGGGAGGCTTTTTGTAATGTATGGGCCGCGCGTCGTGTGCGTCGGCATTTTCAGGAGGAAATAAGGAAATGAGAACTGCCAGGACACTCGCCGGGGACGTCGTGCTCGAGCGATCATCGTTCTTTGACACATATTTTGGTGATCGCGAGCGCTCGTTCGCCGACGTTCGCGACGATCTAAAGGTCAAGCGAGCACTTAGACGAGCCGTGATGCGGGACCTTGCTCCGCAGCGGCTTATTGATGCCATTCGCAGCGAGATACGGTCGTGATATCATGAGCGCGGAAGCCGTCCGATTTACCACGTTGGAGAATGAGATGAGCATCGCTCAACCGGCATCTGCGGCCGGCGAGGCTGAGATCGTGCGGGCCGATCCCACCCGATGGGTGGACAAGTACGGCGACTGCCTGTTTCGCTTTGCTTACATTCGGCTCCGTGATGAATCGGCCGCTGAGGACGTCGTGCAGGAGACGTTCGTCTCGGCCCTTCGTTCGCTTGACTCGTACGACGGGCGGGCCGAAGAGCGCACATGGCTCGTCGGGATTCTCAAACACAAGATATACGATCATTTTCGCCGCAGCGCGCGCGAGACGCAGATCGACGAGGATGAAGAACTTGCGGCGGTCGCGGGATTTTTTGAGCGGCCCGATGCCTGGGACGGCCACTGGGTGCCTAGGCTCCAGCCGGTAGATCCGGAGCAGACCCCGGACGAGGTGGCCGAACGCGAAGAATTTTGGCGAGTAATGAACGGCTGTATGGGAGCGATGCCCGATCGCGTCGCCCGTGTTTTTGCGCTCAGAGAGATCGACGGCCTCTCGAGCGACGAGATATGTCGGCTTCTATGCCTGACAGCCAGCAACTTTTGGGTAATAATGCATCGGGCCAGGATGCAGCTCCGCCGCTGCATTGAAGTAAAATGGTTTCGCAAGGCGATATAGATCGGAATGAAGCGAGCTAAGCTTAAACACACACGATTTAACTTCTGGGTCTGGCGCAAGCTGCCGGCCTGTAAGGAGATCGTCAAGATCATAACCGCCTCGATGGACGGCCGCATCGGCTGGTCTGAATGGCTGCTGATGAAGATCCACCTCATCTCCTGCGACCCGTGTGTCAATTTTGTAAAACAGGTCAAACTGATCCGCTCTGCCCTGCTCGGCGGAGGCGACCGCATGATCGATGCCGAACCACACGTCCACTTGAGCGAGGACGCCCGCCTGCGTATGAAACAGGCAATCGAGACCAACGTTCACTGACCCTTGGAATAACCCTGCGGCAACGCGTGATTGAACTTCGTTTGAAGAGGTTCACACGATGCCAATGGACAACACACACGACCACTCACACCGACAGACCCGCACAGCAGTCATCCCGACACCCGACAAGCTGAGAGCCGACCCGTCGTTGACGGGACGCGGCGTGACGATAGCCTTTCTGGATTCGGGGTTCTACCCGCATCCGGATATCGCAGGCCGCATCGCGGCTTACCACGATGTGACCGGTGCCGAGCCGGATATTTACAAGATCCAGCAGCCTGACGGACATCATTGGCACGGCACGCAGACCGTGGTCGCGTGTGCCGGCGACGGTAAGCTGTCGGACGGTACTTATCGCGGGCTCGCAAGCGGATCTCAGCTTGTGCTGGTCAAGGTCTCGGACCGCGGACGCATTCCCGATGCAAACATCGAGGCCGGGCTTCGATGGGCGATCGCCAACCGGGAGCGATACGGCATTCGCATACTCAATATGTCGCTTGGCGGCGACGAAGACCTCGCTTCGAGTGAGAGCGAGATCGATCGTCTTGCTGCGGAATTAGTGGCTGCCGGGGTCATCGTCACGGTGGCAGCGGGCAATTCGGACGCGACGCATTCGCTGCCGCCCGCCAATTCGCCGAACGTGATAACCGTGGGCGGATCGAGCGACGAGAATCGACTCGGCGAAAGGGTTCTGGAGCTGTATCACTCTAGCTACGGCACAACGCGCGACGGGATAGTCAAGCCGGAGGTCATAGCCCCGGCGATGTACGTAGCGGCTCCGATACTGCCGGCAACGTCTGATTTTGCGGCTGCTGAGGCGCTGGCCGAGCTCGCGGCGGCTCCCGAATACCGGCTGCCGGAGCTGATGGAAAAGATCGGCGAGGCGGCAGGGCTTGGAGGGCTGACGGGCATAAGCATCGACGAGATCAGGCGTGCCGCAGAACATGAGATCGTCAGACGCCGTATAGTCTCGACGCACTACCAACACGTTGACGGGACATCGTTTGCCGCGCCGATAGCTGCATCGGTCGCTGCGCAGATGCTTGAGTGCAACCCGGCTCTTACGCCTGCCGCGGTCAAGAACATTCTTATTTCCACCGCACGCAAGATCGCGGGCAGGCCCTCGCTGAGGCAGGGATTCGGGGTCATAGACGCTGGGGCCGCGACCGAGCTTGCCAAGGCCGAAAGCCACGCTTTGGATACTTGCAGTTACTTTCCGCCGAGGATCGAAGAGCGGTCGATAGTTTTCACATTTCACGATGACGCGGCCGGATCGGTCGATGTCTGCGGCGACTGGAACGCATGGCGCCGCGGGGTAGATACGATGACACGGCGGGAGGACGGGCTGTGGACCTGCGAAACGCCGTGCCGGCCGAGCGGTGTGTACCGGTACAAGTTCCTGATCGACGGCGAGCGTTGGTCAGAGGACCCGAGTCACGGATTCAAAGAGGACGACGGGTTCGGCGGCGTCAATTCGCTGCTCCGCATCGGCGGCGTGGAATAAAATCCGGCGAGGCAATGATTTCTGACGGTGTGACGATGATCGAGACATTCAGATCGCATTGGCCCGAATACGCGATAGAAGCGTGGTGTCTGGCTACGTTTATGCTGTCGGCCTCGGGCTTCGCGATCCTGCTGTTCCATCCGGCGTCGCCGGTGTCGGGGCTCAACGCAACGGCGAGAATGGCAGCGATGGGCGCGGCGATGGGCGGTACCGCTGTCGCGATCATCTGTTCGGGCTGGGGCAAGCGTTCGGGTGCTCATTTCAATCCGGCGGTGACGCTTACGTTCCTGAGGCTCGGCAAGATAAAAGGGGCCGATGCTGCGTTCTATATTGCGTTCCAGTTCATCGGCGGGCTAGCCGGTATGTCGGCGGCCTCGATAATTTTTGGGAACCTGCTCGCGGACGACGCGGTCAATTTTGTCGCGACGCTGCCGGGCAGATACGGCTCGGGCGGGGCCTTTGCGGCGGAGGTCATTATTTCATTCTTAATGATGACGATGATCTTATTTACCAGCAACGCCGCGTCCTGGTCGCGCCTGACGCCGTATATCGCCGGGCTGTTCGTGGCGGTATTCATTACTTTCGAGTCGCCAATATCGGGGATGAGCATGAACCCGGCAAGGTCGTTCGCATCGGCCGCGGCGTCGGGCGAATGGGCCTCGTTATGGATCTATTTCACGGCGCCGCCGCTGGCGATGCTGGCTGCGGCCGAGTTTTTCGTTCGTGTGCGCGGTGCTAAGGCGGTGCTGTGTGCAAAGCTGCACCATCGCAATAGGACGCGATGCATTTTTAATTGCGGGATGGCAGAGGGCTGAAGTTATGACCAACGGACATTACGACATTGTGATCATTGGGACAGGAGCCGGCGGCGGCACACTGGCTCGGCGGCTGGCTCCGTCGGGCAAGCGGATACTGCTTCTTGAGCGAGGCGATTTTGTTCGCCGCGAACCCGACAACTGGAATTCGCGTGCCGTCAACGTGGACGGCAAATATAACACCAAAGAGGTTTGGTACGACCGAGACGGCAAACCGCTCCATCCGCATACGAACTACAACGTGGGCGGGAATACGAAATTCTACGGAGCGGCGCTTTTCAGGATGCGCCGGGAAGATTTCGGCGAACTGAAGCATTACGACGGTATCTCACCGGCGTGGCCGGTCGGCTACGACGAGATGGAGCCGTACTACCTCGAGGCAGAACAGATGTATCACGTCCACGGCACTCGCGGCGAAGACCCAACCGAGCCTCAGGCAAGCGGCGATTTCCCGCATCCGGCCGTTAGCCACGAGACGCGGATCGAACATCTGGCCGAGGACCTGGCGGCGATGGGAGTGAGGCCGTTTCACGTGCCGCTTGGCATACAGATCACTGAAGGCAGCAGACAGAGCGCGTGCATACGATGCTCCACATGCGACGGATTCCCTTGCCTGATCAACGCAAAATCAGATGCCCAGGTCTGCGGCGTTGAGCCTGCGTTGGCCTACGACAACGTAACTTTGCTCACAGGTGCTCTGGTCAAGAAGCTAGGAACCGACGCCTCGGGCCGCACTATCACGTCGGTCGTCGTCGAACGCGAAGGCGAGACCGAGAGCTACTCGGCCGACACGATCGTGCTGAGTGCGGGAGCTATCAATTCGGCGGCTCTTTTGCTTAGATCGGCGAACGAGCGCCACCCGAACGGGCTTGCGAACTCGTCGGACCAGGTCGGCCGCAACTATATGGGCCACGTCAATTCGGTGCTCCTGGCTGTCTCAAAATGCCCGAATCCAACCGTATTTCAGAAAACGCTCGGGATAAATGATTTCTATTTCGGATCGGATGATTTCCCGTATCCGATGGGCCATATCTCGTTCGTCGGCAAGCTCGACGGAGCGACATTGTCGGCCGGTGCACCGGCGATCGCACCGGGTTTTGCTCTGGATCAGATGGCGAAGCACTCGCTCGATTTCTGGTTGACGACCGAGGACCTTCCGCGGCCGGAGAATAGGGTCACGATCAACGCGGACGGCGACATCGTGCTCAGTTATACGCCGAATAATGTCGAACCGCACAAACGGCTTCAGGCCAAGCTCAAGCATTTGATGAACAATCAACGCAAATGCGACATCCACGGCGGCGAATGTCATCAGGGCCTTTTCGCACGCAATCTGTACCTGGCAGATCAGATCCCGCTTGCGGGCGTCGCGCACCAGAACGGCACGCTGCGATTCGGCGATGACCCAACGACGTCGGTGCTAGACCGCAACTGCAAAGCCCACGATCTGGACAATCTGTACGTAGTGGACGGGAGCTTTTTTCCGTCGAGTTCGGCGGTCAATCCTGCCCTTACGATCATGGCGAACGCGCTTCGCGTCGGCGACCATTTACTAAATAGATGACCGAGAGACAAATACTGCAAAAAGGGCTCCCGATCGGGTGGCTGCTGGCGGCGATCGCTGCGTTCTTTGCACTCGCGGCCTCGATCCACGGACAGGCGACGCGGGTCGAGACGGTCGGCTTCACTGTATCGGACATGGACCGCTCGATCGCGTTCTACACGGGCGTGCTGGCCTTCGAGAAGGCGTCTGACGTTGAGGTCGCCGGAAGCGAATTCGAGCATCTAACCGGTGTGTTTGGCGCACGTGCGCGCGTCGTAAGATTGCGGCTCGGATCTGAGACCGTCGAGCTGACGGAATATCTGACCCCGCAGGGACGGCCGGTGCCCGTCGATTCGCGGAGCAACGACCGCTGGTTCCAACATATTGCGATCATCGTCTCAGACATGGATCGAGCGTATGCCCGGCTTAGAGAGAACAAGGTTCGCCACGCTTCGACGGGCCCGCAGACTCTGCCGGCATATATCACTGCCGCCGCGGGCATCAGGGCATTCTATTTCAGAGACCCCGATGGCCACGTGCTCGAGATATTGTCGTTCCCGCCGGACAAGGGAGCGGCCAAGTGGCACGAACTTGCCGGGACCGGCCGCCTTTTCCTCGGTATCGATCATACGGCGATCGTCGTGGGAGATACGGAAGCGAGCCTTGCATTCTATCGCGGCCGCCTGGGACTCAGCGTCGCCGGGAACAGCGAGAATTACGGGCCTGAACAGGAACATCTGAACAACGTTTTCGGCGCGAGACTTAGGATCACCGGGCTGCGGACGCGTGACGAGGGAATTGCGGTCGAGTTCCTGGAGTATATCGCTCCGACGGACGGGCGGCCTTTTCCACGCGACACGCGTGCTTCGGACCTGTGGCATTGGGAGACGACATTCGCCGCTGACACTCGCGGACTGCTCACCGGGCCGAAGCTCGACCTGATATCGAGTGGTGTCATTACATTCGCCGAACCGGTGCTCGGATTTGGCCGGGCTGCGATGTTCCGCGACCCTGACGGACACGCCGTCCGGGCGATCGAAAGATAAGAATAGGAAAAAACAATATGAAAAACCTGATACTACTGGTCACAATTGCAGTAGCCTGTGTGCTGAGCGGCTGCGCTAGGACAGAAGGCGTGGTCCGCGTCAATATGGACGCAGACGGCCGCGCTGTCCGCGGATACGATGTCGTGTCCTTTTTTGCTGAGAATGCAGCCATACAGGGCAAGCCTCAGATCGAATACGTCTGGAACGGAGCAAAATGGCTATTCTCGACTGAGGAGAACCTGGAGAAATTCCGTGCCGAACCCGAACGCTATGCACCGCAATTCGGCGGCTACTGCTCGTACGCGGTCTCGCACGGCTATACTGCGGACGGCGATCCGGCCACATGGAAGGTCGTGGACGGGAAGCTTTACCTGAACTACAACCAGAAAGCCAAAGAGGCATGGGAAAAGGAGCAGGAGAAATTCATCAAGGACGGCGAACATAACTGGCAGGAGTTTCAATCCAAGAGACCGGAGCATAAAGGATGACACCGACCGCAGAACACGAACGCCTGGCCGAATCCCGTTCGCGCGAGACACATTGGAAACGGTGGGGCCCGTACCTAAGCGAGAGAGCTTGGGGAACGGTCCGCGAGGACTACTCAGCGGACGGCGCGGCCTGGGACTATTTCCCGCACGACCACGCGCGTTCGAGAACCTATCGCTGGAACGAGGACGGACTCGGCGGCATCTCGAATCGCGGACAGGACCTGTGCTTCGCCGTTGCACTCTGGAATGGCCGCGACCCGATACTCAAAGAGCGGCTGTTTGGCTTGACGGGCAGCGAGGGCAATCACGGCGAAGACGTAAAGGAACTCTACTATTATCTCGATTCGACGCCGACGCACTCGTACATGAAATTCCTGTACAAGTATCCGCAGGCCGAATTTCCGTATCAGCGGCTGATCGACGAGAACCGCAACAGGTCAAAGCTTGAACGCGAGTTCGAACTGATGGACACAGGCGTTTTCGACGACGACCGGTATTTCGACGTATTCGTAGAATACGCAAAGCAGGGGCCCGAGGAGATACTTGCGCGGATCACAGTTGCAAACCGCGGCCCCGACGATGCCGAGATCTGTGTCCTGCCGACCCTGTGGTTCAGGAACACTTGGACGTGGACGGCGTCGGAACCGCAATGCGAGATGCGAGCGGGCAAGGCGAACACGATCGAGATCGAGCATCCAAAGCTAGGGTTCAGGACGCTTAGTTTTGACGGCGAGCCCGAGATCGTCATTACGAACAACGAAACCAACAACGAGCGGCTGTTTGGCTCCGCAAACGCGACGCGGTATGTAAAGGACGCGTTTCACCGATACGTGATAGACGGTGAGATGAACGCTGTCGATCCAGCGCGGAAGGGAACAAAGGCCGCGGGCATCTACCGCCTATCGGTCCCTGCGGGCGCAGAAGCGGTGATACGTATCAGGTTGTCGGACGACATGTCCGGCCGGCGTCCGCGATCCGGAAGCAAAGCGTTCGAAAAATTTGACGAAGTGATCCGGGAACGCATCGCCGAGGCCGATGAGTTCTATTCGGCGATAGCGTCACCGGGGTTGTCGGCCGATGCGAGAAGCGTCCAGCGGCAGGCCTTTGCCGGGCTGCTCTGGTCAAAGCAGTACTATCATTACGTCGTTCGCGACTGGCTGGCTGGCGACCCGGCGATGCCTAAGCCGCCCGCGAGCAGGCTGTCGGGACGCAACAGCGAGTGGGGCCACCTTTTTAATTCCGACGTTATCTCGATGCCCGACAAATGGGAATATCCGTGGTATGCGGCTTGGGATCTGGCGTTCCATTGCATACCGCTTGCGATGGTCGATGCGGAGTTTGCAAAAGACCAACTAGTGCTGATGCTCCGCGAATGGTATATGCATCCCAACGGCCAGATCCCGGCATATGAGTGGGCGTTCGGCGATGTCAATCCCCCGGTTCACGCGTGGGCGACACTTAGGGTCTATCAGATCGACAAGAAAACGACCGGGCACGGCGACCGAAAATTCCTCGAGCGCGTGTTCCAAAAGCTGCTGCTCAATTTCACGTGGTGGGTCAATCGTAAGGACGCCGAGGGCAAGAACGTTTTCGAAGGCGGATTCCTCGGGTTGGACAACATAGGCGTTTTCGATCGTTCGCGACCGCTTCCGACCGGCGGCCGTCTTGTCCAGTCGGACGGGACAAGCTGGATGGCAATGTATTGCCTCAATATGCTTGCGATCGCTCTCGAGCTGTCACGCGAGGACGACGTTTACGAGGACGTGGCAAGCAAATTCTGGGAGCATTTCCTGTTTATCGCCGATGCGATGAATCATCGCGGCGATGACGAGTTCTCGCTCTGGGACGACGAGGACGGTTTCTACTATGACGTGCTGCATATGCACGAGACCGGCGAGAGCATGCCGCTCAAGGTTCGGTCGATGGTCGGCCTGATACCGCTATTTGCGGTGGCGACGATCGAACCCGAGATGCTCGACGCGCTGCCGGGCTTCAAGAAGCGAATGCAGTGGTTCATCGATAACCGTCCCGACCTGACCGACAATGTGAGCTGTATGAGGACGCCCGGCATGGGCGAACGCCGCCTGCTCGCCGTCGCCTATCGCGACCGGCTCGAGAGCGTACTCAGGTATATGCTCGACGAAACCGAGTTCCTGTCGGCGCACGGCATAAGGGCGATTTCGCGGTATCACAAGGACCATCCATACGTGCTGAACGTCAACGGCGAGGAACACCGCGTCGATTATGAACCGGCTGAGTCGTCAAGCGGCCTTTTCGGCGGCAACAGCAACTGGCGCGGGCCCATCTGGTTCCCGGTCAATTATCTGCTGATCGAATCTCTACAGAAGTTCCATTACTACTACGGCGACGATCTCCGTGTCGAATGTCCGACCGGCTCGGGCCGGATGATGAACCTCTGGGAAGTGTCACAGGAACTCTCGCGGCGGCTGTCGCATATATTCCTGCGCGACGCGGATGGCCGCAGGCCCGTATTCGGCACCTGCGAGAAGCAGCAGTCAGACGAGAACTTTCGCGATCATGTCCTCTTTTATGAGTATTTTCACGGTGACGATGGCTCGGGCATCGGTGCCAGCCATCAGACCGGATGGACGGCCCTCGCGGCCAAGCTGCTTCAGCAGAGCGGTGAATAAGACGACCGCGCAAGTTTTGGAATAATCGCCCGCGGCAGCGGGTTGAATACTGGAGGCGGCCGCAAGGCACGCAATAACGATATGAAAGCAATAGCAGTAAGGCCCGGGATCCCGGATTCAGCTCATCTGGTCGAAATGCCAAAGCCTTCGGTCAACGATATAGACGGCGGCCGAGGCGTTCTTGTAAAGGTGCTCCGCGTCGGTGTCGATGGCACGGACAAGGAGATAAACAATGCCGAATACGGTGCGCCGCCGCCGGGTGACGATCTTCTGGTGATCGGGCACGAAGGCTTTGGCATTGTCGAAGAAACGGGCCCGAACGTGTGGGAACTAAAGAAAGGCGATCTGGTCGTAGCGACCGTACGCAGGCCGGGCACGAGCATCTACGACGTAATCGGGACGAATGATATGACGACCGATGATACGTATTACGAGCGCGGGATCAATCTGAGGCATGGATTTCTGTCCGAATACTACGTGGACGATGCTGACTACATCGTCAAGGTGCCCGACGGGCTTCGCGAGGTCGGCGTGCTGCTCGAACCTATGACCGTCGTGCAGAAAGGGATCACGCAGGCCTACGAGATACAGCGCAGGCTGCGCGTGTGGCGCCCGCGTCGAGCCGCCGTGCTCGGTGCCGGTACGATCGGCCTGCTCGCGACGCTCGTGCTCCGGCTCCGAGGGATCGAAGTGGTGACGTTCGGCAGGACCGCGAAGCCGTATATGAATTCGGACCTGGTCGAGGCTATCGGTGCCGCATATGTTTCGACAGCGGAGACCGGCGTAGCAGCTTACGCAGAAGCGAACGGCGCGTTCGACATCATTTTCGAGGCGACCGGCTATTCGCCGATCGCGTTCGAAGCTATGGAGGCACTTGCAAAGAACGGCGTCCTTGTACTGTCCAGCGTAACGGGCGGCGACAAACGCGTCGAGGTGCCTGCGGACAAGATCAACCTGGATCTTGTGCTCGGCAACCGGGTCATCGTCGGTACGGTCAACGCCAACCGCGAATACTTTGAGTCGGGTGTAAAGGACATGGCCCACGCCGTGCTCGAATACGGCGACTGGTTATCGCGGCTGCTGACGCATCCGGTAAAAGGACTCGAAAATGTCGCAGAACTGTTCGAGAAACTTACTACCGCCAAAGGCGCGATCAAGGTCTTTTGCGAAGTGTCAGCCTGAGTGTCAGCCCGGGCGTCAAGCTCGGCGGGCGAGAATGTGTGCGAACGAACCAGCCGCGAACTCTTCTGCCGTGACGGAGGTCAGGCCGGTTGCCTCTTCACTAGTGAAGGCGCCGCACCGTATCCCGCGGCGAAAGAAATTAAGCAGGCCCTGGCCCGTCGCGGCATCGTCGAACGTCGAGCCGGTCATCGTCGCCCGCGTGCCGCGATCGATAAAATTACGCAGCCGTGCGGCCGAGCGGTCGCGGCCTTCGATAAAGAACGTCTGGACCGCGGCGTAGCGTGCGATGAGCTGGCCCGGGTGTAGGTCCCAGCTCTGATAGAATCCCTCGACGAGCGATCGGCGGCAATTAAGGTAATGCGCTCGCAGAGCTTTTGCGACGTCGGCTCGGTTCTCCGCTGTCTCTGCTTCGGTCAGGTCAGCTTTTCGGTGACGGCCCACGGGCATCTCGGTCGTAGCACCGTCGCTTAGCCAGACACCTGTACCCGCGAGCGATGTCAGCATTGCGGCTCTGGCCGATACGCACGACGGATGATCGAGCCGCTGACTTTCGGCCGACACGCCAAGCGACGCAAGTAGATCATAGGCTCCGAAATGAACTCCCCGGCATCGGCCGCCGCATGCATCAACCATTCGCCTGAATGCAAGAACGCCGTCCGGTGCCGCTTGAAACTCCGGCGTCTCGAACATCAGCTCGACCGGTGTCGATCCTCGCTCGATCCCAAGACGATCTTCGATCTCATTCAGCGTGTCGGCAAGTATCACAGGTTCCACGGGCGACGCGACCTTAGGAAGCGTGATGACGAATCCTTCGGGGAGGCGGCCGAGGCCGGCATGAAGCGTAGAGACGAATATCTCGAGCGTTCGCAGCCCGCGTTCGAGCGTTGCTGCATTGAAAGCTTTTGGGCGGATCCCGGTAAGCCGAACGGCATTGCCGCTTGCGACGAGTTCGCTCAATGCTGAAGCGGCTGAGCGGGCTGCGGCGTCCTCTTCTTCGTCGGGGCGTATGCCGAATCCGTCCTCGAAGTCGATCCGGTAATCTTCGATCGGTTCGGAGCGAAGCTTGTTGACCGTTTTGGCATATACGTCGGCCGTTAGAGAACCCGTGGCGAAGACGGCATCGAACGAATCTTCGTCGCCGACGTTCTGTTCCATGATCCGGAGGGCTCGCATTCGGAGCTTGTCGAATGTATCCGGCTTAAAAAGATCGGCGCCACCATACATCACATGGACGGGCTGCAAATGTTCCGCGAGCGGCTGCGGCCGCACCGGATCAAGCCGATCGAGCATCCTCTCGACAAAGTCGTTCGGCAGCAGGCTTTCGTTCATACGTTCCTATCGTTCGAGCAGAGCGTCGATCCTAGATCCGATTTCTGCAAATTCGGCTCCGTTGCCATGATTTTCCCACATTGCCGCAGCGGTCGAATAAAGCTGCTCAAGCATAGGGAACGGCCGGGCCGCGGCCATAGCTTCAGCCCATGCCGGCGATCCGCTGCACTCATTGAATACGTAGTAAGCCTCCGATTCCGGCAGTTCGTTGAGCCAGGCAAGCTTTGTGTAGATCTTTCGTCCCAAAGCAATCGACATTTTATCTTATCGAACCGATTTCGCCAGTCGGCAAGGACGCGCGAAATTGGGTAGAATCCAGTTCAATGAGATTCCCGCGTGCTTCCGGAATTCTGCTGCATCCGACATCGCTGCCCGGCCCTTACGGAATAGGCGATCTCGGTCCGGCGGCTTTTACGTTCGTCGATATCCTTGTCGAGGCAAAGCAGACATGGTGGCAGACGCTGCCGGTCGGGCCAACCGGCGAGGGCGGCTCACCTTATTCGTCGCTGTCGGCATTTGCGGGAAGCGAACTGCTGATATCGCCGGAGGCTCTCGATGCAGACGGATTGATAGCGTCGGCGGACGAGTATCGCGTCGCGGCCGGGCAACCCGAGCGATGTGACCTCAGGGCGGCGGCCGAAGCAAAGTCGGCGATGCTTGACGAAGCTTTTGAGGCGTTCAGGTCCGGAGCGAATCCGGCACTCGGCGGCGAATACGCCGCATTTATTCGCGAGAACGCCTGGTGGCTGGACGATTTTGCATTGTTCATCGTTATGCGGGAGACGTTCGACGGACGGCCGTGGACCGCTTGGCCCTCGGCGATACGAGCGCGTGAGGCGGACGCGGTCGCGCGGCTCCGTGAACAAATGTCACGACGGATGGATGCGGTGCGGTTCCGACAGTTCGTCTTTTTCAGACAGTGGTCCGCACTGCGAAAATATGCGAACCGTCACGGCATATACATACTCGGCGATATGCCGATCTTTGTCGCTCACGATTCGGCTGACGTGTGGTGCAACCCGTCCGAATTCAAGTTGAACGATGACGGCACGGCTCGTGTCGTAGCCGGTGTGCCGCCGGACCATTTCTCAAAGACCGGGCAGATGTGGGGAAACCCGATCTATGACTGGGAGGCGATGGCGTCGAATCGATTTGATTGGTGGACGGCTCGGGTGGCGGCGGCGATGCGAACGTTCGATGCGGTCCGGCTCGATCACTTTATCGGATTCGTGCGGAATTGGGAGATACCCGGCGGCGACGAAACGGCTGAGAATGGAACGTGGGCCGAAGTGCCGGGCCGGATGCTATTCAGAAGTTTGATCGAGCGCCTTGGTGAGCTTCGGTTGATAGCCGAGGACCTCGGCGACCTGACGCCCGAGGTTGAACTGCTTCGAGATGATCTGGAAATACCCGGAATGCGAGTGCTTCAGTTCGCATTCGGCGGCGATTCGCAGAGTCGTGACCTGCCCCATAATTTCTCGCGCAACACGGTGGCCTACACCGGCACGCATGATAACGATACATCACTCGGCTGGTACCGCTCGGCACCAAGCAGCGTCCGCGCACACTGCCGCCGATATCTCAGAGCATCGGGCAATCAGATGAACTGGGAGATGCTCCGTGCCGTTTGGGCGTCGGTTGCCGACACGGCTATCGCGCCGATCCAGGATCCGCTCGGGCTCGGCAGCGATGCACGTATGAACACGCCTGCGACCGCCGCGGGCAATTGGGCCTGGCGCCTGACCGACGAGCAGCTGGGTGAGATCGATGTCGTCAGGCTCGCTGAGATGACCGAGCTTTACGGAAGGGCAGCGGGCAAATGATGCGATCTCAGAAGCACGCGTGCGGTTCACCTGCGTCGAGAACCCCTTAATTTTTCTTGCCTTAATGGCCGCTGTTAATTTGCGGTAAACTTCGCACTGTGCGATATTCTATGCGTTCGGCGGAATGCCGGAACCTGATCGATATCGAATCTACGAACTTTGAGGAGACACAAACTTATGCCAGGTAAATTTGAGATCAAGGCCGGCAAGACCGGAAAGTATCGTTTCAATTTGAAAGCGAGCAACGGCCAGGTGATCCTGTCGAGCGAAGCATACGATTCGCTCGCGTCGGCAAAGAAAGGCGTCGCATCCGTAAAGAAGAATGCGGGCAATGACAAGCGTTTCGAACGCAAGACCGCAAAGGACGGCTCGGCGTATTTTGTACTGAAAGCAATGAACGGCGAGATCATCGGCAAGAGCGAAATGTACAAGACCGTCAAGGCGATGGAGAATGGGGTCGCGTCAGTAGGCAAGCACGCGGCCGATGCCCCTGTAGTTGACGGCGATGCGAAACCGGCCGCTGCAGCTCCTGCAAAGAAAGCTGCACCGGCAAAGAAGGCTCCGGCTAAGAAAGCTGCGGCTCCGGCCAAAAAAGCCGCGCCTGCTAAGAAGGCCCCGGCGAAGAAAGCGGCTGCTCCGGCAAAGAAAGCTGCACCTGCAAAGAAGGCGCCTGCTAAGAAAGCTCCGGCAAAGAAAGCCCCGGCAAAGAAGGCCGCTAAGAAATAGCGTTGCTAAATATTATTTTGGCGGCTTAGGTCCGACCTTTTGACTTAGCCCGGGCGCGAGCCTGGGCTATTATTTTATCTATGCAAAATGAACGGGTGATAGTCGGTATCGAGCGGCTGCTTTCCGATCGGATGGACGCGGTTCGCGGCCAGCGTGTTGGATTGGTCTGCAATCAGGCGTCAGTGATGCCCGATACGCTGGCACATTCAGCGGACGTGTTCTTTGCCGATCCCGAGATGCAGCTGACGACGCTATTTGGGCCGCAGCACGGCATCCGAGGTGATGTGCAGGACAATATGATCGAGACCGATCACTCGGTCGATCCGCGGACAGGGCTGCCCGTATATTCTCTGTATAGCGAGACGCGGGAACCTACCGAAGAAATGGTTCGCGATATCGACACATTCGTCGTCGATCTCCAGGACGTCGGCTGCCGCATCTACACATTCGTCTATACGATGGCGAACTGTATGCGGGCCGCAAAGCGATCCGGTAAACGAGTGGTCGTGTGCGACCGCCCAAATCCGATCGGCGGCGTCGCGATCGAGGGCAACATCACCGAAGATGCGTTCAAGTCATTCGTCGGCCAGTTCGAATTGCCGACGCGACACGGGATGACGATCGGTGAATTGGCCTGGATGTTCAACGAACATTTTGGTATCGGATGCGAACTCGAGGTCATCGCTATGGAAGGATGGGAACGCACGATGTGGGGCGATCAGACCGGACTGCCGTGGATCCTGCCGTCGCCGAACATACCGACCGTCGATACCTGTGTCGCCTTTCCCGCGACCGTACATATCGAAGGGACGGAGCTAAGCGAAGGCCGCGGCACGACGAAGCCCTTCGAACTGAACGGAGCACCATTCATAGATCCGTACGAATGGGTCGATGCTCTGGACGCATTTGGTTTCGACGGCGTCCGGTTTCGCCACGTTTTCTTTCGGCCGACCTTCCAAAAGTGGGCGGAGCAGACGTGCGGCGGCGTGCAGATACATGTCACCGATCGCGAGGCGTTCACGCCGGTCGCCGTCGGCATAGCGATGGTCAAGACGGCATACGACCTCTATCGAGATAAATTCGAATGGAAACGCGACGCATACGAATATGAGTTCGACAAGAATCCGTTCGATGTCGTGTGCGGATCGGACTCGATACGCCGACAGATAGAGAGCGGCACTCCGTTGGCCGATATCCGAGCGGCATGGGCCGCGGGCGAGAGCGAATTTGCCGCGGCGAGACAGCCGTATCTCCTCTATTGATAACCCACCACGATGAAACGAAGAGACCTGATCAAGGGAATGGCGATGCTGCCCTTTGCCGCGGGTGCGGCGTTCGGCGACGCAAGAAAAAAGACGATGACGGTGATCAAGCCAAGCCGGCTCAAACGCGGTGACACGATCGCTCTGGTCGCGCCGTCGAGCGGCGTGTCGGATCAGGAATACGAGCGCGCGATGCAGAATTTCGCCGATCTCGGGCTAAAGGTAAAGGTCGGCAAATATGTCCGTGCGGTCAACGGATTCCTCGCCGGCACCGACGAACAGCGGATCGAGGACCTCCATTGGGCATTCGGGCTCAGGGAGGCGTCGGCGGTCTGGTGCATACGCGGCGGCTATGGGTTGACGCGAATTCTGCCTCGGCTCGATTACGAGCTCATTAAGCGCAACCCGAAGCTCGTCATCGGATTCTCCGATATCACGGCACTTCTGGTCGCCATACATCAACGCACGGGACTGGTCACCGTACATGGCCCGGTCGGCACGTCGAACTACACCGAATACACTCGCGGCAACGCGACGGCGGTGCTGATGGACGCCGCCACACCGCATAAGATCTCGACTGCTCCCGACAACGCGGCCAAAGGTACGCTGCTTTACACTACCGCCGTTATAGCCAAAGGCAAGGCGCGCGGGCGCCTGCTCGGCGGGAATCTTTCGCTGCTGACGGCAATGGCGGGTACACCCTTTGGGCTCAAGGACGTCAAGGGCAAGATCTTGTTCTTGGAGGATGTCGGCGAGCGTCCGTACCGCGTCGATCGTATGCTTGTACAGCTTCGGCAGAGCGTAAAACTCGAGGAAGCGGCAGGCATCGCACTTGGGATCTTCGACCGCTGCGACGCTCCGGACGATAAGTCTCAGTCCGTGGTCGATGTCGTTCGCGACCAACTCGGCGGCCTAGGCGTTCCGGTCATTTACGGACTCTCATTCGGCCACATTCGCGATCTGTTCACTCTGCCGCTTGGCGTCGAAGCCGAACTCGATACCGAGGCGGCGACGCTCACCCTGCTGGAGTCCGCCGTCGTATGACCTAGCCGCCGCTGACGGCGTTGAAGATGTGGATCTCGTCTGCCGTAAGTTTTGTTGCGAGGCCTTGTCGGCGTTTGACGTCGTCCGAGCCGGCGAAGATATTCACGTGTTGCCGTATCTCGCCCTGTTCGTTGAGAACTCGGTCACGGAGAGCCGGGTGCTGATTCCATAACGCGTCGAGAGCATCGCCGACGGTCGAATGCTCGCCATCAAGATCGAGCTCGACCTTGCCGTCCGAGAATGCTTTCAGTTGTCCGCTTAAGTGAACCTTTATAGGCATTAGACAAGATAGGCCTTGACGCAGCAGATCTCGGGCAGCGAGCCTTCGATCATCTTCCACGAATCGCCGTCGTCCATAGAAGCAAAGAGCTTGCCGTTCTTTGTTCCGAAAAAGATGTTGTCCCCGACGGACGTTACGGCATCGCGGAGCACCACCTCGTACGCATTTTTCTGCGGCAGGCCTTTTGTGAGCGGCTGCCATGTGTTGCCCTGGTCGCGGGTGCGATAGACGCGGAGCCTGCCTTCGCAGGTGAACCGCTCGGCGTCCTTTTGTAGCGGAACGATGAATGCAGAACCGCTTTCACTCACGGTCAGCCCGAAACCGAAGTTCGACGGCAGGCCGCTCTCGATCTCTTCCCACGTTCGGGCCCCGTCGCGGCTGCGGTAAACGCCGTGATGATTCTGCAGGAAGTAAAGTTTCCGATCTCGAGGGTGCCGCGCGATCTTGTGAACGCACTGGCCGAATTCGGGATATTTGTCCGGCATGAAATACGCAGACACGCCCTTGTTCGTCACCTGCCACGTTGTCCCGCCGTCGGCCGACTGATATACGCCGCCGGTCGAGATGGCGATCTTGATGTCGTTCTTGTTCTTTGGATCGGTGACGATCGTGTGCAGACAAAGCCCGCCGAAGCCGGGCTGCCACTGCTTCCGGTGCGGATGCTTCCACAGGCCTTTGTTCAAAGCCCAGGTCTCTCCCTGATCGTGCGATTCGAAAAGTGCGGCCGGCGCGACACCGACATAAAGCGAATCGCTGTCGCCGCCGGCCGCGATCTGCCAGATATTCTCGAGTGATGTTTTCGTATTCGCGGGCATCTTGATACGGCGCTTTTCGGGCTGGTCCCAGGTCTTGCCCATGTCGTTGCTCTTGCAAAGCTCGGCGCCGAAATGCCAGCTCGCCGGTGCCGCCCACATCACATTGCGGCCCTTTCGCTGATCGAGAAAAGCCGAATAGACCGCAAGTCCCGCGAAATGCGGCCCGTCTATCGACCAACGCCCGTTCCCGCCGCGTTTCAGTATGAGCAATCCTTTCGCGGTTCCGACCAGCAGCAACAAACGTTCACTCATGTTCATTCACCTATTCTGCCCGCGTTGAACCGGGCCACCAAGCTAACTATTAGAAACTATGAATGTCGTCATGAACACTCAGAACCATCCTGACTTTTTTCGCGACGAACCACCGAAGATACTCCCGAGTACGCCGCGGACGATCGTATTGCCGATCTGACGGCCGATCGACGAGCTTGCAGAGCGTGCGACGCTTTTGGTTATCGACTCGACGAGCGTGTCAGGGCCGCGAGCGGCCGATCGTTCGGCACGAGCTTGCCGTTCTGCTTCTTTCTGTGCCTCGATCTGAGCCTTTGCGTCGGCGTCGGCGGCAGCCTTTTCCTGTGCGCGGCTGGTCAGTATCTCGTAGGCAGATTCGCGATCGACGGCTGTTTCGTACACGCCTGCGACCAGCGAATTGGCAATGAGCGACGCGCGTTCCTCAGGCGTGATCGGACCGATGTGGCCGACTGGCGGCACGACAAAGGCACGCTCGACCATCGTAGGCACGCCTTTTTCGTCGAGCATCGAAATGAGCACTTCGCCGACGCCGAGTTCGGTGATGACGGTCTCAGTGTTGATTGCCGGATTGACACGGAACGAGGAGGCAGCGGCGCGGACGCCTTTCTGCTCCTGCGGCGTATAGGCGCGCAGGGCATGCTGGACGCGATTGCCAAGTTGGGCGAGCACCGTTTCAGGGATATCGGCCGGATTCTGTGTCACAAAATAAACGCCGACTCCCTTTGAACGGATCAAGCGGACGACCTGTTCGATCTTTTCGACCAATGCGGGCGGCGCGTCGTTAAAGAGCAGATGGGCCTCGTCGAAGAAAAAGACGAGCTTCGGTTTCTCGAGATCGCCCGCCTCGGGCAGCGTTTCGAAGAGTTCAGACAGGAGCCACAGCAGGAACGTCGAATAGAGTTTGGGCGAATTGATCAACTCGTCCGCGGCTAGCAGGTTGAGCACGCCTTTGGCTTCGGCCGTCTGCATAAAATCGTCGAGCGACACCGCAGGTTCACCAAAGAAAAGGTCGCCGCCCTGTTCGTCGAGCTGGAGCAGGCCGCGCTGTATCGCACCGACTGACGCGGCCGATACGTTGCCGTACTGCAGCGTCAGTTCGTTCGCATTCTGTCCGACCCATTGCATCAGCGACTGCAGGTCCTTGAGGTCGAGCAGCAGCAGGCCGTTGTCATCGGCATATTTGAATGCGATCTGGAGCACTCCGGCCTGAGTCTCATTCAATTGCAGCAAACGTGCGATGAGCAGCGGGCCCATCTCAGACACTGTCGCGCGCAGCGGATGGCCTTGTTTACCAAAAACGTCCCATACCGTTGCAGGAAATTGCTCGAACTCCGGCGTGATGCCCAGTTGTTCGTTTCGTGCGTCGATCTTGGCATTCCCGCCGCCGGGCTGGGTCACGCCGGTCAGGTCGCCTTTGATATCGGCCATGAACACCGGCACACCGATCTTGCTGAAGCCTTCCGCCATACGCTGCAGCGTCACGGTCTTGCCCGTCCCGGTCGCACCGGTGATCACGCCGTGGCGATTGGCCATCTGCGGCAATAGGTAAAGCTCGCTCTCGGTCGAGGCATCTCGTTTTGCTACCAGGATAGGTTCGCTCATATGAATATGCTCAGTAAAAAAAGATCACGGCTCTGAAAAATAGCCGGTGAATCGATAGCTGCCGTTGACCTTCTTGAATACATAGGTCGAGGCGTCGTCTGGGTCGGACAGGCTGTATGCCCCTGCCTCGACGTAGAACCGTGGCCTTGCTCGCGTAAATACCTTTCGTCCGCCGCCAAGAATGTCGTTGTAGCGTCTGATGAATTGCGTCTGCGAAAAGGTGCCTTCATCGCCGGCGTCGAAGCCGTACTTGAAGGGAAACTTCGTCATCGCAGCGACCGCCTGTTTGTCGCCCCGCGTAACGGCGCTCCTGAATTTTGTATAGAACGCTTGAAAGTCCTTGGGCGTCGAGGCAAAAGCCCGCGTTTGCTGTCCGCTGGTGCTCCCCGTCAACATAGCCGTGACGGCTATGACCGGCAGCACCGACAAAATAAAACGTCTCAAAACGCGCGCCGGGCCGCGATCAACATTTCTCATATTTCCAGTTCCTTCGTTTGCCCTCGGCGAGCCACTCGATCGTGGTCGCCAGGCGTTTATCCCGTGTAGGTTCGGTCTTTGCCTCTGTGATCCATTCGATGTATTCGCGTTTGCAGCTCGGCGGGAATGCTTCAAATGTTGCGGCCGCTTTTCTGTTCTTTTTCAATGCCGCGGCTAGCGAATCCGGAACCGCGATCTCTGCTTTCGGCGTCGTTTTTCTTTCCACCTTGATGCCATCATCATTGAGCTTCATAGCTTGCTTGATGAGTTTTTTCATCACGGCGTCGCTCGGCAGGTCCTTGAGCGATGTCAGCCTGCCGAAACTGCCCATTGCGGTCTTGGTCTGCGAAAATTCATCTGACTCCATTAGGCTCTGCTTCCAGAAGCCGAATGTGCAATGATTCTTGAACGCCGCGAAGCCGCACAAGATCCCCTTGTATTCAAAGCTAGGCATCGACCATTTGAGCGTTTCCTTCACGTCCGGGCAGGTCGAATGTATCAACTGTCTCAGGTGCAGGAGAACCGGCTTGGCAAAATCGGCGGTTCGCTCGATGTATGCGTCGATCCGCGGGTCAGTGGTAGGCATCGCTAATGATCTCCCGTCAAAAAGTGTATCGGATTATACACGATTCTCTTTTCTGATGACCAACTTTAGGCCGGACCATCGCTCATCGACGGCGCAGACCTTAACATCGACCAGGCCGAGCGGGAGGGCGACCTCGCGTATAAGGTCCTCGGTGATCTCGGTCGGGAGCTTTGCGGCCTTTTTATACCAAGACACCCAGACGGCTGCGTCGTGCTTGATCGCGTTGCGGAGACGCGAAAGCGTGGACGCGAGGTCGTCGCGGCCATTCGTGAATAGATGGATGATGTCAGCCTCGCGCGACCGCCCGACGTCATCACCGATCGATACCTTGCCGGGCAGCGGTGAGAGGAGGTCGAGGTAATTGGCCGGTGCATTGAGAACAACTATTGCCGAGCCCGGCTTGATGCCGAGTTTTTTGGCGAGCGGCGTGCCTGAGTATCCTGAATTCATAAACTTCGTGCGAGACGACATCTAATCTGACGGCATGATTTCCGCTATCCACAATTATTTTGGATAGTATAACAAAAGGCCCAAGCCCGAGGGTTATGCTGCGGCGGGCCGTTCGCGGAGGTAAATGATGAGATCTATCGGAGCGTTGTGTGCGGCATTGGCCGCAATGATTTTGGTATCGGCCGCCTCAGGACAGAATCTGTTCCAGGGCTATTCGTTCACGGTCGAAGCGGACATCGGCGGAGCCTGTCCGATCCGCTATCTGCCGTCGGCCGGTGCGGGCAACGCCGTGGAGGTTTTTGTCGCCGGCACTGACCAGAAGGTACGCGCAACCGGCATCACTCCCTGCGACGGCAGCACGCTCCAATCTAGCTCGCGTGTGGTCACTAACGGTGACGGCCGCTGGTGCTTCAGCGGGCCGGAGCCGATGTATGACCTCAAGCTGACGAACGGCGTATCGTACCTCTGGTACCCGATCAGCCGCGACACGGGGCTGTATAACGTAAAGGATTTTCGCCCGGTGACCCGGGCTGCCGACGGAAAATACACGTTCTCGGAGCCGTCCGACTATACCCGGACGATACGTAATGCGATCGCATTCGCCACGGCTCGCCAGGGGGGCACGATCCGATTCCCGGACGGCGATTATGTCGTAGGGACGCTCGACGGCGTCCGGCGCGACCCGTCATATCAAGCGATCACGCTTACGTCCGGATTGATCGTAGAGGGAGCCGGCGGCAACGCATCGGTCTCGAACTCGAACCTGCCGTGGCGCAACAGCCCGACGCGCATCAGGCTCAGGCATCCGGACCAGACGATCTTTCGCATCGGCGGCTGTACGAACAAGGTTGTCATCCGTGATATGGAGCTGATGGGCAACTCAGAACTCTACGGCGAGGCCAGGCGAGACTCGACCCGCAACTACGGCGTCGAGGGACTCGGCAAATGGCTCAAAGACCCGCGCAACGGGATGGAATCGCCGAATTCGAGTCAGATCTTTCGATTCGAGAACGTCACATTTCAGAATCTCGATCGCGGTATCTACATACATAACGCTAACGACGACAAGTGTACGGGCCAGGACCAGGTCTGCTCGAGCTGGCAATTTGATTACGTGCTGGTCGATCATTGCCATTTCCTCAACAACAAAACGGCCATCTGGGTCGATACCCAGAACACTGATTGGAAGATAACGAACTCAGTATTTAACTACACCGCTCAGAATGCACCGGGCGACGGCATCCGGATACAGAAAGCCGGTTCGATGCTGATAGAACAATCGTGGGGCGGCGGTTACGATTACGCGGCGGGCATAGGCGGCACATTCATCTATGTCGATACGATCGGGACGCTCACGATCGTGAGCTCAGGCTCCGAACGCGGCAAACGAAGCCTCTATACCAATCCGGCGGGAGCCATCCGTTCGGAGATGATAACGATGATCGGCGGCGGATTCGGCGACAAGGTCGAACTGCGCGGTTATCTGAACTTTATCTCGGTCGGCGCATTTTACGGGCCCGACTCCATAGACGCCGACCCGACCGTGACCATCACGTCAAACGGAGACCGATTCTGTCACGACCCAAACGTTTTTGGCGGGCACTGCAAGGATGCACAGGGCCGAGCGCTGCTGAGGCCGAATTTTAACGGCGGCAGAATGATGTTTCAGACCGGCAGGCTGCCCGAGGGCCGCGGCGATACGCGGATCGAAGGCAGGCCGAATCTATTCGGCTACAATGTCGAGCTTCGTGACGGACTGATGCAGTACGATCCAAACATCACTTTTGCCGACATTACCAAATGGGCCTCGGGAGCCGATGGACGCCCGCCCGTTCAGGACGGAGCGATCGTCTATTGCAAAGATTGCAAACGCGGCGGCGTCTGCTCTGTGGGCCGAGCCGGCGTTGACGGAGCATTCGCCAAACGCATCAATGGCCGCTGGATGTGTGACTGAATTACGTGCGGGAGCGTCTTCGCGGGTTGCGAACAGGCCGCAAGTGGCTGATAATCATTAGTTTTGAGACTCAGTCATCTATTTTGTCTATATGAACAGCTACGTTATTTACCTTGTGCCCGCATTCGGGCTTTTGGGACTGATCGTGATGGCCGCAAAGTCGGCATGGGTCAGCAAGCAGGACGCCGGCGACAAGAACATGCAGGAACTCGCCGGGCACATCGCCGACGGTGCGATGGCGTTCCTCAAGGCTGAATGGAAGATACTTAGTATCTTTGTATTGGTCGCCGGCGCGTTGCTCGCCTATTCGGGCACCGTACACGAGGTGAACGGCCGCCAGATCCATTCGAGTTGGGTCATCTGCATCGCGTTCGTGATCGGTGCCGTATTTTCGGCAACGGCCGGATACATCGGGATGAAGGTCGCGACCAAGGCCAACGTTCGCACGACCCAGGCCGCCCGGACCAGCCTCAAACAGGCTCTGAAAGTGTCGTTCACCGGCGGCTCAGTTATGGGACTCGGTGTTGCCGGATTGGCCGTGCTCGGACTCGGAGGCCTGTTCATCATATTTCTGCATCTATTTGCCGGGATGGGAGCCAACCAGATCTCGACCGCTATCGAGGTGCTGACCGGATTCTCGCTTGGTGCCGAGTCGATCGCTCTCTTTTCGCGTGTGGGCGGCGGCATCTATACCAAAGCCGCTGACGTCGGCGCAGACCTCGTGGGCAAGGTCGAGGCAGGAATTCCCGAAGACGACGTTCGCAATCCTGCGACCATCGCCGACAACGTAGGCGATAACGTAGGCGACGTTGCCGGTATGGGAGCCGACCTTTTTGG
Source organism: Acidobacteriota bacterium (assembly GCA_019639115.1). Classification (GTDB taxonomy): domain Bacteria; phylum Acidobacteriota; class Blastocatellia; order Pyrinomonadales; family Pyrinomonadaceae; genus OLB17. The sequence continues at coordinate 106,685 of JAHBSM010000003.1, read as the reverse complement.
CTCGTATGTGGCGACGATATTGGCGACGATGGTGCTCGGGCAGGAGATCAAGGTGACGGACGCATTCGGCGGTATGTCGCCGATACTGCTGCCGATGATCATCTGCGGGCTCGGGCTAGTATTCTCGATCGTCGGTACATTCTTTGTAAGGATCAAAAACGACAGTGACAGCGTCCAGAACGCTCTCAACCTCGGCAACTGGTCGTCGATCATATTGACGGTCGCTGCGTCGTACTTCGCGGTCATGTTCCTCCTGCCTGAGGGCCAGATAACGTTGCGGGGTGCGTCGTTCACGCGGCTCGATGTTTTCTGGGCGATCGTGATAGGCACAGTCGTCGGAGCGATCATGAGCATAGTGACGGAATACTATACGGCGATGGGCAAAAAGCCCGTGATGTCGATCGTCAGGCAATCGTCCACAGGCCATGCTACGAATATCATCGGCGGCCTCTCGGTCGGTATGAAATCGACCGTGATACCTATACTGACGCTCGCTGCGGGTATTGTGACGTCGTATCATTTTGCGGGTCTATACGGCGTGGCTATCGCCGCCGCCGGTATGATGTCAACCACCGCGATGCAGCTCGCTATCGATGCTTTTGGCCCGATCGCTGACAACGCGGGCGGTATAGCCGAGATGAGCCAACTCCCGGCCGAAGTACGCGGCCGCACCGACATACTCGACGCGGTCGGTAATACGACCGCCGCCACCGGCAAGGGATTCGCTATCGCCTCCGCGGCGTTGACGGCTTTGGCGTTGTTTGCCGCGTTCGTCGGCATTGCCGGCATCGACCGCATCGATATTTATAAGGCTAATGTGCTTGCAGGTCTGTTTGTCGGCGGCATGATCCCGTTCATATTTTCGGCCCTGGCGATACAGGCCGTGGGCAAGGCGGCCATGGACATGGTCGAAGAGGTCCGACGCCAATTTCGCGAGATACCCGGCATAATGGAATACAAGGCACAACCCGAGTACGAGAAATGTGTTGAGATTTCAACGCAGGCCTCGATCCGCGAGATGATCCTGCCGGGTGCCATCGCCCTGGTCACGCCGGTGCTTGTCGGGTTCACTTTCGGCCCGGAGGTGCTCGGCGGACTACTGGCGGGTGTGACCGTGTCGGGCGTGATGATGGGCATATTCCAAAACAACGCTGGCGGCGCCTGGGACAACGCGAAGAAATCGTTCGAAAAAGGCGTCGAGATCAATGGCGAGATGTTCTTTAAAAAGAGCGAACCGCACATGGCATCCGTCACCGGCGACACGGTCGGCGATCCGTTCAAGGACACCTCAGGCCCGTCGATGAACATCCTGATCAAGCTGATGTCCATCGTCTCGCTTGTAATCGCACCGTACATTTACGGGATCGGGCAATAGGCCGGGGTGATCTTCAAACCGTAAGACGCGATGCCGAAAGGTCTCGCGTCTTTTCTTTCTCGCCCTGAGAATTCAATTGGAATTTATATCCGCATCGATTCCGCAACCATTTTGGTCAATGTGTGCTGCCTTAAAGCTGGTGCAATGTGATCATCAGTACAATTCGAGCACTCCGTACTCATCAGAATCGACCAGTGACCTGACGTCATCCATGTGGGCGACAAGTATACTTTCAATGAATGAGCTGCTTTGATTTCCGGTACGCAAAAGGACGACCTTTGGTGGAAAGCCATGCAGATTCGAAAAATTGAGAAAATCTTCGTCGTTAGTGACAATGACGAGCTTGTGCTTTAGGGCATGATGCCAAATATCCGAATCTGACGCGGGGGAGATAAGTTCAGTCTGATCAACATGAACGCAACTATCAAAATGCTGCTCCAACCTGACCGCTAGGCGCCAAGAGATGTTCGCATCCAGGAGCAGATCCATATCAAGCGGCAACTAGCTTGATAGTTGTCTCACGATCAGCCGCAAAGGCGAGGGCGGCTCGAATGTGTTCGGTTTTCAACTGAGGGAAATCAACTAGTATCTCCTCTTCGGACATCCCCGAAGCGAGCCATTCCAATATATCCGACACGGCGATCCGGGTACCCTTTATGCAAGGTTTTCCGAATCTGATATTCGGGTCTATAGAGATGTGAGTCGAAGCATTCATAACTCAACATTAACGCAATTCACCAAAATGTAAAGAACTTTTCGTTTGGTCGGGCCCGCCGAAATTAAAGAGCCAATTGCAAGCTCAGCTTTTCATCAGATCAACGAACCGCTCAAACAAATATTCTGAATCATGTGGGCCGGGGGCGGATTCTGGGTGGTATTGGACGGAGAGGATCGGTAGCGTTTTGTGTCTAAGGCCCGCGACGGTATTGTCGTTCAGGTTGATGTGCGTGACCTCGACATCTGCGGGCAGCGAGTCGGGATCGACCGCAAAGCCGTGATTGTGCGACGTGATCTCGACCTTGCCCGTCGTCAGGTCCTTGATAGGCTGATTGCCGCCGCGATGGCCGAATTTCATCTTGAACGTCGTCCCGCCAAATGCTTGTCCGATGAGTTGATGACCGAGGCATATACCGAACATCGGTCGCGCGGACGCAGCTAGTTTCCTGATCTCATCAATGACCGACGACATCGACGCCGGGTCGCCCGGGCCGTTCGAGAGAAATATACCGTCCGGTTCCAGTGCGAGGACTTCGTCAGCGGTCGTTCCTGCAGGTACGACCGTCACGCGGCATCCGCGTTTTGCAAATTCTCGTAATGAGTTGGATTTAACACCGAAATCGTATGCGACGACGTGAAAATTTGCGGCCGCAGAAACTTCGGCTTTATACTCGTAACTTTTCTCGACAGTGACGCCGGATGCGAGTTCGCGGCCCGCCATATCGGGCGACACGCGGACGCGCGCCAGAAGGCTCTCAACGTCGAGGTCCTCGGTCGAAATACCTACACGCATCGCGCCTTTGTCGCGAATGTGGCGGACGAGGGCACGCGTGTCGATATGCTCGATGCCGACGATATTGTTTGCGTTGAGATAATCCTGCAGCGAGCCCGTCGCACGATGATTCGAGTAAATGCGGCTTGCCTCGCGAACGACGAGGCCTTCGACCCACGGTCGGCGCGATTCGACGTCTTGGCCATTGACGCCGTAGTTGCCGATCAGCGGATAGGTCATGCACACGACCTGGCCGGCGTAGCTGGGATCGGTCAGGATCTCCTGATAGCCGGACATCGAGGTGTTAAAGACCATCTCGCCGAACGTCTCGCCCGCCGCACCGAACGAACGTCCGCGAAACGCACGTCCGTCCTCTAGGACCAGGATCGCATCAACCATAAACTCAGATTTTATCGCAATAGGACGCGGCGGGGAAATCTAGCGTTCGTCGTCATCGTCGGGCGTAGGCGAAGGGCTCGGGCGGACGTCGATATTGTCGTACCGGCCGTGTTCGAGAAAGCCAATATTGGCCGGCTTCCAATATCGAAAGAATGCCTTGCCGTAGATGTATTTTTCGGGCACGAAGCCCCAGACGCGCGAATCGAGCGAATTGTCTCGGTTGTCTCCGAGCACGAAGTAATGGTGCTCCTTGACGCGTTCGAGCGGCAGATTAGGCAGCGAATTATTGAAGCCGGGGTCAAGATAATCCTCCTCGAGTTCTACGCCGTTCACTATCACACGGCCGCCGCGTATCTCGACGAGTTCACCGGGCAGGGCGATCACGCGTTTGACAAAGCTCTTGTCAGGGTCATTCGGATACCAGAAAACGACAATATCGCCGCGTTCGATATGGCCCCAGCTCACCGACTGTATCTTGTAATAGACGAGCTTGTTGACCAGCAGGCGTTCGCCATCGTGTAGCTGCGGCAGCATCGACGTGCCTTCGACGACGACCGGTTGGACAAAGAAAACGCCTAGCAGAATGAAGACCACCACGATCAGGAATATGTCGCGGATCAGCTTGAGGCCTTCGCTCATCAGGCCCTGGCGCGATTCGCGGCGGAGATGCGTGACCTCGATCAGATCGTCGTCGTCCGGTGCGACGCCGCCGAACTGAACAGGTTTTCGTTTTTTCCCGAAATCGAACATAATCGAGCCGAACTGGACGCCACGGGACATTCGTCCGCGAATGGCCTCTCAATAGAATAATCGGCGCTGGGCGACCCTTTGTCAACGAATATGTCGTGCGTGGCCGAACGCGCTTTTGACCAATATGGATCGATACGTCAGATCGCTTTTTCCGGCGACAGAGTCGCTTGCTTATCTTAACAGTGCGGCGGTCGCGCCGCTGCCGCGTCAGTCGGTCGAAGCGGTGGTCGGCCAGCTCAATGATGTAGCGAGCCACGGTGCCACGCACTACAACGATTGGGTAGCGACCAAGGAACGGTGCCGGTCGCTGCTCGCCTCGATGATAGGAGCGGCGGCGGAAGAGGTCGCTTTCGTTCGAAACACATCGGACGGATTCTCAGCGATCGCGAACGGGCTCGATTGGTCACGCGGGGGGAATATCGTAAGCTTCGCGGGCGAATTCCCGGCCAATTATTACGCCTGGCGGCGGATCAGGGACGAGTTCGGGATAGAGCTTCGTCTCGCACGCGAAGTGGACGGCCGGGTCGATGAGGACGAGCTTGTATCGATGATAGACAGCCGGACGCGCGTCGTCGCGATAAGCTCAATACAGTTCTCGACAGGCTATGCCGCCGACCTGGAGCGAATAGGACGCGAAGCACGCCGAAACGATGCTTTGTTCTGCGTCGATACGATCCAGGGACTCGGTGCCCGCAGTTACGATCTGCCGGGCCTTTTGGTGGACGCCGCGTGCGGAGCCAGCCACAAATGGCTTTGCGGACCCGAGGGATGCGGTTACGTTTGGCTCGGGCCGCGTGCAGCCGAACGTGTCAAACCAACGCTCGTCGGCTGGATCAGCGTAAATGATGCTTGGGATTTTGACGATCGCGAACAGGCGTTCAAGCCCGGAGCTCTGGCTCTGGAGTCGGGAACGGGGCCGGCATCGCTTTTCTATGGTCTCGAAGCAAGTCTCGAACTGCTGACAAGCATCGGGCTCGACTCGATCGAACGTCACGTCATGCAGCTTGCCAACGAACTCTGCTCGATGTTGGACGGCACGGCCTACGAGGTGGCCTCGTCTCGGCGGCCCGGTGAAGCGTCGCAGACCGTAGCAATACGCCACGGCGGAGGCATCTCAGCAGGCCAGGTCGCAAAGGAACTCGCCGCAGCCGGTGTGATCGTGAGCGCTCGGTCGGGGCGCGTCCGGGTTGCGCCGCATTTGTTCAACGACGTGTCGGACATCGAGCGGCTCGTACGTTCGCTGCCTTAGTCGCCTAAAAGTTTTGACGAGATCGAGTCCGGTGTGAGCCCGTCGAGATTTAGCCGCGTCATCCCGCCCGCGTCCGAGAAGGCCGTGGTGCGCGAACGCTGGCGTTCGCGAAATAGGAAAAAAAGGAACCCGCATATGATGCCGCCGGCGATCGACACGCCCATTCCCAACCCGATGGCGAGTACGGTCGAGAGAAAGATATCGCTGGTGGTCATAGCAAACTCGCGCTCGGCCTTGCTGACGCCCGACGCCACGGGCGGGTCGTCGAGCCAGGTGATCATCTTTTCGTATCTGACCTGATCGAGGAGCGCGTTTGCGGCCGCTTCGTCTGTATATCCAAAGACGAACGCGTTGTAGTTGCCAATGCGGCGATAAGCGGTGCGGCCGTCGCTTTTGGCGGCCAGGTGCGCTGTGATCTTTGCGTCTGCATCGATCGAAGCCTGGGGCGTCGTGTATTCGACGATCACGAGACGGCCTGCCGGATACATCGCCGAAGCAGCCTCGGCACCCGCTTTGAGTTCGATCAGCGACAGTAATTCGCTATCGGTGAATACGGGCCTGAGCCCCGCGGCATCGGTCGCAAATAGTATTTCGCGGCGTTTCGCCTCCCAGTCAGGCAGGTGTTTGATAAGCACAGGTATGCCGTCGGACTCGGAGACCTCCTGGCTGCGATATTGAGGAGCGGAAGCTGTTTTGCCGGATCTGGCGGGCTGTGCGTACGCAGCGGCCAGGGCTGCGGCGGCAATGGCGAACGCTCCGACCGGACGCATCCATCTGCGTATCCATTTGCGAGAGAAAAAGCTCATTTCATCAATGCCCGCGACGAACTGAAATACTAACACTAATCGACGGAATTACGGCAATGTAGCGTCGTTTTGCACGAAATGGTGCGCACCTGAACGTCGATCATTGCACCAAAAGCGACAACGGCATCCGCTATTGGATGACTCGCGAATAGAAAGGTATGCCAGCAAAACCGCAACAAATAAGGGTTTTTGGCGTGATACATAGGGAACGGCACGGTTTGGCACGTCGATTGTTTAGGGTTCTAACGGGAGGGCGATCAGATGACAACTGAAGCTTTGACATTTCCGGTTTTTCACAGTGAACAGGGCGTGGAGGTGGACACGGTCCGCTTCGAAACGGCAGGTGCAAAGGGGCTGACGAACGACAGGGACCTGGCCCGGCGAGCCTCAGACGGCGACATGGCCGCGTTCGAGGAGATATACAGCCGCCATCATAGGCGCGTTTACTCGATCTGCTTGAGGATGCTCCAGAACGCCAGCGAGGCCGAGGATCTGACGCAGGATGTGTTCATCCAGCTATATCGCAAGATCGGCAGCTTCCGCGGTGATTCGGCCTTTACGACGTGGCTGCATCGCATGACGGTCAATCAGGTGCTGATGCATTTTCGAAAACGCAACGTTAAATTCGAAAAGGTCACCGAAGAAGGCGAAACGCCCGATCAGATCGTTTCAGGTACGGCAAATCCCGACCGGATGCGCATCGTCGATAAGATCGCCCTGGAGAATGCTATCGACCAATTGCCGGACGGATACAAGAACGTTTTCGTCCTGCACGATGTCGAAGGTTTTGAACACGAAGAGGTGGCTCGGATCCTCGGCTGCTCGGTCGGTACTTCGAAGTCGCAGCTTCACAAAGCCCGGCTCAAACTGCAAAGGCTGCTCAAAAAGAAAGCCAATCCGCGGCTGGTTGGCATCGGTGTCTAACCTACAACGCAGAGACTAAGTAAGGGCCTTTCGGAAACGAAGGGCCCTTTTTGCGGTAACTAGGGACATCCTATATCGATCTCCGATATTATTGCAGTGCCCTTGTTAATTTCATTTCAAAGTTTTGCATCCACGTTTTGCCGTCGCGAGAAAACTCTCCTCTCTCGGACCAGGTGGTGTCGTCGATCTTGATCGTATAGCGAACGATCCCGGCGTTTGGGATCTCAAATCCCCATTCAAAATGGTCGCCGACGACTTTGAATGGATGTACGCCGGCGATGCCGTTAGCAAGAAAGGTCGAGAAGTCATAACCAGAATTTTGTTCGTTACAGTTCAGAACTGCGAGAGTCTGATGGATCACCCTGCCTTCAGAGTTAGTAAATTTGCCCTCCACAAGCAAGGCTAGACCGTCCAATTTGACCTGTACCAGTTCGCCGCCCGTGAAGTTCTCGCGTTTTGGCCCCTGCTGTATCCAGCCTGAGCCTTTCCACAGTCCTGCCATTTTTTCCAGCTTTTTCATCTCAGTTTTCTTGGCTTGGGTCGGATCGGGAGTTTGAGCCAGGGTCGAAATGGCAAAACATACGATCAATAGAGCACAAGCTGCAACGGTTTTCATATTTTTGTATCTCCTGTAACTACAAAATATCCTAAACCCCGGCGCCAACCGTGTATTGTATTTTTGCGACAAACCGAAAGAACTATTTTATTAGATCTCCGTGGTCGATCTGTCCGATCATTCTAGCGAAATCTCCGGGTGACACCGTCGTGATCGAAGAAACTTCGTGGTTAAGATGAGACTGATCGGCGAAGCCTAGGTCCGTAGCCCGCCGGGACCAGCTATTTGATCTTTCGTCAATGAGATCAATGGCCAGGGCCCGCATTCGCCGAGCTCGAATAAATATCTTTGGCGGCAGTCCCGAACTCGCTTTAAATCGTCGTTCAAATTGTCGTATGCTCAGGCCGATCGCTGAAGCGATCTCGGAAACTCGGATGTCTCCATTCACTTTGTCGATCTGGCGAACAGCGATATTCATCTTTCCGTCGAAGTAGGGAGAATCGACCGCGAAACGGACCCGTTCCCCAAAGACCGGCATCGCCGTTTCGAGCGATCTAACTGATCGAAGATCTGCCCGTAACCCGTTCATCAAATGGGGGTATTCCGATTCATCGAACGTGCTTCGGCCGACCAAATTTTGGGGAGTGGACTTCAAAATCGCGAATGCGGCAGCCGGCGAGAAACGCATTCCCCAGACAGTATCGCCAGGCGATATAGGTTTGCTTTGAGACTTGCGATAAAGCCCGCTGATTCCGACAACAGATATGGAACGTTTCGCACTATGGTAAAAGAAAAGTGAAATGCAGCCGTCCGGAAAGATCTTCTGATCTACAACATGGTCTGGATCAGACGGGGCAGCAAATTCCCAAAAACTCAAAACAACATTTTCGAGCTCTGGGGGCGGAAGTAGTTCTCGGTAGAGCATTCAAAAAAATATTCTACTTCCAAGTAGCGCAGGGGACGATGTTTCGGTTCGCCAACTCTGCGACAAATCTATCCGCGTCGATCGCCTTTTCCTGCGGTGTTGCTCCCCGCGATAGGACGTCGCCGCGGGCCATCATTTGGGCGATTATGGAGGCCGGAAAGGCGGTCGTTCGCATCATTGCGGACATGCCGGTGGCTTCGTCGAGTTTGTCGACGATGTCGTAGCGGAGGCGTTTGCCGCCGTCGCCGACGACCTCGACCCGAACAAGGACATAGTCGGGGCCGTCGGCGGGCAAATGCATCTCAAGCAGTCTGCCGAAAACCTTTCGAGGTGTCACCTGCTGAAAGTCAGCGACGATCGGCTCACTTGAACATAGCCCAAGATCGATCATTGTCTTGAATCTCTCGCAGTGCCCGGCGTAACGGATCGTCTTGTAATCAAGCTCTTTTACTTGGCCGAGGAACGTATCCGGGAGCGTCGAAGTGCCGCCGGATGTCTGGAACGCCTCGAGCGGAGCGAAGCCTTCAAATTCGAGCGACTCCACTTCGGTCATCGACTCTACGGTCGTGATCGCGCCGCCGCGTATGATGCGGGCGGATTCGATGTATTCGTTTATCAGGCCCTCGACCGAAAATACAAGTTGGTAATCAAGCGGCGGCACCGGATGCTGGGGCAGCCCGCCGACGCGAATATGTATCTCGTCAACGTTCTCGAAACGCGATGCAGCGTGCATGGCCAGGATCGAGACCATGCCGGGAGCGAGTCCGCAGTCGGGAATGATGTTGACTCCTGCGGCTTTGGCTTGTTCGTCGAGAGCAAGCTGCTCGTCAACGACGTAGTTGTTGCCGCCGAGATCACAGAAATTGGCTTTGGCTTCGATCGCAGCGTGCGACAGCGACACGTTGTACCAATAATTGACGCACGACATCACCGAATCGTGGCCCTTCATCAGTTCAACCACGTCCGATCGGTTCGAGGCGTCGATGTGGTGCGGATCGACCCGTGACGTGCCGACGGCATCGGCTACGGCCTCTGCCTTTTTCAGATCGGTGTCGGCCACGGTGACGCTCTCGACGTCCGGGGAATTATGTATCAGGTCAAAAACGGCGCCGTGACCCATGCGTCCGGCGCCCAATACAAGTATCTTCACGTTGTTATAATGCCCGCCTTCTCAGCGAGCGGCAGTATCTAAAGCAGGTCGGTTCCGACCAGCTCTTTCTCCATCGCGTCGGCCGATCGCGAAACGGCCTTGAGTATCGAGCGGAGCTGCTCGGCGGTCATATCGGCCGCGACCTTGGCGGCGAACACAGCCGTCACCTTGCCGTTGAGCCGCATCGTTTGCCAGGCACCGATCTTCTTGTCCATGTTGTCAGCCAGCAGCCGCGTGGCAACGTTTGCCGAGAACTGCGAGGTAGATTGGTAACCGGGCGACCACACTTCGCGGATCTCGAAATTGTCGTAAGTGTAGGTCTTTGTGTTTATAAAGACGATCTGCGTACGGCCATTGTCGAGATCGAACTCCAGCTTAAAGTCTCCGTCGCTGTCGATCGTGTACTTGAGTCCTGCGGCATCCAGGGCGCGTTTGACCCGGCCGTCATATTGGGCAGCGGACCCGCCGCCAAGCTGGCCATATGAGAATGCTGCACCTGCAGTAAGAATGATGAGCGTTGCAAAAAGGGTTCTGATGTTCATGTTCCTCCAAAACGTGCGCCTATCTCGGCGGTCATGGGCCACTAGTTGCGCGGCCCGCAGTTAGTGGGAGTGAATGCCCAGCGGAATGCACGATCGCATGAGAGGAATAATATCCACCCGGAGAACGGCCGGCCGCCTTGCATCACCAATCGTCCAGATCGTCGGGCTCCTGCTCGGCGATGGTCGCAGCGGCAAGTTCCCACACCTTTTTCTTCCATGCACGCATGCCTTCTTCTAGCTGAAGTGCTGCCTGCGGGTGTGCGGCGTTGCGTTCGAGCCGGATCACGGATGCTGTGACCGTGACCTCGTCGTCCGGATTCTCAGTGACTGTGAGCTGGACCTTGCTGCCGACACCGGGCAGCAGACGCGGAAGGTAAACCAAGGTGCCGGTCGGGCCTACGTTCTCTGTCAGGCCTTCCTCGACGACCTCCTTTCCGCGATCGTCGCGCCATCGGACACGGATCGGAAATGAGATAACGTGCCGGGCACCACTACGTCTTTCGTCCATACGACCTCGAAAGCGACCGAACCGGGCGGGAGGCCCGATCCGCATTGAAATATACGCGAATTCCACCTAAGAAGTCCAATAATCGATGAAAAATTGCCTGCCTGTAAGCGCTTTAGAATGCAATAATTGCAGGAATTATAAGGACTTGCGGCCGCGAAGGCGGTGGACAGGGCAGTGCACGGAGTGTTAACATTCTCCTACGTTCGAGGTGTGACAGGCCTCTAGCCAGGCGAAATGGTTCGCCGCTGACAATCTGGATCTTATGCTCGCGGGACGCTAAGAGTGGAACCCTCCCCCACATTGAGGCGGCCATTTTTGCGCTTACCGCGAGGCAGAACATATGAGAAAGATGATAGGAGAATGGATAATGAAAAATCTCGTTAGAGGAGGTGTGCTGGCCGCGCTTGCGATGCTGCTCGTAGTTTTTATCTACGCAGAGTCGGAGCCGCAGCTTGCCCTCGCCATAGCGACTGATTCGCAAGCAGATACAATACAAAATAATTTAGTCATTAATAATCTTTCAACCGATTCGAATACAGCAGGAACTGATATCGACCTTGCCGATGCTTCTATCAACGATATGACGCAGACGCAGGACCAGGAAAAGGACGGGAATACACTGATCGTTAAAACGGGTTCGGTCCGCTCGGCCGCAGGCGCAAGCAAGGGAGCATTCTCTGCTACCGCCTACTGCCTAAAGGGCAAGACCGCAATGGGCCACGGCGTTCGCCGCGGCTTGATCGCCGCCGATCCGCGTGTTCTCAAGCTTGGCTCGCGCGTAGTAATCAGCGCCGGTGCCTGGAGCGGGACCTATCTGGTCTCCGATACAGGCAGCGGTGTAAAGGGCCGCGAGATCGATATCTGGGTCCCGAGCTGTTCGGAGGCCAGGAAATTTGGCCGCCGTACAGTTCAGATCTATTCGGCACAATAAAAGCGAGCGTATCAATGCTCGAATTTGCTAACGCCTCGGCTAATAAAGCCGGGGCGTTTTTTTCTTGCCCGATGCCATCGGCATAAGATATGATGTTGCATATACGCAACTGTGTATCACCCTCACGATGCGGCCTTTCCTCACAAAAGCCACAGAATTAGGCGTCGGCTGGAACGAACGCGAACTCTCTGAGTCGGACCTAGACGATCTTTGCCGACGATACGACGTCGGCCTGGCCGAATTGCCGCTCCGGACGGACGGGTTCTATTACCGCGTCATGGGCCGCGATATGATCGTGGTCAATTCGCTCTTGCGGCCGCGACGGAGGCTCTTCGTTGCGTTCCACGAGCTGGCGCACTGTCTGTTTCATGTGCCCGCGAGCGGCCCGTCGGCCGCTTTCTTTCATGTTGGACGCCGCGACCGCCGCGAGGCCGAAGCCGACGCCTTCGCCCTCATTGCACTGATGCCGCTGCAGTTAGTTTTGTCGTCGAGCATCGATGAACTTGTAGCCGACGGCCATCCGCGCGACGAGGTCGCGTCCCGCCACGCTCTGTATCGATCGCACGGCATCTGACCGCCGGGCTGATATATCTGCTGATACTTTTGCGGCCGAACTCACGCCTTACGTTTCGAAGCGGCCACCTGCACGCGGCCGCAGACGATATCAACAACATGAGGTCCTAATACTATGGCAACGAATTCTGACGCACTGTTGGCAGCACCGGGGATCAGACAAGCAGCGGTTCGCAGCCTTGAGCACCGATTCTTCAAAGCGGTCGCGATGCTGTTCCCGCTTCTGACCTTTGCCGGTTTCGCCCGGTCGTACTACCTGAAATTTCTCTCGGACGCGCCGCCGCTGCCGGGCGGCACCGCCGTGCATATCCACGGACTCGTAATGTCTGCGTGGGTCGTACTCTTTTCGGTACAGGCGTATCTGGGTGCGACCAAACGCATAAAACTCCACATCGCTCTCGGGATGATCGGCATCGGGCTTGCGGCCGCCGTTCTGGTCACAGGCACGATCACGAGCCTTTCGGCCGTAAAACGCGGCGGCACGTTCCCCGGATTCACACCGAATGAATTCCTGATGATCCCGACATTTGACCTGGTGATGTTCGCGGCGGCATTCATCGCGGCGATCATATGGCGTCGCCGGCCGGCCGACCACAAACGTATGATGCTGATGACGATGCTTTGCTTTTTGCCGCCGTCGCTTGCCCGGCTGCCGCTGGAGGTCGTAATGCAGCTCGGGCCGATCTTTTTTCTCGGTGTGCCGATTCTGATCGGAGCCGCCGCATTCGCCGTCGATTCGTATCGCAGGGGGCGGGTAAACCGTGCATTTGCGGTCGCCCTTGGACTTTTTACGGTGATCAGCCCAATTAGGCTCGTCCTTGCCAAGACCGAGACTTGGAACGATATCGCGGAAGCATTGGTTCGCATTTATTGATCTTCGCTTGCATCCAAATAGGTTCGGGCCGCATCTCTTGTCACGACGAAGTCTTGGTCGGGGCACGGGTTTGCGGCCTTTATGCGTCGCCGGACGTGCCTCAGTTCTTAGCAAAAAGTTCTTCACAATGAACAGCCGAATAAGATATCCTATAGATTGACGCATTCCTCACGGGCCGTAACTTCCACGTTTCCACTGAGTTATGAATGACGCCGAGATAATCCGACGCGACCTGAGGCCGGCACTCGTATTCCTCAGCGGCGAGCTTATCGCTGTGCCGATCCCGCTTGAACGCGAACAGGTCATTCTTGGCCGTGCGCTAGAAGCGGACGTCCGCGTCAACGACACGCTCGTATCACGCCAGCACGCCCGAATTATCGCAACTCCGACCGAGTCTCGCGTCGCGATGGAATACACGCTCGAGGACCTGGGTTCGCGCAACGGTACATTCCTGAACGGGCGCCGCATCGCGACCGAAAAGCTAAGCAACGGCGACAAGATAACGGTCGGCGAGACGATCCTGCGGTTCGATCTGCTGGACGAGATAGATCGCGAATATCAGCGTCAGATACACCGGCTGATCTCGCACGACGACCTCACGGGACTGCTGTCAAGCCGCTCATTCTTCTCAGAACTCAGGCGTGAAGCCGCACGTGCAACGTCCGACAATCGCCCGTTCTGCGTGCTCATGATGGACGGCGACAACTTCAAGGCCGTCAACGACACCTTTGGCCACCTGACCGGCAGCAAGACGATCGAAGAGATCGGCTTCGCGATCATGACCAACCTGAGAAGCGGCGACGCCGCGGCCCGATTCGGAGGTGACGAATTCGCCGCATTTCTCCTCGATGCGGAACTTCCGCAGGGATTGGTCGCTGCCGAACGGATCCGTGCGAGCATCGAGTCTCATGAATTCCTGGTCGTACGTCCGGGCGAGACCGACCGTCGGCATAACATCACAGTCAGTATCGGCGTTTCGTCGTTCCCCGAGGATTCGAGCGACCCGATCGAACTTGTCGAAATGGCCGATTCAGCGCTGTACCGGGCCAAACGTGACGGCCGCAACCGCGTCTCCGCCTATCGGGACGTTACCCAGGAAGAACTCAGACGCAATCTGCCGCCACGCCGCGATTAGCCGGTCTTTCCGCTCAGCATTCTTACCCAGTCCAGAAACGAATCTTCGTAAACCAGGAACGGATGGCGCTCTGTCGGCCTAGGTGCCGTCTCAAATGTGCCGTCCTCGCACATCTTTCGCAGCTGCTCGCGTGAGATCGGCGGGCTCACGATCCGGTGCGCCCTGATGAGGCGTTCTATCTCTGAGAGCCGGATCGCGGGACGCGGCGATATATCCAATAATCGTTGTGTGGTAGTCATAGCGTTCGTGTGTCCTTTCTATTGGGGTCATCGGCCGCGTTCGGGCGGTCGCACGTGTCAGGCCGCCGGGGCGGCAAACGGCAGTATTTTGCAGAAAACTCAATAATAAGTTGCTTCTTGCGTATTCTGTCATATCAAATTGCGGATCGTTCCGATAGCCTGACAATGGTCGGGCGGCACATAAGCGGCGAAATGGAATGATGAGAATTGGTTCGCCCCGTGTCGTCCGATCATTGGATATTATCAAACAAATAAAGGATACGCAACCCAATGACCTTCAACATACAGGACAAGCGAACCGCTCTAGCGATCGTGCGGATCTTCGAGACGGGCAGGGCCGAGGGCGACCATTCGGCCTGTGTTGTACTTAATGACGGTGCGGGCATCTCATACGGTGCCTATCAATTCACACATCGTTCGGGGTCGCTGGCCGAGGTGGCCGACGCTTATCTGGCGACAGGCTGTCCGGTCGGAGCGTCCGTCATCGCGTCGAGGATCGGCGTGCTCAGGAACACCGGCCGGGCATCGCTCGCTGCCGCCGCCGCGGACTCCCGGCTTCGGCGGGCGTTCAGGGCCGCAGGCGTCACGTCAGAGATGCGGTCCGTCCAGTTCGAAGTGGCGGTCCGAAGGTTTCTGCAGCCGGCGATCGGGTTTTGCTTAATGCGAGGATTTGTGACGCCGTTGGCCTTGGCGGTCGTTTACGATTCGATCATACATGGCAGCTTTCAACGAATAGCTCAGCAGGTAAGAGCCACGACCGAGGCCGCCTGGATCCGCGAATATCTGATGCGCCGCGATGCCTGGCTCGGCAGCGTCAAGCGGCTCGCGGTCACGCGATACCGTACGCGATTCTTCCTGGCCGAAGTCCGTAGAGGCAACTGGGATCTGCGGCTGCCGCTATACGTCCACGGCGTCAGGCTCACCGGAAGCATCGCCTCGGCCATCGACGACCCGGTCACTAGACCATATGCAGCAACGGATGACATTACAGAGGTGCCGGACACCGATGAGCCAGAGACTCTTGAGCGCGGCATTTTTGACCGAGCTGAAGATGCCGTGACAACGGTCGTCGAACGGACGGATCGCGTCAAGGCGATGTGGACCGCGATCGGCGGCACGATCTGGCAGGCGGCCTGGGCCGTCGGCGGCTGGGTTGCGGGGTTGCCCCGCGAGGTCTGGATCGTGGCGGCTATGGCGGCTGCGGCCCTGGCCCTGTTGTATCTATACCGGCAGATCGAGCTCGGCCGGCTTCGCGAGCGATGCCCTTGCCGAGATGAGGAGGCGTGATGAGCGATACGAGGAACGCCGTGATCGCATGGCTGAGTTCGTCGAGCTGGCTGCTGGCAGCGATCGAGCGGCCGTCGTGGTTCAACGTAATGACCGCGGTCGTGATGCCTGCGGCGCTGTTTGCAGCGGGCAAGACGGTGGACATCATTTTTCAGCTTTATCTGAGACGCAGAGATGAAACGCGGTTCATCGAAGGAGGAGATGGCAGCCCGGAGTTTCGACAAATGGATCCGAACTCTGGACGGCACGTTGACATGGGACGCACGACACCACACGCATCTTTTCCGCAGGCTCGCAAAGCTGACCTCGGGAGATGTGGTCAGGCTGATGATCTCGATGCCGCCGCGCCACGGCAAAAGCGAAGCGGTGACGATCCGCTACACGGCATGGAGGATAGTTCGCGACCCAAAGCTCCGGGTCATCGTGGCTTGCTACAACCAGCGGCTCGCCAACCGCTTTTCGCTGAGAATTCGACGGATGCTGACGGGGAGGGTAGCGATGGCTGCTGACAAACGGGCCGTTGATGAATGGGAAACAACTGACGGCGGCGGCGTCAAAGCCGTCGGCGTGGGTGCCGGCGTCACGGGATTCGGTGCCGGGCTGATCGTGATCGACGACCCTGTGAAGGGCCGTGCGGAGGCCGAGAGCATGGTCCGACGCAACCACCTGTGGGAATGGTACACCGACGACCTTTACACGCGGCTCGAGCCCAACGGCCAGATCATTCTGATCCAAACGCGCTGGCACGAGGACGACCTGGCCGGCCGTCTGCGCCGCGAGGCCGAAGACGGCGGCGATCAGTGGGATGAACTGACGCTGCCTGCACTTGCCGAGGAGAACGACCCGGCCGAACGACAGCCCGGCGAGGCTCTGTGGCCGGAGCGTTTCGGCGTCGAGAAGCTCGAAGCCGCACGCAGACGCCAGGGCAGCTATTCGTTTGCCGCGTTGTATCAGCAGCGGCCAACGCCGCGGAGCGGCGGGATATTCAGCCGCGAATGGTTTGGGCGCGTCATCAATCGTCCGCCGCCGAGGCTTAGGTGGGCTCGCGGTTACGACCTGGCGGTTTCTATACGTACAACGGCCGACTACACGGCGTCATTCAGATGTGCGTTCGACGTGAACGGGACCCTCTATATCGCGGACGGATTTCGCAGCAGGATCGAGTATCCGGAACAGCGGCGGTTCGTACTGGGCCGCATTACCGCCGAGCGGAACACGATCCACGGCATCGAATCCGCACTGCATGGCAAAGCGCTTGTACAGGACCTGCGTCAGGAACGCGGCGTTCAAGGCCGTCAGCTAAGGGCTGTGAATGCCGATAAAGACAAGGTGACCCGTGCTTTAGCTTGGGCTCCGCTTGCCGAGGAGCGACGCGTCGTCCTGATCGACGGCCCTTGGGTGAGGGAATTCATAGACGAAGCGGCGGCATTCCCCCACGGCGAACACGATGACCAGATCGACGCAGTAAGCCTGGCTGTCCAAATGCTCCGGCGGCGTCCGAACCGCGGATACTCATTCGATTGAAGACTAGAAAATTAAGAGGTGAATTGATGAACGAGAGAGTGGAAAAGGCTCTTGCGGCAATACGAGCAAACGCGGCTCGCTGCACGCGGACGGAACGATACTACGACGGGCGCCACGACCTGCGATTCGCGACCGAGAAATTCCGCAATACCTTCGGGTCGCTTTTTCGCGAATTTTCGCTGAATTTGTGCCCGGTCGTTTGCGACGCCGTCCGCGACAAACTCGAGGTGGATCGGTTCGCCCACATAACGGGCCGTGACCCTGACGCCTCGGCCCACGCGGCAGCACGCATTTGGGAAGACAACCGTATGACGCTCCGATCCGGTGAGGTGCACAAGGAAGCCCTAAAGAACGGCGATGCGTACGTGATCGTGTGGCCGGACGCTTACGGCCGCCCTGCGATCTATGCGAATCGTGCGGCCGCGATGGCCGTCACAAGCGAAGACGAACGGCCCGGCCGCATTACAGAAGCCGCAAAGGTATGGCGCGACCCCGACGGCTCGATGCGGCTAACGCTCTACTATGCCGACCGCATCGAACGCTACCGGAGCGAACGTCGCGATACGACCGCAGGTATCGAAGCCGGTGAGTTTCGCCCTGCGTCGGATGTGGTATCTGTGGTCGATAATCCGTTCGGCATCGTGCCTGTATTTCACTTTGCGAACAATGCGGATCTCGGCCAGCCGGGCCGCTCAGAGCTCGAGGCCGCGATCCCGATCCAGGACGGGCTCAATAAATCGGTGCTCGACATGCTCGTCGCGATGGAGTTCGCGGCGTTTCGCCAGCGATGGGCCGCCGGTATCGAGGTCGAGATCGACCAGGAGGGCAACGCCGTCGCCCCGTTCCGTGCGGGTGTCGAGCATCTATGGATCGCAGGCGATCCCAATGCAAAGTTCGGTGATTTTGCCTCAGCCGAACTCGATCAGTTTCTGAAAGTAAAAGACAGCTTTCGCGTCGATATCGCTTCGGTCACGGGCACTCCGCTTCACTATCTGCTGCCGCGGACGGGCGGGCTGCCGAGCGGAGAATCGCTGCGGATGGCCGAGTCGCGCTTTATTGCAAAGGTTCGCGACCGGCAACGAGCGTTCGGTCAAGTGTGGTCGGACGTGATGGAATTCGCGCTTCGTACGCAGGGCATCGCGGGCGTCAGCCTGCGGACCGTGTGGCGGGACCCGGCCCCGTTATCTGAGCGCGAGACCTTAGAGAATATTCGGATCAAAGCCGAACTCGGGCTGCCCCGCGAGGCGGCACTGGCCGAGGCCGGATACGGCACTGAAACAGGAGGAAAAACAAATGAATGAAGATACCGAAGAACCGACCGCCGATGTTATCGAACGATTGTCGGCAGAGAACCTGGAGCTCAAGCAGCGGCTCCGTGACCAGCACGCGCGACAGGCCGTTACACAGGCTTTTGTCGCAGCCGGAGCACGCTCGCCCGAACTGCTGTTCGCGGCCGCCGCGGGCGAGCTGCGCTTCGCGGACGACGGCACGCTTGAGAACGGAGCAGCCGTCGTCGAGCGATTCCGGGCCGAGTTTCCGGAGCAGTTCGCGACCGCCGGCTCGGGTATCGACGGCTCGGCCGGGATGGGGCAACGCTCGCGATTGACGCGAGACGCGTTGAAGCAAATGACAGCGGCAGATATCGCCAGACTCGATTGGGACGAGGTGCGCGACGCTCTGGCAGGCTGAACGGACCAATGACAACAAAGGAGATAGGAGACAACGATGGCAATAGAATTCATACCCACAATTTGGGCCGCCAGATTGCTTGCGGCATTGGAGACGACACTCATATACGCCCAGGCGAATGTGTGTAATCGAGACTATGAGGGCGAGATCCGCGGTGCGGGCAATACGGTAAAGATCGGCTCGATCGGCGACGTATCGGTGGGCGACTATGTCAAGGACACCGATATTGCCGAGCCTGAGACGCTGTCGGACGAGGCACAAACGCTCGAGATCGATCAGCAGAAATATTTCAATTTCTACATCGATTCGATCGACCGCGCTCAGACCAATGCCAATATCCTCGACACGGCGATGAAACGGTCCGCTTGGTCGCTTAGGAACGAGGCGGACGGCTATATCGCGGGCACAATGGCATCAGGCGTCGTCAGCGACAACAAGATAGGCTCGCTTGCGACACCGATCATACCGACCAAGGACGATGCCTACGAGTATCTCGTCGATCTCGGGGTGATGCTCGACGAATCGAACACGCCGATCGAAGGGCGTTTCGTGGTGGTGCCTGCGTGGTTCCACGGGCTGCTGCTCAAGGACGATCGGTTCATCAAGGCGGGCACTGTACGCTCGGACAAAGCAATTGCGAACGGCATGGTCGGCGAGGCCGCCGGATTCGTGATACTCAAATCGAACAATGTGCCAAATACGGCCGGCACGAAATACCGCATCGTCGCGGGCCATTCGGTCGCCACGAGCTACGCCGAACAGATCGTTGACGTGCATTCATACAAACCCGAAAAACGATTCGGCGATGCCGTAAAGGGCCTGCATGTTTACGGAGCAAAGGTCGTCCGTCC
The DNA here is from genome assembly GCA_019639115.1 of Acidobacteriota bacterium. Classification (GTDB taxonomy): domain Bacteria; phylum Acidobacteriota; class Blastocatellia; order Pyrinomonadales; family Pyrinomonadaceae; genus OLB17. Next base: position 86,909 of record JAHBSM010000003.1, on the reverse strand, counting down.
ACAGTCTTTGGCGATGATGATCGCGAGCAAGAGCTAAATCGGTGCGACACGGTCAGGGTGGCACGGGCGCCGCCCTTTTTTCTACTTTGAGGTGAACGATGACAGCGATCGAAGAATTGAGATTACTGACAGCTTCGGCGATCGAGCCGGCGTTGGCGGATGATGAGCTTGCGGCGATCTTAGCCTATGCGGCCAGGCCGGATCCGGGCGGATTTGCGCCGCAGGACGAGCAGTGGACGCCGACCTACGACATCAATGCAGCGGCGGCTCGCGGCTGGCTGATCAAGGCAGGACGTGCGGCGGCGATCATCGAATCCGGCGAAGGCGGCGAGGCTACGTCTAAGGTATTTGACAATTGCCGCTCAATGGCGCGAGTTTATGCGGCCAAGGCGAACTCGACCGTCCGGATCTAACGCCGAGGTGCGGCTCGGCGGATGATGGCCAGCGTGCTCCGGTCCGAATCGAATACGGAGTTGAGGCCCTGCTCCTCCATCGGCGGGTCGCCGGTAGGCGGATCGCCAGGCTTCCAGAAAGGCTGTCCCTCGATGGGCCTCGCCGTCCCGCCGAAAGCCCAAAAATTAGCACCGGCGATGCAGGTTATGCCGCCGCGGCGATGCCCTAGCGTCGCAAGAATGCTGTCATAAAATCTATCGCGAAGCGTGGTGGGTGAGCCCGCTGAAAAGGCGTGTCCGTCACGCGGGAATCCGAACTCTTCTATTACCAGCGGTTTACGCAATCTGACTGCCACGTCGGCATTTTCCCGGATATAACTCAGCGACCGGCCGATCGCACTCTCGATATCGGCGGCCATCGAGTCCCGGCCGAACCATCCCCAGTTCTTAGGCCAAATGTGAATTGTCAGATAATCGATGTTCGGGTCGGCATGTACCTTTTCAAAAAGCTCGATGCTCTCCGTGCCGATCGAGCCTTCGTGACCCGTCGTGACCAGGTGATGCGGGTCCAGGGACTTGATCGATGCAGCCGCCTCAGCGATCCATTTCGCGTATGCTTCGTTCGACGCGGGGCGCATCGGGCGCGGCTCATTCGCTATCTCCCAAGCCATTATCGTCGGATCGTCTGTGTATCTGCGGCCTGTGACCTTATTTGTACGGCCTATTACATAGCGGGCCTGGCCCGCGTATCCATTCATACACTCGCGACAGAAATAGAATTTCGCCGTAATGTCGCGGAGTTCGTCCCAGGTCGGCCTCTCGGTCAGCCAACGGTCGGGGACGACGCCGTTCCAGATAAGATACTGCTGAAAGCCGCCGCTCCACTCCCAGTTGTTGCTGAGGAAGATGACGGCCCGCATTCGCCGCTTTGCCATCTCGGCGAGCAAAATATCGAGCCCGTCGAGTGACACTGCGTCAAATTGTCCAGGTGACTTTTGGAGCGGAGGGCCGACACGCGTTACGCCGTTGAGAGGGCCTGAGCCTTCGGCGCCGGCCATCAGCCTCAGGTTGGTTATGCCGTTCCGCTTTAATGTGTCCAGCTCGCGGCGGAGACGAATGATACCTCGTCGGCGATCGGTCTCGAGTCCCAGCAGGCTGCCGTACCAATAATTCGTGCCGACGAAACGATATGGCTGCCCGTCGGCATAGAGCTGCCCGTCACGTGCCGTGATGAACGCGGAACGCTGGGCGGTCGCGGCGAACACGGCGGCAAGCAATAACACGGTCGCGGCTGCGTATCTCATATCGCGAGGATACATCATACGGCCTGCGTTCGCTTGCTGGCGAGAGGTGTCGGCGGTTGATCCGCGAGCGAATGATCCGATGGATCGTGATCGATGGCGAAGGCCTCATACGGATCCTGTTTCGAGCGATCGTGTAGGTACGGGCGAAGCCATCGGCGACAGGCCGACCGCGGGTGCGGTCTCGTTGCGGCCGATGTCCACGTCGCCTATAAGCGCCGAGATCACGGGCCGCATGGTCCAATGCGCGAGCAAGCCGATCACCCAGATGGCCGGATATGTCCATAGCGGCGTCCGGCCGCCCCATTGTTCCGCAAGCGTGACCGGCCCGAGGCCATCGCCGGCATCCAAATAAACTCGGCCGGGCCATTCGGCTCTACCGTTAGCAAACTCGGGAAAGCTGCCGAGTATCTGCCGCATCGACGCAAGCTGGCGCGAGGGCAGCGGCACGTCGTATTCAGGCAATACAGCGATCTGCGAACGGCGTTCGCGTCGGATCTCGTGAACGAACTCGTCGAAGGTGGCGGCGTTCGTCAGGTTGATCATCGTATTCGGCTGGCAGCAGTGGCGGTCGCCGCCCGAAACGATCGGCAGCCCGAGCTCGAGAGCAAGCGCGACGGCCTCCTCATTTTCGGCATTGCTGCGGAAACCGTTCACTTCGATCGCGTGGATCCATCGGCGATGCGTCTCCAGAAATTCGGCGAGAGAACGTTCGTGGAGTTCCTGGCCGATCATCTCAATGTCCCACATCGGATGATTGAGCACGACAAGGACGCCTTCGATCGAATCGAGCATCGCGAGCAGCCCGCCGAGCCAGCGGTCGTCGGGTTCGCCCGCGGCGTTCGTGTAGGCCATCAGGTCCTCGGCGATGAGTCGCGCGCTGTCGGACGGCAGATTGTGGACGCCGATATGGAAGAACGCGTGCCCGAACGGCACGGTCCACTCCATCGAGACCGGAGCTTCGCCCGCGGGCCGGTCGCGCTGGAGCTCGAGCCCCGCGCTTATGCTGTCGTGGTCTGTGATCGATACGATGCTTCGCAGCCCTAGCCGGCTGAGGCTATCGGCCTCGCTCCTGAACACGATATCGGCGGTCAGCGGCGGCTCCCAATAGCCGTTCTTGAAGTCGGGCATCCGTCCGTTCTTCTTCAATCGGCGGTCCATCGACCTGCTCCAGAGATACCGGACGACGGGAATTCGTTCGGCGTAGTATGGTACAAAATCGAGCAGCTCCCGCGAATGCAGGGTGTGGCAATGGAGCGATACGCCCGTCGATGCCGTGTCCTCAAGCGTCTCGCCGGGCCGGAGCCGGCGAATGTCCTTTTCGTGTGCGTTCATATCGGATCTAACGTGACCGGAGACATGAAAAAGGCCCGGACGAGCCGGGCATGGAATGAGGTGCTTATGGCTGGTGATGCCGCTCGCCAAACCGAAGGCAAGAGACAAATGTTGAGGGCCTTTACGTCTGCGAACCCGAGGTTCGCTGCGGAATTCTCGATCATTTTTCAGACCTACGAGCGAATGCCGTAAGCCTTAGGTTAGGCAGGCGAGGTTTCAGTGCGGTTACGCGAGTTTTAAGTTTGGGTTAAGATTCAGAGCTTGCGAAACTCGGCGATGAACGCGTATCGACGTGCTACGGGCACGATCTTGAGGCTTCCCTGGCCGTTGCGTTCGAGCGAATGCAGGTAAGGCATCAACTCGTCCCAGAAACGTACGTGAAATTTGCTGAGCCACCATTTCAGGAGCCGCTGAAACCACACCGGCAGGTCCTGCTGGTCGTAGAAATCCACAATATAGATGGCTCCACCAGGCCTGACATTCGCGATCGCGTTCTGAAAAGCGGAGCGCCAATCCGGGATCATCGAGATCGAGTAGCTGAAGAATGCCGCGTCGAAGGGCTCGACCCGGCCGAACGTCAGCCGGTGATGAAAGTCGCCCGCGAGAGCCGTTTCGAGACGGACATTGGCGATCTCTTCGGACGCGAGTTTAGCCGCGGCGGTCTCAAGCATTTCGGCTGAGGCGTCGAGCCCGTAAAAGTGGCGTTCGGGCCGTCGTGATGCGAGTATCTGGAGATTGCGTCCTGTGCCGCAGCCGATCTCAACCACGCTCAGGGCGCCGTCTGCGTCGATACTGTCGAGCAGGCGATCGCGTCCGAGCAAATAGAATTTGCGCGTGGCGTCGTAGAAGTACCGCTGATAGCGGTACATCGAGTCCATTCGCTCAAATGTATCTGCGGCCGTCGTGTTCATTTATCAAGTACGTAGAGGTGAAATCCGCCGTAGATCGACGCTCGATCTTCGGTATGAAGCCGCTCGGACATCTCAGGCTCATAGCTGAAACGCTCGAGGAGTTCCGCGGGCAGATTGCGCGGCAGCGGTGATGCCTTTGCCGCCGTACGAAATATCACCCTCGAACCCGGCTCGCCGCGATCGGCGATCAACTGCCAAAGCTCCGTCATCAACCGCGCGTCCATCCAATCCTGAGCGTCGAGGAAGACGAAGCGGTTAAAGGTCCCGCGCGGGCGATCGGCGATCTCGGCCGTGATCGACCCGACATTCGCCGTGATACGGGGCACGTTGGCGCGGAGAGTTTCCCAATTCTCTTCTTTCAGATAATCAGGTACGGCCCGTCGATGTTCAGTGTCGTACTTTCTGGCAAATGCCTGCCATGCAAAATAATTCTCGTCGATCGGGAAGCCGCATGCGAGACGATGAGCTCGCTCGCGATAGATATCGATCACCGAACCTCCGTCGGCGAGATCCTGTTTGAGTTCGTCAAACTGCTGCGGCGGTATCCCGAGACCGAACATCGTCACCGGCAGCCGGCCAAGCAGGCGTATCAGACGCGCGTCGAAAAAAGGAGCTATGTGTCGGGCGAAATGCCGCTCCTGTTCCTCGCGTGTCGGAGCCTCGAGCAGGGCCTCGGGCCGGAGCCCCACCGCGTGAGCAAAGCGATGAAAGAAACGCAGAAAATAGCCGTTGCGTGAATGTTCGTAGAGGCCGCGTCGGCCAAACATCTCGATCGGCGGTGACGAGAGAAAGCCGCCCGATTCCCAGAAATCGCGTGCGTCCGAGTCGAGCACCGGAGCGATGAATTTGCGATAGTTAGCTACATTATCAGGATGCGTGCCGCGGCCAAAAAAATTAAAGAAAGCCTCATGGTCGGGCAGCGACCGGATAGCTGCTATCTTTAACTGAAGCAAATAGATGTGGTAGCGATTGAGATCGACGGCCGTGACGCTCTCAGGCGACACCGCCAGATAATTCAACGCGTTGCAGCCGCCCGACGAGATCGTGAGTATCCGCGACGAGCCGTCAAGCTCCAATGCCTTGAGATCGACTCGCGGATCCTCCCAGATCTGGTTGTAAACAAAAGCATCGAACCAGAAGGCGAATAACCGCTGAAGAATGCCTTTTGAAGTGGTGACCTCGCTGGTCGAAACTGCCCCGAGGACGTTTTGCTCTGTGGCCATTTATTAGAATATTGGTGCGAAAGCCGCACGAAAATGTGACATCCAGGTTAATTTGACGTTAATTTGGCCCGAAATGCACATCCTGATGCTCAGATACGCCATGCTCGGACCCGAAGTTCCAGCCGTTTTTGCATGCCACAGAATGTGTCGATAATTATGCAAAGCATCTGCACATCTTCTCGATATGTCGATAAAATGCGAAAATATCGACATAACACAGAAATGCCAAACTGGGATCCAAAACGACCTTATCAAGGAACTGCATACGCCTCCGGTCGTGTACCTAAGCCGTAACAAGGCACCAGACAGTATGTGTAACGCTCATTACCAGAAATATATAGTTACGAGTTGGCGAACATCATCTTCGAATTGCCATATTGCCGGATCTCAAATTTGATTTGATCGACCGTGGGATCGCCAAACGCCAAACGGCATCGACGTATCCAAGAAAACCCGTAGAAGTGGGCTTATTGGTGGAGTATCCGTCGTCCAAAGAGAAGCTCATTGTAAATCGGAAACTAATGCAATTATTAACACAGGAGTCAAACCCGTTTGAAACCTACAATTAGCGTGATCGGCGGCGGTTTGGCCGGTGTTGAGGCCGCGTGGCAGGCTGCACAGGCGGGCGAGTTCGTTCGGCTGTACGAGATGCGCCCGGTGCTCCAGACGCCGGCTCATCGGACCGACAAGCTGGCCGAGATAGTTTGTTCGAATTCACTCAAAACGGACGAGCCGGGCACTGCTCCGTATCTTCTGAAAGAAGAACTGCGGCGCGGCGGGTCGCTGGTGATGGAGGCGGCTGCCGCCACTCGCGTACCCGCCGGTGCTGCTCTGTCGGTCGATCGCGTCAAATTTGCCGAGCTTATTACCGAGCGCGTCGAGGCACACCGGAATATCGAGATCATACGCGAGGAGATCACGGAACTGCCTTCTGACGCCGCGAATCCGACGATCATCGCGACAGGCCCGCTCACAAGCGATGCTCTTACGGCTGAGATCATGCGATTCACCGGCGATGACCAGCTCTACTTCTATGATGCGATCGCGCCGATCATTGCGGCGGATTCGATAGACATGTCGATCGCATTCCGAGCGGCACGTTACGACAAGGGCGGCGACGATTACATCAATTGTCCGATGGACCGCGACCAATACGATCGGTTCATCGCTGAATTATTGGAGGCAAGGTCGGTCCCGCTCAAGCGATTCGAAGACACGCATTGGTTCGAGAGCTGCCTGCCGATCGAAGAGATCGCCCGACGCGGTGTCGAAACTCTGCGATTCGGGCCGATGAAGCCAAAGGGCTTGCGCGACCCTCGCACCGGCGAGGAACCATACGCCTGTGTGCAGCTCCGGCAGGAGAATTTGATGGCCGACGCATACGGAATGGTCGGCTTTCAGAACCATCTGCGATACGGAGAACAGGAACGAATTCTAAGACTGATACCTGGCCTGGAGAACGCAGAATTCCTTCAGTTCGGCCAGATACATCGCAATACTTTTATCAACAGCCCAAAGTTGCTGGACGAGACCCTCGCTACGCGCAATGATCCTCGCCTTTTTTTCGCCGGCCAGATCACCGGCGTCGAAGGCTACGTCGAATCTGTCGCTACGGGCTGGCTCGCAGGCCGCAATGCCGTCCGCACGCTGCGAGGGGAACCGCTTTTGACCGCGCCGCGAACGTCAGCCATCGGAGCGTTGTGCCGATACGTCTCAAACGTAGAAACAAAAAACTTCCAACCCGTGAATATTACATTCGGCCTGCTTGAGCCGCTCCCGCCGGAGCTTCGAAAAAAACACCGCCGCAAACGCGAACGCCACATCGTACAGGTAGAACGCGCGCTCGCAGACTGGGACGCGTGGTTCCGGACCATCTGAACATTGAGGGATATCTATGGAATTGACCTCGATCGCCATCATCGGCGCAGTGATGTTCGTGGCGATGCTTTACTCGTCGGTGGGACACGGCGGAGCGTCTGGCTATCTCGCTGTGATGGCTCTGTTCTCGATCTCCCCTGCTGTGACGCGCCCGACGGCACTCGTACTTAATTTGGTGGTGGCCGGGATCGCGTTTGTTCACTTCGCCAAGAACGGACATTTTGTTTGGCGCACCTTCTGGCCATTCGCGGCTGCGTCGATACCGTTCGCATATCTTGGCGGTAAGATCGATCTGGCGACCAACATTCACAAGACGATACTTGGGGTCGTATTGCTGCTGACCGCGTTTCGTATGGCAGTGGAACTCAAGAACGATCTTCGGCGCAGCGATGTGCCGCTCATGGCCGCGCTTGCTGTCGGCGCCGTGATCGGGCTCGTTTCGGGTGTCGTGGGCGTTGGTGGTGGTATATTTCTTACGCCGATACTAATACTTATGAGATGGGCCGAATCGCGGGACGCAGCAGGTATTTCGGCTCTCTTCATCCTGGTCAATTCTGCCGCAGGCCTCGCGGGTCTAAGCTATAGCATCGCGGAACTGCCGACAGAAGTGTATTGGTGGCTCGCGGCGGCGATCGCCGGCGGTTTTGCCGGATCGATGCTTGGGTCAGGAAGGTTCGACGCGGTCACTTTAAGAAGGGTTCTGGCCGTGGTCCTCGTGATCGCCGGTACAAAACTCTTGCTTGTCTAGGCAAATCATTGAGAGTTTTCGTAATCAAACGGGTCGTATATGCCCATGCGTAGATCATGTTGGCAATTGACGCTTTTCGCGGTGGCCTCTTTCATGGCGGCAAGTTCCTACGCGCAGTCCGGCAGGCAGAAACCCGAACCAACCCCGACACCGACAAGCGGCAGCCGCCCGGTCGTCACGTATTCGCCGACCGAAGCGAGATCTACTGCGACTCCTACACCGTCGCCCGTACCTTCTCCAAAAGAAGGCGGCGATGACGTGATCCGGGTCGATTCGACGCTGGTGCCTATCCCGGTGTTTGTCGGTGACGCACGCGGGCGGATGATACCGGGGCTGCGGGCAAACGATTTCTCGCTTGCGATCGACGGCAAGCCGGCTGAGATCGGCGAGGTCTCTTTCTCCGGCGCTCCGCTCAGGCTTGCAATGCTGTTCGACAACTCGTCGAGCGCTCTGGCCGCACGCGATCTCGAGATCGCTGCCGCGACCCGATTTTTCAAACGAGTACTTCGCCCCGAACGCGACATGGGCGCTTTGTTCTCAGTCGCGGACACTACTCGGCTGGAGCAGCCGCTTACGTCGAACGTCGGTTCGCTTATCCGAGCCATCGAGGCATTTCCGCCGCCGCGCGGAGCGACGGCTCTGCTCGACGGTATCATTAAGGCCGCGGATTACCTGAGTTCTACGGCCGGCCGTCGTGTGATCGTGATCGTTTCAGATGGCGAAGACACTTATAGCGAGCTCAAGACGACGCTGGAGATCGTGATCCGTTCGCTGCAGATCAACGATTGCCTCGTTTACGTGGTCAATACGAAAGAGTTTGAGAATTACAAGATGACAGGCCGCCGCGGCGGGAACGCAAATATACGAACGCTTACGGCAGCACGGCGGATGGAAGAGATCACGAGACAAACGGGCGGCGCGGTCTATTCGCCGATCGACGAACGCGAGATCGAGGACGCTTTTGACCGTATCTCGGCCGAGCTGGCGCAGCAGTATGTCCTGAGTTACTATCCGGACGAGAATGGCGGAGGTTCAGGCGAGTTCAGAGAGATAGAGGTCAAGATAATCGGCAGGCCCGACGCGACCGTGCGTTCCAGACGCGGCTACTATGTGAGACGAAAGCCGTAATGCCCATGCTTGCGCACGCCGCCCGAGGGCGGGCATACTTCATCTGCGATGCTGACGGAAGAGATCGATGAGTTCATCAAACATCTGCGTTACGAGCGCAACGTAAGCCCCCACACGCTTCGCAATTACCTGAGCGACCTCGAACAATTCTCGGCCTATATCCGCAGTATGGAAAAGCTGCCTGACCTGCCCGTAGAGCGAATCGACCGACTAACGATCCGCGAATGGATGGGCAGGCTGCACGCTGATCATAAAAAGGCGTCGGTAGCCCGCAAGCTCGCGAGCCTGAGAACCTTTTTTCAATTCCTGGTGCGCGAAGGTAAGCTCGAAGCGAACCCGGCAAAACAGGTTGCGACTCCGCGTATCGAACGCAAACTGCCTGTCCACATCACCGTCGATGACGCCGTCCGATTCATCGAAACGCCCGATACAGGAACCCATCTCGGGCGACGAGACCGTGCGATCCTGGAATTTCTGTATGCGACCGGCATCCGCGTGAGCGAGCTTGTCGGCATCGACCTGAGGGACGTCGATCTGGCGGGCCGTCACGTCCGCGTTTTCGGCAAAAGGCGCCGCGAACGCGTCGTGCCGTTCGGTGATCCCGGAGCCGTGGCGGTCATGCATTACATCAGCGAAACGCGCGGGCATTTCCTCGCTCAGGCACCAGAGGCCGAACGCGAGCCCGAGGCGCTGTTTCTGCACCGACGCGGCGGTCGGATCACGACGAGGTCCGTCGGGCGGCTCGTTGATAAATATATCCGCCAGTGTGTCAGCATCCACGATATCTCGCCGCACGGGCTCCGCCACGCGTTCGCGACCCACCTGCTGGATGCGGGCGCACCGCTCCGCGACATACAAGAGCTGCTAGGCCACGCACGGCTCTCGACCACTCAGATCTACACGCAGGTCTCAATGGAAAAGATGATCGAAGTGTACGACAAAGCTCACCCAAAGGCGTGATAGAATTCGGCCTATCCTAATGCCCTTCGGTTTGGCATCGATCGATATGAAAAAGACCTTTCTAATGCTCACGGCCCTGCTGGTGTTGGCCGTGCCGGACTTTGCTCAGAACAAACTCCTGACACTGGACGATATCTTCAGCCCCGATCCGGCCAAGCGAGTGCGGTTCGGCGGGGCACCTGTCGCCGTCGAGTGGGCCCCGGACGGACGTTCATTCAGGCAGTTGATCAATGGCAAGCTGATGCGTGTCGATGCCGAGACCGGCCAGGCGAGAGATTATTATGACACGCGGCGGCTTGTGATCGAACTTGCTCGCGTCGGCGTGCGCGGCGACGAGGCCGAACGAATGGCAAACTCGCCAGAGCTAAAATTCAATCCTGACGAGACAGGCTTGCTGATCGAGCACGCGGAGGACCTCTGGTACTACGACATAGCGGCGGGCTCGCTCAAGCGTCTAACGAACGGCCGTGGCGAGGAACTGGAGCCTGAATTCAGCCCTGACGGCAAGTACGTAAGCTTCGTCAGGGGAAACGATCTATTCGTTGTCGAAGTGGCAAAAGCCAACGAACGCCAATTGACCCGCGACGGCCGCGAAGGCGACCGGGCCATCTACAATGGATATCTCGATTGGATCTACGAAGAGGAACTCTACGGCCGGGGACAGAAGCGCGGCTACTGGTGGTCACCGGACTCGAGATATATCGCTTTCCTGCGGCTAGACGAGGCGAACGTGCCTAAGTTCGTGATAGCTAACGACATACCGACATCTCAGGATGTCGAGAACACGATCTATCCGAAAGCGGGCGACCCAAATCCGACCGTCAAGCTCGGCATAGCCGACATCTCAAAGCAATCGATCCTCCCGAACGCAGGCCGCATCCCAAAGGTCGGCGAGCGGCTGCCGCCGGCGCTACTCAGGATCGGTGATTCGGTCCGATTCGTCGATCTGGGTCAATATAAGCCCGACGATCTGCTGATAGCCCGTGTGGCATGGCGGCCGGACAGTTCGGCTGTACTTTTTGAAGCATTGGACCGCCAGCAGACAGAGATGCACCTGAATGCGGCCGCGACCGACGGCAAGACCACGCGCGTTCTCGAGGAGCGAACCCCGGCCTGGGTCGAGGTATATGACGATCCGATCTTTGTCGATGGCAGCGGCGGCCAATTCATTTGGCAGTCGGCCCGCAACGGTTGGCGGCATTTATATCTTTACGGCCAGGACGGCAAACTCGTCCGTCAGCTGACCGACGGAAAATGGGAGGTGAGGTCGCTCTACGGTGTCGATGCCAAGGGCGGTTGGGCCTATTTTTCCGCGACACGCGACAGCCACATCGCCGAGAACGTTTATCGCGTAAGCCTGAATGGCGGCGAACCGCAGAGGCTGACCCAGGGTAGCGGCTGGCACTCAGCGTTGTTCAATCAGTCGATGTCGCAGTTCGTCGGGAACCGGAGCGACGCGCTCACGCCGGTGCAGACGAGGCTCTTTAGAGCCGATGGTTCGACGGTCCGCACGATCTCGGAGAACAGAGTAGATGCGCTCGCTCAATATCGACTCAGCCGGCCCGAGTTTCTTCGCGTACCGACCCGCGACGGATTTGAGATGGAAGCCATGATGATCCGCCCGCCGGATTTCGACCCGGCCAAGCGCTACCCCGTTTTTCAGTTCACTTATGCCGGCCCGCATGCGCCGTCGGTGGCGGACCGCTGGGGCGGCAATCGCGGTATGTGGTTTCAGTTACTGGCGCAAAAAGGCTACATCGTCTGGGTCTGCGACAATCGATCCGCCAGCGGAAAGGGCGAGGAATCCGTCTGGCCAATCTACAAACGAATGGGCGAACTCGAGCTCCGCGACATCGAGGACGGCGTGAATTATCTGCGGTCGCTGCCGTACGTTGACGGTGATCGGATAGGGCTGTTCGGCTGGAGCTTTGGCGGATACATCACAAGTTATGCGATGACGCACAGCAAGGCTTTCAAGATCGGCATCGCGGGCGGTTCGGTCACGGATTGGCGGCTGTATGACTCGATCTACACGGAGCGTTATATGCTGACGCCGCAGAATAATCCCGATGGCTACGACCGCACGTCGGTGCTAAAGGCGGCAAAGGACCTCTCGGGCCGGCTGCTCCTGATACATGGCCAGATCGACGACAACGTGCATATGCAGAATACGACACGCCTCGTTTATGAACTGCAGAAAGCCGATAAGCAGTTCGACGTGATGTTCTACCCGACCGCTCGTCACGGCGTGACGAACTCTGCCCAGGTCAAACACTGGTACACGATGATGACTGATTTTATAGTCCGCAACCTCTAAGCTTGCATCGATCTATCGAACAAATAAAGGCCGCTCCCTGGTTTCGGAGCGGCCCTTCCATTCTGGTTCATGCTCGGTTCAGGCGAACAGCGTCGTGCAGTGATCTGTGTTGCGAAAACCGGCACGTTCGAAGCTGCGGTGAGCTGAGGCGAATTCGACATTGCTGAGCAGGCAAATGTTGGAAACGCGTCCTAGCAGATCGAGCGAGAGCGCCGCCAGGCAATCCGAACCGATACCCCGGCCGCGATACTCAGGCGATACATAGATGCCTTCCAAATAGATGCATTCGTCGGTCTCGGCGATTATGTCGGCCTTAAAGACAAGTTTGTCGCCATCTGTCACGATGAATACGCGGCCTTGCCCGATACGGCGGGCGACGCGGCTGAGAAAGCCTTCACGGTCCTTCTGCATCGGGTCCACGCCGCATTCGATAAATGCGACCTCGGCCTGCGCTTCGGCGACCGGGATCAGCCACTCTTCGGTAGCGGTCTCGATTTTGTGTTCCTGTCCGCGGACCGCGAACGGGAAAGAGATCTCGAAAAGCTGCTCAGTGCACGTGAGCCGAGGGGCACGAAGCCCGCCGGTCATGTGATCCCAGAACCGCTCGGCAGCGTCGCCGCTGGACATTACCAAATGGATCGGTGTCGATGCGTGGCGAGCGGTGTAGGCAAGTGCTCTGAGAGCCTCGTCACTGCGGGCCTCGACAAGCGTCGAATGCCCGATGAGTGCCACGCCCTCAAGTTCACCGGAGGTGCCGCGATATCCATAGAAGACACCACGGTTCAGTACGTTCACAATTCCGTTGTCGTTGATGAAGCTTGTCATCACGACGGTATGTACAGGCCGGATGGAGAGGAAAGCGAGCACTTCAGCAGTGTCAGTGCTGGTCAGCACGCACATCCGGCCCATATCGGGTGCCGGTACCGGCACCATATGTGGTCGTGAACGCTCACGTTGTGGGTTATTTGCTATTTGCGTTCTCATTGTCGATCTCCTGATAGATGAAGTAGTTGATCTAACTATTCGTTTTCTTCCAGCTCCTATTCATCTCCGAAGATGTACTCATTCTCTGAGGTGGCGAATGTCATATCACCGACCAGAACGCCGTCGCCTACGAGCACGCCGTCGCCCACCAATACTCCGTCGCCCACGAGGACGCCGTCGCCCACAAGAACGCCGTCGCCGACCAGAACGCCGCATGAGAGGAATACCGTGCCCGAACCGATTATCGCTCCGTTACTTGTGTAGATGGAGTTGCCTGCGGTAAGGCCCGTTGAGAGATATAGCAGATTTGGCGTTATCGCCGAGCCCGCTACTGTGAATGTCATATCGTCGAACGACCAGCCGTTGTCATAGAACCGCTGATACTTCGAGATCAGGTTGGCTCCCTTGGCAAAGTAGTGATCGGTCACGATACCCTGCGACCACGTGAACGTCGTGCCGCTGATGGTGCTGCTTGCCGTCGGCGATGCAGCTCCGGTCGCCAGCATCGATGCTCCGACAGCCGTTCCGGTGAAGTTCGTGGTCTTCTGCAGCGTCTTTGCGATCTTGACCGCGCCTTCGATGTTCAGTTGTCCGGCTCCCTGCTCGAGCATGTTGACGCCGTTCAGCGGCTGTGCCGAGTACTGCAGGATCATCTTGATCATCGACGGCGTCAGCTTAGGATTGACCTGCAAGAGCAACGCAGCCGCACCTGCGACGATCGGCGTTGCCATCGACGTGCCGCTCATATTCATCATGTCGTCGGCAGTGCCCGCAAGATTCATCTCAGCTGGCTGAAGTGTCGGGAAAAGCGTCAGAAGCGCGTTAGGCGAGCTGGCTGCTGACGGCAGCGAGTTGCCCGGAGCCACGATGTCCGGTTTGATGATGTTGTCGTACAGCTTTACGCCGCCCGGCATCACTGCGTAGCTGCGTGTTGGCCCGTGCGAGCTGAACGTAGCCATAACATCATCGCCGCGTGCGTCGGTGCCTTTTGAATTGGTCGCTCCGACCGTGATCGCCGACGGCTCGTTGCCCGGCGAGTGGACCTGGCCGTAGATCTTGCGATTCTGGAGGTCTTTGCCGTTGTTGCCTGCGGCTGCGACGGTAACTATACCGAGTTGGCTTAGTTCCCAAACCTTGTTGGTGACCGGATCGTTGTAGTATGCATCGATCGCGGGTGTGCCGAGGCTGATGTTGACGACGCGAATGTTATAGGTTGCCCAATTGACCCTGATCCATTCCAGGGCTGCCAGCAGGTCCGAAGTGCGTCCTATCCCGAGGTTGTTCAGCACTTTCAGGTTTATCAGCTTCGCATTGTTTGCGATACCGCGGTATGCGCCGCTGCTGATGGTCGAATTGCTAAGAGCCAGTCCCGCAACGTGAGTGCCGTGGCCGTGATTGTCGGCCGTCGAGGAATCGCCCGTGACAAAACTCTTGCTGTAAACGACACGCGATGCTCCGCTCGAGTCTTTGAAAGCATTGTGCGCGGCGTAGACGCCGGAATCGAGCACTGCGATGCCGATACCGCTGCCGTCGAGCGTGTAGGCCGGTGTCGAACCGGATGCTGCCTGGCTTCGCGACATCGTTGTGCCGGTCGTATTCTCAGCGTGGCCCTGCTGCAGCGTCTTGCGGTCGAGCGAGATGTAATTCACCTGTCCGCCGGCTGAGAGAGCCTGAACGGCATTGAGCGTCATCGTCGCTACGATGATGTCGCTCTTGCCGATCTGTTCGAAACTCTTTACATCATTGGCTTTGAACGACTGGCGTATTTCAGTACCGCTGCCGTTCTTTGCCTGGATGATGACATCGATCTTCGTATCGCCCGATGCGCCGTCGGCCATCATCTGGCGGATATCAGGTGAGACATTGTCGCCGCGAAACCGTTCACGACGGTTCTGCTCCGGAGCCGTGTTCCCGGCGTTCGATCGATCGGAGACGAGGATGCCTTCGAAAAGTGCCGCGACCGCAGTATCAGCTTCGATCCGGTCAGCGTAGTCGCCGACAGAACTGCCGCCGATCACCGTGAGCTTGCCGTCGGTGACCGCGTTAATGAGGCTCTGCGTTACGGCGCGTTCGCCGACCAAGTCGGCAAGCGCGTCAACGTAGAGGATCACGCGTCCGTCGGCAGCGGTAACCTCCGCTACGATCGTATCGATCAGCCTCGCTGCCTGCTCACGCGAATTTGTATTCGAGAACAATGCCGTAGATTCGAGCTTGAGAACCGTGCGTCCGGCCAATACCGTCGGGACGTTGCCATGCGCGATGCGCAATGCAAGCTGGGCGACAACCGCGTCCTGCGCGGCCTTGTCTTCATCGACGATAACGGGCTGGCGTCCGTTGGCATTTGTCAGAAGGTTGATGAGCTTAGCCGTCTCTTTCTCAAAGAAGTGATTCTCTTCGAGTCGCTGGTCGCGGCCGAGCCGGGTCAGGTCGGTCGTGTACTTTTGCGTCACGGACGAGCCGGTGAATGCGGGCTCATTGAATTGGCCCGCCAACGCGGAAACCGCAAATGCGTTCGAAAGTACGAACGACGATAGTATCGCTGCGGCGAGAAATTTCCTCACCGAAGCTTTCCTAAGAACTGAGATCTTCATAGTCATTGTGCCTCTGGGCGTCGAATGCTCACAGATGGAGCTCGGCGTTACCGTCGGCCTTCTTAATACAAAGGCCGTGCCACTCGGTAAATGAAGATATGATTAGGTTTAGAACTGCAGGGTAATTTGTCGTTCTCGCACGTATCGGTCAATCTGACATACCCTGCCGGTCAAATTGACCGACAGTGGACAGCATTGTCAAACGCAGCTCGCATCTGCACTATTCCGCGGCTGGAGGATCGGCGAGGCGTACTTCAGGATACGCCGCGGTGAACTGGTCGCGGTCCAGGGAATCCAGCTCGCCGCGAAGCGGACGCGTGCCAACATTTGGCCGAAACTGGCCGCTGTCATCATAGAGTCGACGGTATTGGGCGGTGTTGCGGATGACGCCCTGGACATAGCCTTTGGTCTCTTTGAACGGGATAGCCTCGACAAATTCATCGATATCGGCGGGCAGCGTGGCGCGCCATTGAGGCACGCGGCCCGGGCCGGCATTATACGCGACAGCCATATATTCGATGCGGCCGAATTTGGCGAGTTGGTCCTTCATATATGCAGTTCCCAATTCGATGTTGAGCGGCGCCTGATAGAGGTTCTCAGCGGTCACCGAACCGGTCGTCGCGACATATTTCTTGGCTACCGCATTTGCCGTCGGCACGAGAAGCTGCATCAGGCCATAGGCGTTCGCAGGCGATTTGGCTCGCGGGTCGAATACCGATTCCTGACGTATCAGCCCGGCGACCTTATACGGATCGAGGCCGCGTTGTCCGGCCCAATACTTAATGTCGTTCCAATTGATCAGCGGGTAAAAGAACGACCATTCTTCGCGGCCGAGTTCCTCGGGAAACATCTGGGCGTAGTCCGGATAGCTGGTCCTGAGAGCAAGAAACGCAGCGACATTATTGCCTTTTAGCCTGTAATGGCGGGCCAAAGCCAGATTGATCTGCGGACTGGCGTTCGCGGTTCGTTTTGCATCGTTGAGCTCGTCTATCGCCCAGTCGAACAGTCCGATGGTACTGAGTTCGTCGCTGCGGGCCGCCCGGTCGAGTTCACGCGGCCCGGCTGTCTCGGGAGCGACCGTTACGGTCTTGAGATTGGCGGCGGCCCGAGCGATGGTTTCGTTCGGCGGTGCGGTCGAGCGACACTCACCGCGGCTTTTGAGCGACGACATCCGGTCGATCGCGAGATATCCGTACCAGTTGGCGGAATACCGATATATCACTGCGTCGTACAACGCGCACGCCTCGGCGATACGCCCCGAGCGTTCGCTGTCGCGAGCTGACCAATAGCCGGCCTTGCCTCGATTCGTCGTATCTTTGGCCGCGTATCGGACAAGATGCTCGATCATCATTTGTGCGGCCAGGGCAAAGTTGCCCTGTTCGTGCTGGACCCACGCCGATTCGAACTGTGCGGTCGCCACTTCGACGGCGTTGGGATACGCTGCGACGGCGGTCGAGAAGTAATAGGATTCTTCGGCGCGGAGTTTGGCATCGCGGGCCGCCAATCCCGCGTCGATCAACGTTTGCGGCACGAGCTTGCCGTCGGGATAAGCCGCTCGCATCGCGTCGGCCGCGATGCGCGCCATCGGCCATTGCTTCGCCTTTGTATATCCAAGCACGAGGCTTCGGTGTGCTGCTTCGCGTTCGGGAGAGCCGGACGGCATAGCCGCGATCAAGGTCTGGGCCTCGGCCATTCGGCCCGCACCCGCTAGAGCCGCGATCTGGTCGCGACGGGCCGCCGGCGTCATTGCGGCCGGGAACGAGGCCGCGAGAGCCGCGAATTCGGCCGCAGCTTCGGTAAATCGCGAAGCCGACAGCAGCCGTGTCGCGCGCGCCGTTTGCTCGTCGGCGATCTGCGGCGTCAGCGGCTGGCCGAGAGTCGTGAGTTGGGCCTCGGCTTCCTTTGCGGACGATGACGCGGGCGCATTGAAGTAGAGCCGACGGTAATATTCGATGGCCTGCGGCTGCGAACCTTGAGCGGCGTATGCGCGTGCGGTAGCAAGCAAAGCTTCAGCGTCGTTCTTTTCCGTCAGTTCGACCAGCATCGGCGGGACCTCAACGGCCATGCCTGCCGCGAGCGCCGAATTGGCCCACGCGATCCGTGCATCGCGTGCCCGCACGCTCTCCGGGAAATCGTTAATCAGCTCGCGCAGCACCGACATCGCACGCGCGTGGTCGCCCGCCGATTGCAGAGCTCGCCCGCGAAGCCACAAAGCATGATCGCCCACCTTGGTACGCTTGCGGATCACGTCACTCTCGAGCAGTTGAGCCGCACCGGCAAAGTCCTTGTTCTCAAAACGTATCCGTGCCCTGAGCAGACGGGCGAGAGCACCGCTCTCTCTATTCGCGAACCGCGATTCTATGTCGGCGACAACAGACTCGGCGGGCAGCTTGCCGTCGCGCGTCAATGTGCGAAGCATTTCGAGCGCCTGCTGTTCGGTCTGTTGTGCCGTGCAGCCGACCGCGGCCAGGCAAAGCATCAACAGCGGCAATGGAATAATTCGATAAATTGAGAACATATGACAGGTGACCGCCCTAGAATAAAAAGATGACCAAATGCGGGCTTGGGTTCGTAATGGATCAGATCGGGTATCCGATGAACGATACTATAATAACAAAATGAAAGTTCGAGACGTTCAACTTTTTCCGAAGATCGCCGGTTCGATCCTGGCGGTGATGCTTACCGGCGCAGCCGCTTCCGCCCAGACACAGCCGCCGGCCAATGATGCGGTGGTCCGTATCACGTCTGACCTGATCCAGTTGGACGTCGTTGCTACGGATCGGTCCGGCAAACCGGTACTTGACCTGCGGCCCGAAGAAATAGAGATCTACGAGAACGGTAAAAAGCAGAAGCTCTCCGGCATGACGCTTATCGCCGGTTCGCGAGATACGGCCGAGCGCCAGCCGGAACGCATCGCGGGTGTCGCGCCGCCGCCAGTGCCTGTGCGTGCCTCGTCAGTGCGGCGGACGATCGCCCTCGTAGTTGACGACATTACACTGTCATTCGAGAGCGCCCATTACACAAGGCTTGCGCTCAAGCGATATGTCGATGAGCAGATGCAGCCCGGCGACCTGGTCGCGATCATTCGCACGGGAGCTGGCATAGGCGCCCTGCAGCAGTTCACATCCGACAAACGGATACTTTACGCAGCGATCGATCGGGTCCGGTGGAATCCGGTCGGTGGCGGCGGCATAAGCGCTTTCGAACCGATTAGCCCAACGCCGCTTCAGATCAGGCGTTCAACGGGTGATACGACCGTCAGCGACGAAGACCTGGCAGAGGAACGAAACCAGATCAGGGGTATCAATGATTTTCGCGGCAGCGCTTTCGCGTCCGGTACGCTGGGCGCGCTGCGATTCATCGTCAATGGAATGTCAGAACTCCCCGGCCGCAAATCCGTCATCCTCTTTTCCGAGGGTTTTCGGCTCACAGAGGTCGATCCATACGGGTTCGCGGCCATCAGCGAGATCTTGGAATTCATGCGGCAAGTGATCGACGAAGCCAACCGACGCTCGATCGTTTTCTATACCATTGACGCTCGCGGGCTCCAGACCGTGGGTATCACGGCCGCCGACCAGATCATCGACAACAGTCCGCAGGCTATCAATCAGATACTTGACGATCGGCGTGCAGTGTTGAATGAAACTCAAGATTCGCTCAATTACCTGGCTGTGGAAACCGGAGGCCTGGCGATACGCAACACCAACGATCTATCCGACGGCGTGAGAAAAGTGCTTGAGGACCAGAGCTATTATCTGGTCGCATACGAGCCGGACGAAGATACGTTCGATCCGGCAAGGCGAAAGTTCAATAGGATCGAGATACGCGTGTCGAGGCCGGGCGTGACAGCTCGCTATCGCAGCGGATTCTTTAACGTCGCCGAGCGGCCGAGGCCTTCCGGTGACTCGATCGCGGCGTCGATGCCGCCTGAACGTCAGCTTGCACGTGTTTTGGCATCGCCTTTTGCAGTTAGTGGCATCACGCTTCGGCTCAATGCCGTATTCGGCAGCGAAGCCCGATCGGGCAGTTACGTCAGATCGCTGCTGCACGTCAACGCGGGCGATCTGACATTTGTCGATGACGGGAAGGGCGGCAAAAAAGCTGCGATCGAAGTGATGGCTGCCAGTTTTGGGGCAGACGGGGCCGTTGTCGATCAATTGCTCAAAGGTTACGTCATTACGGTCAACCCGGCACAGCTCCGGGCGTTCACTGAGTCGGGGTTCATCTACAGTTTTGTGTTTCCGGTCAAACGGCCGGGAGCCTACCAATATCGCGTTGCGATCCGCGATCAGGCCAGCGGTAAGCTCGGCTCAGCAAGCCAATTCATCGAAGTGCCGGACATCAAAAAAGATCGCCTCACTCTATCGGGACTCGTGATCGAGACCTACTCGCGTGATCAATGGACAAGGATACAGGCCGATCCAAAACAGCGTACGGAGACAGGCGATCCGATGACCGACACCGCATTGCGGCGTGTGCGGCAGGGCCGCGTGCTCACATATGCGGCCGAGGTCTATAACGCAAAGCTCGCTGCGGGCTCGACTGACCTTGTTGCGAGGATACGCATCTTTCGCGACGGCAAGCTCGTACTCGACGGGAGCGACAAACCTGTGACCGCTGCCGACGATCCGGTCGGGCATCGTCTGTCTGCATCAGGTGCGATATCGATCGGAGCCGAGATGGAGCCGGGCGATTATGTGATGCAGGTCGTGGTGACCGACAGGCTCGCAAAAACAAAACAGCAGGTCGCCACGCAGTGGGTGCAGTTCGAAGTGGTAGAATGAGCCGCAGGGTGCGAGCTGACCAAATGATAGAGATCACTTCGATCGAACTAATAGAGATCAGGCTGCCGCTCGTACATTTTTTTGAGACGAGCTTTGGCAGGACGTATGAGCGCCGCATCATTCTGGTGCGTGTCGAGGACGCCGCCGGCGCGACCGGCTGGGGCGAGATCACATGCGGCGAAACGCCCGGCTACTCGGACGAATGGACCGATTCGGCGTGGGTGACCGCGGAGAAAATTCTCGCACCGATGGTCGTCGGTAAGGAAGTTGATTCGGCAGCTGACATTTGGCCGCTGATGAAATGGGTCCGCGGCCACCGAATGGCAAAGGCGGGAATAGAAACGGCGTGCTGGGATCTCGAGGCAAAGAAGCTCGGCGTACCGCTGTGGCGTCATCTCGGTGGTGTGGATCAAGTGATCGAGTGCGGCGTTTCTATCGGCATTCAGGATTCGGTCGCTCAACTTTTGGACAAGATCCGCGTCGAGCTAGAAGCAGGCTACAAACGCATCAAGATCAAGATCTCGCCAACCTGGGACTACGACGTGATCAAGGCCGTGCGTGCGGAGTTTGGGGACATACTGCTGATGGGCGACGCGAACTCGGCATACACGCTGGACGATATCGACAAGCTGAAGAGCCTAGATGAATTCGACCTGATGATGCTCGAACAACCGCTGCCGTACGACGACATCATCGACCACGCCAAACTCCAAGCCGCAATAAAAACACCGATCTGTCTAGACGAACCGATCAGATCTCCCGAAGACGCACGCAAGGCCATAGAGCTCGGCTCCGGTAAGATCATCAACTTAAAGAACGGCCGCGTAGGCGGACACTCGCAATCAAAACTCGTTGAAAAGATCTGCCGCGAAGCAGGCATTCCCGTATGGTGCGGCGGCATGCTCGAGAGCGGTATCGGCCGCGCTCACAATATCGCGATCTCGACATTGGCAGGCTACACAATGCCGGGCGATGTATCCGCCTCAAAACGCTATTGGCACGAAGACATCATCTCGCCCGCGGTAGAAGTTTCGCCGGTAGGAACGATCACCGCCCCGGACGGCCCGGGTATCGGGTTTGATGTAAGCCGTGAACGCATCGACCGGTCTGCTGTACGCCGCATGACCATCAGCTAGGAAGTCAGTTTGGCAAGAATTGAGAGTATCGAGATCTTAATGAATGTTCCCGTTCTCTTTGAGCGGCGACGCTAAGCTATGAGATGGCGATACAAAAACGTCCTGTGGCTCAGGCTCATATTAGGTTTGTTGGCGGTCCTGTTCGCGGCCGATCAGGGTGCTGCGCAATCAGTCTCTGGTATCGTTACCGACGTTCGCGGCTCATCGATCGCCGGTGCTTCGGTGACAATGGTAGCGATCGACCGAACCGAAAGAATGACGACCGCTGACGATGGTTATTTCCGTTTCGATTCCACGATGGGGACGATCACCGTGTCGGCAGCCGGATTCAGGTCCAGCATTGTCGAGGTCCAGACCTCGACTCCGATGCCAATCGCGATCGTTCTGCAGCCCGCCCCTGTTTCGGTTACCGTTTCGGTCACGCGCTCTGAAGAAGATATGTTGAACGCGAGCATCGCCGTCATCACGATCGAGAGCCTCGCGGTAACTGCTGCTCGCACGGCGGACGACACGCTGCGGCAGGTTCCCGGATTTCAGCTATTCCGACGCAGTTCGAGCCGGACGACAAATCCTACGGCACAAGGGGCAAACCTCCGCGGGGTGTCCGGCAGTGGAGCGTCGCGGATAAATGTTCTATTCGACGGACTTTCTCTAAACGACGCCTTCGGCGGCTGGACGCATTGGTCGCGTGTGCCGATGATCGCCGTCGAGCAGATCGAGGTCTTCCGGGGCGGTGCGAGCACATTCTACGGTAGCGGCGGCCTGAGCGGTGCCGTGAACATCGTCCCGCTGGCCCGTAACGATAAGAGAGTGATATTCAAGGCCGAGACATCCGCCGCCGAACGGGATACGGCTGATGCAAGTGCCGTTTTGCTCGCGTCTAGCGGTAAATGGGGTTTGACGGCTGCAGGCGACACTTTTACGACGGCGGGATACATTCCTGTGGCAGCATCGTCGCGCGGAACGGTGGACGCCGCTGCGGATTCGCGATACGCAAATCTCATTTTGAAGATCGAGCGGGGGTTCGGCGACGCCGGGCGTGTCTTCGTCCGCGGTAACACTTTCGGCGAACGCCGCCGCAACGGTACTCGGCTGACCGATAATCGAACGGACTTTCGCCAACTGGCGATCGGCGGCGACCTTTCAACTCGCCGATACGGGAAATTCGGCATTCGAGCATTCGGTGAATGGCAGACCTTTGATCAAACGTTCACGTCAGTATCGGCCGATCGAAGCCAGGAGACATTATCGCGATCACAGCGGGTGCCGTCGCGAGCATTTGGCGGGAGCGTAACATGGCGTGGCAGGACCGCTCGGAACGAATTTGCCGCTTCCGGCGAGTTGCTTGTTGTGCGTGGCCACAGTAACGAGATCGGCTACTCGGCCGGGGTGCCGGCCAGCATTACTACATCAGGCGGCAAGGCGACCGACGCAGCGTTGTTTTTTCAGGATAAGTTTGAATCGACGGCGAAGCTCACGTTCCATCTGTCCGGGCGTTTCGATCTGCGTATGAACAGTCAAGGTATTGCCTTGTCGAGAATGCTGTCGACCGGGGCATTGTCACAGATCACCTATGCCGATCGTCGCGATCTCTCGTTAAGCCCGCGGATCGCCGTTGTCTATGACCTGAACGAAAGTACCGCGTTCTATGCTTCGTATGCCCGGGCATTTCGTGCGCCTACGCTTAACGAGCTTTATCGCGGATTCAGAGTGGGTAATGTCGTGACGGAAGCGAACGCGTCGCTCAAGCCCGAACGATCAAATACGATAGAGGGAGGTGCCAGCCATACGATCCGACGTCCAAAGGTCGTTCTTCGGGCCGGCGTGTTCTCCACTTGGATAGACGATCCGATCGTCAGTGTGACCACGTCAGTGACCGGTTCATTGATAACTAGGCAACGACAGAACGTGGGTACCACGCGGACCCGTGGTTTCGAGGCCGACGTTGAATTTTCCCCGATGCCGCGGCTAAAACTCAACGCCGGTTATCAGGCAGTAGGCCCGAAGATCACGAAATTCCCGGCAGACGCTTCGCTTGTCGGCAAAGTGCTCCCCCAAACCGCGAGACACAACTTCACGTCACAGGCCAAATACGACCTGAACCGTCGACTTTCGTTGTCGGCACAGGTTCGAGCGGCATCATCGCAATTCGACGACGACCGCAATACGCTGCTCCTGCGTTCTTACCTAAATGCGGACGGACGCATCTCGTACAAAGTTTCGACCTCGATCGAACTTTTTGCCGGGGTTGAGAACATTCTGAACTCGCGTTACGACATAGGCCGGACCCCGGTACTCACGGTCGCCTCACCGCGAAGCGTCCGTCTCGGCTTGCGTGTCAATTTGAGCAGACGGTAGATTAAGAGTTTGCCCGTCGGGTAACTCACTATGACTGAACCAAACAAGATCATCTTTTCGATGGTCAAAGTATCAAAGTTTTACGACAAGAAACCTGTCCTTAAGGACATTTATCTCTCGTTCTTTTACGGGGCGAAGATCGGCGTGCTGGGCCTCAACGGTGCGGGTAAATCGAGCCTACTGCGGATCATCGCCGGCACGGACAAGGATTTTAACGGCGAGGTCGTTTTTTCCAAAGGCTATTCCGTCGGCTATCTCGAACAGGAACCGAAGCTCGACGAAACGAAAACCGTTCAGCAGATCGTCGAAGAAGCCGTCCAATCAACCGTCGATCTATTGAAAGAATTCGAGGAGATAAACGCGAAATTTGCCGAGCCGATGGACGACGACGAGATGAACGCGCTGATCGAACGCCAAGGCCAGGTACAAGAAAAGCTCGACGCAGCGGACGCCTGGGACCTCGATTCGCGGCTTGAGATGGCGATGGATGCGCTTCGTTGTCCGCCGCCGGACACACCGGTCAAAAACCTCTCCGGCGGCGAGAAACGCCGCGTTGCTCTCTGCCGCCTGCTGCTTCAAAAGCCCGACATTCTGCTACTCGACGAACCGACCAATCACCTCGATGCCGAGACCGTCGCGTGGCTCGAACAGCACCTGCAGCGGTACGAGGGCACGATCATCGCGGTAACGCACGACCGATATTTCCTCGATAACATTGCGGGCTGGATACTCGAGCTCGACCGCGGCGAGGGCATCCCGTATCAGGGAAATTACTCGTCGTGGCTCGAGCAGAAGCAGGCCCGCCTCGCTCAGGAACAAAAGACCGAGGACAAGCGTGCAAAGACTTTGGAACGCGAGCTCGAATGGATACGAATGTCGCCGAAAGGCCGCCACGCAAAATCAAAAGCACGTATCAATGATTACGAAAAACTTGTCGCCACCGAAAGCGAGAAACGCAGCGAGGACCTCGAGATCTACATCCCGCCGGGCGAGCGTTTAGGTGACAACGTGATCGACGCCCGCGGCGTGTCAAAAGCATACGGCGATAGATTGTTATTTGAAGACCTCAATTTCTCGCTGCCTCCGGGCGGCATCGTTGGCGTGATCGGCCCAAACGGCGCCGGCAAAACCACGCTGTTTCGGCTTATAACAGGACAAGAACAGCCCGACAGCGGCGATTTCAAGGTTGCTCCGACCGTTAAGATCGGCTACGTGGATCAATCGCGCGACAGCCTTACCGATGACAAGACCGTCTGGGACGAGATCTCGGACGGGCTCGACGTTATCATGCTCGGCAAACGCGAGGTCAATTCGCGTGCCTACGTGTCGCGATTCAATTTCTCGGGTTCGGACCAGCAGAAACGAGTCGGCCAGCTCTCCGGCGGCGAACGCAACCGCGTACATCTCGCCAAGATGCTCAAATCGGGAGCGAACGTCATATTGCTCGACGAACCGACGAACGACCTGGATGTGAACACGATGCGGGCCCTTGAGGAAGCGCTTGAGAACTTTGCGGGCTGCGCGGTCGTAATATCTCATGACCGCTGGTTCCTGGATCGCATCGCGACGCACATTTTGGCGTTCGAAGGCGACAGTCACGTCGAGTATTTCGACGGAAATTACAGCGAATACGAAGAGGACCGCAAACGCCGCCTCGGCCATGACGCCGACCAGCCGCACCGGATCAAGTATCGCAGCCTCACTCGTGCATAGGCGCTGATGGATCTCAATTTTAAGTTATCTCTTGTCGCGGCAGCTCTCATGGTCTCGGCGTGTTCGCGGCCGGGCCCCGTTGCCAATTCGGCCGCAGAGCCCGAGCCCGGACCGACCGTCGCAGCGGCGGCCGCCGTTATAGCTGCGCCAAAGCCGCCTAATCTACAGACGGAGCTGACAGACGAGCGATATAGAGAAACATCGTCGCCGATAGGTAAATTCGATTTTAAGAATTTCACGTACGAACTGCCTCGCGGCTGGCAGAATCCCGACGGTACGGCCGATATCAAGCTGGCCGATGGTAAAGCCGCCCCCGTCAAGACCTTCACCGACGACAAGATGGGCGAGGACGAAAAGGCCGTAGCCAAATCGCAGCGTCGTATAGGCGCAACGCTCGTCGCGGTAAAGTATTTTGACGTGACCGGCGACGGCGAGGACGAGGCGATAGTCGTGCTCAAGGTCGAGACGGGCGGATCGGCGATACCGCAGATAGTCTATGTGTTCACGTGGCGTGACGGACGGCCTGAGCTGCTGTGGCCGTTTCGTACGGGCGACCGTGCCGACGGCGGGCTCAAGGACCTGCGGCCCGCGAACGGGGATCTCGTCGTCGAATTGTACGGCCAAGACCGCTTTGTGCTCGGACAGACTGAGACTGGCAAGATCACCGGCGATCTCGAACAGCTCTGCTGCCCAGCCTATTTCACTCGGTCAGCCTATAAATGGAACGGCAAGAGCTTTTTGCTTCAGGGTAAAAGGCTGACCTTTGCGGTCGCTGACCCGGATGCACCACCTGTCGAGAACATGGGCGAGAAGGCAAATGCCGCAGCCGCTAAGAACGACCGAAAGCGATAAACTTCAATAGGGCGAAGCGGCACATAGGTTCGTCATAACGCGTTCGAGACCGAAATTCCAAAAAAAATTGGCCGGATCCCGCGACCCGACCAACTTACAGTTCAACTTATGAGCTAAGGCGACACGAGCCTCTGCGTCTTAGCCCTTATCAAAACGCAGGATCGCCGAGAACCGACGCTATGCCCGCCAGGCGTGCAGCGTCGTTTGCATCGGCGGCCGAGGCGGCCTTTTGTGACGCGGCGGCGGACAGAGCCTTGAGCGGCCCGGCCTTTCGCGAACGTTCGGCAGCGAGGATGGCCTTACGATATTTGGCGATCTCCGCCGTCGTGAGTCCGCGCGAACGCTCAAGCTGATCGAGATATGCCTTAGCAACGACAAGTTTATTTGGCCAGCGATTCTGCTCTTGGCTCTGCACATTGAGCTCTGAAAGCCTCACGGTCTTTGCCGCGTCGATCTCATTTTGCGAGATGAACTTCGTCGGGACAAGCTCAAAGATATCCAGTCCGCGTGCGATCTCGGACGAATAGATATTCCCGTTGTACCAGTACGCCGACCAAGAACCTCCGAGGATCAGCATTTTCGGATCAAGCGGACCGCGATCGAAATAAGCGACCTCGACCGGCTTTGCTGCGTCAGTGAAATCAACGATCGAGATCCCGCCCTGGTACCACGCCTGCACCTTTAGGTCGCGGCCCGGCACGGGGACGATAGAGCCGTTGTGTGCTACGCAGTTTTCGCTCTCGGTCTGAGCAGCCGGCATTTTGTAGTAGCTCGCGAACTTGAGTTTGCGATCGGCTCCGAGTTGGAATATCGCGTCGGCTCCCCAAACGTTCGGGTCGTTCTCGCGGCAGCGGGCACCCAGGCCGCCGCCCCACTCGTCGGTGTACAAAACTTTCTTGCCGTCGTTAGAGAACGACGCGGAGTGCCAATAAGCGTAGTTCTTGTCGTTGACGGAATCGATACGTTTCGGCTCGGCGGGGTTAGAGATGTCGAGGAGTATCCCGTTGCCGGCGCAGGCGCCGGCGGCCAAACCGATCTCTTCGAATACCGTGATGTCGTGACACTGGTCGGTCGGCTCTACGCGGCCTTTGTTGTCGTGCGAGCCGGCGTCGGTCAGCGCGTCTATCTTGCCTGTGGCCGGGTCGCTGAAGATGCGCGGCGAGGCGATAACGCGAGAGTTCTGCGGAGCAGCGAGCGGAACCTTGATGATATCGATCCGGAATCGGGCAGTGTCCGGATTCGTGTCGGGCGTCCCGTCTGAGCACCCGGCGAGTTCTTCATTCGGCCGCACGAACGACGTGCCGGAGACATAGATATAGACGTTTTCCTTGTCCTGCGGAGCTTTGACCAAGGTATGCGTGTGCGAACCGCGACAGGTCTGTACCGCTCCGACCTGCTTAGGCCTCGAGATGTCGCTTATATCAAAAATGCGGACGCCCCGAAATCTGTCCTTGCTGGCAGCCGGAAGCGGGGGCTGGCCCGGAGCGGGCATAGTCGGGGGGAAGCCCTGATCGCCGCAGTCGAGCCGTCCATTAGGCATCTCGACCGACATGAACATCAAATTACCGTAAACCGAGACGTCGCCCTGGCCGCCCGGGCACACCATCGATGTGAGTAATTTGGTCTTAGCAGGCTCCGATATGTCGTAGATATTGATGCCGTAGAAATTACCGAGAAAGAGCCTGTTGCCCTGAAATGCGATATCCGAATTGGCGAATGCGAGCCCGCCAAAAGCCATTCTCTGGGCGACGGGTATCATCTCGGCGCTCGGGATGCCTAGCGCACGCATTGCCTTGTCCATCATCGGCCCTGTCGGATCGACTCCAAGCTGGAACGCATCGGGCTTTTTCAACAATGCGAGATGACGGATGCCTGATGCGGCCTCGCCCGCGTCGAAAAGGCCGGGCTTGAGGTTAGAGCGCGGATCGTTGGCATTCGATCCGGTCATGCCTGCGGGCAGCGGCGGAGCTTTCTCCGTGCCGTTCTGCGCCATTCCGGCGATGACAAAAGCCGCGATCAGCGAAGCGGCCCCTAGTATCAATGTCCTTTTTCTCATCGTATTATTCCTTTTTACCCGCGGAACGTTCGAGCATCTCCCGCATTATGCGGATCTCGCCACGCTGGCTGGTATCGATATCGGTCGCAAAATTAAATAACTCGGCATCCTGTCCGGCACCGGGCGTGCCAAATAGATCGTCCACCATCACAAGCGCACCTTTGTGATGCTGTATCATGCCTTCGAGAAACAGACGGTCGAACTCCTTTCCTTTAGAACGACGAAGCCGGTCCATCTGTGCTTTGGTTAACATACCCGGCATCATGTGTCCGCCCATGTGGTGCGAATGATCGCCGCCCATCGACGACATATCCATCTCGGCAGGAAAGCCGCGAACTGCGAGCCAGCGTTTCATCTGCTCGATCTCGGCCGCCTGTGTCTGGCTTATCCTGGCACCGAGCAGACGAAGATCGGCATTGTCCGTGCGTTCCTCGATCAAGGCGGTCATCTCGACAGCCTGAGCGTGGTGCATGATCATTCCCTGCATGAATTCGACGTCTTTGGCCGTCACCTCGACCGCCCGCGGGCGAGTACCTTCGGCGAGCACTTCGGTCGGTTGTCCGGGAGCTCCGGGACGAACAACGACCGGCCCCGACTGTGCAAGTGCGGCGAAGGCCGGGAACAAAGCGAAGAAGAGAAAGAAAACGGTTCGAAACAATATGCCCCGAGTCATAGCATTCATCTCAGAATCCAAATGTAACACAGATACGTTTGCCGCACAGTAAAGGTTCGGGCCATTTGACCGCAAGTTTAAGGCGCTGATCGCAACAATTAAAAAAGGGCCGACAGGCCGGCCCTTTATGTTCTGTGCTATTTGCGGGAAACACTGCCTAATACTTCATTAGGTCCCGGACCGCTGCCTCGACATCCTCACTCTGTGGCAGTATGAAATCCTCGACCTGAGGAGCGTATGCGACGAATGTATCTGTAGCGCCGACGCGACGAACGGGTGCGTCGAGGTACTCGAAAAGCTCGTTCGAGATGCGTGCGGCGATCTCCGCACCATAGCCATACGATATCGGATCCTCGTGTGCGACGATTACGCGCGAGGTCTTCTTGACCGACTCGGCGATCGCTTCCCAATCGTACGGTACAAGCGTCCTCAGATCGATGATCTCGACGGAAATGCCTTGTTGTTCTAAGCGTTTCGCAGCCTGATTAGAGCGTTCGACCAACGCGCCGAATGTCACGATCGTGATATCGGCACCTTCGCGGACGGTTCTTGCCTTGCCGAATGGGATCAAAAAGTCGGCGGCCGGATACTCTGATTTGTTATAGACCTGTCGGTATAGGTGCTTGTGCTCTAGGAACAGCACCGGATCGTCGCATCGGATCGCGGTACGCAGCAATCCGTTTGCGTCGAGCGCGGTCGAAGGGTACGCGATCATCAATCCCGGCGTATGGGCAAAAAGCGTCGTGCCGGACTGCGAGTGATATACGGCGCCGCCTTTGAGGTAGCCGCCGACGGGGACACGCATAACCATCGGGCATTTTGTGTCGCCATCCGAGCGCCAACGCGTAAGTGCGACCTCGTTGCGGATCTGCATCATCGCGGGGAAAATATAGTCAAAGAATTGGATCTCGACCACTGGTTTGAGCCCGCGGATGGCCATGCCTACGGCTCGTCCTATGATGTTGGCTTCGGCAAGCGGCGAGTTGAACACGCGTGCTCCACCGAACTTACGCTGCAGATTGGCGGTCACCTTGAACACGCCGCCCTTGCCTTTGACGGTCTCGAGATATTGCTCGCGAGAGCAGTCGGCCACGTCCTCGCCAAAGACGACGATACGCGGGTCGCGCTCCATCTCCTCGTGCATGCAGCGATTGATCAGATCGACCATCGTACCGGGCGTGCCGCTCAGTTCGGCCCCGTTCTCGGTATCAAAGTGCCGGCGGTCGGTCGGATCGACATCGGGCGAAAATACGTTTCGCAGAGCACTCTCGGGTGCGGGCTGGGGAGTCTCGATCGCGATATCGGCGGCCGCATTCACCTCGGCATCGATCTCGCCCCGGAGCGCTTCTAGCTGCTCCGAGGTCGCGACTCCCTCGGTCATCAAAAACTCAGCCCAGGTTTTGATCGGGTCGATCGCGGCGTCGGCTTCGCGTTCCTCATCGGGGCGATACAGCTTCTCGTCGTCTGAGAGCGAGTGAGAATACGGCCGGATCACCTTGGAACGGATGAACGCCGGCCCGCGGCGTTCGCGGCAGTAGGCAACGGCGTCGCGAAAAGCCGCATACGACGCAAGCGGATCGGTTCCGTCCACATTCTGGATGAATAGGTCAGGGAAGCCCGCCACGAGTTTTGACACGTCGCCGCCGGCAGTGCCCACCTCGACGGGCGTCGAGATCGCATAGCCGTTGTCCTCGACGTGAAATATGACCGGCAGCTTGAGATTGCAGGCGGTGTTAAGTGCTTCCCACCATTCGCCTTCGCTCGTCGTGCCGTCGCCGACCGACATATAGACGACCTCGTCGCCTTTGTAGCCGGTCACCTTGTCGCGGAGCTCTTCGACAAGCGACGCACGATACGACGCTTCGGCGGCACCGACCGCATGCAGGGCCTGAGTGCCTGTACAGGACGATTGCGAAGGTACGTTGAGGTCTTTGTGTCCCCAGTGCGAGGGCATCTGGCGTCCGTGCGAATTCGGATCGACCTCGGCGCCGACCGCCGACCACAACATCTCCTGTGCGGTCATGCCGAGCCCGAGCATCAGAGCTCGGTCGCGATAGTACGGAAAGAACCAGTCATAGCCGGGCCGCATCGCCAGAGCTGCAGCCGTCAATACGGCTTCGTGTCCGGCGCCAGAGATCTGAAAGAATATCTTGTTCTGGCCCTTGAGCTGGATCTCTTTGTCGTCGATCCGCCGGGACATATACATCGTGCGGTAAATGCCGACGAGTGTCTCGGCATCGAGGCCGTGATATCTGTCCGCGGACTCCGCCTTTCCGTTCTTCTTTGTCGCAATTGCCATTAAATTAAGTACCTATGAGCACAAATATTGCTAATGCGGTAACTTTCTAAAATACCAAATCGCAGAAACGCGGGCAATTTTAACCAAACACCGGCGAAACGATCGAGATCAGCCTTTGCCGACGCGGGCGGGTTTGTTCGAGGGCACACGGTGCAGCCCGGCAAGGACACAATGGTAATGGGAGGCGGCGAACTCGTCGAGAGCAGGCCGATCGAGCGCGGCTGCGTTCATACCTATTACTAGGTGAAAAGAACCGCAGCCTAGTAGTTTCGCGCCCGGCCGGCTATTTTGCCTTCAGCACCCATTCGTTCGGGTCCACTTTTGGGATGTCGCCGGTGAACTCGACGCTGCCGGTTCCGTTATCCATTGCGACGCGTTTGGGTTTGCCGTCTATGACGACGTCCACCGGCATCGGGAATGCCATGCCGTTGGGTGTTTCCCAGCGGAGCTTGAGCGTGCCGTCGGCCGCTTCGGTTATGAGACGAGGCAGTTTCGGCTGACGGAGATACATCTCGAACAGCCAGTCGAGCTTCATCTTTGATTCCGCCTCGGCGATATTCAGGAAATCGTCCGTATTGACGAGCCTCGTCTGGCGGCCGTCAGTGATACGCTCCATCTCCTTTGTCGGGTAGGCCATCCGGCGGAGAGCGCGGAAAAAAGCGTCGTCGCCTATGTAATATCGCAGTGTGTGAAGGAAATAGGCTCCCTTGCCATAGATATCGCCGTCGGAGCTGAGATAGTCAGGCTCCGACATATATACCTGATAAGCGAATTTCTGCTCACGCGGAGCTACGGGCTGGCGATTCTTAAAAGCTCGGGATCGCGCGGCCATCGCTTTCATATAGGCTTCTTTGCCGTGCAGATGCTCGGTATAGAGTGTGTCCATATAGGTCTCAAATCCCTCGTGGATCCAGAAATCCCGCCAGTCGCTCGCTGTCACAAGGTTGGCCCAGTATTCGTGCCCGAACTCGTGTAGCAGCAGCCAGTCCGTGCCGTCCTCATTCGATCTGAAGCCATTACCGTACGCGATATTCGTGGAGTGCTCCATTCCGAGGTGAGGAGTTTCGGTGATACCGACCTTTTCAGCACGAAACGGGAACGGTCCGAGATATTTTTCAAAGAACGCGATGTACTTCTTTTGTTCCTCGATCAACCGGGCACCTTTTTCAAAATCTTCGGGAAGTATGTAGAACTCGATCGGCATTGTCTCGCCCGCGATCGAACGATAACTGTCACGGATCAGCTTGTATGGAGCGGCATTGAATACGATCGAGTAATTCGGGATCGGCGTATTCATCTCCCAATTGTAGGTCGTTGTGCCATTCTTGTTCTTGACCGAACCCTTTAGCTTGCCCGGGCCAGTCGCGACGAGCGGATCGGGTACCGTGATGTGCATCTGCACATGCGATGCCTTGTCAGACGGATGATCCTTGCAGGGGAACATCAGGTCGGCACCGTCGTTCTGCAGGGCGACCGAGATCCAATCGGCTCCTGAGGGCGTTTTCTTCCACATAAAGCCGCCGACCCATGGCGGACGCGGAGCCTCGCGCGGCGTTCCGGCGTAGTGGATGGACAACGAGAACGATTCGCCGGGCTGCTTCGTTTGCGGAAACCACACCCAGATCTTGCCGTCCTTGAATTCGTATTTGCGGTCGGCCTGCTCTTCGCTTACGCGTTCGATCTTATAGACAGTGTCAAGATCGAGACGGATCACATTGGTCGGCACGACTATCTTTGCCCGCATCACGACCGAGCCTTTTATCGACTTTGCCGCCGGATCGACGTCGAGAGCGATGTCGTACGATTGCACGTCATAGGCGGCCTGCTCGTATGTGAGCGGCCCGCCGGTATCGGTCGGCTTTACGCCTAGTTCGCGCTGAGCAAATGCGGCGATCGATGCGATCAGAATAAAAGCAAATACGGCCAAAGGTCGGGTTCTCATGGTTCTTATGTGCTCCTAGTGCGAATTGGCTTTACTAAACCTGGTGTTTCAACGAAAATACACCAAAACTCAGGTCTGATGAAATATATATCACTTTCGGTATTGATTATTACGTTCGCTGCCGCCGCGGGTTTCGGCCAATCGCCTACGCCTGAGTCGCGAAAGGCGAACGAACGTCCGCCGGAGCCTGTTGCGGCAGAGCCGTTTGACCGGGCGACCGTCGAACAGATGGCCGGACAATGCGTCACGCTCGAAACCGAAGCCGGTGTGATAGCGATCGAACTCTACCCCGAATCTGCACCCGAGTCGGTACGCAATTTCCTTAACCTTACGGCAACGGGTCTGTTCGACACGACCACGTTCAACCGTGTCGTGCCGGGATTTGTCATACAGGGCGGCAATATCTGGACCCGCGAAGGCGGAGTGACATTCAAGATCGGTTCTCGTGCCCGCCGCTCGATCCCAGACGAACCGAACCGCATACTGCATGTCCGCGGCGTTGTGTCGATGGCTCGCTCCGACGAGCCGAATACCGCGACGACGAATTTTTTTATTCTGGTCAGCGACGCATCATACCTGGACGGCAAGTTCGCCGCGTTTGGCCGTGTCACTCGGGGAATGGACGTAGTCGATACGATAAACAAGGCAGCCGTCACCGACGAAAAACCCGAGAAACCGGTCCGCATCCGCCGAGCCATGATCGCGGCCTGCTCGGCGCCGTGATCTGTCAGATCAATCCGACAGATCGATATCCAGCGTCATCTTGTATTCATTCGCCATTGACGGATGGCCGTGTGCCATAGCGACTTCGATGCCCTTTTGATAGGTTTCGACCGCTTTGTCTCGTTGGCCCGTGGCCAGATATGCCTGGGCGAGCGTGCCGTAGGCGTTGCCTTCGTCGTCCGCTTTGTCCAGATATGCGTTGAGCATGTCTATCACACGTTGATGTTCGCCGGCTTTCTCGTACTCCTTTGCCAAACCGAACATCACCATCGTGTTCGTTGGGTCATCTGCCAACATCTGCTCAAATACTGCGATCCGTTCCTGCATAGGCGAAGTTTATCAAGATAGTTCGTTAAAACAGAGTCTGCTGGATCGGTTCGGCGGTGTTTGTTACGGATTCGACGCGATCTACAACTGCCCGTTCGCTCTGTTTGAACCCGAGACGTTTTGAGTGAAATTCGAATAGCTTTTTCGTCACCTCCCATTGCTCTGTCTTTCCGGTCATACGCTCTTTGTAGGTCCGGTGCCTGAGGCCGCCGCCGCGTTCGCGGCCCATCATATTTATTATTTTTCGGACGCGCGTTTCGGGCAGATGTTCGTTCATTTTCTGTACAAAGTAATCCTCGATCGAATCAGTATCTATATGCAGCATCGACATAAATGCCCGCTCGGCACCGCACTCTTTAGCACGTTCGAGCAGGCCGGGAATGTCCGGTTCGTTGTAGCCCGGGATCACCGGTGCGATGCCGATGCCGGTCGTTATGCCTGCGTCGGACAGCTCCCGCATCGCACGAAATCGAGCCTCGGGAACGGGCGTATATGGCTCGAATGGATTCGACTTTTCCTTTGTGAGAAACGGCAGCGAGAAAAATACGGACGGCTTTGACAGGCTTTTTAGCAGATCAATGTCGCGTGTGACGAGCGGTGATTTTGTGACGATCGCGACCGGTACGCGAAACTCCGCACAGACCTCCAGGCATTGCCGCGTTAGCCGATACTCGGCCTCGATCGGAAGGTAAGGGTCGGTCGCGAATGAAAAATCGAGATGAGGCATCACATCGCGACACTTTTTTAGTTCCGCTCGCAGCAGGTGCGGGGCGTTCGGTTTGACGACGATCTTTGTCTCAAAATCCGTCCCGGCCCCGTAGCCGAGATATTCGTGATATTGGCGTGCGAAACAATACGTGCAGCCGTGAACACAGCCGCGATAGCAATTGACCGTGTATCGCCAGCCGCCTTCCCAATCGCTGGCGAACGCTTTTGTGATGATCTTTTTTGTTGCGGTCTCTTCGAAGATCTCCAGCTTGGTCGGCGGCGGCTCGCCGACATACTCGGCCGAATAACGTTCGTATGGATTGGGAGGATTCGCAATGTGTCGCACAGATGCAACACTATCGCATCTGTAAGGAAAAGACAACATTTACCACAGAGAGCACGGAGAAAGGATCGGGGTTTTGGGTTTTCGGCCTTTGCCAACTGTCTTCCGGCTTCTTTTTACTCTGCGTTCTCTGTGGTGAAAATATCCTTCCGCATCAGCAGGTCGATTTGCGGATCCGAGCCGAGTAGGAATGTGTGTTTGCCGACGACGGTAAAGCCATTGCGTTCGTAAAACCTTTGCGCCCGAGGATTGTATTCCCAAACGCCGAGCCACATTACGTCGTGTTCGCGAGACCTCGCGATCGCGAAACATTCGTCCATCAATGCCTGACCGACGCCTTTGCCCAGGAATTGTTGAAGTGAATAGAGCCGCGAAAGCTCGATCGGCCGCTCGCCTTCGATGCCGTCCTCGGTCGAACCTGTGATGAGCTTTGCGTACCCGGCAGGCTCTTCATCGATCTCTGCGATCAGAAATATGTTGCGATCGTCGGCAAGCTCGCGTGCTATCTGCTCCTCAGCGAACGCCGCCGCCATATACGCCGCCATGTCCTCGGGCCGATTCGCCGGATGATCGTGAAATGCATCCCAAAACGTCACGTAAGCCAACTCCGCGAGGAGCTTTATGTCGTCTAATGAAGCATTTCGAACAATGATATTGCTCATAATGAACTAACAGGATGCACAAGACGAGCAGGATCTGAAAACTATCCTGAATATCCTATACATCCTGTTTGAGATTTCCCGCCGGACTATTTGCCGCCCATTATAAGCTTCGCGATAGTCTGCAGCTGCATGTTCGACGTGCCTTCGTAGATAGCGCCGATCTTGCTGTCACGCCAGAATTTCTCGACCGGATAGTCTTTGACGTAGCCATAGCCGCCGTAGAGTTCGATGGCTTTGGACGAGACCTTTTCGGCGACGCGCGAGGTGTAAAGCTTGGCTATCGCGGCTTCTTTGAGGAACGACTTGCCGGCGTCTTTCAGACGAGCGGCGTTGTAGGTCAGCAGTCGTGCGGCTTCGATCTCGACCGCCATTTCGGCAAGCTGGAACTGAACGACCTGAAAATTATTGATCGCCTGGCCGAATTGTTCGCGTTCGGCGGTGTATCTCAGAGCACATTCATACGCGCCCTGAGCGATGCCCAGCATTTGAGCGGCGATACCGATGCGGCCTTCGTTCAGGGTTTCGATCGAGACCTTGTAGCCCTTGCCCACCTCGCCTAAAACGTTGTCTTTAGGCACTTTACAATTCTCGAATACAAGTTCGGTCGTGGACGAAGCGCGGATGCCGAGCTTGTCCTCTTTCTTGCCGACCGAAAAGCCTTCGAAACCTTTTTCGACGATGAACGCCGTGATGCCTTTGTAACCGGCTTCGGGGTCGATCGTCGCAAATACGATGAATATCTCAGCCTCGTTGCCGTTGGTGATCCAGAGTTTCTGCCCGTTGAGCAGCCAATGGTCGCCGGCATCGACGGCCTTTGTTTTGAGTGCAAATGCGTCCGAGCCGGACGACGCTTCGCTGAGCGCATACGCACCGACCTTGCCGCTAGCCATCTGGGTCAAGTATTTTTTCTTCAGCTCGTCATTGCCCCATTTCATAAAGGCGTTGGTAACGAGCGTGTTGTGAACATCGACGAAAACCGAGATGCTGGCATCGACGCGTGCGAGTTCTTCGATCGCGAGGATCGCATTAAAAATGGTCGAGCCCGCACCGCCGTATTCCTCCGGCGATTCGATCGCCATCAGGCCGAGCTCGAAACACTGTTTGATCAGATCGGCGTCGAGCTTTGCCTCTTTCTCCATATGCTCGACACGCGGGCGGACCTCGCCCTCGGCAAATTCGCGGACCGACGCCCGAAAAAGTTCTTCTTCTTCAGAGAGAACGGTCAAACCCATGTTAGATAATGCGGCAGCGGTGCCTGTGCTCATATAATTTTCCTCGTTAAAATGGGTGCTGTGACCCGTAAATTGTTAAACTAACATTTTAGCCCCGCTACCTTAGCAAAGGCAACGACGAGTGGACCAGCACATCAGCCGGGAAGACCCCGCGACAGCCAAACCGGGAATCAACGCCCGACATATAGGTAGGCTCAAAGCGGCCAGCATCTTGCTGACGGCTGCCGGTATAGGCCTGTTCGTATATTTCATTTACACGACAGGCGTTGATGAGCTGATCGACGGCATCGTCAGGTTCGGATGGACTGGGTTTGCCGTGGTCGCCGGTCTGTTCTTTTTGAGGATCCTTGTTCGTGCGGGTGCCTGGAATCTGTCGGTGTACGAACCGTATCGGCTCGGGTATCGCGATACGGTCCCGGCGGTGATCATCGGCGAAGCGATGAGCAGCCTGATACCGCTCGGCATCCTGATCAGCGGCACGGCCAAAGCCGTGGCTGTCCGCCAACGAGTTCCGCTTGTGTCCGGACTGTCGTCGGTCGCCACCGAAAATCTCTTTTATTCTCTGGTGACTAGCATCTTCTTGATCCTCGGAGCCGTGATATTCGCACGCGGTTTCGAACTCGATCCCGGTTGGGTATGGGCGATCGATGTGATCATCGTCGGGATCGTTGCAGTGGTCGTATTCCTGGTCGTGATGGTGATCAGGCAGTGGCATTTTGCAAGCGAACTGTGCGAGAAACTCTATCGTCGAGGCATCGCACGCGGATGGCTCGAGAACGGCCGACTGGACGTGCGCCTTTTCGAGAACATGATCTACGGATTCTATCGGCGTTACCCGCGTCGGTTCCTGCCGATATGCGGATTTGAGGCTGCATATCACATCATTGGCATCGCGGAGGTCTGGTACGTTCTGTATCGGTTGGGCGACGCCTTCCCGAGCCTGCTCAACTCATTTTTGCTCGAATCGGTGAGCCGGCTCGTGACCATTATGTTCAAGCTGATACCTTTCGTGATCGGGGTCGACGAGGCCGGAGCGCAATTCGTCGGAGACACGGTCGGGCTGGCGGCGGGCGTGGCCGTAACTCTTGCGCTGATACGAAAGGGAAGGATCCTATTCTGGACCGCGATAGGGATACTTTTTATTGTAAAACGCGGCCTCAGGCTGCCGTCTCTGGCGGGCCGCGCCGAAGCCTAGAGCGGCCAGAACATCGGCACAAGCACGATCGACACAATAAAGACGATCACCGTAAGCACGGTACCGATCCTCACGAAATCCATAAATGTGTAGCGTCCCGGCGTATAGACGAGCACGCAGGCTGGCTCGAGCGGCGTGATAAAAGAGAACGAAGCTGCATACGTGATGCCTACGATGAAGGTGCGCGGATTGAGCCCGAGAGCGACCGCAGTTTTGACCGCGACCGGCAGCACGACGAGCGCCGCGGCCTGATTGGACATAGGCTGGGTCAGGGCGACCGTCATCAGGAAAAATCCCGCCAGCACGGCCGTGCCGCCATAGGCCCCGAAATTGGTCTCGATAAGCTGCGCAATATATTTATCGGCCCCGGTGTTCTCCATCGCAGTGCCAAAGCTCATCATGCAGGCGATCAATACCAGCAGCCTGAAATCGATCAGCGAATACATCTCGCTGTAGCGGATCGTCTTGGTGGCGAGCAGCAGCATCACGCCAAGCAGCACGCATATGGCAAGCGGGATCGAATATCCCGTCAGCGTGCCCGACAGCGACAATGTCAAAAAAAGCAGAAAAGCTCCGACTGCCCAACGGCGTTTGTCGATACGCAGGCTGGCGTCTGCGACCTCTTCGAGCACGAGCACCTCGCGGTCAGCGAGGAGCGGATCGATACGGTCGCGACGGCCCTGCACAAGCAGAACGTCGCCGAAGATCAGCCGTACGTCGCTGAGTTTTTCGACAAAGGTCCGCCCGTGTCTATTGATAGCAAGCACGGTCAGATCGTAGGTATGGCGGAAATTCAGCGTTTTCAGCGTCTGGCCTACCAGCCGCGAATCGCGCATCACAAGCACTTCGAATAGCTCTACGTTGTCACCCTCGAGTGCGAGATCGTTCAGCATAAAATCGGGCTTGATCTCGATACCGGCTTCTTCCTTTACCCGCAGGATGTCGCTCATCGTGCCTTCAACGACCAGCGAATCGCGCCGCTGGATGCGTTCGTTAGAGCCGGGAGCATTGAGCCGGACGCCGTCGCGGATGATGCCGAGTATGGTGAGCCCGAGTTCACGGCTGAGGTCAGCCTCGTCCAGCCGTTTGCCTACGAGCGGCGAATCGGGGAGGACGATCACCTCTGAGATGTATTCGCGGATGTTGTATTGATCCGTTAGCGAGTCTTCGCCGCCGCGCCTCGGCAGCATGCGTCGGCCGATCGTAAGCATATAGAGCATCCCGACCGCGACCGTAATGATGCCGACAGGAGCAAGCTCGAACATCGTGTACGGCTCGTAGCCGTATCTCTGTATGGCGCCGCTCACGGCCAGATTGGTCGATGTGCCGATCAGCGTACAACTGCCGCCGAGGATAGCTCCGAACGCAAGCGGCATCAGCAGCCGCGACGGAGCGATCTTAGCCTTTGCCGCCAGCCCGACGACGATCGGCAGGAACATAGCTGTAGTGGTCGTGTTCTTTAGCACCGACGCCCCGGCGGCGGCCGAGAGCATTATTAGCGCGACTAGTATGAATTCGTTGTCACCTGCGATCTTGTGGAGCCGCCGCCCTATCACATCCACGACACCTGTTTTTATCAGCCCGCCAACCAGCAGGAACAAGCCGCCGATCGTAATGATCACGTCGTTGCCGAACCCGGCTACGGCCTCGTCCACCTTGAGCACGCGCGTGAGCACAAGCGCAATTACCAAAATTATCCCGATCACATCCACGGGCAGCTTCTCGGTCGCGAACAGAATGATCGCCAGCACCAGCAACGCCAGGGTAATGCCTATCTCAGGGGTCATGTGCAAACAAGGATAAACGAATCGGCTTGATTAGCCAAGAAACTTTTTATTTGCCGCCGGTCCGGTTCAATGACTTGGTTTAGGATCATGTGCTATGTTGTGGGAACTACGCCGCATTTGTTCAGTGTCGCCGACCTATGGGTGAAACGTGCCTATCTGCATACTAAAAACCATGAAGAAATTGAAAGTCATTCTCTTGCTTTTCGTTGTTTTCCCCGACTTTGTCCTGTCGCAGTCGCTCGACGCGAAGGTCGCAGAGATCGACGCCTACGCGCAGCGTGTCGTAGATACATGGAAGGGCACGTCCGGCGCCGGCATGGCGATCGCTGTCGTCAAGGACGATAAGGTCGTGTTTGCCAAAGGCTATGGCCCGCTGCGGATCGATGGTCCGGCACAAGTGAACGAGAACACGGTCTTTGCCATTGCGTCCAACTCAAAGGCGTTCACGACCGCGGCGCTTGCGATACTTGTCGATGAGAAAAAGATCGCCTGGGACGACAAGGTCTCAAAATATCTGCCTGAATTTCAGATGTACGATCCGTGGGTGACGAGCGAGCTGACCATTCGCGACCTGGTAACGCATCGCGTCGGGCTCGATACATTCAGCGGCGATCTGCTCTGGTATGAGACGACGTACTCGCCCGACGAGATACTCCGGCGCGTCCGATATCTCAAACCGGTGTCGAGCTTTAGGACGCGTTTCGGATATCAGAACCTTATGTTCATCGCGGCCGGCAAGGTGGTCGAGAAGGTAGCGGGCAGATCGTGGTGTACGTTCGTCAAGGAACGGATACTGACGCCGTTGGCGATGTCGCGCACTACGTGCAGCATCAATGACCTGCCGGACAATGCGGCTTGGCCGCATAATGAATCCGGCGGCAAGCTCCGCGTACTCAACCGAGGCAATGTTGACGGCTCCTACTCCGCTGCGGCACTCAATTCGTCCGTCGCAGACCTGTCAAAATGGGTCCGGCTGCAACTGGGACGAGGCAAGTTCGAGGGCAAACAGATCTTTTCTGAACAGCAAAGCTGGCAGATGCATCAGCAGTGGCTCGCCCAACAAGTCGGCCCGTCCGGCACGCCGGGTATTCAGCCGCGCCATTTCGCAGGCGTAGGGATGGGCTGGTTCGTTTACGATTATTACGGACGCAAGGTGATCAACCACAGCGGCGGGCTCGACGGGATGCTGTCCTACACGGTGCTGATACCTGAGGAGAATGCCGGATTCGTTATACTTACCAATAGCGAGTCGCCGACCTATGCCGTGATGATGAACAAGGTGCGCGACATACTAGTGGGTGCTCCCGAGCGCGACTACAACGCCGAGGCCGTCAAACGCGTGGCCGACAGCAAACGCGAGGACGACGAGAAACGTGCCAAAGAGGATGCGGCACGAGTCAAGGACACAAAGCCCTCGCTAGATCTGGCCGCTTACTCAGGCAAATACAGCGACAAACTTTACGGCGATGTCACCGTTTCTGCAGAGAACGACCGGCTGGTGATGCGTTTCGGGCCGTCGCCAAACTTCGTCGCCGATCTCGAACACTGGCACTACGATACGTTCCAGATCAAATGGCGGCCGTCGGTCGCGTACAATTTTCCGCGCGGTTTCGTTACTTTCACCATCGATAAGGATGGCCGTACAGACCGACTCAGCATCGATCAGCCGAATAACGATTTCTGGTTCTACGAGTTGGACCTCAGGCGTGCGAAATAGGCCGAAGCGGAGTTCGGGACTCACTTCGAACTCGACAATTGAGAGCCCGATGTGTAAGAATTCTCCTTCTATTCGATATTTTGACTAGAAAATAGCTTTTCAGGAGACCTTTCTTTTTGATGTCAGAAGAAGCAGTTCAGACGGCAGAGGCCGCAGAGGAGAGCCCGGCTTCTCACGATGAGGTCCATTATCAAGCCGTCGAGAAGGACGGTTCGGTAACGGCCATTTGGGAAATGCAGGGACAGAAACATCTTCGCACGATCGACCCTCGGTCGAGTGAAGGTAAGCAGATCCTAGCCCTCTTCGAGACCGCCGCCTAAAACTCTATATCACCAGCTTTGTATTCTCCGGCCGCGTCGATCCGGTGCGGCCGTTCGCGGTGCGCCTAACCTTGCTGGTCGGCATCCTCAGCGGGCGGCCATAGTCCGCGTAAGTTGAACTGCCCGGAGCCGATCTCTCGTTCGTTCATAACATTGGCTACGACGACACCTAACCCGGCCGATGTCAGATAGACGGCTTCGGCAGCGAGGAGTTCGTCGATACGGGCTTCCGTTTCAATGCATTTGACGTTTGCGAGAATAAATTCCCGCGTAGTGCCGGCAAGACAACCGGTCGATAGCGAAGGCGTATAGAGCCGGCCGCCACGCTCCCAGAAGATACTCGCCATACATGCCGACGTGACCAGGCCGCGTTCGTTCAGCCGAACGGCTTCGTGAAAGCCGCGTCCTCTTGCTTCATCGAGCGAAATGATCTGCTCGAGGTAGTTGCACGATTTTACGCCTGACAGCGGCGAACCCGAATTGATCGGATAAGGTGAGACGGTCAGCCGGAACGGTTCCGGCACCGAGCGCGGCCCTGCGGCCGCGAACGATAACGCTGTTGCCTGTCCGCCGACCCCATCGGCGGCCCACAGCTCGCTCGGCGTCAGATCGGCGAACGTGACGCGAACGCGGCCATCTACTATCGCGGCTGAGGCGACAGCGTCGAGAGCCGAATTGCGAACTTCTGATTCGGTGTGTGACGAGATGTCTAGCCCGATGCGATCGGCGTTGGCCGTCAGCCGCCGCCAGTGGCTGGGCCACAGAGCAAGGTTGCCGCTCGTGACCGCGATCGTCGTAAAAATGCCCTTGCCGTAGAGTTCGGCTCGCGTCAAGGCCATCTCAAGCCACAAGTTCGGCGCGTTCATCGGGCTCGGAGATCCGGCCTTTGGCGTCACGGCAGAATTCGGTCACGAGTTCGCAGAACAGCTCGCTCTTTTCTTCCTGCGGGACGTGGCCGCAATCACGGATCACGACCATACGCGAATTCAGCATCAACCGGTGCAAACGATAGCCGTGGCGTATCGGGATGACCGAGTCCTGGTCGCCCCAAATGATGAGCGTTGGCTGCGTGATCAGTTCGGCATCCTGCTGTATCCGGTCGGCGAACCAGTTCCTCGAGGTCGCGAGCACCGAATGATGCGCGTCAGCGGCGTGCAGCGGCCGCCGGATCGATTCGATCCGTTCGTCCGAGATCAGATGATGATTGGCCGGAGCCAAAGTGCCGCGCATACGCAGCCGCAAAAA
Source organism: Acidobacteriota bacterium (assembly GCA_019639115.1). Lineage (GTDB taxonomy): Bacteria > Acidobacteriota > Blastocatellia > Pyrinomonadales > Pyrinomonadaceae > OLB17. The sequence goes on along the minus strand of JAHBSM010000003.1, from coordinate 43,069 downwards.
CGCCTTAGAATCAACAAAAAAAGGCGTTATAACTTCGCCGACGCCGGGCAGTGCGGCAAGTCGCAGTATCGGGTGGCGTTTCGGCGCGTCGTTGATCACTGTATCGACAAGCACAAGCCGAGCAGCTTTTTCGGCATAGTCGAGAGCCAGATTCAGCGCTACGGCGCCTCCGTATGAACTCCCGACGATCACCGCGCGCCCGATCCCGAGCCGCTCCATGAATCGAGCGATGATCCGAGCCTGGGCCTGTATCGAATAATCGAACCATCGCGGCTTCTCAGAATAACCGAACCCGACGAGATCGACAGCGATCACGCGGCATCCGGACTCGGCAAGTTTGGGCGCCGATGTTTTCCACACATATGCCGAAGCCGTATAGCCGTGTATCAATATCAGCGGCGGCGCCGAAACATCGCCAAACTCCTGATAATGCAGCCGGATGCCGTCAACATTTATGAACCGCGATCGATCAGAGTGCGGCACCATAGAAGCGACGTCGTCCCACCTGACGGTCTCGGCTCGCGTAAGCATTTTGACGGCGACGGCCGCCGCTGCCGCACCACCGACCGCTATGGCAAGGTTTCGTTTCTTCATATCGACGCTATCTTATTACAAAACCACACGCGGCTGTATAGATTTTTCTTCAGCGGCAAAACGGCCGATGGCGATCAGTTCGCCGTTCTCGGCTACGAGACGGACGGACGAGCCATCCGGCAGTTCGGTGTCGAGTACACGGGTCGGCATTCCATTGCGCGTCGGATCGATCCGGTCGGGCTTTAAAACGTACCGAGGCAGATGCTCAACGGCGTCTCCCGCGGGCCTCAAATGCGCTGCGCTCACATCGTCGAGCGGCACTGCATCTGCGATCGTAAAGCGGCCGGCACGCGTCCTTCTTAATTCCGCCAGATGGGCACCGGCCCCGACACTGCGGCCTATGTCCGAAGCAAGTGTCCGTATGTATGTCCCCGCCGAGCACGCGACCACAAGCCGCATACGCAGCGTGCTCGGCTCCGCGTCAGCGGGCTGCAGGCCCGAGGCGATCTCGAGCCGCGAGATCGTCACAGCAACTGCTTTTCGCTCGATGGTTTCGCCGCGCCTGGCCAGCTCGTATAGCTTTCGGCCTTCGATCTTCTTTGCAGAGAACATTGGCGGCACCTGCTCGATATCTCCGCGAAACGAAGGCAGGACGGCGCCTATTCGGTCGCTCGTCAGTTCGTCGAGGGGCATCGTCGCGGACGCGATGCGAGTCCCGGTGCGGTCGCCCGTGTCCGTTTCAAAGCCGAACGCGACCTCGGCTTCGTACTCCTTCTCGTCCTTGTCCAGATATTGAGCGAGCCGCGTAGCCCGCCCGACAAGCACGACCATCACGCCGGTAGCGAACGGATCGAGAGTTCCTGTGTGGCCCACGCGTTTGGTGCCGAGAGTGCGTCGCACGCGATTAACGACATCGTGCGAGGTAATGCCCGCGGGCTTGTCGATGATGAGAATTCCGTCCACACGTCAATGTTATTTCAATATGCGGCGATTGTAATTCCCGTCCCGCCGCTTTTGGATATAATCGATGCCAGATGTGGCGTTCGAGAAAACAACTGCCGAGTGACGACGAACGCGTGGTCCGCGATCGCGAACGTTCACGCGAACGCACGATGAACCGCGCGGTCAAGCTTCTGGCTGCCAAGCCGCGTTCAGTCAGCGAGCTTCGCGATCGGCTGCTCGAAAAGCTCTGGACCGACGCCGAGATCGTAGATAGCGTCATCGCAAAACTCGCCGAATATCGGTATCTAGACGACGAACAGTACGCCCGCGACCTTGCCTTGTCCAAGCTCCGCCAGAGGCCGCAGGGACGACGTCGCCTGCAGCACTCGCTGTCGCAGAAAAAACTCGACCGGCCGACCGTCGAGCGGGCTGTGACCGATGCGTTCGAGGCCATGCCCGAGACCGAGCTGATCGACATCGCGATCGAAAAACGGCTCCGGCTGAAGGGGCGGCCGTCCACCCGAGAGGACCTCAAAAGATTCTATGATCACCTGATGCGACGCGGATTTGAATACGGCCTGATCCGCGACCGACTCACCTCGCTAGACACGTTTGCTGAGGACGACTTCGTCGATCGCTCTGTTTGACGCTCGAATTTTCTCTGAATCCAAACCCCGCCCTGCTCCGAAATTAACCGGCAAGAAAGTTAAACGAGCTTTCTTTCTCGGTTAAGTAAATTTTATTTGTAGAAACACAAGGGGGAATGGAGTAATGCGTTCAATTTTTGCAATTTTGGTTCTGACGCTCGGCGTCGCTTTCGGTTCCACGACCGCGTCAGCACAGTACGACGGCGGCAAGGAGAAAATGAAGGGTGATAACCCGATGGTCGGCGGAGCGGCGATGTACAAGAACAAGAACATCATCGAGAACGCCGTCAATTCGGCTGACCATACCACGCTCGTCGCTGCCGTCAAGGCCGCCGGCCTGGTCGAGACGCTCTCGGGTCCCGGCCCGTTCACGGTGTTCGCTCCGGTAAACAGTGCTTTTGAAAAACTGCCTGCCGGTACGGTCGATACGCTTCTCAAGCCTGAGAACAAAGCTCTGCTCGTCAAGATCCTGACCTACCACGTGGTCGCGGGCAATTTTGACGCTAAGGCAGTGATGGCAGCCATCAAAGCGGGCGGCGGCAAGGCCGAGCTCACCACGGTCGCCGGCGGAAAACTCACCGCGATGATCGAAGGCGGCAAAGTCGTCCTCATGGACGAGAAGGGCGGCAAGTCCACAGTTACGATCGCAGACGTTCGTCAGTCGAACGGTGTCATCCATGTCATAGACACCGTCGTGCTGCCCAACTAATAAGCGGTCGAAAAGCGTTTCGTCCGGTCAGGACAGAGGCAAAACCACCAAGGGTCCCGCACGCTGGAGTTAAGGAGGGGTGCTCCTATGTGCGGGACGGGAAAGCCCTCTGACTGCCGGGCGAAACTGTTTTCGGCTACAGGAATTCCAAGGCCGTTAGAAGGGATATAATGCTTGGGCCGGGACTGTATTCGAATCGGGCCAAGGAAGGAGGCAATGCCGTGCGATCAAATATTCTGATGCTTTCTCTGTTTGCCGCGGTTGCGGCGGCGATCGTGATATCGACTGACCCGCTGCCGCAGATGGCCGCTGCCACCGCAGCCGACCCGACGGCCACGCCGCGAAAGGCCGCAGCTGCCCGGCCGGTCGAGAACCGTTTGGATCTGACCGATGCCGAGTTCGATGGCGTCGCGATAGATAGGCCTGACGCGGAATGGAAACGGCTGCTTACGGCTGATGAATATTACATTCTCAGGCGACAGGGCACTGAGCGGCCGTTCACTGGTGCGTTGACGGAAAATAAAAAAGACGGCACATATCACTGTGCGGCTTGTGGGCTCGTTCTGTTCAGGTCAAAGGCTAAATTCGACAGCGGGACCGGTTGGCCGAGCTTCTACGAAGCCGCCTACAAAGCCAACATTATCGAAAAAGAGGACCGCTCGCTCCCCGGCGAAGTGCGAACCGAAGTGGAGTGCGCCAGATGCAAGGGCCACCTCGGACACGTGTTTGACGATGGCCCAGAGCCGACCGGATTGCGATATTGCATCAACTCAGTGGCACTCAAGTTCAAGCCTGGTAAATAACACCAGCCATCTCAGCCCCAGATCGTATGAGCGAACCCGAACCGAAGCGTGCCCGCGTTTCGCAGTCCTGTTCGCTCGTTCGCGCCCGGGCTCCTATCTATACGCAGGCACCTTTGTGATAAAGTTCTCGTATGACCGGAGACGAGATCAGACAGAGATTCCTCGATTATTTTGAAAAGAACGGCCACAAGGTCGTGCATTCTTCGCCGCTGCTGCCTGCGAATGACCCGACGCTTTTATTCACGAATGCGGGCATGAATCAGTTCAAGGACGTGTTTCTTGGGCTGGAGAAACGCGACTATAAGCGTGCCGTTTCCTCGCAGAAATGTATCCGTGCGGGCGGCAAGCATAACGACCTCGACGAGGTTGGAAAGACCGCTAGGCACCACACTTTTTTCGAGATGCTCGGCAATTTTTCGTTCGGCGATTACTTCAAGGAAGATGCGATCAGATACGCTTGGGAGTTCCTCGTCGATGATCTGAAACTGGACCGACGCCGCCTTTGGTTCTCTGTTTTCGAAGGCGACGACGAGGTCGGGCCCGACGACGAAGCCCGGGAGCTCTGGGTCCGAGTCGGTGCTCCGCCCGAACGGGTGCTTGGCTTTGGCCGAATAGATAATTTCTGGCAGATGGGCGACACCGGCCCGTGCGGCCCCTGCTCTGAGATCCATTACTACATGGGAGAGGACCCGGACGACCCGACAAAGAATACTGCAGAACTCGTGAATGGCCCCGGCGATACGACGATGGAGATCTGGAATCTCGTCTTTATGCAGTACAACCGTACCGAGAGTGAGGACGGGACGTACACGCTGACACCTTTGCCCGCGCCGTCGGTCGATACCGGTATGGGCCTCGAACGCATCACCGCCGTCATGCAGAACGTCAAGACGAATTACGATACCGATCTGATACGGCCACTCGTGGAATACGCCGCGGCCCTGTCAGAACCGTCCGCCTGAGTGCGTGACTAACTTCAACGCCTGTACAGAGCTCCGAGGAACATGCCGCCGATCAACGTTCTATTAATCGAAAGCCAGCCGATCACGCGGATCGGAATCGGTACGGTCCTGGCCACCGAATCTGATATCAAGCTCATCGCAGAAGCGGACACAGCGGCGGTGGGTTTTGACCTTTTTAAGGACCTGAGGCCGGACGTAACTATAATCGGGTTGCGGTTCCCTGACAGTTGTACGATAGATGACCTGGATAATTACTTCGTAATTACGCCGCGGCCAAACGTCATCGTGCTAGCCGATCATTCAGGCGATGCCGAGATCGCAAAGGCATTAAAGAAAGGAGCCGCCGGTTATATCTGCAAGGACGTCTCTCCGAGCGAACTGGTCGATGCCATACGAACTGTTGCGGCCGGCCGCAAATACATTCCCGACGACATCGCCCAAATACTCAGTCAAAATCTCGGTCAAGAGGAACTGACACCTACCGAGGCGAACATACTGCGCATGATCGTTGGCGGTATGTCGAATAAAGAGATCGCGTTCGCATTGGACATATCCGAGAACACAGTTAAGACGCATAACCAGAATATCTTCAGTAAGATAGGCGTATCGGACCGAACCTCGGCAGCAACGACCGCGATAAAGCGCGGATTGGTGAGGGTTGACCTATGATATTTACCGAGCAAATACAAAGTTACGCTGAATGCTTTACCTCGGGTGAGAGCGACATCCTGCGCGAGCTGCGGGAACATTGTTACGCGCATTACGAAGATCGGTCGATGCTATCGGGCTTTGTGCAAGGACGATTGCTTTCGATGTTCTCGCATATGATGCGTCCGCGAGTGGTGCTTGAGATCGGGACGTATCTCGGCTACTCGGCACTGTGCTTTGCCGAAGGCCTCGCGACCGGCGGCAGAGTAATTACATTGGACATACAGGAAGACACGAACGCCGTCGCACGTTCGTTTGTCGAAAGAAGCGAGTTTGCGGATCGCATCGAGTTTCATCTAGGTCTTGCGACTGAGATCATTCCATCGCTCAATGAAACATTCGATCTCGTATTCATCGACGCCGATAAACCTAACTACTCGAATTACTTCGATCTCGTTATCGATCGGGTACCGAGCGGCGGTTTCATCATCGCTGACAACGTCCTCTGGAGCGGCAAGGTCCTCGACGACAGCAAGGACGAGAACACTCAAGCCCTCCACGATTATAACCAAAAGATCCAGGCCGACACGAGAGTTGAGAACATACTGCTTCCAGTTCGAGACGGTCTTATGGTAAGTCGAAAGGTCTAGGTCATCCTGAAGTATTAGTTCCCTGTCATCACATTTAACGGTTACTTTACGGCAGGACTCATGCATACTCTTAGCATGATCCGGCAAAGGCCGAGACAAGGAGTATCAAGATGACACCGGAAGCAAAAGTGGATACTAACGTTAAGCGAGTAGAGCTTATCGTCGCACCGCCGCCGAAGCATTGGGTTGGCGATGGATTTAATGTGCATGGATTTTTTCCGCACGGGCCGCTGACGGGCGAGAGGATGAGTCCGTTCTTTCTGCTGGATTACGGTGCGTTGACCGAGTTTCCGCCGCGAGAAGAGCCTTTTGGCGTCGGGCCGCACCCGCATCGCGGATTTGAGACCGTGACGATAGCTTACAAGGGGAAGGTCGAGCATCATGACAGCCGCGGTAATGGAGGCATCATCGGCGAAGGCGACGTGCAATGGATGACCGCGGGTAGTGGTTTGCTGCACAAGGAATATCACGAACGAGAAAGCAACAAACTCGGCGGGCCGTTCCAGATGGTGCAGCTTTGGGTCAATCTGCCCGCAAAGGACAAGATGACCGAGCCGAAATATCAGGCGATCACAAATGCCGAAATGGCTCACGTGAGTTTGCCGGGCGGCGGCGAGGTCGAGGTCATCGCGGGTGAATTCGGCGGAGCCAAGGGGCCTGCGACGACGTTCTCGCCGGTTCATTTGCTGAATCTGAAGCCAAAGGCCGGCGAAAGGATCGACCTGACCTATCCGTCGGGCTACACGACCGCGATACTTGCGGTCGAAGGGTCGGCCAGACTTAACGGCGACGACGTGCTGCCTCACGATCATCTGGCGCTTTTTGAACGCGAAGGCGAGTCGATCACCGTCGAGGCGACCGAAGACAGCATTCTTCTTGTGATGAGCGGAGAACCGCTCAACGAACCGATCGCTCAATACGGACCGTTCCTGATGAATACAAGGGAAGAGATCCTCCAGGCGATGCGAGATTTTCAGATGGGCAAATTTGGAGAACTCGAGTAATGGTCAAGGGCCGCAACCGCGGCCCTTTTTTTGGTCTAGCGGGCGGCCCGGATGATGTCAGCGAACACTCCCGCGGCCGTCACGTCCGCTCCTGCTCCGGCACCTTTGATGACCAGCGGCTGCTCCGGGTAGCGATCCGTATAGAACTGCACCGCATTGTCCTTGCCTGAGAGCCCGGCGAAGTTGTGGTCCGGGCCTATGGCTTCGAGCCCGGCGGCCGCTCGATCGCCGTCGAACGTGGCTATGTATTTGAGCTTACGGCCCTCGGCGACAGCCGCCGCGAGCAGCTCGGCAAAGTGCGTTTCGTTCTTTGCAAGCTCGGCGAAGAAATCCTCGACCCTGCCCGCGAGACAGCTTTCGGGCAGGAAACCGCTTATCTCCACATCTTCGAGATCCAGCCGCCTGCCGCATTCGCGAGCAAGTATCAGGATCTTGCGGGCGACGTCGGTACCAGATAGATCGAGCCGCGGATCCGGCTCGGTGTAGCCCTCGTCCCGGGCTTGCCGCACGACATCGGCGAACGGCCGAGAACCATCGTAATTGTTGAATACAAAATTGAGCGTTCCCGACAGCACGGCCTCGATCCGCCTTACGCGATCGCCGCTCCGTATTAGGTCATTCAAAGTGTGTATCACGGGAAGGCCGGCACCGACGTTCGTCTCAAAAAAGAAGTTAGCGTCATATTCACGAGCGGTTGCTTTTAGCCTGTCATAAGCGTCCTGGTCAGACGAAGCAGCGATCTTGTTGCACGCGATCACCGAGACGCTTCGTGCGAGCAGCTTCTGATAATGCCGAACGACCTCGTCGCTAGCCGTCACATCGACAAAGATCGAATTGCGCAGATTGAGGTCGATGATCGCGTCAGTGAACGCCTCGGACGACATCTCGGGGGCGGTCGCCATCTCGCCCGACAGGTTGCCCAGGTCGATCGCTTCGTCGCCAACGACCGCCCGCCGGCTGTTAGCAACTCCGGTCACACGCAGATTGAGCCGCAGGTCGGCCAGGAGTTTCTCCTGCTGAGCATCCAATTGTGCGATCAGACGGCTGCCGACCGTGCCAGTGCCGGCGATGAAAACATTCACCTGCTTGCTGCCGTCCGAGAAGAACGCTTCGTGCAGGGTATTTATCGCCTTGCGGACATCCGTCGATGCGATGATCGCGGAGATATTCCGCTCGCTCGAACCTTGAGCAATTGCGTGAATGTTGATGCCGTTGTGGCCGAGTGTCGTGAACATGCGGCCGCTGACTCCCGTGTGCGAACGCATATTGTCGCCGACGAGCGCCAATATGGAGAATCCTTCTTCGACCCTCAGCGGATCGATCTTGCCGACTGCGATCTCGTTCTCAAACTCTCGATCGACCGCCGACCGTGCAGCGGCGGCAAAACGGTCTTCGATCGCGACGCAGATCGAATGCTCGCTCGAACTTTGTGTTATCAGAATGACGTTGATGCCCGCCCGCGAAAGAGCGTCAAACAGCCGTCGCGAAAATCCGGGCACGCCCACCATGCCGCTGCCTTCGAGGTTCAGCACGGCGATGCGGTCGATGCTTGTGATGCCGCGAACCATCCCGGTCTCGGCGGCCGCGGGTTCCGATCCGATCAAAGTACCGTCTTCGTCCGGTTCGAACGTATTGCGTACATGTATCGGGATGCCGCGAACCATGACCGGCTGAATAGTAGGCGGGTAGATCACCTTAGCTCCGAAATGCGACAGCTCCATCGCCTCGCGATATGAGATGTGCGAGATGCGGCGGACATTGCGGACAAAGCGAGGATCGGCCGACATCATACCGTTCACGTCGGTCCAGATCTCGAGCACTTCGGCACCGGCGGCGGCAGCGATGATAGCCGCCGTGTAGTCCGAACCGCCGCGGCCCAACGTCGTCGTGTAGCCGTCGGCATCCGAAGCGATGAATCCCGGAAAGACCGTTATTGCAGGCATATCCGCTGCAAAAAGCTGCGACAGGCGTTGATCGGTCTCAGTTAGATCGACCGCCGCCGCTCCGTGGTTCGAGTCCGTGCGGATCAGTGTGCGGCTGTCGTGCCAGACATTGTCGATACCGCGAAAGTCGAGTGTCGCGCTGAAAATACGAGACGAAACCACTTCGCCAAAGCTGAGAATGCGGTCAAGGGTCTTTGGCGAAAGCTCGCCGACCAGCCGCACACCTTCGCATATGTCCTCGAGCTCGCGGAGCGTTGTCTCTACGAATTCGCGTATCTCGTAGGCGTCCTCGCCGCCGAAAAGCTCCTGTATGGCCGACTGATGCTTTTCGCCGATCTCCGAGATCCGTTCTATGTATCCATCGTCGCCGCTCTCAGCCCGGCGCCCGGAATCGATCAGCATATCGGTCGTGCCGTGCATTGCAGACAGCACGACAGCGACACGCGATCCCGCCGCCGATCGCCTTACGATATCGATCACGGACTCGATCGCGGCTGCGCTGCCTACCGATGTACCGCCGAATTTAAGGACCTTCATAACTTAGCCAATATCATATCGCGGACCGCAGACGGATCGTTGTCGATCTCGACGCTTTGCTTCGGTTTGTGGGCCAGATCGGCCAAAGACTCAGGTTCGTTACCCTGTGTACCGATCACGTCGAGCACAACGTCGAATTTGACCGGATGCGCCGTCGCCAAAAAGATGCCGCGTCCGCCGTTCGCGGACAGATACTCGTCAATTGCCAGATAGCCGACGGCGCCATGCGGGTCTAGAATGTATTTACAATGTGAATACACATCGACCATCGTCCGTCTTGTTTCTTCATCGGAATACGACTTAGCGGCCATTGCCGACGACAGTTGCTCGCGGTCGCCGCCGAAAATCTCGCTGATTCGGACTAAGTTACTGGGCGAGCCGACGTCCATTGCGTTTGAGATGGTCGCAACGGCCGGCCGCAGGTCGTAGCTGCCCGTGTTCATGAATCTCGGCACGACGTCGTTCGAATTGCAGGCTGCGATGAAACGGCTGACGGGCAGTCCGGAGCGGGCCGCAAGCATCCCGGCAGCCAAGTTGCCGAAATTCCCGCTCGGTACTGAAATGACGGGCGGTGCTCCCTGCCACTGCTGCAACGCGGCGAAATAATAGAACTGCTGCGGCAGCCATCGCGCGATATTGATCGAATTGGCGGACGTAAGATGAGCCCGAGCGTTGAGTTCGGCATCAGCGAGCATCTGCTTCGCGATCGCCTGACAGTCGTCAAAAGTGCCGCGAACCTCGAGTGTGGTCACGTTGCCGCCAAAGGTCGTAAGCTGCAGCTCCTGGACGCGGCTGACCTTGCCTTTTGGGAAAAGTATGATGACCTCGATGCCTTCCACGCCGTGGAATCCGGCAGCTACAGCACCGCCGGTATCGCCCGAGGTCGCAACTATCACAAAGGTCCTCCGGCCCGAGCCGCCGCCAAAATAGCGGAGGCAGCGGCTCATGAATCCGGCTCCGATATCCTTGAACGCAAGCGTCGGCCCGTGAAAGAGCTCAAGCGCAGAGATGCGTTCGCTTAAGGCGACGAGCGGCAAAGGGAACGAGAGAGTCTCATCCACGATCTGCCGGAGCCGGTCGTCAGGAATGTCGCCACCGACATAGGGACGGATCACCTCAAGCGCGACATCGACAAGCGGGATCGAGGCCATTCGCTCGATAAGCGATGACGGCAGTTGCGGTATCTCGGCGGGGAAGTAGAGACCGCCGTCGTCCGGCTGGCCGCCGAGCACGGCCTCGCGAAATGACGCCGGGGCCGAGCGCCTGTTCGTGCTGTAGAATTGCATCGGTTATGCCGCCGCATCGCCCACTGCGCTGACGAGGTCGGCAGCAGATAGGTTACACGATTAGCGCGACCGACGTTAAACGGGCCCGCGGCCCATGCCTTCACGCAAGCGTCTTTCGCTCGACAAAGCGGATATCCGTCGGATCATAGAATTTCTTGATCCAGCGTCCTGTTGTGTCCAGCACCTTCGGTTTCTGATTTGGCTGGCCGATATCGGTCTCGCGTACGCTGCGAAAATTGTAGTGGTCGGTCAGCCGCATCGCTTCGATGGCGAAAGCCGTGGCGACGTCGCGGTCGCGGATGCAGAGCAGATTGTCGCCGTTGGCTTTCTCTCCGCCGAGAGCCAGGTTTGACGAACCGCACCAGACCTTCGCATTCGCGCGGTTAAAATTCGTGATCACGAACTTGTGATGTATCGCGTGGCCGAGTCCTATCGACGCCTCCGACTTGTAGGGCGGCGGCAATTCGCGTTTTGCCTGCTTTGCGTCTATCAGCAAGCCTGTCTTGCGGCCGGGCTTGTATAGCGAGATGTCGCCGGAGCTGTTGTCGGTGACCCCATAAGTATAGATCGCATCATTTTTATGCAGTTGGCGGAGAGCGGGGATGATAGAACCGCTGCTTGTGTCGCCCATCTCCATCACGGCGAAAAGCACCGAGCGCGTCGTCGCGGCCGTAACCTCTGCGGTGATCGCGTCTAGCACGGAACGCGCCCTCGTGTCGTCATGAGGCGAAAAGGTGATATCGGTCGGCGGCAGCCCTTTGCCTTTGAAAGTGGTTGTTTGCTGCGAGAACGGCGTCTGTATGAACGGAGCCGTCTTGCCGACCATCCATACATTATTGAATACATCGGAGTAGTAGCCGGCCACGTCATCCCGGTCAAAGATAACCACATGGTTCGCGTTCACGCAGAGCCCGGTCACGGCATAGTTGGTCGAGCCCGTGAGCACTCGATACCCCTTGCCGCCGCGTTTCAGAATGATGATCTTGCAATGTGCATAACGCGAGAATTTGCAGCGAAATATATCAGCTCCCGCCGTTGCCGCCGAGCGGAACCGCTGCTCGAAGTCGTCCTCCTTCGAAGGTTTGCCGGGCTTTGATACGTGCAGGTCCGCGTTGTCAAGCAGAATGCGTATGCGACCGGCCTTTGCCAGCTCGATGCAGCGTTTAGCAGTACCCGGATCATTAAGGTCGTATGCGAACATCTCGACCGATACGGAACTGTCGGCGAGTGCCTCATCGAGCATCTCGTAGATCTGATATCGGGCCGTGTAGCCGAGCCAGACATACATATCCTCGTATGTGAAATCTACGCCGTCCGTCGTTCCTGCCTTGGCGGAAGTGTCAAAGAGCCAATGGCCGGAAGGACGCAGTTTAGTTTTTGCGCCATAGCGGCGTGCGTAGGCCTGCGATTTGAGGAACGCGCGAGTAAATCCGAGCGACATACCGCCTTTCTCAAAATTGCCGACCTTGATATCGACGCCGACGGTCCTTGCCGGGTCCATCGCGGCCAAGGCGCGATTTGCGTCAAAAAATCGCGGCGTGGCGAAATACTTCCAGTCGCCTGTCGGGAGCGGCTTCTGCGAATAGGTGCCGGGGAAGTGAACCCATTTGAAGGTCTGAAACGGTGAATCGACCGACGAAGTGATAATGTCGTCGCCGGTGAAATTGATCAGATTCTGGAGCGGACGCCGAGTGCCGTTGGGGCCGGCATACTCGAGAGTGAAACCGGCAAAGTCGGCCGTGGCCAGCCCGCTATCCAGATCCATGGCGAGCAGCGTCATCTGTGCCCCTTGATATGCCTTGAGCGAGACGCCCGAAACCTTATTTACTGCGAACATAGATCTGTCTCCTTTTCGTGAAATGGGACGCCGACCCGGCTGCGGCCGGATGCGAGGACCGTGGTTGGATCGGAGAACATCTACTATTATTGACCAGAATCTCAGATTCTTTCATTAATTTTTTGTTTCAGGGGGGGGGTGGGGCACCGGCCGAGACGAATGTTTTTTGAGGAAGAAGACTTTATGTTACAAAGTACTTGACAACAATGACCACTTCACGTAATGTGGTCGATATATGGCGGGCATCACACCACATCGAGAGCGCGAGCGGCACGAGCCGGCCGAGATCGGCGATCGTGCCATCGACAATCTTGCATTTATACGCGACACGATGGAGCGGTCGACGAGCTTCACGGCGGTGCCCGGCTACGGCGGGATGCTGATGGGAGCTACCGCCCTGGCCGCGGCGTATATCGCCAATGGCCAGATCTATCTGCGAGATTGGCTGATCGTGTGGGTGACCGAGGCCTTTCTGGCGGCGTCGATCGGGCTGCTTGCGATGTGGCAAAAATCAAAGCTCGGCGGCCAGTCGCTGTTGTCTAAGCCGGCGCGTAAATTCGCGTTGAGTTTCGCTCCGCCGATGGTCGTCGGCGTTGCGCTAACGTTCGGCCTATGGCGGTTCGAGCATTACGGTGTGATGGCGGCGATGTGGATGCTCTGCTACGGAGCGGCTGTGGTCGGCGGCGGAGCCTACTCGGTGCGGGCGGTGCCGGTGATGGGGTGGTGTTTCATATTGATCGGTGCGGTCACGCTCACGCTGCCTCGGGGTTACGGTGACGAGATGATGGCTATAAGTTTCGGGCTGCTTCATATCGTAGTCGGTGCGGTGATCGCACGCCGGCACGGAGGCTGAACGGTCAGCTCCGTATCTGGTACAAGACATGAAAAAAAATCTGGCATCAGTAGAAAAGACTAAGGACGCGAGGTCGAGCGGGCTTCGCGTCGCTCGTGCCGCCGAAGCGGTGTCAAATGACCTCGACAAGGTGATCCACGAGCGCATGCGGCTCGGTATAGTATCTGCGCTGGCGGCCAATGACAAGCTGAGCTTCAACGAGCTAAAGACGCTGCTCGACACGACGGACGGCAATCTGTCGGTGCATGCGCGCAAACTCGAAGACGCGGGATACGTAACGATGAAAAAATCATTCTCCGACCGTATCCCGCTGACCGAGTATCGGCTGACGGCCGCGGGGCGACGTGCCCTCACTCGTTATCTCGACCACATGGAAGCACTTATAAGAGCGATGAAACGACGCGATCGCGAGCGATGACAACGGCAGTATTGGAATGCAAGGACGACAGACGATGAACCGGACGACAAATACAGGCCTCGAGATCTTGGCTTCTGCAGCGGCGGTTGGGCTTGCCGGGAATTTTCTTCTCCGGCAGACGCCCTGGGGCCTTAACGCATTTTTATTCGTAACGATCTTCGTTGCCGCATTTGCGGTAATAATGCTGCGCAGGCGGCGCGAACTGTTGTCGTGGCGAACGGCATCCGTGATGGGGGCGATGATCTTCTTTTCGTCGATGTATCTCGTGCGGGACGCCGTCGAGCTGCTCATATATGACACGCTGGCGATCATCGTGCTTATGGGAGTGCTGATACTCCCGAACTTTGGCGTCAACCAGCGTATCGCGGGCGTTATCCATTATGTCGGCGGCCTGCTGTGGGCGGGCATCGGGTCGTTCTTTTCGGGTTTTGTGCTGCTCGGGGCCGATATCGAATGGGGCAGTATGCCTTCGGGACGCCTCAGCAAGTCCATATTCGGTGTGCTGCGGGGCGTGGCGATCGCACTGCCTTTGGTGCTTGTCTTCGGCGGACTGTTCATGGCAGCCGACGCAGCGTATGAGAATTTTGCAGATCGGCTGATCACGTTCGATCTCGATATAGTTTTGTCGCACGTGCTGCTGACGTCAGTGCTGGCATGGCTGACCGCAGGCTATCTGCGAACCGCTCTGGTAGCACCTTTTGCTGCGAGAGCGGCCGGCCTTTCTATCACGCCGCGACAGGAGGCTGAACCCGCAGCGTCAAGCTCGTCCGCCTCTTCCGCTGCGTCTGCGGCCGTCAGCGGCGGGGTCGTAACAAAGCTCGCCGACGATACCGAATCCGAGCCTGGCCCGCTGCCCGACAACGCGTCAGCGTTCGAACATCTGAACCGAAGCGATCCTCCTAACTCCGCAGCTCCGTCCGACGACGTAAGGCCCGAAGCCGAAGGCCCCACCGTCGCTGAAGAGCAGACGCGTCAGCGTGACTGGCAGAATTTCGACAATTCAGTGATGGGAACCGTCTTCACGCTGGGCCGTGTTGAGACGCTCGTTGTCCTTGGACTGCTTGACGCGCTGTTTTTGAGCTTCGTCATATTTCAGGTGCCGTATCTGTTCGGCGGGATGGAACTGGTGCAGACAACGCCAGACCTCAAGCTCGCGGATTTTGCGCGTCGCGGATTTGGCGAGCTAGTGACGGTGTCGTTCCTGGTATTGCCGCTGCTGCTGGCGACGCACTGGTTGATACGCCGCGATGAACGCGGCGCGATGCCGCTTTTCAAATGGCTGGCCGGCATCCAGATAGTATTACTTGGAGTGATCATGGTGTCGGCGATGCAGCGGCTGTTGCTGCTGACCGGCGAATTGGGCTACGGCTGGACGACCGTTCGGTTCTATCCGATGGTCGTTATGTTCTGGCTGGCGAGCGTATTTGTTTGGTTCGCCTGGACCGTGCTGCGCGGGCGAAGGGGAAGCTTTGCCTGGGGAGCACTCTGGCTCGCTATATTTGCACTCGGTGCTACAAACCTCTGGAATCCGCATGCATTCATAGCCGAACGCAATATCGAACTGATGAAGCAAGGGCGGGATTTCGACGCACATTACAATGCGAATCTTAGCGACGATGCGATACCAGCACTTATCAAAGGGCTGCCGTCCATGAGCACCGGCGACAGATGTTCCGCTGGATCGGCGATACATTACAGGTACCGTGAGCTAGGCCAAATTACTGATCTGAGATCGTTCAGCTTGAGCCGAAGAACCGCGTTCTACGAACTGCGAGCAAATGACGCCCTGCTGCACGATACGGCTGATTGTTCGCCCGCATATTCGAATGACACGGCATTCGGATCGGAGGAAGATCACTAGCCGGAGCCTACATCTGATCCTCATCCATGATGTGATTGCGCTAGCCTCGAGGAGGTATCCATGCAGCGGGAGCAAATCTTCGCGTTGCATTTGGTGCCGCGACCGCGTTACAGCTTGATCGCGATCCATGATCCGCCCTTACTAAATTTTTGACGTAAGAGCAGAAGACACCGCGGCCCGGCTTCGCGACAAAGCAAGACCTCGTAACTAACCTGATCACAACCTGAGCCGGCGGCCCTGGCGTCGCGAGAAATTTGTTCTTGCGGATCAACGCCGGTAAAACCTATCATTCATATCGTTGAGATCGAATAACAATAAAATGCCGGAACGCGACCTGATCCGAGAGTATCTGAGCTACTGTGCGGCCGAAAAAGGGCTGGCGAAGAATACGCTAGCCGGGTATGAAAGTGACCTCCGGCGGCTGGCAGCGTGGGCCGAACGCGTCGAGGTCGGGCTGCCAGATCTCAGTCGTCAGGACCTGCGCGAATGGCTCATAGACATAGGTGCAGAAGGGCTCTCCGAAGGATCCAAGCTGCGGCTTCTGAGTTCGATCCGCGGGTTCTATAAATTTCTCGCGGCCGAGGGACATATCAAAGCGGACCCTTCGGAGTTGATCGAAAGCCCGAGGCGCGGGGCCTATCTGCCGCGTTACCTTACGTTGGCCGAGGTCGATCGTCTGCTCGAAACTCCTGATACGTCCACGCTGACGGGTCTTCGCGACCGCGCGATACTCGAGCTGATGTATGCGTGCGGGCTGCGTGTTTCAGAGGCGACCGGGCTCAAATTGCGCGATCTTGATATAGACAGCGGGATACTCACAACGACCGGAAAGGGTGCAAAAACGCGTAGAATTCCGGTCGGCCGAAGCGCCGTCGAATGCTTGAGAGCCTATTTGGCAGCGAGCGGCGCCGGTTCCGTCGAACGCGATGACACACTCTTTTTGACGCCTGCGGGCAAACCGCTCAGTAGGCAGGCCGTTTATACAATGATCACGGGATACGCCGAGAAATGTGGTTTCCACGGCGTGACGCCTCATACGCTTCGGCATTCCTTTGCGACTCATCTG
Organism: Acidobacteriota bacterium; assembly: GCA_019639115.1. Taxonomy (GTDB): domain Bacteria; phylum Acidobacteriota; class Blastocatellia; order Pyrinomonadales; family Pyrinomonadaceae; genus OLB17. The sequence continues at coordinate 26,369 of JAHBSM010000003.1, read as the reverse complement.
GTACAGAATGACGCGGACATACGCACTGTGCAGCAAATGCTCGGGCACTCTGATATCTCGACGACGCAGATATATACTCACCTTTCGTCGTCTCACCTCAAACGCAGCTACGACCGATTCCACCCGCGGTCGTCGCGGCGCTAAATGCGCCGCTAACAAGCATTTGCGGACTTGCATGTTGCCAATTTGTTAGCTAATATTGGAAATTTGCTATTTGGCACTATTTTGCGCCAAGAGCATTGGACAAAAGGTCCGCATGGGTGGTCGAGCGGTCAAAGGCAACGGGCTGTAAACCCGTCGGGTTAATTCCCTACGTAGGTTCGAATCCTACCCCATGCACCATGAGCGGGAGTAGCTCAGTTGGTAGAGCGTCAGCCTTCCAAGCTGAATGTCGCGAGTTCGAGCCTCGTCTCCCGCTCCATTTGATCTTGAGGGCGCCGTGTCTAGCGTCGGCCCAAGTAGCTCAGGGGTAGAGCGCTTCCTTGGTAAGGAAGAGGTCACGGGTTCAAATCCCGTCTTGGGCTCCATATTGGTTTAGGATTTTCAGTTTAGCGGAGAAGGCAAAAAAGATGAGCAAAGAGAAATTCGACCGTAGCAAGCCGCACGTGAACATAGGGACGATCGGGCACGTGGATCATGGCAAGACGACGTTGACGGCGGCGATCACTAAGGTGATGTCGAAGCACAACCCGAAGATGGTTGTGCGAGCATTTATTCGATCGACAACGCGCAGAGGAGAAGGCGAGAGAGTATCACGATCGCGACGGCACACGTTGAGTATGAGACGGCAAACCGGCACTACGCACGTTGACTGCCGGGCCACGCTGACTATGTGAAGAACATGATCACGGGAGCGGCCCAGATGGACGAGCGATCCTGGTGGTAACGGCGACGGACATTGTCGCAGACGCGCGAGCACATCCCTGTTGGGCCGCCAGGTCGGCATCCGACGATGGTGGTCTTTATGAACAAGTGCGGCGGTGGACGGTCCGGGCTTCTCGAGCTTGTCGAGATGGAGATCCGCGAGCTTCTCTCTCGAGCTATGGTATCAGGCGATGACATTCCTGTCATCAGGGCTCTGCATTGAAGGCTCTCGGGCGACGCCGCCTGGGAGCCGAAGATCGACGAGCTTATGCAGGCTGTGGACGATTTCATCCCGACGCCGGCACGCGAGACGGACAAGCCGTTCCTTATGCCTGTGGAGGATATCTTTACGATCCAGGGCGCGGCACCGGTGGCTACGGGATATCGAAGCAGGTGATCAACGTGAACGACCCTGTCGAGATCGTCGGTATCCGCGAGACTAAGAACTCTGTGGTGACGGGCGTCGAGATGTTCAGAAGCTTCTCGATTCGGGTATGGCGGGCGACAACGTCGGCCTCCTGCTCCGCGGTATCGAGCGTAAAAGAGATCCCGGCGCGGACAGGTGATCGTCAAGCCTGGTTCGATCACGCCGCATACTAAGTTCAAGGCCGAGGCCTATGTGCTGACGAAAAGAAGGGCGGCCGACACACGCCGTTCTTCACCGGCTTTACCGTCCGCAGTTCTACTTCCGTACAACTGACGTGACCGGCGTCGCACACCTGCCTGCAGGCGTCAGATGGTCATGCCGGGCGACAACATCCAGATGGAGATCGAGCTCATCGCTCCGATCGCCATGGAGAGAAGAACCTCCCGCTTCGCTATCCGCGAAGGCGGCCGTACCGTCGGTGCCGGCACCGTCACGGAGATCGTGGAATAGCAGTATGAATTCCGGACCCCGCATCCCAAAGCGAATGCGGGGTCTGGAATAAGGAATTATAGAGATGCCGAGAGATAACATCATTTTGCAGTGCACGGAATGCAAAGAGCGCAATTACGTGACGACCAAGAACAAAAAGAACACGCCCAACAGGCTTGAGTTCAAGAAGTTCTGCCGTCGCTGCCGCAAGCATCAGCTGCACCGCGAAAACAAATAGTGAATGTCGAATATCGAAGCCGAAACAAAGCATTAGTCGTTCGATATTCTGCACAGGGGTATGGTGTCAATGGTTAGCATGGAGGTCTCCAAAACCTTAGGTCCGGGTTCGAGTCCTGGTACCCCTGCCATTGAAAGTTAGGACAGTTGAAAGCCGTCTCTGTCGGGACGGCATACAGATCGGCGAGGCGGCTGATCAATAAAGGGAGATAGAACGTGTCAGAAGCAGCGGTTCAGGCCCAAGGGAAAAAGAAAGAGAGCATTGGCGAGTTCATCAAGCATACTCGCGGCGAGCTCGACAAGACGACGTTCCCGTCGTCGGAGGACGTGCGCGGCACGACGCTCATCGTCATCATTGCGGTAATATTTTTTGCCGCATACCTGTTTCTCGTGGACCACGCGTGGACGTATATTCTCGACGGCCTGACATGGGTGGTCAATAAGATCGCCGGCGTCTGATCCGAGCTGACCTAAGGATATTTGAGATGAAGCAGTGGTATTTTATCCACACTTATTCGGGCCACGAGAACAAGGTCGTTGAGAGCCTTAATGCTCGCATTCGCGATATGGAACTCGGCGAGCTGATCACCGGTGTCCTGCTCCCGAAGGAAAAGGTCGTAGAGATGCGCGGCAACAAGGAATACGTATCCGAGCGGATGTTCTATCCGGGATATGTGCTTGTCGAGATCGATTGTGACGAAAAAGGCCGCATACCTGATAACGTTTTTCACGTCATCAAAGGGACGCCGAAGGTAACTGGTTTCCTGGGCGGGAAACATCCGACGCCGCTGTCGCAATCGGAAGTGGACCAGATCGTTCACAACATCGAGGTCGCGACCGAGAAGCCGAAGCCGAAGTTCACGTATCAGGTGGGTGAGGTCGTCAGGATCAAGTCCGGCCCGTTCGCGAGCTTTACCGGAAAGGTCGAAGAGGTCAACGAGGACAAGGCCGTACTCAAGGTCTCGATCACGATCTTTGGGCGTTCGACGCCTTATGAACTAAGTTTCCTGGAGGTCGAAAAGGTGACCTTCGCAGAAGAAGAATAAATGAGGACATTGCCGCAGCTGCGGCATCGTTAATCGAAAATGGCAAAGAAGATAGAAGGTTATATCAAACTGCAGATACCGGCGGGCAAGGCTAACCCGGCACCGCCGATCGGCCCCGCACTGGGCCAGCACGGCGTCAACATCATGGAGTTCTGCAAGGCGTTCAACGCCAAAACGCAGAATGATGATCCGGATATGAAGATACCGGTGGTCATCACGGTCTATGCTGACCGCTCGTTCACATTTGAAACAAAGACGCCGCCGGCGGCTGACATTTTGAGGAAAGCGTCGGGCATAGCAAAGGGTTCGGGCAAGCCGAACCGCGAAAAGGTCGGAACGATCTCTAAAGCTCAGATCGAGGAGATCGCGAAGAAAAAGATGCAGGACCTCAACACGACCAACCTCGCTTCAGCAATGAAGACGATCGAGGGAACGGCACGTTCGATGGGACTGACGATCGAATAACAATAGCAGCTTCCGGATCTGCGGATCCGGGAATAGGGAGAACGCCACAGGCGTTCGTTCGTACCTGGAGGAACAATGAAAAGAGGCAAGAAATACCTTGCCGCTCTCGAAAAGATCGAGGCCGGCAAGAAATACACACTCGACGAAGCGATCTCGAAACTCAAGGAGATCTCCTTCGCAAAGTTTGACGAAACGGTCGAATTGACAATGTGGCTTGGAGTTGACCCGCGTAAAGCGGATCAGCTCGTACGCGGCACTATCGTGCTGCCTCACGGGCTAGGCGGCGCGGCCAAACGAGTGGTAGTGGTCGCTCAGGGCGACAAGATCAAAGAGGCCGAAGAAGCCGGTGCCGATATTGCAGGCGGAGATGACATCGTCGAGAAGATCAAAGGCGGCTGGCTGGATTTCGATGCGTTGATCGCTACGCCCGACATGATGGGCAAGGTTGGCCAGCTAGGCAAGGTCCTCGGTCCTCGAGGCCTGATGCCCAATCCTAAGACAGGAACTGTGACGATGGACGTGCGAACGGCCGTCGAAGAAACAAAGGCCGGTAAGGTCGAATATCGTGTCGATAAGACCGGCGTCATCCATTCGCCTGTCGGAAAAGTATCTTTCGATCCCGACAAACTTCAAGAGAACACACGCGTCCTGATCAATGCCGTGATCAAGGCCAAACCGACCACAGCGAAAGGGCGTTATCTCAAAAAGATCAATCTGGCGGCGACCATGAGCCCGGGAGTGCTGCTCGACGAATTGGCGTACGTATAAGTGAGGAGATGTCAGACCGGCGGCGATAGCATTGCCGGAACCTGCGAGAAAGAAAATGAAAACTAGAGAGACAAAAGCAAAAGATCTGGCCGCCCTCACCGAATCGCTGCAGAATTCCAAATCCGCGATGGTGATCAGTTTCAAGGGGCTGACCGTGACCAAGGACCAGGAGTTTCGCAACAGCCTCCGCGAGGCCGGCGCCAAATATCAGGTAGTCAAGAACACGCTTGCCCGAATGGCCGTCAAAGGTACTGATTTCGAACAGGCGACTGAGGCGTTCAAGGGCGTGACGGCGATCGCTTGGACGGAGAACGACCCGGTCGTGCTGTCAAAGGCGATCTCGAAGTTCATGAAGGACAACGCGGACATCTACACCTTTAAGACGGGCGTAGTGGACGGGAAACTTGTTGACCTAAAGCAGCTTCAGACCATCGCGAGCCTGCCGTCGAAAGAAGAGCTCATTTCGAAGCTGCTCTTCGTTCTCAATGCCCAGGCGCAGCGGATCGTTACCGTCATCAACGCGGTACCGCGTGACCTGGCCGTAGTGATCAAACAGATCGGCGAACAGGAAGGCCGAGCGGCCGGTGCTCCGGCAGAGGCGGCTCCGGTAGAGACGGCTCCCGCCGCCGAGGATACAGCGCCTGCAGCGCCCGAAGCGGACGCAGAGGCCGCTACGGCAGACGCGGCGGAAGAAGTTTCGGCTTCGGCAGAGGCGGCCCCCGCTGAAGAGGCGGCTGCTACTGAAGAAGCCTCCGCGGATGAGGCGCCCGCAGCTGAAGAGCCGGTCGCAGACGAAGCGGCCGAATAAAGTTCATTTCCGGTCTCGATCCGTTCGATCATGAGCGGAGCGTGACCGGGAACGGGCCGGCACAGAAAGTGCCGCGTCCGGAAATGGAGAGCATTTTGCTCTGCCATACAGCCGTGCTCAAGGAAAACGAGCCGATTGATTTGTCAGGTCATGAGGCATCGGACGACCAGGAAAGGAGATGCAGCCCGTTCTTCGATCGTCCCTGGGTTCTAGCGGCAAAAACGAGGTAAGTAGTGAATCGAAAATAGTAAATAGAGCATTTCTATTCACGATTTACTATTAACTATTTACTAAGGAACAGAACCCTAAACAGGAGATAGAAAATAGTCATGGCAATCACAAAAGACGACGTAGTTGAGTATTTGAAGGGAATGTCGCTTCTCGAAGCGTCAGAACTCGTGAAGGAACTCGAGGAAGTATTCGGAGTTTCGGCGGCAGCAGCCGCAGCACCGGTAATGGTCGCTGCAGCGGGTGCGGGTGCAGGCGACGGCGGTGCCGGAGCTGCCGAAGAGAAGGATTCGTATGACGTTATCCTAGCCTCGGCCGGCGGCAACAAGATCGCAGTCATCAAGGTCGTTCGCGAGATCGTCGCAGGCCTTGGGCTCAAGGAAGCAAAAGACCTTGTTGACGGCGCTCCGAAGGCCCTCAAGGAAGGCGTTTCGAAAGCTGAAGCTGAAGATATCAAGGCCAAGCTCAGCGAAGCCGGCGCGACCGTCGAGGTCAAATAAGCCTATAGAACGCCAGCTCCCGGCCGCTCAGCCGCTTGTTCGAACGATGATTTGGACGAACAGAGGCGAGGCCGGCCGGGAGCTTGGCCGTTCGGCTTGCTTTGTGTTTATTTTACTGTTAAGCTACTTGGTTCGCGGTCTCTAAGCGGAATTGAGTTCGCGAAAGGCGGTTTACAACTGTGCGGGAAGGTTTTGGTCGATCCGGACCCGTCATTTTTTGATCGCGGCAAAGGCCGCATTCGAGTGGAGAGTGGGTGGCCCTCTTTGGCACGCTCAAAAAAATAAAGTAGGCAGGAACTGCTACTAAGCGGTCTGGGTAAACTTTACCCTCGACCGCGTTTGCCGTCTTTACTCTCAGCCGGTCATGGGCCCTCTGGCCAAGGGCATCGTAGCAATATCGGCGCAGGAAATCAATAGGTTTTTAATAGTCCGCTACCAGCAAATATGATCAACAATCCTCTACAGAATAATTCGAACGGACTAGGGCGACGAACAAGCCAGGCGCCCGAGCGAGTGGATTTTTCGAAGATCTACACATCAGCTCAGATCCCGAACCTGATCGAGGTCCAGCGAGAATCCTACAACAGGTTTCTCCAAATGGACCTGATCCCGGAGGAGCGAGACACAATAGGGCTCCAGTCGGTCTTTGGTTCGATCTTTCCGGTATCGGATTTCAGGGAGACGGCGACTCTTGAGTTCGTCGAGTACCAGATAGGCAACTGGCAATGTAAGTGCGGCAACCTCGAGGGCCTCGAGCACCTCCGATCCAATTGTAAGAACTGCTCGGCGAAGATCAAGGTCGATCCGTTCAACCCGGCCGAGGTCCTCTGCGGAAACTGCGGGACGTTCAACTCGGTCAGGCCGACGCTATGCAACAATTGCGGCGAACCGGTAGGCCTCAAGCACAAACACGACCAGCAGGAATGTCAGGAGCGAGGGATGTCCTACAGCGTCCCGCTCAAAGTAAAGATCCGTTTGACCGTGTATGACAAGGATCCCGACACAGGGGTCTCGACCGTCCGGGATATCAAGGAAGAGGACGTTTTCTTCGGCGAGATCCCGCTGATGACCGATAACGGGACATTCATCATCAATGGAACCGAACGCGTCATCGTATCGCAGCTTCATCGTTCGCCCGGCGTTTTCTTCAAGGGCGACCGTGACGAGTTCCTTGCGAAGATAATCCCTTACCGCGGTTCATGGGTCGAGTTCGAATACGATCAGAAAGGTCTGCTTCATGCCCGTCTCGGCAAGCGAAAGATCATTGCGACTGTCTTTTTGCGGGCGCTTGGGCTATGGCTCAATCCGCAGATCGATATGCGGTCGGTATCCGACGGCATTCTCGAAGAAGTCGTAAAGAACGCCGAGTTCTCTAATGCCGAGATACTCAAGCTCTTCTATACGGTAGATAACGTGATGGTCGATAACGGCAAACTTCGATTTGCCGTCAAACCCGAGGGCGACACTCACCTTGTCGGGCTGCGGGCGGACGAGGACATCAAGGACGGCAAAGAGGACGTAGTTCGCAAAGGCAAAAAGATCACTAAGGCCGCTCTGGCAGACCTTCGCAGAATGAAGGTCCAGTCGGTGCTCGTAGCCGCTGCAGACCTCGAAGGCGCATTTGCTCTCGAGGACGTTGTCAGCACAGAGACCGGCGAAGTGGTAGCGGAATCGAACGAAGAGATCACGTCGGCCAAGCTGACGGAGATGATCGAGGCCGGCGTCGCTGAGTTCTCCGTATTTTTTCCTAAAGGCGATGTGATCGGCGAGGTCATCTCCGCAACGGTAAGAAAGGATCCGATCGCAAAGCCCGTGGATGCATTGCTTGAGATATATCGAAAGATGCGTCCCGGCGATCCGCCCACGGTGCCGACCGCATATCGGCTTCTCGAGGGTATGTTCTTCGACACGAGGCGATTCGATCTGTCGCGAGTCGGACGTCTTAAGTTCAATATCAAGATGGGCCGCCCTGAGCGCGATCGCCTGTCGGATCCGCTTCTGGCACCGAGGGATTTCATTGACGTTGTCAATTATCTCCTAAAGATGAAGCGCGACAGCGAGAATTATTATCAGGACGATATCGACCATCTCGGCAATCGAAGGGTCCGAGCGGTCGGTGAATTGCTGGAGAATCAGTTCCGCATCGGACTCGAGCGCATGGAGCGTGCGATCAAGGAAAAGATGTCGATCCAGCAGGACATGAATACGACGATGCCGCGCGACCTCGTCAACGCCAAACCGGTAACGGCCGCGGTGCGTGAGTTCTTCGGGTCGTCACAGCTTTCGCAGTTCATGGACCAGACGAACCCGCTTTCGGAGATCACTCACAAACGCCGACTGTCGGCGTTGGGCCCGGGCGGCCTGTCGCGAGAACGTGCTGGATTTGAGGTCCGCGACGTTCACCCGACACACTACGGACGTATCTGCCCGATCGAGACGCCCGAAGGTCCGAACATCGGACTGATCTCATCACTTTCGTGCTTTGCACGTATCAATGAGTTCGGGTTCATTGAGTCGCCCTATCGTAAGGTCGAGGATGGCCGGGTCGTAGAATATGTGCTCGTGCACAACGGCGGTGACACCAAGTTCAAACCGGGCGACCACGTCCCGCTTGAACAGGTCGAAGCTGCCAACAAGCGGATCAAAGACGGGAAAAAGGCCGAGTTCGAGCCCTATCCGTTCTATCTGACCGCGTGGGAAGAGGACAGGTACATTATCGGCCAGGCGAATATCGAGCTTGACGCAAAGGGCTTCATCGTAAACGAACGTAATGCCGCTCGACAGAAAGGTGAGTTCATTACGGCGGACAAGATGGAGATCCAGTATATGGACGTCTCGCCCAAACAGCTCGTCTCGGTCGCCGCTTCGCTGATACCGTTCCTCGAAAACGACGACGCGAACCGAGCCCTGATGGGTTCGAACATGCAGCGTCAATCGGTTCCTCTACTTCGAGCTGAGTCTCCATACGTCGGCACGGGTATGGAGAAGGTCGCGGCCCGCGATTCAGGTGCTGTCGTGATCGCCAAACGCGACGGCGTTGTCGATTATGTCGATAGCGAACGCATCATCGTCAAAGCGGACCATCAGGTGGATGGCACGATCTCGCGCGAGGTGACGGCGGATATCTATTCGCTCGTTAAGTTCAAACGTTCGAACCAGAACACTTGTATCAACCAGCGGCCGATCGTTCAGGTGGGCGAACGAGTACGCAAAGGCCAGGTCATAGCCGACGGCCCGTGTACCGACCGCGGCGAGCTTGCTCTCGGACGCAACGTGCTTGTGGCGTTCATGCCATGGCGGGGATATAACTTCGAGGACGCGATCCTGGTGTCGGAGCGATTGGTCAAGGACGACTATTATACGTCGATCCACATCGAGGAGCTCGAGATCGAGGCCCGCGACACGAAGCTTGGACCTGAGGAGATCACTCGTGACATCCCGAATATTGGTGAGAACATGCTTCGCGATCTCGACGAGTCGGGGATCATCCGCATCGGTGCTCAGGTCAAGCCTGGCTCTGTACTCGTCGGAAAGGTCACTCCCAAGGGCGAGACGCAGCTTACGGCCGAAGAAAAACTGCTCAGGGCGATCTTTGGCGAGAAAGCCGGCGACGTTAAGGATGCGAGTCTGACGTGCCCTCCGGGTATCGACGGAACGGTCGTTGACGTCCAGATATTTACCCGAAAGGGCCAGGACAAGGACGAACGCAGCCTCGATATCGAAGGTATGCAGGAAGAGGCGCTTCACCGTGACCTCGAGGACGAGATCCGTATCCTGCAGGAACAGCGGGACGAGCGAATATACGAGTTGTTCGACGGACGCAAACTGACCAAGGATATCCTTGACGGCAAGGAGGTCCTGTTCAAGAAAGGCGACGTCCTGTCGGTCGATAAACTCCGCGGCGTCGAGATCAAACTGCTCCGCAAGGCTGAGGTAGCGTCCGGATCGATCGACGTCTCGGGCGAGATCAAGGAATACGAACAGCGGACCGAACGTCAGATCAATATTCTTCGTGACATCTACGACGAAAAGATCACCAAGCTGAAGCAGGGCGACGAACTGCCTCCGGGCGTGATCAAGATGGTCAAGGTGTTTGTCGCGATGAAGCGCAAGCTAAGCGTCGGCGACAAGATGGCCGGACGCCACGGCAACAAGGGCGTTATCGCCCGCATTCTTCCCGAGGAAGATATGCCGTATCTGCCGGACGGAACTCCGGTCGAGATCGTGCTCAATCCGCTTGGCGTGCCTTCGCGTATGAACGTCGGCCAGATCCTCGAGACACATCTCGGGTGGGCCGCTCGCGTGCTCGGGCTTCATTTTGCCACGCCGGTCTTCGACGGAGCTACTGAGGCCGAGATCAAGGAATACATCGGCAAGGCTAACCGTGAATTCGATACACGCGAACTGCCGCCTTCGGTCGGCCCTTCGGGTAAAACGCGGCTCTACGACGGCCTCACTGGCGAACAGTTCGAGCAGAAAGTGACCGTCGGTTACATCTACATGCTCAAGCTCTCGCACCTTGTGGACGACAAGATCCACGCTCGCTCGATCGGGCCTTACAGCCTGATCACGCAGCAGCCACTGGGCGGTAAAGCGCAGTTCGGCGGACAGCGTTTCGGAGAAATGGAGGTTTGGGCACTCGAGGCTTACGGTGCAGCACACATTCTGCAGGAGCTTCTTACCTGCAAGTCGGATGACGTGGCGGGGCGGTCAAAGATCTACGAGACGATCGTCAAAGGCGTTTCTAACTTCGAACCGGGCATTCCGGAGTCGTTCAACGTCCTGGTACGCGAGCTTCAGTCGCTGTGCCTCGACGTCGAACTGATCCAAGAGGTCAATCCGGAAGAGGTCGCGGCGGGCGTTGATGCACTGGTAGGCGTCGACTAGTTTCAGGTTCCGTGTCCCGGGCCCGTGATCGCGGGCTCGGGAACCTAAGGAACGGTCGAAACTCGGAACTTGGAACTTCAAACTTGGAACTATAAAAAATGTTTAGGTTTAATAACGACAACAAAACGCAGCTCACTACTAACTACGAGGCCATCCGGATCAGCCTGGCTTCTCCGGACAAGATCCGCTCCTGGTCCCATGGAGAAGTGACGAAGCCGGAAACGATCAATTACAGAACGTTCAAACCGGAACGCGACGGATTGTTCTGTGCTCGCATTTTCGGTCCGGTATCCGACTGGGAATGCCTGTGCGGCAAATACAAGAGGATGAAGCACCGCGGCGTGATCTGCGACAAATGCGGCGTAGAGGTGACGCAGTCAAAGGTTCGCCGTGAACGTCTCGGCCATATCGAGCTTGCTTCGCCGTGCTCGCACGTGTGGTTCTTTAAGGGCCTGCCTTCGCGTATCGGCCATCTTCTGGACATCACACTTCGCGATCTGGAGAAGATCCTCTATTTCGAGAACTATATCGTCGTTGATCCGGGCGAAGTTGCTGATCTGAAGGAACGTGAATTGCTAACGGACGAACGCTTTCGTGAACTTAGCCGCGAATATCCGGGGCAGTTCGTTGCGAAAATGGGAGCCGAGGCGATCAAAGACCTGCTCCAGATGGTCGATGTGGCCGAACTCGTCGTTGACCTCCGGCAGAGAATGAAGGAGGAGACGTCGCAGCAGAAAAAGCTCAAATACTCCAAGCGGCTAAAGGTTGCGAACTCGTTCCTTCGTTCGGGCAACAAGCCCGAATGGATGATCCTGGACGTGATACCGGTCATTCCTCCTGAACTCAGGCCTCTCGTTCCCCTGGACGGCGGCAGATTTGCGACATCGGACCTGAATGACCTGTATCGCCGCGTGATCAACCGAAACAACAGGTTGAAGAAACTCATCGAACTGCGTGCTCCCGAGGTCATTGTTCGCAATGAGAAGCGAATGCTGCAGGAGGCGGTCGACGCTTTGTTCGACAACGGCCGCCGAGGCCGCGTGCTTCGCGGGGCAAACAATCGTCCGCTCAAATCGCTTTCGGGGACGCTCAAAGGCAAGCAGGGCCGGTTCCGTCAGAACCTGCTCGGCAAGCGTGTAGATTACTCCGGCCGCTCCGTGATCGTCGTCGGGCCCGAGCTCAAGTTACATCAATGCGGGCTGCCGAAGAAGATGGCGCTCGAACTCTTCAAACCGTTCATTTACAACAGGTTGGAGAGCGAAGGCCACGCCGCGACCATCAAACAGGCTCGCGAGATGGTCGAAAGGCAGGAGCCTATCGTCTGGGATATTCTCGAAGGCGTGATCAGCGAACATCCGGTGCTGCTCAATCGAGCGCCGACGCTCCATCGCCTCGGTATCCAGGCATTCGAGCCGGTGCTTGTCGAGGGTAAGGCCATCAAGATACATCCGCTGGTTTGTACGGCATTCAATGCGGATTTCGACGGCGACCAGATGGCGGTGCATATCCCGCTCTCGCCTGAAGCTCAGATCGAGGCAAGCGTACTAATGTTGGCGTCGAACAACCTTCGCAGCCCGGCGAGTGGCCAGCCGATCACAGTGCCTTCGCAGGACATCGTGCTCGGGTGCTACTATCTGACGCTCGCGCGCGACGGAATGCCGGGCGAGAACAAGGCATACAATACGATCGACGACGTGATCCTCGGCCTCGATGCTGGGGTCATCGAGACGCAGTCTAGGATCAAGCTTCGCTGGAAGGGATCTTTGATCGACCTTACGGTCGAGCACAACAACCAGGACGTAATGCGTGCGAACGTCCGCGACAACGTCGATCAGGTCATTGACACGACCGCAGGCCGAGTCATCCTGAATGAACGCCTTACGCGCGACGGCCTGCCGTTCATAAACGGCACGTTGAAGAAGAAAGGGCTCCAATCACTGGTGACCTTCTGTCAGCTCAAACTAGGCCACGACCAGACCGTCGCGTTGCTTGATGACCTCAAAGCAATGGGATTCCTCTATGCGACGCGTTCGGGCGTATCGATCGGCATTGACGATATGGTCACGCCGCCGAGCAAAAAAGGCATCATAGAAAAAGCTCAGAAAGAGGTTGAAAAGCTCCGCAAACAGTACGAGGACGCGATCATGTCCAATCTCGAGCGGACAAATAAGGTCACAGCCATTTGGTCCGAGGTGACCGACCAGGTCGCGAAGGAAATGTTCAAGGCGATGCACACGCGAGAACAGGACCGTAAGGAGCTCAATCCTATCCTTATCATGGCTGACTCCGGTGCCCGCGGATCCGAGGCTCAGATCAGGCAGTTGGCAGGAATGCGCGGCTTGATGGCAAAACCCTCAGGCGAGATCATCGAGAACCCGATCCTTGCGAATTTCCGCGAAGGACTCGATGTTCTGCAGTACTTCATCTCGACCCACGGCGCGCGAAAGGGATTGGCCGATACGGCACTCAAGACCGCCGACTCCGGTTACCTTACACGCCGGCTTGTGGACGTTGCCCAGGATGTGATCGTATCCGAAGAGGATTGCGGCACGATGAAGGGCATCTGGTCGCAGGCCATAATCCGCAACGGTGAAGAGGTCGAGTCTCTCCGAGACCGTATCGTGGGCTGCACATCGCTCGATGACATCGTCGATCCAGTGGACGGCACTGTGATCGTCAAGGCGAATACAGAGATCGATGAGGATCTCGGAGCACAGGTGCAGATGTCAGGACTGCAGAAAGTACGTATCCGCAGCCCGCTGACGTGCGAGTCGCGACGCGGCATCTGCGTTAAATGCTACGGACGCAACCTGGCGACCGGCAAAACAGTTGAGATCGGTGAGGCCGTCGGCGTCATTGCGGCTCAATCGATCGGCGAACCGGGCACGCAGCTGACGATGCGTACGTTCCACGTCGGCGGTACGGCGCGGCTCGAGCAGGAGACCAAACACATCGCCGCGATGGACGGAACGGTCAAGTTCCTCGATCCGGACATGAAGGTCATCCAGAACCGCGAGGGCGAGTTCGTGTCGCTCAAGCGACAATCTGAGATCGGACTACTCGACGACCGCGGACGCGAGGTCGCTCGATATACGGTCGTTTACGGTGCTCAGATACACGTAAAGGATGGGCAGAAAGTGAAAGAGGACGACGTCCTCGTCACATGGGATCCGTTCACCTTCGCGATCCTTTCTGAGGTCTCGGGTACGATCAAGTATCAGGATCTCAAAGAAGGCAGGACCGTCGAGGAAGAGATCGATAAGGTCACGGGCCAGAAACGGCTCGTGGTCAAAGACTCTGACGAGAAGAACCAGCCCCGCATCGAGATCCGGAGCGGCAATAACAAGGTGCTCAAGACCTATCAGATGCCGATCAGGGCCAACCTGATAGTGGATGACGCCGCTGAGGTGGCGGCCGGTGATATCATCGCGAAGATCCCGCGTGAGACGACCAAGACAAAAGACATCGTCGGCGGTCTGCCGCGTGTGGTCGAGCTATTCGAAGCTCGCCGTCCGGGAGAGACAGCGATCATGTCTGAGATCGATGGAACTGTAGAGTTCGGTCCGTTCTCAAAGGGTAAACGCAAGATCATCGTTCGCGGTGCGGACGGCTCTGAGCGTGAATACGACATACCGCGCAACACACACATAAACGTGCAAGAAGGCGATACGGTCAAAGCGGGCGAACCGCTAATGGACGGCCCGCTCAATCCGCACGACATCCTGCGCGTGCTCGGTATGGAAGCATTGCAGAATTATGTCGTGAACGAGATCCAGGAGGTCTATCGGCTCCAGGGTGTGAATATCAACGATAAGCACATCGAGGTCATAGTCAGGCAGATGCTCCGCTGGGTCAAGATCCGCGAGGTCGGCGATACGGACTTCCTGCTGGAAGAACAGGTGGACCGCTTCCGGTACGAGGACGAGAATCGCCGGGTCATTGACGACGGCGGTAAACCGTCGGTAGGCGACCCGCTTCTGCTTGGTATCACGAAGGCATCGCTTTCGACGGATTCGTTCATCTCGGCGGCCAGCTTCCAGGAGACAACGCGTGTCCTGACAGAAGCAGCCATCTCGGGCCGCATCGACTATCTGCGTGGCCTGAAAGAGAACGTCATAATGGGCCGGCTTATACCCGCAGGTACCGGTATGAAGCACTACCGCAATGTCAAAGTGGCATACGACGCTACCGAGAATCAGACGCCTAAGGATGAGTTCGACGATTTTGCCGACAGCATCCGCGGCGGTCTGATGCTGCCGATCGACATCCCGGGCGTCGAAGCTGACGATGCAGATTCGATCGTCGATGACGCTGAGTTGGAAGAAGGCTTCGAAGAGGTCGAGGAATTCGACATCGACGAGGCGATGCAGGTCGAGATGGAAGACGACGACGAGCTATGATGCCCGATCCGATCTTTCTGATCGCAGGTTTGGACGGCTCCTTTGGGGCCGTCTTTTCTTTGTAAAATGGGAAATATCGACTCGCGATCACCAAGCACGAAAAAATCTGCACAAAAGTTTGTAAATATCCGTTTTTACAGTAGAAAAGTCGATTTGAAACGGGTATTCTCTAAGATTAGACGTTCGTAGATGACGGAGTACCGTCGAATGGCCCGAACCGGCCTTTATTTCGCCGAGATCGACTCCCGTTCCGCACGGTCTAGTACCTACGTTTTGGCGAAAAATTCTATTTGACAATGGCATTAAAGTCCCTATTTAGTTTGTTTTCCAGTGATCTGGCCATCGACCTAGGCACGGCGAATACTCTCGTTTACGCCAAAGGCCGCGGCATAGTCGTTAGCGAACCGTCGATCGTCGCGATCAACAAGGTCACTAATCAGGTCGAGGCCGTCGGCCGCGATGCTAAAGAGATGCTCGGGCGCACGCCCGGCAATATCGTAGCGATACGTCCGATGAAGGACGGCGTTATCGCCAATTTTGAGGTCACGGAAAAGATGCTTCAGCACTTTATCCGCAAGGCCCATAACGGCAAATCTTGGGTACGTCCGCGGGTTGTCATCGGCATTCCGTCGGAGATCACACAGGTCGAACGCCGAGCGGTCGAGGACAGCGCGTATCGCGCAAAAGCGTCTGAGGTCTATCTGGTTGAAGAAGCGATGGCGGCGGCGATCGGTGCCGGGCTTCCGATCACAGAACCGCACGGGAACATGGTGGTTGATATCGGCGGCGGAACCACGGACATCGCGGTCATATCGCTTTCGGGTATCGTTTACTCTCGTGCAGTTCGGGTCGCCGGCAACGAGATGGACGAGGCCATCACGCAATATATCAAGCGGCGCTATAACCTGCTCATCGGCGAACGAACCGCCGAGGCCATCAAGATCGCACTTGGGTCCGCATTCCCACTCGAGGAGCCGCTGTCGATGGACGTACGCGGCCGCAACTTGATCGAGGGAATTCCCAAGACGATCACGATGACTGACGAAGAGGTCCGCGAAGCACTCTCAGACAGCGTCTCGACCATAATCAATGCGGTCCGCGTAGCTCTCGAGAGGACGCCTCCGGAGCTCTCTGCCGATATTGTCGAACGCGGCATTGTATTGACCGGCGGCGGAGCCCTGCTGAAAAATCTCGATAAGCGTCTGATGATCGAGACGGGGCTGCCGGTAATGATCGCAGACGATCCGCTGTCTTCGGTTGTTCTGGGTACCGGCAAGATGCTGTCCGACTTCGAACTTTTGAAGCGAGTCAAATGGGACAATTCGCTGATCACCGGGAGCTAAATGACAACAGTTCGAGAGGGCAACGCGGAGACACGGTGATAGATCATCCGGGTCGCCGCGTCTCTTTTTTTGATCACCTCACGCATCAATGGTCGAAAGAAGCCAAAAAGAGGTCTGGAGATTGTCGCCGTGGCTGACGGCTATCTTCCTGCTTCTGAGTTTTTTGATAATGGCACTCGATGCTCGTGACGCTTCTACGGGCAACCTCGTCGTTCGCACATGGGTACAGACCGCGGCCGATTTCGTCCAGTCGCCCGTGACCACTGTCACGTCTTCGGTCGCGAATTATTTCATCTCGATCTCTGAACTCCGCACTGCACAGGACGAGAACAGCCAGCTCAAACAACGCGTGCAGGAGCTCGAGGTCGAGATCAAACAAAAGGACGACCTTTCGGCTGAGAATCAGCGGCTTCGCGCCCTGCTGCAGCTCAAGGAACAGTCCAAGTACAAGGTCCTGAATGCCCGCATCATCGGCCGTGATCCGTCGGTTTGGTTCAATGCGGCGGTCATCGATCGCGGCAGCCTGGACGGCGTCGCACTCAATATGCCGGTCGTAACGGACGGCGGACTGATCGGACGCATCACGGCGGTCGGCCCTTTGACGAGTCAGATCGATCTGATCACCTACAACAAATCAGGCGTTGGAGCCATCGTCGGCGAGATCGGGGATTCCAATGCCATCGGCGTTGTGACGGGCACGGGAAAGAATGAAGTGCTGGAGATGAGATACGTTCCGGGCACGATCGAGGTCGCCGAGGGGCAGGCGGTTTACACAACGGGCCAGGACGGCATCTACCCTGCCGGTCTAAAGATAGGCGAGATATTCAACGTCATTTCAGGCTCAGCAACGACGTCGCACGTGATCCAGATCCGCCCGGCTGCCAGATTGAGTTCGATGCAGGAGGTCGGCATCCTGCTCTACGAAGCCGTGGCAAAGCCCGAGTTTGAACACAAACTGCCGAATGCGACACAGAAGAAGAATCCGTAACCGATGGAAGGCGTAAAGCTCACCTTAGCATTGATAGCGGCGATCGTGCTGCAATGGACCCTGCGGAATGTCAACGAGGCGTTCGCGTATGTCGATCTGCCATTGATCGTGATCGTGTATGCGGCGCTGCAGCGTAATGCGATCCGAGCACTGATATTCGCATTCTTGTCAGGTATAGCTGTTGATGCACTTAGCGGAGGGCTTCTTGGATCCGGAGCGTTCGCAAAAGTGGTCGTTGCGTTCGCAGTCTCTGAAGTGGCACGCCGTGTTTACCTGGACAACCTGCTTCTCAGGATACCCGTCATAGCCAGTGCGAGTTTGGTCTCGAACCTGGTCTTTGTCGGTGTCAACAGGCTGTTCGGGCAGGGCCCCGTGGGCAACGCTCTTATCACGCTTGGATATTCGTTGATGGGCACGATGATAGGCGGCACACTGGTCTTTATGCTGATGGAGGCGATATCCGCCGGCAAGCTTCGCCCGAAACGGCGGGAGATGTTCACCCCGCGGCGTCAGACGCGCCGTCGGAATCCTATACGGCTCGGCAAATGACAAGGTTGGGTTAAAAGCGATGAAGATCTACGATCACGTTCAAAATCTGCGAGCTCGTGTCGGCACGATACAGATATTGGTGTTTGTCGTTGTGGCCATACTCGGCGTCAGGCTCTACGCACTGCAGATCGTAAAGGGCGATTACTACAGCGAACGCGCCGAGAATCAACGTGTCCGTCTTATACAGATTCCGGCACCACGGGGAGCGATATTCGACCGGAACGGCAAACTGCTGGTTGATTCGCGGCCGACCTACAACATCGTCATCTCGAACGAGGCGTTCAAATCCATCGATCCGCGTGAGCGCGTGGACGATTATTCACGCGGGCTCGCGCTCGAGCGTCAGTTCGTAGTCGAGCGTCTGAATTTGCTCAAGAAGCAGCACGAGTTCGAATCGATGGTGCTCAAAGAGAACGTGAATATCGCTGACATCGCCTGGGTCGAAGCGCATTCGCTGGAGTTTCCGGAGCTGCGCGTCGAGCTGCAACCGAGACGGAACTATCCGCTTGGCACGACGCTGGCACACGTGCTCGGCTACGTCGGCGAGATCAGCCCGAAACAGCTCGAACAGGATGAGTATAAGCAGAAAGGTTTTCGTCCGGGCGACATAATAGGCAAAGGAGGGCTGGAGCAGTACTACGACGAATACCTGCGAGGGCGTCCGGGTTACAGGAAGGTGATGGTGGACAGCCGCGGCCGCGTCCAAGCCGAACTCGAACGCGTCGAGCCCCAATCGGGCCAGGACCTTGTCACGACGATCGATCTCGATCTGCAGCTTGAGGCTGAGAAGCGGCTCTCTGAAACTCCGACAAAACGCGGGACGATCGTGGCGATGGATCCTAACAACGGCGAACTCTTTGCCCTCGCGTCGGCTCCGTCCTTTGACCCGAATATCTTTGTTACCGGCAGCTCGACGCCCGAGGGCCGCAAGCAGATCGCCGCCTATTGGCAGGACGAGAAGCGGCCGCTGTACAACCGAGCGATTCAGGGCCGATATCCTCCGGGCTCGACGTGGAAGATACCTGAGTCGCTGGCCGGTCTCCAGCAAGGAGCGATCTCGGTCGAGAAGTCCAATCTGGTCTGCGGCGGCGGTATCACTATCGGCAACAAATTCACACGATGTATGGGCAGCCATGGTGCTCCGCCGCTGAGCTTCGCTATCACGAAATCATGTGACGGCTATTACTACCGCCTCGCATTGAAGATGGGTATCGAGGGTGTGATAAAAATGGTCGAGGATTTCGGCTATGACAAGCGTTCCGGTATCGACCTGCCGAACGAAAAAGTGCCTCAAACACCGAAATCTTGGATGCCGTATGTTGTAAAACGCGAAGGGAAATGGAGCGATATCCGTACGGTCTATTCAGGCATTGGACAGGACACGGTGGTCGTTACTCCGATCTCGATGCTTCACGCGATCGCCGCGATCGGTATGCGAGGTAAACAATATACGCCGCATCTGATGCGTGAGATCAAGCCTATCGCCGCTGTGGGTAACGAAGGCGAGAGCAACTACTTTCCGGCGAGACAGGGCTTTCTTTACCAGAATACCGAACCTCGGATGCTGGTTGCCGCGGACGATCAGTGGGACATGATCATCAAGGGAATGTGGGGCGTTGTGAATGGAGGCGGCACGGCCGGAGCGATAAGGATGGCGAACTTCGAGATCGCCGGCAAGACCGGCACCGCACAGGTCGCCGAGCTGGGCAAAGATACCGGCGACAAGAAGGATCACGCGTGGTTCGTAAGTTTTGCACCGGCCTACAAGCCTGAGATCGCGATGGTAGCGTTGATCGAGAACGTCGGATTCGGCGGCAGTTTTGCGGCGCCTGCGTCGAAAGGCGTTTATGAGACCTATCTAGCGAAGCGAAACCGCGAGCAGCCGTCCGATCGGGAGGTCGCCGCCCGTTAATGGCCGCTATCATCGAAAAACGCGACTTCCGTGATTTTGATTGGCAGACGCTGTTGATAGCTTTGCTTATCAGTTTCTTCGGTGTGTGGCAGATCAGGAATGCGGCCCCGGATGAGACTTATTGGTCAAAACAGATCCTGGGCATCGGGATCGCCCTGGTCGGATTCTTCTTTATAGCCTTCTACGATTACCGGCGGCTTATCGACCTGGCTCCGGTATTCTATGCTGTCGGGTTATTCCTGCTGCTGCTCGTGCTGACACCGCTCGGTCACGAGAGCCACGGACAGAAGGCATGGCTGAAGCTGCCCGTCGTTGGCCAGTTCCAGCCGTCGGAATTCGTCAAGATACCGACCGTGCTAATGCTTGCCAAGTATTTCGGGGAGCGTCGGACGTCGGTCCTTAGATTCCGCGAGATGATCGTCGGCGGGCTGATATTTGCGGCGCCCATCGCTCTCATAATGCTTGAGCCTGACGCGGGCCAGGCCATCACTTATTTCCCGATACTAGCGGCGGTCTTCTTTTTGTCCGCTATAAAGGTTCGATACGTCGTGTTGGCGGTGGTCGCGGTCGCAATATTTGTGCCGACGGCGTATATCGTCGGGGTCAAAGCCGGCGTGATCAAACGCTATCAGCAGGAGCGGATCAACGCCATAATCGATCCCGACAGCGTAGATCCGCGCGGATACGGTTATCACACCATCCAATCTGTCATAACTGTCGGCAAGGGTGGCGTAACCGGCATCAAAGGCGATACCGAGACATCTCAGAGCGTTCTGAAATTCCTGCCCGAGCCGCATACCGATTTTATCTTTGCAGTGACGGCCGAGAATACTGGGTTCATTGGATGCATATCGCTGCTGCTGGCCTATGCGGTCTTGCTGACGCGGATGATCTCGGGTGCGAGAGAAGCTTCGGACAGGGGCGGTATGCTTGTTATAATGTCAATCGTATGCGGAATGACGTTCCAGATCTTTATGAACGTCGGAATGGCGTTAGGATTCCTGCCCGTCATAGGTGTTCCCCTGCCGCTGATGAGCGCAGGGCTGTCTGCGATCTTATCGACCTTTATTGCGATAGGCTTCGTTGTAAGCGTCAAACTCCGCAGATTCGTGAATTGATGAGGTTCTTATGGCTACAGAAGTAAGGCGTCTCCCGATAGCAGGCGGCACAGCCGGCAGCGAGCGCGGACGTCTCTCGCCGATGATGTTGTTTCTCAGTGCGGTAATGCTCGCGTTGACCGCAGGTTCACTTACCGGGGCGTTGTCGGCGCATTACCTCAATAACTCGCGTTACTCGGTCGAGGTGTCGGCACTTGCGACATATAGGCCTCCGCAGGTGACAACAATATATGCCGATGACGGCGAGACCGTACTTGCGGAGTTCGCTATCGAAAAGCGTATCCCGGTCAAGATGCAGGATGTTCCGGACCGCGTCGTAGATGCCTTGCTGGCGATCGAGGACTACCGGTATCGCGACCACATAGGCATCGATCCGTATCGCATTGCCGGTGCTATTTACAAGAACATCACCTCCGGCAAGACCGAAGGAGCCTCGACGATCACTCAACAGCTTGCCAAGAACTTGTTCCTGTACAAGGACCAGACCTACACGCGTAAGGTCAATGAATGGGCGGTCGCGCTCCAGATCGAGCGGCTTTATACAAAAGATCAGATCCTCGAGATGTATATGAACTACGTGTTCCTCGGAGCCGGAGCCTACGGATTCGAAGCGGGAGCACGGACGTATTTTGGTAAATCGCTCAAGGACCTCTCGCTTGAGGAAGCCGCTTTGCTGGCGGCGATCCCCAAATCTCCGGAGTATTCGCCGACGCGAAGCATGGAGAAGGCAAAGATGCGGCGTGATATCGTCCTTGATCAGATGGCCAAATACTACCCCGACCGCTATTCGGAATCGGAGGTGGCGGCGGCAAAGGCCAAGCCCATCGAATTGGCCGGAACGGCATACTATCAATCACAGCCAAAATCGAGCCCTTGGGATTATCCAGTCGAAGAGGTCCGCAAATACCTTGAGGAAAAATATACGACCCGCGTCGCGCAGGGCGGCCTCAAGGTTTACACAACGATCAACGTCAACGCTCAAAAGCTCGCGACAAAAGCGGTACGCGAAGGCCTGCGATCATATGATCGGGGGCGTCCCTGGCGGTCGGATTACAAGAACATTCTGGTTGACGAGAACGATCAGCCGCTGACCGACCCTAAAGACATTGAAAAAACGCTCAACGCCTATAAGCATGCTGACTGGTACGGTGACGATTACAAAGAGGGCGAGTATATAAAAGGCCTCGTGATGAAGGTCAATCCCGGAGCTGATGAGGTCGGCGTCCGATTTGGCAGATACAAAGCGATCGTTCGGGCCGGGAATATGGGCCGCAGCGGAAAACGCCCAAAAGATGAACTCAAGCCCGGATTCCTGGCCGAGTTCCTGATAAAAAAGGTCGATAACGACAATAAGACGCTCGAGGTAGAGTTGCAGCAGGTGCCCGAAGTTCAGGCCGGTATCGTCTGTATCAATGCAAAGACGGGCGAGATCGTCGCAATGGTCGGCGGATACGACTTCCACACGAGCAAATTCAACAACGCCACCCAAGGCCTGAGGCAGACGGGTTCGGCATACAAGCCTTACATTTATGCGGCGGCGGTCGAAGACGGCATGACGCCGGATATGATAGTCAGCGGAGCTCCGATAAAACGCGGTGGATGGTCGCCGCATAACTACGACGGCAGCGCCAGCCACCCAAATGTTCCGATGAAGATCGCCCTGGCCAAATCGTACAATTTGGCGGCGGTCCACTTGCTTGAACAGGTCGGCATACAGGCTGGCGCACAGATGGTTCGTCGTTTCGGGATAACAAACCCGATGGCTCCGAGCCTGCCGTCGGCGCTGGGCGCGAGCGAAGCGTCGCTGTTAGAGATGACCGCGGCCTACTCCGCATTCCCGAACAAGGGTGTCAGGATTCAGCCGCACCTGATCCGAAAGGTTTACAATCGCGACGGAGCGTTGCTCGAAGAATTTGACGGCGCAAGCACCAAGGTCACAAGCGAATACGTCGCTTTGACAATGGTCGAGATGATGCGAGGCGTTACCAGCGGCGGCGGTACTGCAGCCGGTGCGAGCGCCGGCGGGCATCCGCTGGCGGGCAAGACCGGCACCGTCAACGACCATACCGACGTTTGGTTCCTGGGTTATACGCCGACCTATGTGGCCGGCGTCTGGATGGGAAATCCACTCCGCAAGACCAATCTTGGCGGCAACATGACGGGAGGCCACGGCGCCGTACCGTACTTCAACGCATTCATGATCCCATTCATGAAGGACAAACCGCGCGAGTCATTTCCGTCCGCTCCGCCGATGCCGCCTGATATCAAGCGGCTGATGGAGCGAAACAAACGCGAGGAACTCGAGAAACTCGAAGAGGCCGACGCCAGTGGAAAGAAAGTAACGGGTACAGCCATTCCTGATGTGAAGATACCCGACGGCCCCGAACTTACGCCGCCGGACAAGACGCCGCCGGAGAGGCCCATCGACAACGATCCGAGGCCTGAACGGCCGAATCCTCCGGTCGAGCGTCCGCCAGTGTCGCGGCCGCCCGTATCGCAGCCGACCCCGCGTGCCGAGCCGCAGCCCGAAAGGATAGACGGCACTAAAAGAAAGGGCAAGAAAGGCGACGGCTAGCCAAAAAAGGATCGCCGGGCTGGATATGATCCGGCCCGGCGTTCGTGATCTTGGCGGCCGCGAAACGGCTATCGAAGAAATTCGCCCAAATAAAAGGGCAGCATCTTGCGCCACCACGGCCAGTCGTGATTGACATCGTGCCCCCAAAGTTCGAGCCGGTGCGGGATGCCTTTCGAATGAAGTACGCCGGAGAGTTCGCGGCTGCGGTCAGGAGCTTCGTAGCTTCCTTGTCCGGATACTATCACTATCGAGTCGGCGTGACGCAGCCGCGGCAAATGATAGTCGTCGTTCAGATTCTTGAGGTACATCATCGGATTGTTGAAGTACACGTTGTCGTCGTAGTAACTCTCAAGATAATTGTAAATATCGTAGCTTCCGCTCATTGATATCGTTCCGCGAAAGAGATCAGGGTGTTTGAAATATGTGTTCGCAGCCAGGAACGCCCCAAGCGAAGCTCCCGTGGTCAAGGGCCGTGCCTCGGCTCCGCTTTCGTTGCGGATGAGCGGAAGCACTTCGTCGGTGATGTAGCGGTCGTACCGCGCCAGCATCTCGACCTTCCAGGCCGGGTGCGATTCCTTGTTCAGCAAGCTGTATCGATTGACCGAATTGATCGAGAAAGCCTTGATCAACCCGGCTTCGACATAGTCTTTGATCGCATCTACCAGATAGAATCGTTCGTATTCCAAATAGTCAGCGGCCGCGGTCGGGAACATCAGCAGCGGGTAGCCCGAATGACCATATACGACAAGCGGCATCTCCATGCCGAGGTTGTGGCTGTACCAAGAGGTGATCTCACGTCTCATAAAAATAGAACAGGCCGTCAAGCCTGTTCATATACTCTAATCTACATTGGTCTGAAAGACGAAACTCGCCGTCACCGCGTGATCGTTATCTCGCGAGTAGTTGAGTTATATCCTCCGTTGTCCACTAGGTTGCCTTCGGAGTCGGTGAGTTCCAGCTTTATGGAATATTTGCCTGCCGGCCATCCGGTAAGCCAGATCGGCTCCCATTTGGTTATGAAATTCGATTTGAATCCATCCACCGAATATCGAACCCGATACTTGCCGCCGTCATCTACAAGCTTGGCGTTAGCGAGCCAGAAATCGATCATTATAACGTTCGCGTCGTCACTTTTGTATTCGCCTTTTGGACGGCTGTAAGTGAGAAGCGGCTTTGACGGATCGACCGCGCCGGCCGTGCTCGCTTTCATGTCTTTGCCCTCGGGAGTAGGCGAGGTATTTGCGTTCGACATCGTCTTACCATCGGCCGTCGCAGGTTTTGTCGCGTCGGCTCCGCCGCCCTTGACGGTGAACTTGACCATTTGAAATGCTCCGTCGTTCTTGTAGCTTTCATGCCATGGCCGCGATGGGAAGACCCTTATTGTATGCTCACCGTCGGAAACATTGCGCAGCTCAAAGGCACGGCCAATATCGTAATATGCCTCGTATGGCTGATCATCGAGGATCACGTGAATGTGATTGCCAGTGTGGGTCTCTTCGTTCATCCCCGGCATATACCCTTTGAGGTCGCCTGATATCTCTAGTTTGACCTTCACCGTCGATGACGCAATGACCGAGTTGGCCGAGGGTTCAAGTATCTTGAGCTTCGGCATTGCCGAGTCCTGCTCGCCTCGTGAGGCCATTAGATCCTTGATCTTTTGCGGACGCTCAACGACCTTCAAGACCTGATCCCGATCGGTCGCGACATTTGCGTTTGCTCCGTTCAACTGCGAAGTGTTTGCGGAGTTCGATCCGGAGCAGGCAGTGATGAAAAATGCTAAAAACAAAAGTCCGGCTGTTCTCATGGTTCCTCCGATACGAATTGCATGTGTTGTCTCAGGCCGCCTTCGCGGTTTCCCTGTAGCTTGGATAATCAAAGACATCGCGAAAATTAGCTTCGATCCGATCTTCGACACTGGCCATGTCCACCGCATGTCCGAGCAGCCTGTCCATCGACGTTACCGGTTCGCCGTCGCAGGCGATTATCCAGTTGTAATAGGAAAGGTCCGTATTGACGTTCAAGGCAAACCCGTGGGTCGTGACCCATCGTTTGATATGAACTCCGATCGCGGCGACCTTGCCTTCGGTCGTGTGTACGCCGGTAAGGCCTTCGATCCTGAAAGAGTCTATGCCGAAGTCGGCCATGGTCCGCATCAGCACTTCTTCGAGGTCGCGGACGTAACGATGTACGTCCTCGCGCTCAGGCGAGAGCGATATTATCGGGTATCCGACGATCTGGCCTATTCCGTGATAGGTTACCTTTCCCCCGCGATTGATCTCGTGGACCTCAATACCTAACCCTCGAAGCGTCTCAGCCGTAGCCAATACGCCACCCTCTTTAGACCGACGGCCGAGCGTGAAAGTATGCGGATGTTCGAGCAGCATCAAGTAGTCGCGAGCACGCTCTGATATGACCTCGGCCTCGAGCGACCGCTGCATATCAAGGGCCTCGGCATATCCGAGGCGTCCGAGTCGGCGAACTTCAAGCTCTCTATCACGCATCTTTTTTTATGATAGGATGTTTGCGTCTGCGATTAAAGCCTCTTTGCCCTATGAAAAATGCAATATCGATACTCATCGCGGCCGTGGTGGTCGTTCTGCTAGGCTCGTCGGCCTTTGGTCAAAAGAGGCCGACCGCCAGGAAGCCGGCCGCAACTCAGCCGCCTTCGAATGCGGCGGCGGATATACGCTCCGGTTCAGACAAGGTAGCGACACAGATCAAGAACGTAACACGATTCCTTTATACGCTTGGAGGGATCGCAATAAGGATCGAGGACCTCGACCGCGAGGCGAAGACCCGAACCCTCGCGAAAGCCTCTTTAGACG
>JAHBSM010000002.1 GCA_019639115.1 Acidobacteriota bacterium | reverse complement strand
GCCGGGGCAATTCCGCTGATCTCGTCGACGTCAGGCTTTTCCATCCGTTCGAGGAACTGCCGTGCGTATGCGGAGAGAGACTCGACATAACGGCGCTGCCCCTCGGCATATAAAGTGTCAAAGGCGAGCGACGACTTTCCCGATCCCGAGACGCCGGTGATCACGGTCATCTTGTTCAAAGGGATCGATACGGAGACGTTTTTGAGGTTGTGGACTCGCGCTCCGCGGATCTCGATCGCAGTTTCTTTTGCTTTGACGGCGCGCATAGCTGGGTCTCCCGAAGCCTAGAGAAACCCTCATCATATCAGACGGGTCGAGACGTCTCAACCGCATGCGTAGGAGGTCCGCCGAAATTCGGCGGCGATCTCATCCTTTTGGCTTGTCCTTTGAGCGAAAACGCCTATGGGGTGTGAGTTTCTGACTCATCCTGACACGTGTGAATGCAAACACCGGAGCAAAGTTTTGAACCGGGCCACCCTCGACTCCGACCGTCCAATTCATCTGTTCCGGGTCCAAACTTTGTCGAAAGTTAAGAACGCCCGGACCCTTGGGCAGCGGAGCGAAAGTGTAGAACGACGTCCCCCAACTCTGGGAATCGAACCCTTCCATCTCGATCTCGTCCGTGAACTGAGATCGGCAGAATGTGACGATCGCGTTGGGCTTTGACAGGCTACGGAGTTTCCAGGAGCCGCTTACTTCCTTTGGCAGGTCTTCGGGCGTCAAGTGCGAGAAATCCATCTGCATCAACCGGATAGGATCGGCAACGAATTCGACCGAAGGATGCTCAGAGAATGCGATCGATTGGCCGTAATTGAGTTTCACAGACCTGAAAAAGTCGAACTTAAGGTCGAGCGAAGCAGGGACATCGTGAACTGACGACCGAACGACGGCCGGTGCCGCATACATGGCAAGGGATTGCGGTATCAGGAGTCCGCCCGGTTTGAGGAATCTTGTCCTGATATCAACAAACGACCTCACGACTGACTCACCAAACGCATCGCTCCCGAACAGCTCGCTGACGATGATGTCGAAACGGCCGCGGATCTTCACGTCGTCGCTCTTTCCGTGAATGATCTCTATTCGATCGGCGACGCCGTTCTCCTGGGCATGTTTGTAGATGAACGGGATCAATGCCTCCTCGATCTCGACGGCAACCACGCGCTCAGCGCCTAGCTTTGCAGCCATGATCGCCCAGACGCCGGTGCCCGCACCAATATCGAGGAAATGCGATCCGGGCTTGATCGCCCGTTTGATAGCGTTTGCAAGAGCACGATTTCGCACACCGTCGCTCAACATCAGCTGATGGTATTGGAGTATCGACGGCAAATGGGCGGCAAAATGATCGTCTCGTTCCTTTTTTGTCAGACGTTGACCCTCGGATCTGCGGTTGTGTGTATGCTTCGTTCCCTTACGACTGGTCATAGAGTATTGCTAACGGCCGTCCTAAATTAGTTCGCACATTGCACTTGACGAACATCGGCCTCGACACATTTGAAAAGGGTCGCAATTTTGGCCAATCACGGAATTGTGGTAGTCTAGGGTGGACTTTTCCTTCAACACCCATATTACCATAGCCCGGAAAAGCATATGTTATCGCTGTTCCGGTTCATTAAAGGAGAACAATAATGAGTGGGAAGCTCCCAAAAGCTCGACAAAAAAACCTCGTGGTTCAGGACTTCAATGACGAGGTGCTTTTGTATGACTTGGTCGAAAATAGGGCCTTTTGTCTTAACGAGACCGCTGCTGCCGTTTGGCGTAACTGCGATGGCCGCAAATCGGTCGATACTATCGCTGATTCTCTGACCCGTGATTGGGGAAAGAATGTCGGAACCGACCTTGTATGGCTTGCAATAGATGATCTGCACAAGAAAGGCCTCGTCGAAGATATTCCGGCAACTCCATCGAACATTAGCGGATTAACTCGTCGTGACGCGATCAAATCGATCGGGATGGGTGCAATCGTAGCTCTTCCGGTCGTGACGGCACTTGTCGCTCCGACGGCGGTTTACGCGAATTCGGCGTGCATGACAGGCGGCACCTGTACGTGCGACACGGTATCGGCCAATATGTCTGGACAGATATGTAATCCTGTTACCCCATGTACCGACACTAACTGTCGTTGCGCTTGGGCCAATAATGGAAATGCGAACGGAACTTGTGTGGTCTGACAAGACGCGTTTGCTTTCGCTCGCACTATCTATTAACGGAGATCAATTTTGCGATTCGATCGGCGGCTTCGGCCGCCTCATTTCTTTTAGTTTCTATTATCGTTGAGTTGCGGATCGCACGGCTAAGCACGGCGACATACTTTTCAGGATCGCGCCGCACGCCAACCGCCGAAGCTATGAGTCGATGAACGCCCTGTGCTGCAGTTAGAATCCTCGGTTCCCACCTAGATCCGTAAGAATACTCTGTAAAGACGACGAGTCCGATCTCAAGCGGAATGTTGCCGGCGATCCCGCCGAGGTCCTCCACTGGAATATCTATCTGGTTTGGGCTGCCGTGGGAACGGATCGAAAGCTGCTTTGCGAATGGATGGACCATGCCGTCGCTATCTATCACCGCGAATTCATCGGAATAATATTCAGCTCCCAGTGAAACCAATGTTTTGACCAACGTCGATTTGCCGGCGAAACTCTCACCCGGAAGAAGTATCGCGGATCCCTCGATCGCCACGACTCCTGCGTGAATGAAAACGTGATCAGGTGCGTTCTCAGCTACAGACAAGCGGATGCTGGTCTTGAGTACTTGGATCAGTTCATCGCGGTGACGCAATGCAGAAAGCAGCGAACCGTTCTTTAGCAATGTATCGAGCAGATCTGATCGTGCGAGATATGTATAGAAATGCTCCGCTTCGGACAACATCGCCGGTTCGACCCGGCCGGCGAGCAGATCGGGCAAGAATTCCCTAATTTCGGCAAGCATTTGGGCGGAATTCGACTCGATCGCGAACCTGACACCAAACGAAGCGAAAGCGTCGCAGTACCTCTGGGTGATGGTCTGACCACGCGGGCCCGGCTGCGTCAGCAATTCTATCGGATCGTACATAAGGCAATGGATCACCAACGAGCGTCATATCGACACCATTCCGTATGGAGCTGATCCTCAGGTGAACGAGGCAGGTAAGCGATGCTGTCTTTTACCGACAAAACAGAAGAAGCCTGACGACGGATCCGATAAGAGCGTCCGGTCGGCGAAGCGACGGTTATGACGACCTGCTCACCATCGATCCGAGAGATCGCACCGTGCCGCCAGTTCTTTTGCGAACGGACCATAAGCCGTGATCCGATACACAGTGCCCCAAGAGTGGTCGTTCCTTGGGGAGAATCCTCTTCAGTCATTGAAAAGTGAATCATTCTTAGAGACGCTTCGCAATGACGCGAACATCCTAAGACCTACGACCACCAAAACCAAGGAAATTAGTAACCATAGGACGGCCCAAACGAAGCCCGGAATTCCAGAGGCAGCCGACATGTTCGCGGCATCGGTCTGAATATCTGAGCCGACCAGAGGCGCATTTATGAAAACGAGCGTCTTTAGGTCTGACAGTGCATTCATCAAACATTGGACCGCGAGGAACGCCGCGGCAAATGCCGCCGTCCTTTGACTCGCGAACTTTGCGGCGATAAGCAGGACCGATGAGATCGACACTCCGGCCAATACTGTGAACATCACGCTCGAAAGCCCTACGTTCAGAGAGAGCAGGTTCATCGCCGGCGATACGATTCCAAATACGACGGTCAGTAAGCCTATAATTATACCGCAGCCGGCGAGCAGGATATTGGGCGAAAGCCTTCGCCTGATCAGATAAAGCAAAAGTACGCCAAATGCCGAGGTGCCGAGGTAGCCGGCGCTCGATGTGAGCAATTGTCCGATCCGTCCTGAGGGCGCCGAAAATACAACACCGCTCCCGTCGGCGGCGACCGTCAAGCTTTGTACAGAGCCGCCAGTCAACAACGAGACCAGAGCATGTCCTCCCTCGTGTATGAAAGTGACAAATAGCCTGAATGGATACACAAGATATTCGGCAAAAGGAACGAACCAAAGGATGATGGTCAGAACCGTAGCGATCGTCAGGAGCTTTACCTGCGGCCTCGCGTCATCGCCAATTGTATATCTAAATTCCATAATGCCTCCGGGTGATCTACATCTCGGATACGATCAATCTGATCGAAAGTTCGACCGACCACCTGATTTTGAGATCA
This sequence comes from Acidobacteriota bacterium, assembly GCA_019639115.1. GTDB lineage: Bacteria > Acidobacteriota > Blastocatellia > Pyrinomonadales > Pyrinomonadaceae > OLB17. Next base: position 363,588 of record JAHBSM010000002.1, on the reverse strand, counting down.
ATCGTACCTCTCCGATCGTAATATCCTTCTGTACCGCTTTGCACATGTCGTAGATCGTCAAAGCTGCGACCGAAACGGCGGTCAAGGCTTCCATCTCGACGCCTGTCCTGTCGGTTGCAGACGCTTCAGCAGTTATATCGATCCTGCCTTCACCTACAGAGATACTAATATCAACATTTGTTAACGCGATCTGATGGCACAGCGGGATCAATTCGAACGTACGTTTAGCCGCCATTATTCCCGCGATCCGGGCTATCTCCAACGGGTCTCCCTTCGGATTTTGGCCCTTCATCAGCAGGCCGATGGTCTCGATGTTGGCAAAGACGGTACCTGCGGCCGCTGCTTTCCTGACCGAAACGTCCTTTTCCGAGATATCCACCATTCGCGGGCTGCCGTCGTCGCCATAATGTGATAGCTGCTTCATTGTTTTCTAGCCTCGAAGATCAAAGTATTTCCCCCGTTCAGGACGTTTGGCGAGTTCATTTCGTCGGTCCATCGCTCCGAACGTCGCGAGGCTGATGACAATCGTCCGATTCCCCTGATCGCCCATACAAGCGGAGCGAACGCAATGCTCCCGCCTTTTTTTGCATCGGTGTGAACATCGATCACGGAGAATCCTGCGGATTCGAGTAAATATCGAACTTCAGCGTATCCAAGCGGATTAATGTGAAGCCCTATCTCATTTCGCCCATCCGTTATCTTTCCCATTTCCTCTACGTGAGAATCTGTGACCGGTTTGAAGTGCGACGTATATCCGTTCAAAAGCCACTTTAGCCGTTCTTCGATGTTCATTATATTTGGCACGGAAATGATGAGCTGCCCACCGGTGTCGATCACCCGCGCGAATTCGCGGATCGCGTTCGCTGGATTCTCCACATGTTCAAGGCCCTCTACACAGACTGCGATGTCAAATTCTTTGTCGTCAAACGGAAGCCTCGCGTCCATATTCGCTTGCACGACATCGATTCCTTCAAAAGCGAATATCTCGGGGTAGAGATCGCCGCACACAACGTCGTGCCCGAGCTCGGCCAGCCTTACGGCAAGCGAGCCCCTCCCGGCCGGCAGATCTAGTATTCGGCGGCGTGGATGGCTCCCGAGCACTTTCAACACGCTCACGTAGATGGCTTCGTGTGCCATTTGCATCGGCAGATCGTCGTTCAAAGCCATAATATATCGACGATATCTCCCGGTTGATTTCGAGTGCCTCGCGGCACCACTGCCAAACAGTCTGCAACTCGCATGCTTGCAAGGTCGGAGGAGCCTCGGGTCTGAACCGGAGAGATCGATAACCTTCCTTTCGTGTCGATCTCGGACCTCGACAACTGATACAGGTCGCGCTCAGTCGGAGCCTTTAGTTCGGCGTTCGTCAAAGCCTTGCCTCCTGAGCCGAGCGGGGAACCGGCTCCTTGCATTCGCATGATAGCGGCCTGAACAAACAATCGAAAAGCGACCGCTGCCGAAACCGGATTACCGGGCAAACCAAAAACGCAAGCGTTTCCTAGCATAGCGAAAACAGTAGGTTTGCCGGGTTTGAGCCTCACCTTGTCAAAAATGATCTTTCCGCCTAGCCCAATGATTGCGTCCTTTGTGAGGTCATATTTGCCGACCGAGACGCCACCGGTCAGAACGACCATATCCGAACGTTCGGACGCTGAGCCGACAGCACGCTTGAGATTTGCGATGTCGTCCATAACATGCGGACGGATCTCGACCTTTGCGTTCAACGCGGCTGCCATCGAAGCGATCATCACAGAATTAGAGTTGCGGATCTGATCCTGCTTGGGTGTCGTGGCTATCGTTACGATCTCCGAACCTGTGGAAATGACCGAGATCGTCGGGCGTTTATAGACCTGGAGTTCGGCATAGCCGAATGCTGCTATCGTAGCTATGTTGTACGGCGTAATGAGGTCTCCTTTGGACAACAGAACGCGCCCGGATCGGACCTCAGATCCGCGTTTTACGATCGAAGTGCCGCGTTTGACGACCGTACCTATGACCACCGATCCGTCATTTTCGCTAGTATCCTCAACGCGTATCACGGCGTCCGCACCTTTTGGCACCGGTGCACCGGTCATGATCCGCACGGCCTCTCCGCGGGACAGTTCATGATGCCAACCACGTCCTGCAGCGGATTCGCCGACTACCTTGAGAGTTGAGTGAGGGCCCGCGAGATCGGCTGCCCGTACCGCAAACCCGTCCATCATCGAACGGTCAAAAGGCGGTAGATCCATATCGGCGACGATGTCTTCAGCCAGGATCCGTCCAACGGACGAACGGATGGCGATCGCCTCAGGTTCGAGCGTCGGCACAGTTCGCTTTATTGAATTATTAGCGTTTTTGATGGATATCATCGCCTGTGACAACTGACACCGAAGGGGCAAAATGCTAGACTCTGGTTTAGTAATTTATCAATACTTTACCACAACGGTATCTATCGGGAGACGGACAAAAAGTGATCGATCTTGAATTAACAGAAGAACAAATAGCACTTGAGAACACGGTTCGGGAGTTCTGTGCCGGCGAGGTTGCCCCTTATATCAAAGAGTGGGACGAGAAGTCTCATTTCGAGCGCAGCGTATTCGACAAAATGGCTGAGTTGGGCCTCCTCGGCGTATGTATTCCGACGGAATACGGCGGAGCGGGGTTCGATTACATTTCGCTCGGACTCGTTTGCGAAGAACTCGAGGCTTGCGACACATTTCTTCGTGTCGCGATGTCCGTTCACGTTGGACTCAACAGCATGAGCCTTCTGACGTGGGGGACCGAGGAACAGAAGCAGAAGTACCTCGTTCCGCAGGCCAAAGGCGAAAAATTGGCAACGTTCGGATTGACCGAGCCAAATGCGGGTTCTGATGTCGTTGGTATGAGGTCGTATGCCAAACGCGACGGCGATGATTGGATCCTGAACGGCGAGAAGATGTGGATCTCGCTTGCCGACGTTGCGGATCACTTTCTTTTCTTCTGTTGGACGGATCTCGAGAAAATGAAGGTTCGTGACCATAGCGGTATCTCATGTTTCATCATCGAGCGTTCCATGCCCGGTTTCTCAAGCGGTACTATCCACGGAAAGCTGGGCATCAAAGCAGGGAACACGGGCTACTTCTCACTACAGGACGTTCGCGTTCCGGCCGCAAATATGCTTGGGAACGAAGGCGAAGGATTCAAGATCGCGATGTTCAGCCTCGAGAATGGTAGATACACGGTCGCTTCAGGTGCGACCGGGGTCATTCGGGCGAGCCGAGATGCGTCGATCGCATACGCGAACACCCGCGAAGTGCAAGGGCAGAAGATCGCAAGTTTTCAGCTCGTAAAGCAAAAGATCGCTGAGATGGAAGCTGATTACCAGATGGCTCACCTGCTCTGGCTAAAATGCGGATGGCTAAAGAATCAAGGTTTACCGTCGGCGAAGGCGGCGTCATTGGCCAAGTGGCAGGCAACAACCCGATCTGAAAAAGCTGCCTCCATGGCCATCGAGGTCCACGGAGCAAACGGCTACACGAATGATTACCCGGTTGAACGATACCTGCGAAACTGCAAAGCCGCAGTTATCTACGAAGGAACCCGAGATATCCATACGCTTATGCAGGCTGACTGGGCACTTGGATTGAAGAAAGAGAAGGCCGCTCGAGTGACGCTGCCTAAATACAACTCTGCGGGTGCTTAACCCGGTGCAATGTCGAAACGAAAAGCCCACCTCTACGGCGGGCTTTTTTTCATTTAGGTGAAGGGCGAAAATACTGGTCCGATCAAACTAACATCATCGCGGGCTGCTCCAGCATTTGTTTGAACGTCTGAAGGAATTTGGCCCCGGTCGCCCCGTCGATAACTCTATGGTCGCAAGACATCGTTACGTTCATGATATTGCGAACGACGACAGCACCTTCTCGAACGACGGCCGTCGGTACGGCGTTGCCGACCGCGAGTATGCCCGCCTCCGGCGGATTGATGATAGCTGTGAACTCCTTGATACCGAACATACCTAGGTTCGAGATCGAAAAGGTCGCTCCGGTATATTCCTCGGGCAGCAGCTTTTTCGATCTGGCTTTAGCTGCAAGGTCCCTTATCTCAGCTCCGATCTCAACGAATCCCTTGAGATTGGCTCCGCGAACCACGGGTGTGATCAAGCCTTCGTCGATGGCGACAGCAATACCGATGTCGGGTTGCTCGTAGAATCGTATCTTGTCGCCTTGGTATGAGGCGTTCACGTAAGGATGCTTCACTAACGACAGCGCGGCTACCTTTACGATGATGTCATTAACGCTGATCTTCTGTTCATCGGGGACCGAAGCGTTTATCGCGCGTCTGAGATCGAGAGCGTTGTCCATTTCGATCTCAGTCGTGAGGTAGAACGTCGGCACCGGGCCGATCGATTCGGCCAACCGGCTTGCTATGACACGCCGCATCTGAGATGTCGGTTCATCGTTATAGGCCGACGCTCCAACTACCGTCGATGGCGTGAAGGCCACCCTTCCCGACCCGGACGAACCGCCTCCCGCGAGAGCGGCTTCAATGTCACGTTTGATGATGCGACCGTTAGGGCCTGAGCCTATGACCGCCCGTAGGTCCACCCCGTTGTCCGCAGCCATCCTGGCCGCGATCGGCGAGACGATCACCCGGCCGTTCCCGGCTTTTGAAGTAGATGTCGCAACAGGCGCAGATACCTCCGCAGTTGAAGCGACAGCGGCGGCTGCGACAGGGGCCGGTTCCTTTGGTTCAGCCGGAGCCTTTTTCTCCGAACCGTTCGACGAGGCTTCGGCTAACAATGCGGTGATGTCCTCACCTTTCTTTCCCGTTATCGCGATCGTTTCGCCCAGAGCCGCAGTGGAGCCGGCGGGTTTAATTACCTTTAGGAGTGTGCCGCCGGTGAGTGCGGTCATTTCCATTGTCGCTTTGTCGGTATCAACCTCGGCGAGCGTGTCACCGGCGCTGAAGTCATCACCCTCGTTGATGACCCAACGCGAGATTTGTCCCTCCTCCATCGTGGGCGACAGCTTTGGCATTAAGAATTTTTCAGCCATAATTTCGGGTTTCCGGTGCCAAATATGGACTCAGCCTGCTACAAGTAGCAGACGTCCTTTACTGCTGCGATTATCTTTTCGACGCTAGGCAAAGCCGCCGCTTCCAAATTCTTGGCATAGGGCATCGGCGTCTCCGCAGTAGAAACGCGCTTGATCGGGGCATCCAGATGATCAAAAGCGCGGTCCATGACCTGATACGTGATCTCCGCGCCGACAGATGCGAATTCGTGAGATTCCTCTGCGATCACCAGCCGATTCGTCTTTTGTACAGATCCGACGATCGTGTCGATATCAAGCGGTTTGATAGTTCGCGGATCGACGACCTCGACCGATACATCGAACTCAGCCTGTATCTTCTCAGCGGCTTGCAAAGCTAGCGGAACGGTCATAGAACGGGCGACTATAGTGCAGTCCGTGCCTTCGCGTTTGATGTCGGCCAGACCTAGCGGAATGATGAAATCATCGCCCTCGGGAACCTCGCCTTTGAGCCCGTACATTCGCTCTTGTTCCAGGAAGATAACCGGGTTGTCATCGCGAATGGATGATTTGAGCAGCCCTTTGGCGTCGGCCGCCGTTGACGGCATAACGACCTTCAGTCCGGGAAAATTGGCATAGAAGGCTTCGAGGGCCTGCGAATGCTGCGAAGAGACCTGGAACGCGGAGCCGTTGGGCCCGCGGAAAACGATCGGGACCTTGAACTGGCCGCCGGACATATACAGCATTTTCGCCGCATGATTGATGATCTGGTCCGAAGCGAGGATCGAGAAATTCCATGTCATGAACTCGATCACGGGCCGAAGTCCGGCCATTGCAGCCCCGACGCCGACCGCAGCAAAGCCGAGTTCGGTGATCGGAGTATCGACGACTCGTTTATCGCCGAACTCTTTCCAGAGGCCGCGGGTCACCTTGTAGGCGCCGTCGTACTCGGCTACCTCTTCACCCATTACGAAAACATTCTCGTCCCGTAGGATCTCTTCGCGAAGTGCCTCATTCAGGGCATCGCGGATGGTTAGAACTGCCATATGACTACACTAGAACGTCGGTCAATAATTCACTCTCGCTCGGGTACGGGCTATTCTCGGCAAATTCGACCGCCCTCTCTACAGCCGCTGCGGCCTCCTGCTCAATTTTGTCGAACTCCTTGTCCGACAATACTTTAGCGGCCTTTAAGGTGTCCTTGAATAGCAAGATCGGGTCGCGCTCCTGGTATCTGGCGATCTCGTCACGCGTACGGTAATTTCCCGGATCGGACATCGAGTGGCCCATGTATCTGTAAGCACGGACCTCAAGCAGGGTCGGCATACTTTCATTTCTAGCACGATCGATCGCACGCAATGTCGCTTCGCGGACCGCCATTACGTCCATTCCGTCCACGAACTCGTTGGCCATCCCATAGGATTCTGCTTTTTTGGCGATGTTTCGGATGCTCATCGCTCGTTCCTGCGATGTGCCCATGCCGTAATGATTGTTCTCACAAATGTAGATCACCGGCAGTTTCCAAAGTTGGGCCATATTGAGGGATTCATGAAAGATGCCTTGATTGACTGCAGCCTCGCCAAAAAAGCATAGGACGACCTGACCCGTCGCCTTATATTTGGCAGCGTAGCCGAGCCCGGTCCCAACGCCGATCTGACCGCCTACAATACCGTGCCCGCCATAGAATTGGTGTTCCTGCGAGAACATGTGCATCGATCCGCCTTTGCCTTTGACGCAGCCGCCTTCTTTACCATAAAGCTCGGCCAACACACTCTCGGGTGAAAGCCCCTTGACCATTGCCTGCACATGGTCGCGGTATGCTGTGATCACCATATCGCTGGGTTCTAGTGCCATCATCGAACCGATAGCGATCGCTTCCTGGCCTATGTACAAATGGCAAAATCCACCGATCTTGCCCATTCGATAGACCTCAGCACATTTTTCTTCGAATCTGCGCCCGAGGACCATCTGGTAGAGCATCTCGCGAAGAAGCTTCTTGTCGATAGTTTTGATCGACCGTAGCTGTGAGTCACGACGGGCGGCATACTCCGCCTTGGCTAATTCGAGATCGAAGTACGACCCATCATCGGCTGAGCTGCCGTTGGCTTTAACGGACTGAGTTGTCTTGGCGGCGGAACCATTCAGTCCGGCCTTGGCAGAGACTTTCTTTGTACTTGTGGCGGTCTTTGGCAAAAGTTGAACCTCCGTGCCGACGCGGCCGCAACGGAAACTCCGAGCCGATCGCACCGAACTACTGCAAACACAACATTATATCCCCGCCGTCCATCTATGGCAAAAACAAGACGCCAATGGAAGATAGAGCCGGTCTTGCGTGATATATTTGATTCAACGCCTCGATCATATATGCGAACGGCTAGAATTTTGTTACTACTATTTCTCCTTGCGAGTGCCCTCGGCGATGCGATCGCACAAGGCCAGATCAAGTGGAGTCTGGCCGCAGATGACGGAGTTGCCGATGTTAAAAGGAGCAAGGCTTTCGATGTCAAGCTTCTGGCAGAACTCGAGCAGGGCTGGCATCTATATGCTATCGATCAACCGCCAGGTGGGCCGGTAGCAACGACCATCAAGATCGCAGAAGGGAGTCCGTTCGAAATCGCCGGCAAGATCGGCTCGCCGAAGCCGACTGTTAAACCCGACCCGAATTTTATCGTTGACGATAAACCGCTCGTTTCGCGGTTTCACACCGATCGAGCATTGTTTTCCGTACCCATTCGTCCGACCGCCGACGTAACGACGGCCGATCTGGCGTTGAGTGTTCGCTACATGATCTGCAGCGACACGACATGTCTGCCTGCGACGACCATCACGATAACCCGTGACGGTGTCAAGGCGCCCGACAGGCCGGGGAACACGTCGGCAGTAAAGCCGATCCTCTCGGACACGAGTCCCACGACCGTGCCGCCGGCTACATCACCAGCTAATTTGCCGGACAGGCAGCCAACCGAATTGTGGCCTTTCATATGGCTGGCGATCACCTTGGGAGCCCTGTCGCTGCTAACGCCGTGCGTATTCCCGATGATCCCGATCACGGTCTCGTATTTTACTAATCACGCCGGCGGAGATCGTGGTCGCGCTGTAAAGCTCGCGACAATATATTCGCTCGGGATCATCGCCACTTTTACCTTGTTCGGAATGCTTCTGGCGGTTTTTGTCGGTGCTGCGGGCATAAATCTATTCGCGGCAAATCCCTGGATCAACCTGCTGATCACGGCTATCTTCTTGTTTTTCGCGTTGAATCTATTCGGCGCATATGAGATCACGATACCCTCGAGCGTTCTTACCCGGCTCGATTCACTTACTCGGAGCAAAGAAGGCGACGGGAGCGGTATCATCGGGGCTCTGCTGATGGGTTTGACGTTCACGTTGACGTCATTCACGTGCACCTCACCATTCGTGGGCACGATATTGGTCTCGGCGTCTCAGGGTGAGTGGCAAATGCCTCTTGTGGGTATGCTTGCCTTCTCGACGGTTTTCGCACTTCCTTTCTTCGTTTTGGCGCTGGCACCCCAGCTCGTATCGCAGCTACCTCGTGCGGGCGGTTGGATGAATGCCGTAAAGGTCTCTATGGGATTCCTCGAGGTCGCGGCGGCGATGAAGTTCATCTCCAATGTAGATCTGGTTTGGAAATGGGGCATCTTCACTCGCGAAGTGATCCTTGCGGTGTGGATCGCGATCGGGATCGTTCTGTCGATCTATCTCTTGGGCAAGTTTCAATTGGCACATGACTCAAGACCCGAACGCCTTGGGGCCGGCCGAATGCTTGCTGCAGTGCTGAGCCTGGCAGTTAGCTTCTATTTGCTAACAGGCCTCTTTGGCGCACGCCTAGGCGAGCTCGAATCATTTCTCCCGCCTGCGCTCGAGGTTTCGGCGGGCGGTAAGTTCTCCTCGTCCGAGGGCGCTGTGAAATGGATCAAGAACGACCTGGACGCCGCTCGACTTAGATCACGAGCTGAGAATCGGCCGATATTTATTGACTTCACGGGATACACGTGTACGAACTGTCGCTGGATGGAGGCAAACGTGTTCCCCAAGGCAGAGGTCGAGGCCGAACTATCAAAGTTTGTCCTCGTGCAGCTTTACACCGACGGTGAGGGCGAGGTGTATCAACGTAACCAGCAGCTCGAACAGGAGATGTTCGGTACGGTCGCGCTCCCGTTCTACGCGATCGTGGATTCGGACCTGAGGACGATCGCATCGTTTCCCGGGCTTACACGCAATGTGCCCGAATTCGTTGACTTTTTGAAGAAAGCGGAGAAGAATTAGGTTCCGGATCTGGCATTCTAGGCTGCCCGCGAACCAATGCGAACCTACTCAATCAGGGATGTGATCGATGGACTGTCGGCAATGCCAGACGCACAGGTCACTCTCGAAGGAATTCACAATTTCCTGGCCGAACGTCCAATAGACGCCGACACGCTTGGCCGCTTCCATTTCTGGGACAAGGATCATTACACGCGCAATTTGGTTTATAAAGATGAGCGATTCGAAGTGCTGGTGGTCTGTTGGGAAGTAGGACAGATCTCCCGGATCCATGATCACGCAGGGCAGCAGTGCTGGATGACCGTACCCGAGGGAAGGCTCGTTGGTCGAAACTTTTCGGTCGAGATGCTTGATGACTTTGCCGGACGCTGCAGGCTACGCGAATCGGACCATTTCGAGCTATCGCATCGATTGCCGGCAACGGTAGAACCGGAGGAACCGATCCATCAGGTTGGCAATCCCGCAGAGTTCGATGAACGCGCGGTCAGCGTCCACATCTACTCAAAGCCATACGACCGCTGCAGAACCTTCTGCCGCGAGACCGACACCTTCCGCGAGGTCGTGCTCGGATACACGAGTATTGACGGCGAGCGGGTCGCGGGGTCATTGACTTGAGATGCAGCTTCCGCGTGCCGCCCGATATTCGATACTAGCCGCCATTGCAGCCATCTATCTCCTTTTGAGACTGTGGGGGCTAACCGCGGGATGCCTCTGGTTCGATGAGATATTCGGCGTTCACGCCGCCGAACACGATTGGGGCGAGATGTTCTCGTTTATCGCGCTCGATCTTATTCACCCGCCGCTTTTCTACATCGCACTCAAGGCCTGGATGGCGATAGCCGGTGACGGCCTTCTTTGGCTCCGATTGTTCTCAATTGCATGGTCAGCGGCGGCAATCGCTCCGTTTTTGGCCCTGTGCCGCGAGTTGAGCCTATCTTTTACTGTTCGAGCCGCAGCGTTCTTTTTGTTGGCGGTGAATGGCTCGTTGATCAAATACGCCCAGGAAGTGCGGATGTACTCCATGCTGATGTGCCTCTCGCTGGTGTCGATGTGGCTTTTCGCACGGCTGTGGTCGCGAAAAAAAGGCTTTGGCATTCTGCTATTCATTAACTTGCTCTTGATCCATACCCACTATTTCGGTTGGTTCGTAGTATTGGCCGAGGCCCTGATGCTTGTTCTGCTCCGGCGGGAATGGTGGCGTAGGGCTCTCTGGCTGATCGCTGCGGAAGCCGCTGCATTCGCTCCATGGCTCGCCGCCGTTATCGCAGCTTCTAGGTCGGGATCAGATGTCGGTCAAAACATCGGTTGGATATCGCGACCCGGGCCGGCAGACGTATTTTACTATGTGCTGAATCTTATCGAACCGATCTACCATCAAGCGAGCAGCATTGAGCCTCGATCGTTTCTTCCGATCTCCGTGCCGTTATTAGCAGCGTTCTGTATTGTCGCAACAGCTTATTTCTCGGCCGATCGGGCAAAGAACGGAAACGACGGGAGGCTCGGGCAGATCTATTTCCCCGCTATGTTTATCCTGGTACCGGTGATCGCCTGCTTCGCCGTGAGCTGGGTGTCCCCATTTTCGGTTTGGGGAACTCGTCATCTGATCGCGACGATTCCGCCGGCTACGATATTGTCAGCGATACTTATCGATGGAGCGGCTTCGCGTGTGCTTCGTCTCTGCGTATATGGACTCATCGGGATCGGAGCAGTTTTAGCTATAGCGATCAACATCATGCGTCCGCCGCAGGAAAATGTCTGGTGCGTCTGGGAACCCGTCGGGAACAAAATAGGTGCGATCGAAGCAACAACCGAACCTCCTCCCCGTATCTTTGCTTTGGAGGACCTAGCAGCGTATCACCTGTGGTTCGCAGGCCGGCATAACAGCCGGGAGCGTGTTGCGTTGCTCAGCGGGCTGCCCGTTACGACCAATGACAAAGCCTACTTTCTGCCGCGTGGAATGAATGATGTAGAACGAGTCGCATTGGATAGCATAAACGACAACAGTTTTTGGCTTGTTTTTAGAACGGTGGACCGTGACGAAGAGCGTCGTTTGATCGACGAAGTCACCGCGACCGGTTACGTCGTTTGCTTAAAGGAACGTCGGCAAATTGGCACGGAGACGATCATCAGCGTGAAGTTTTCAAAAGAAGCAGATCCGTGCTTGGTGCGGTGATCAGGGCTTTTCGGCAACTAGTATGTGTTGTTCGCCGATCCCCGCGAGTCCGTCCGGGAACAGATGCGCGATCGGCTCGATCGCGACGGACTCAAAGCCCGCTGCCCGGGCTGCCGCAATATGCTCAGAGGCCGGACGTCCGAAATTGTGCAGTCCGCAGCGATACCGGAGCTTTCCTTTCAATGTAGTGTCATTGAGCCATGAATCCTCCGTGCGCCAACGGCCTTCGTTCAGTTGGACGTGCAGAAGGCATCTGCCTTTGGGTTTGAGCTTTCTAAAGCAAAGCTTGAGAACATCTCGGTAAGCATCCATTGCAAGATGCTGGATGACCGCAAGGCTCACGACGGCGTCCACGCTCTCATCGAGTAGGCCGTCGATCTCATTATCGACGATCCGAAAGTACGCGAGATTGTCTGCCGGATTTAGAACCTGTGCACACGCGAGAGCTCCGCTGGAAATATCGCAGCCCGCCACGGAACTCACTTCGCCGGCGATCGCAAATGAAAGGAAGCCGGGCCCGCAGCCAAGGTCCATGACCGCCGCGGCACCGTTCAGCCGCGGCTTGAGAACAGAATCGTAGAACTGACGCCGGGAAGTTCTCCACTCTGCGGCCGCTTTCTCAAAGTACGCAAGTTCGGTAAGCGAACAGTTCTCCGGCGTCTTTCGGTCGATGAAATAATGAGGGCTGAGCGAAAGTAATCTGAACGCCCACAGTCGTTTCCGTCGTTCGGGCACAATGCCCAGCGTCCAGCCGATCCAGCGAGCGTCCAGGAATGCCTGCGGTCTTCGCCCGACCGTAAGAGTTGAAATGAGAAACTCGGAAACGGGCCCCATCGCACGAAGGATCTACTTGTGTTTCCAGCGGACGCCGTCCTTAGTATCCTCGAGTACAACGCCCTTTGCAGCCAGTTCATCGCGGATCTCATCCGACCGTGCAAAATCACGAGCGGCCCGAGCTTTTTGCCGTTCTTCGATCAGGGCTTCTATCTCGTCGTCAAGGAGTATCTTGTCAGCACGCCCAAAAATGCCGAGTACGGATTCGAATTTATCCAATGCATCGATGACCGCTTCGCGTTCGACCTCTGAAAGGGAACGCTGCGACATAACGATATTCACCTCGCGGACGAGGTCATGCACCGCTGCCAATGCCGCCGCAGTATTCAGGTCATCGTCCATGGCATCGCTGAACCTTCGTAGTGCCGTCATCACCGATTCTACCGACTCCCTTTCGTCTCCGACGCCCACCGCCTCGTGGACAAGTGATCGAAAATTCCGTAAACGCTCAACCGTCGCCCCCGCTCCCTGCAGACCTTCGAACGTAAAATTTAGCTGTTTGCGATAAGGGACCGAAAGCAGCAGATACCGGATCGCAAGGGGCGAATGCCCCTGCGCCGTAAGGTCACGGAAAGTAAAGAAATTCCCCTTAGATTTTGACATAGTGACGTCGTCGATCTTAAGGAACTCGCTGTGGATCCAGTATTTAGCGAATGGCCGACCGGTCGCGCCTTCAGACTGTGCGATCTCGTTCTCGTGATGCGGGAACTGAAGGTCCTGTCCGCCGGCATGTATATCAAAGGTCTCGCCCAGGTACCGCATCGCCATTGCTGAGCATTCAATGTGCCAGCCCGGACGTCCCCGGCCGAACGGAGCGTCCCAACCCGGCTCTTCACTTTCACCGACCAACTTCCAAAGAGCAAAGTCCCGTGCGTCCTCTTTGTCATACTTGTCGGTGTCGATGCGGTCGCTTCCGCCGGCAATGTTGCCTTCGAATCTTATCTTCGAGAGCTTTCCGTAATCTGGGAAAGAGGTGATCCTGTAATAGATCGATCCGTCCGATTCATACGCATGTCCGCTGTCGAGCAGCCTCGAAATGATATCGATCATTTCAGGTATATGATGCGTTGCGCGAGGCATTATCTCCGGCCGCTCGTTACCTAACGCATCAAAATCCTCGAGAAAGTATCGAGTGTACGGCTCAGTGAATTCATCTATAGATATATTGCGAGAGGCAGCTTCATTGATGATCCGGTCATCAATGTCGGTCAGGTTCATTACGTGCGTGAGCTCGTAACCCTTGAACCTGAGATACCGTCGTAGTATGTCCCCGAACACAAAAGTGCGGAAGTTGCCTATGTGGGCAAAATTCCACACGGTCGGCCCGCAAATGTACATCTTGACCCTGCCGTCCTCAAGCGGCACAAATTCCTCGATCTGACGCGACAATGTGTTAAAAAAGCGAAACATGGTTCAAATGTTAGATATAAGCTATCAGCTAACAGATATTTTGAAAACTAAAGCGTTTGAATGTCGCCTTGAACAAACACTCGTCGAGCCTCATCAGAGAACAGGGCCTCCCGCGTGTAATATTTGAGCGGCAGATCCTTGTCATGCGTTTCTATGAGTTGGTTGGCCCGTTCGAGCAGCGATGCTGACATCCTGGCTGCGTTGAACCTATCTACAGCCTTGATCCAGAAAACGGTAAGTGTCTCGTGATAGGGCATCTCAATTGTTAGATCGACGCAGAAGCCCTTCTCGAGCAAAATGAACAATCCTGATCGCATTTTTTCCAGTGCCTCGGCCTCGCCGAAGTTGACAACGTAAACCAATGCTACCGCTAGGTGCTCCGCGTGCTTCCAAGCGTTGCGGTCAATAGTGGCCGCTTCGAATTCAGCGACCAGCTCGTAGATCTCTCGTTCGTCTCTAAAACGCATACAAATGTAAAAATGCGATCGCGGCTCCAAATTACCGCGATCGCATCGAGTGTCTGCAGCAGCCTCTCAGGCCGCTTTGGTCATGGCTTCGTCTGTATTATCGTCGATGAACAGGTATTTTCGCCATTCAGGCCGGTTCTCCGCATAGTGGCAAAGTAGGACATGATCGAGCCCGAGACGCAGTAGCTTCTGCGAAGTGAGCAGCGGCATCCGAGCCTGATCCGGTGTACGATTGCCTTTCCGCTGGTTGCATTTGACACACGCGGCAACAAGGTTGTGCGGAGTGGACTCGCCGCCTTGAGCACGAGGCAGAATGTGGTCAAGCGTAAGGTCCTTCGCATGTTTATGTTCGCCGCAATACTGGCACCTGTATCGGTCGCGTATGTATATGCGGGCCCGTTTCATGGTCGTCTCGCGATTGTTGCGACGGACATGAATGTAATTGCGAAGCCTGACCACCGACGGGACAGGGAACTCCGTGCTAGGCGAATGAAGCACGTTGTCGCCGTCGTTCTCCTCGACATAGACAGCTCCGCGAAACCACAAGCAGACGGCGCGGGCTACGCCAACCGTGCCCAGCGGCTCGTATGAAAAATTAAGCAGCAAAACTCGTCCGGTAAGTAGGCTCATCAGTCTCCCCGCAAGATTAACCTAGTTTATACCATAGTTTTGCGGGAATATGCACAATATCTTGAAGGTTCACAGAAATGTAAGACTAGATATTGACAAGCCTGTGGTTCGAGCGTAGCTAGAAGTGTGTAAATCCACGCGGCTGCAATCGGATCTTTTGACCGCCGAGGAACAACGAGGCCTCGCCTGAGTGATCGTTGATCTCACCGATCCGGTGAAATCCAAGATCGAGGGCGGCGTCAGCATTCTCGGGCCTAACCGTAAACAGCAATTCCAGATCCTCGCCACCGTTGAGAGCTAAGTCCAAGGCCGCCCCTTCATCGAATCCCGCAAGGCCGATAGCCGGATCGACAGGGATCGCTCCGCCGTCGATCTCAGCACCAACTGAACTGGACCTCAGAATATGGTTCAAGTCTGATGAAAGCCCGTCGCTAATATCGATCATCGAAACGGCTAAACTATGTTCTTGCAATAAGATCGCAGTTGTGACCTGAGGTAATGGCTCAAGCTGCCGGAGCAGCAAATGCCTCTCCGCCGCATTGAGTTTGTCGGTCGTGCCGATCCCTTTCTCGAGCAACGCGAGCCCGGCGGCGGCCCCTCCCAGAAATCCTGTTACAAAGATCTGGTCGCCTGACCTGGCGCCAGATCGCAATATTGCACTGCCGCGGGCTGTCGATCCAAGCACTGTCGAGTCGATGACCAGCCTGTCCGGGGTTCCCGACGTGTCGCCGCCCGCTAATACCAAGCCGTGCTTGCCGGCTAGATCGTGCCAACCGTCATACAGTTCCGTCAAAAAGGTCGTAGATCTACATTTTTCAGGCAGTCCTATCGAGATCAGGCCATAACGTGGACGTCCGCCCATCGCCGCAACGTCAGAAAGAGAAACTGCGAGCGCTTTGTGCCCGATAGATCTCGGTGGGGCCCATTCGAGCCGGAAGTCCACATCCTCGACCAGCATATCTGTGGTGACGAGAAGGTCCTCATCCAGAGGCTGACTCACGACCGCGCAGTCGTCCCCCACCAGATCAAGCGAGAATCGACTTTTAATGTTATCTATTAGGTCAAATTCGTTCACGGCTCTAAATTGACACAAATCAAATGAACACATACAATAACGGCTGCTTGCGTTATAAGCAACTTTAAGCAGTCTTCTAAATATGTCCGAATCGCATACGACAATTCCCGACAAGCTGTTCTTTAAGATCGGCGAAGTATGCGACATTGTCGGTGTACAGGCTCACGTACTCCGTTACTGGGAAACCGAGTTTCCCATGCTTTCTCCACAAAAGAACAAATCGGGCCAACGCAGCTATCGAAAGCGGGATGTGGAGATCGCACTCAAGATAAAGCAGCTCTTGTACAAAGAGATGTTCACTATCGCGGGAGCCCGGAAAAAGCTTCAGTCCGATTCCCGTTCGCCGGAAAAGATCCGAGTGGAATCGACAGTCAGCACTGAAGCGGGAATAAAAAAGGAGTACGCAGCGGCTCCACTTTTCGATTCTTTGCCTGAATCGATCGACGGCAGCAACCGTTCCCAAGACGTTTCGGCCCTGACCGGTATCGCGAAACAGCTTGTTGAGATCCGCGACATGCTGCGCGGATAGCCCGTTTGACATTGTTCTGGCTCGAATTTACCCTTATAGATTGATCTCGGGACGTAGCGCAGTCTGGTAGCGCGTTCGCTTGGGGTGCGAGAGGTCGTGAGTTCAAATCTCGCCGTCCCGACCAATAAAAATGGGGCTTTCAGCGATTGCTGGAAGCCCCATTTTTTTGACTTGGTTGCAGGTTGGTTGCAGTATTCTTTTTGTCATCCTTTTTCCGCTCAAAACTCTCATAGATCATCACTCCTGATCAGGCTGGTTTATAAACATCCTTTGTGTGGTGCAAAACTGCGCCGAATGGCGCGTTTTCGCGACTTTTATGGCCGATGCTGTCTATTTTCATGGCTTTTTGGCGAGGCACATTTTTTGCCAACTGGTGATCGGAGGTTCAGGAAATGGTTGAAATTATCACGATAGAAAAAGAAGAGCTGATTCGCTTGATCGACACCTCCGTCGCGGGGGCCATCGAAAAAGCTATACATTCATCTCAGCCGCCGCAGATCATGACGAAGTCCGAAGTTGCGAAGTATTTGAAGAAATCGGGAGCAACGATAAATCGATGGATGCGAAAAAATGGCCTTCCGTTTCACGGAGTGGGACGGCCAACTTTTAACAGAACTGAGGTGGATGCCTGGTTAGCGAATTACTAATAAATGTCAGTTTTTAAGAAATATAACGGTAAGCGGATCAACGCTAAGCATCCGGCGTATGCGACAGCTCGGTGGTGGGTATACAGACGAGTTAAAGGACACAAGACCATTCATCAGGTCATTCCGACAGCCCGTACTAAGGAAGAAGCTGAACTTGCCGAGCGACAACTGGTAAAGCAACTATTCGACAGATCATTCGGTGTTGCAGATACAACCGTTACTTTTGGAGACTTTATAGAAACGACCTATCGAAAATATGTAGATCAAAACAACGTCAATAAGGGAGCGAAGAAGCTTTACATAGAACTTCTTTTGAAACACCTAAAAGATCAACCTCTGCATACCATTACACCGCAGGATTGTCGCGATTGCCGGAATAAACTTCAGTACGGAAAAAACCAGCGAAAAAAGAAAAGTTCTATATCTCCTTCCTCGATCAATAGGATTATGTCGACTTTGTCGAAAATCTTCAGTCTCGCTTGCGAAGAAGACGTTCTTGATCGTAACCCAATGCAGTATGTGAAGGCCCTACCAGAGCCACCGCCAAGAAAGCGCCTACTTACGACCGAGCAGAAGAAAGCGTTGTGGAAGGAACTTGAATCCGACCAGCTGCTTTACAGGCTTGTCCAATTGGCCGTTAACATGCCGTTGCGCCGAGGCCAACTATTGGCTTTGAACGAGGAGGTGATTGATTTCGAGAATCAGAGGGTGTGGGTAATTGGCTCGAAGGGACGACCTCCACGATCCGTACCGATCAATGCAACCGCCGCCTCGGTATTACGGGACCTAATCGCCGATAAACAACTTCCATTTCCAATTGTCGATTTCCGAAAGCGATGGCATCCGGCTCTCGTGAGAGCCAAGATCAACAAGCCAGACGGAACTCGAGAAGAAAACTATCATTTTCACGATCTGAGAACCTATTTTGCGAGTGAACTTATCAGAAGAAATACCAATCCTATAATAGTTCAAAATTTGTTCGCTCACTCCGACATGAGCATTACAAACATTTATGCAGAAACCGATGCCGAATTGATGCTTGAGGCAGTGAAACGACTCGATTAACCCCGATTTTTAATTTAGAGCTGTGGCAATTGAACGTAGCCAATCCTTTGAGTGCTCGCAGATTAAATCTCCTTCAGTCTCGTTGGACTCTGTATCGCCCGAATGGGTTGAATAATCTTCATAAAATTGGCCCTGACGGCTGCCCTCACACTTGGCTCGGGAATAGCCCACAAGTTGGACAGATATTTTTCTACGTCCCTAACATCGGGCGGTTCAATAATTCGTCCTTGAAGCTTAACAAAAGGACCGTCCGTTTCCGTCAGAAGTCTTTCTGGGGGGATTCGATTGATTATTTTTTGTCCGTTTGAACTCTGCGTCATTGCGGGATTGACAGAAAAATAGTGACCTCGCTCGACCGCCTTCTCTAAAACATTCAAGGGGCCACTGTACCAGTGAAAGACCAACGGAGAACGGAATTGCATTTCGTCTAAGATCTCCAGTATGGCAGACTCGGCCCGACGGGAATGAATCGAAATAAACTTGGGCCTGATTCCGATAGCACTTAGAACAAACCGGAAAGATTCAATTTGCAAATGTTTCGTTTCCTTTCCAGAATTCGAAAAATCTAATCCGACCTCTCCGATGTACGAAGTTCGGTCAACTAGCTCAAGAAAGCGTTTACGTTCGGAAAGGTGGTGTTCGGCCATGAGTGGATGGAGACCGAGTGCAAGACGAATGTGATCAAACTGAGCCACATGAGGGCCAGCTTTCTCGAAAGCCGAAGGCAGATTCGTGACCATTACTGTCAAGACCTGCAAACGGTTTGCTCTGTCCGCAATTCGGGTAGGTTGAGAGTATAGATCCAGGTGGCAGTGAGCATCGATCATATCATTTTATTAGGGCTGATCGAGCGCCGCACTTGCTCGTTTCCTTTCTCGTTTAGAAAAATTGTTACTTCTTCAATACCCCGCTTTATCATCCCAGCCCTCTCAGTTAAGCGATCAACCGAAGCTACTGTAATAATCTCCCTTTGAATTTCCCCAACAGACCTGTTTTGTACGACCGCGTTAATGATCGCCCGCAGATCGTTCGCCCTGTCTGTTTCATCACTCGCTTTGATTTCTCCCACGCATAGATCGAGACCGTATGTATGCCCGTTATCCAATCCTGCCTTGTGCATTCCCGCGCGTCTCACGATACAAGGAACGCAATATCCGCAGTTCCTAATTTCTTTAGTCCTTCTAATCCAATGCTGCTTTCGAGTTCCGTGAGAGCAAGAGACGGTCTCGCCTATGATGGATCGCAACAGTCCAAAGTTTGAGCTTTCCGCTATGCACTCTCCTTTCGTTTTGAGTTCAAGCGGATTCACGATCGGATTGTGAATCCCTAGACCGACGAGTGTTTTCCTTAAGCTGTTCAGATAGAACGGGTGCATCGTTCTGGTACTGCATGAACCTACCCGGGCCGGCGTGAGCGGGAGGTTCATCGCGATGAATCCATTTTCAGGCATAAAGACTGGAATTTCCGGCCCAGCCGCTCTCGCTGCAAAAATCCCAATTGCCATAAATACAAGCGAGCGACTCCGCAAAGTAGCTTCCTTTGCTTTTAGTGGTCTATGACTGACTCTTACCTGTGTAAGATTCGCTTTCTCCGCGTAGGTCGATCGAATAGCTTCGAATAGTTTTTGTTGAGCCTTTTTTGCCCCGGGAGCATCGTAATGTCCGATCAAGTGAACGGCGCCTCTATTGTTCTTTTCAAGAAGATCGAGTGCCCCGGTGAGGGAGTCGGTGCCGCCTGAAAGAGAGCTAACGGCTACAATATTCTCCAGCTTTTGAGGGAGAGGCCTTCTTTTTCGTTCACGTGACGGCTGGACAAAAAGGCTGTTATTTCTCTTTCGGAATGAAAATTTCCACGTATCACCTGTAAGGAAGTTCAAGGTCTCCTCTAGTATGTCGGACACGCCGCTCCAAAGCACTGGATCTCCAACTGGAAATTCGATCTCGATCTCACGGGTCCAGAAATCAAATGATCTAGACCGTGGAATCGTTTTGTCCGCTACGTAGACGAGACTTCCAACGATCAAAAAGTCCAGAACTGTCTCATCAGGAACGCGGCAATGGTTGAATAATTCAGCGAACGATAGGTCTAGACGTCTGGAAACACCGATGTCGGGAATCTCAATTTCGATATCTGCCAGCCCGTCGTCGTGCCGCTTCTGCTCATCTAATTGAATGTTTATCTTCATTGCGCGACTTCAAATACGTACAAGGTATCCTGCATTATTTTTTGACTGAGAAGCTGCCCTTCTCTGCCACTCCAGTTTTTATGTGTCGTATCCTCGCCAGCGAATTTCGTTTTCAGAGAAGAAAATATATAGTCCTTCACATCGCCCAACTTCCGATTTGCTTGAGCCGCCCCGACCCTCTTTTGCCAGCCTTCGTAAAAATCCCGACAAAAGAGCCGGTAAAGATACTTACCAAAAAAATCGACAAGAATTTTAGTTACCCCTTTCTCACCTACGGTTTCAGAAAAGATTCTCTCAACTTCCTCGTAAGTTTCAGCTGCTTCCAACATTTCAGAATAAACGTCAGACAGAGCTGTTCGGACGGCCTCCTCGTCGAGAGTACTCGCTGGGGCGCAAAAAGCATCGAGTAGACCGTTCGCGACTTCGTCTGCCGATTTACCGACAAGGTCGGAAAGCCCAAGATCACGAAGGGTTTCGGTTAAGCCATGGCTATTTACACCCGAGAGAAATCCACCTAATACTCCGCCGGTCTTGCCCGCGGAACGACCAATCCCGCCGCTGCCTCCGGCCCCACCCCGACCGGACGAGACCTTTCTGGAACCGCCGAGGGCTCCGAGATAACGTTCGAGAACCCGTCCGGGCGACGCTGGGGTGGAACCACCGGACGACCCGTCTCCACTACCAGCAATGACCTTCACGAATCTGCTGGCCTCATTCTTTAGAGGCGTCCATTCCCCGCCCGTGGGCATGCCATAGCCTTTTGATGTTCCCATTATTTCATCGCCCTCTCTGCTGCCTTGCCAAATGTAGTCTTGGGATGGTTCTCCACAAAATATGTAAGCAGATTATTAGTTTCGGTGGCCAGCGATTCATCCCCTTTACCGAGTAATCTGATTTTTGGAGCGACAGCGGCTGGAATTGAATCCGGAGATCCCTCCTTAATCGACGTTAGCAATAGTCGGGCGGCGCCAGGCACTTTCAGACCAGCAAGTTTGAGCAGCGAGTCATAGCCGTTCGATTCGGATGGGTGACGAGTTAAATGCTGTTGTAATAAGCCAAATAATGCTTCGCGATCCGCGTCCTCAAGAGCCAGAGCCTCTTTTCCGGCCATCTCTTTTTCACCATCGTTACCATCGGTAAGACTTGTAAAGAGTCTCCTGACGAGAGGTGAAACCATGTTGACCCCCGCGAGTGTCGAACTTGTGCGGTCACGAGCCAACCAGAAATAATCTCGTAGATCAACATCGCTAAGTGGTGGCTCCATTTGAAGCCATTTTAGCAGTGACGCTTTTTGCCACTCAGGATCTTTGTCGTCTACAGCATTCTCCTCGTTACCACCTTTTAATGCCGCCTCTTCTAATTTTTTTAACCTCGTTGGTCGACCTTCTTCTCTTACCTGCCAGTCGTTCAATTCATAAAAGCGTGCTAGATGTGAGTATTCCAAAACCATTAGCTTAGCCAAAACCTCGTCACGTATTTCAATTTTGGCAACATCAGCTAATTTCTTACGAAGTAACAGGGCGTTAAGCATCCTTTTTACTTGTCGAGGATTACCCTTTAGTCCTTCCGCTACAACTTGTGCAATAGCGTTACTCCATGCCAGCTGATGCTCCAATCCAATAGGAAGATTCCCGTTGTCTAAGGCGGACCGTATAGCTCCGATTTGATAGGCAGAATAAAAGTTGGCGTTGCGCTTTTCAGCCCAGTCCTTTAAGACAACCTCGTTCCTATCCGCGTCTAAGAATTTCTGACAGGCGAGAAGGTTGATATACGTTTCCACCTCCGAGGGCGAAAGTCTCGGTAAGTGATATGGGATCTGAATAAGCTTTTCAAGATAGTCCTTCGTAAGATCTTCAATTTCTGACCTTGTCGATTCGGATTCTCCAATCTGCTGCTTGACGTAGCGCGTTCCGATCGCGTGTCTAACGATTCGCGGATCTGCTCCAATAACAAACGCCGTTCGGGGTACGAGGACAAACAGCTTAATCGCTTCAAGAGTTTCGATTATTCGTTCCGGAAGGCAACGATCCAGGTCATCGATCAAAATAACCAAAGATTTGATATTCGTCTTTGCCAACATCGTCTCGAAGTCATCACGAAATTTTCTGACTTCGAGCAGATCTGCATTACCTTTGCCCTCCTCGATCAACTTAGACCAGTTAACTTCGCCGGAGTCCGATTTTTCTTCATCGTCAGTAGGGCTATCCTCTTTTTTCCCGGCTAGATCGGCCAAAAACGGCAACAGATACGCAGGAATAGTTCCTCCTGAAAGTGCCGTAATTCCTAACGGTACTCCATACTTAAATCCGAACTTCGCACCCATTTTCAGACCTTCTATCCACTTCACTCGCTTAAGCAACGCAACGACATTGTCCTTTAGCTTCGCCCCAAACCGTTTATGCTCACCGAGTTGAACCAGAATGGAAGTAAGCAACGCTGTTTTTGCATCTTCATACCCTTCAAACATCCAGCCGTTAAAATAGAGACAAACTACGTCTGCGTATGTGTCCGCATTTTCTTCCTTATCGAGGTCGTCCTGTAGCATCTGCATGATGCTAGACTTGCCTCCGCCCCAGTCTCCAAAGACGCCGAGCACCACTGGAAGTAGATTTTTGTCCGTAACGACACTTCGAATAAGATCCGCATGGACCCTGAATCCGATCAGGTCAGTTTTTGTTTCGTTATCAGTCCACATATATGTTGAGCACTACGATCGAGTTTAGACTCTTGTTGTTCTATTCCTTCTTCTGAAATCCTCGATAGACCATCTCTAACAGGATATTTGCAAACCCTTCTCGAATTTTTTCTTCGTTCAGTACTTGGGTAGCCATCGAGGTGTAGTTATCAAGTCCTTCCATGACGTTGTCCATCATTACCTTGCGGAAATCGCCGAGAGCAAATTGATCTTTTGTGTTGCTTTTCGCCTGATTTTCTAAGGTCTCATTTTCGAGCATTTTATCGCGGACGTGGTTTGCATAGTTAAGCAGATCTGCTTCTGTCAATTCGCCTTCGAAGAGCGTGTTCATCTGCGACAGTATCTCGGAAAGGAACGCAAACTCCGGGTCATGCGGCTCGGCGGAACCGATCTCGGTCAGTGGCTTGAGCTTATCGTCGTCATCCGATTCGCCGAGTGCAAAGTTTCTTTTCTCGAGATCCCATATACGGTAATGCGTCAATTCGACACTGGAAAGGTCCAATGGATTTTTCGTGTTCGAACCCTTCAAATAAGGTGCAAGGTGCCGGTAAAATACTGATCGCTTTTCCAATTCGGTATCACCGTAATTGATTATCTGAGATAGAAAATCATATGTTCTCGTGAAATTCCCGAGGTCTTTGCGAAAGATTTCAAGCTCATCCAGCAGTTTCTTGTCGTTATTTAGTTTTCCTGTCTTTTGTTTCTCCCGAAAGCGGTCAACTGCGGGAGCTATGTGGGCCTGAAGTGCTTGTTGAGTTCCTCTTGAGTCAAAGTACGCTTCTGCAAAAGCATCGACCTCAGAGGGCAGATATATGAGCGAGTCGTCAAGCTTTGCCTGCAAGTCGTGAATAAGGTTTGGATCAGAAACGTCAGATAGTTCGGCTTTCTTATAATAGGTGCGAAATGCTTTTAGGATCTCTTCTCCTGAGTTTACGAAGTCGAGAATGAAAGTCTCATTCTTGCCTATATAAGTTCTATTGAGTCTCGAAAGGGTTTGTACCGCCGTAACGCCAGAGAGCTTCTTATCGACATACATGGCCACGAGCTTAGGTTGATCGAATCCCGTTTGGAACTTGTTTGCCACGAGTAAGACCTGGAATTCGTCGGTATCAAAAGTTTCGCGAATATCGTTGCTTTTCGTCGAATTCATTTTCCCTTCGGTTAGAGGACCAAAACCGCTATCCGGATCGATCACTTCACCTGAGAACGCGACCAAAGTTCCTATTGCGTAGCCGTTTTCACGAATGTATTTGTCGATCGCGACCTTGTAACGAACTGCCTCTTTACGAGAGGCCGTTACAACCATAGCTTTCGCAAGCCCACCAAGTTGATTTGCAACATTTTCCTTGAAATGTTCCACGATAATCGAGACCTTTTGGCTTATGTTGTATGGGTGCAGCCTTACCCAACGCATTACCTGCTTTAGGGCTTCGCTCTTTTCGACCGCAGCGTCGTCGTACTCTCGACCATTGTGTGCAAGCTTGAAGGCCAACCGATACGGTGTGTAGTTCTTTAGCACATCGAGAATAAATCCCTCCTCGATCGCTTGCTGCATCGAATAGAGGTGAAAAGGTTCGGGCAGGCCCGCTTCGCCGGGCCGTCCGAACAGTTCCAGGGTTTTACTTTTTGGCGTTGCAGTAAACGCGAAATAGCTAATGTTGTGTGGTTGAACGCGGCTTTCCATCGTCGCGAGCATTACGTCCTCGGCGCTGATCTCTTCGCCTTCCTCGATCTGCTCGGCAGTGAGGGCCAATTTTAGTTTCTTGGCTGCGTTGCCGGTCTGTGATGAGTGGGCCTCGTCGGCAATCACTGCGAACTTCCGTTCCTTCAATGAAGTGTTCTGACGGATCTCGTCCAAGACAAAAGGGAATGTCTGGATTGTTACAATAATGATCGGGGCTCGTTCAATCAAGGCTTTTGCGAGTTGATCGGACTTCACACCTTCTTTTTTGATTCTGCGAACAACACCTGCCTTGTGCTCGAATTGATAGATAGTCTCCTGAAGCTGGTCGTCCAGAACGGTACGGTCCGTGATGACAATTACGCTGTCAAAGATCTTCCCGTCGTTATCGTCGTGAAGGTCGGACAATTGATGAGCCAGCCAGGCGATGGAATTGGACTTTCCAGAACCGGCCGAATGTTGGATCAAGTATTTCTCACCCGCCTTTTCCTCCCGGACGGAGTCGATCAGTTTATTAACGGCCTGGAGCTGGTGGTAGCGAGGGAATATTAGTTTCTCGACGACCTTCGTCTTACCCTTATCGTCCGTTTTCTCCTCTTTTTCGAGATGAACGAATCTGCCAAGAATCTTTAAGAGGTTATCTTTCTGCAAAACCTCTTCCCATAGATACGCCGTTCGGTAGCCGGTAACGGGATTGGGTGGATTGCCGGCACCTTCGTCAAAGCCTTTATTGAACGGCAGAAAGAATGTGTCTTTACCTTTTAGTTCGGTAGTCATGTAGACCTCGTCCGAACTGATGGCAAAATGCACCAATGCTCGCTTCTTAAATGCCAGAAGCGGTTCTTCACGTTTAGAGATAGGGTCTTTTGGCTCCCGGTCAAATTTGTATTGCCGTATCGCGTCGTTTACGTTCTGAGTAAAGTCGGTCTTTAATTCAGCCGTTGCGACTGGGATGCCGTTGACGAAAAATACCAGGTCGATAGACTTTTCGTTGCCGAGACTATATCGAATCTGACGAACAACACGGCACCGCACCTTTGAATATCGTTCCTGAACATCCTGGTTGAGTTTGCTTCCGGGCTTGAACTGGCTGACGTGGAATTTTGCATTGAGATGTTTGAACCCGTGCCTAAGGACGGAGAGAGATCCGTTCTTGTTCATCTCGTCGCAAACACGAACTATCAGTGCTTTTTCTTTGTCGTCCTCAGATTTGATCGAGAGCTTTTGCCAGTCGATTTTGTTCACTTCGCGAAGCCACCAGACGAGATCCTCGGAATAGATAGCTTTTTCGCGATCATATTTCGAGTGATCGCCTTCTAGCCAATCGTTCTTGGCTAGATACTCGACAATCTCCTTTTCAAAAATGTTTTCTTTGTGAAGTTCAGGCATATGCTTCGTCTTCGGTCGCTACGATTTCAGGCCAAATGAGCTTCGCCAAGCTGAATAAAAGTCGCTGGCGAGATTCAACTTCGTCAGGTCCAAAAGCTAACAATGGCTCGAACTCTAGGGAGTTGGCCTGAATGAACGAGGTAAAATCGAGTTTACTTTTGTAGCAATCTTCCCGTAGCGTTTCATTCCAATAAAGCGAGTTCGCGTACGTCTTCAGCTTTTGATGATAGGTCTCGTTGTTACTTGAAATATTGTCTTTACCTTTCAGCAAAAGGATCGCTCCAAGTCGATTTCGTTCTAGATCAAATCTCTCTTCATCGCCCTGAAACAATGCCAAATTCTCCGCGTTTCTTGAGAGAATGTGCTCTACGTGAAAACCTGATACCGCTCCCCTTAGCGTGACCAGATCTTTCAACTCATGCTTTGGCTTCTGCTTCATTCCCTCCGCTAGAAGCATCTCGACTCTTCCGAAAACGTGTCGGGTAAATCTTGTGTTCAACCGATCTATCGACATGGGGCGGAAAAGCGAATAAGAAAAGGCTTCCGATACCTGGACTCCTCTTCGCTCGATCAGTTCCTCAATGATGTGCTGTTCAAAAATGGCGGGAATGAGGTCTGCGGACTTTTCGCGAATTTCGGTGCTTACGTCAAATAGTCGGGCTGCGAATTCGTTTGAATCGTAGGCCCCTTGTAGCTGCAGCACGGAAAACATTCGATCAAGTCCAGCGGAGACTGCTTTTATCTTTGCCGCCTCGTCAGGATCATCGACGCTGCAAGCCGAAATAATAAGCATGAACTGGGAATCGAGTTCATTGAGACTGTTAAAATACACCGACGGATAGCTCGGCGAATGAGACTGGCTCGCTTCCCAAACGCGTTCGTAAAGGCTCGTGAAATAACGAAACGCTCCTTTCAGGAAAGCTTTAACCTCAGAAGGATTGTGTTCTAACTTCTCAAGCTCATCGAGGTCGGTGGCGAACATTTCACGATGGTAATCTCCATCGAATTTCTGTCCGTTCTTCCTGCTGTCGGCAAACTTTGCCTTTAGCCAATACCGAAAAAAACTATCAATCTCGTCATCTCGAAATCGGTTGACGGCCTGCGTCCGTTCTTCCCAGATCTCATTGAAACGTCCGCTGTCTAGCTCCAGTTTGTCGACCTGCCCGAGCAACTTTCCTTTGAGGATCTCGTAGGGTTTCAAACGAACGCCGCGATCGTTGATTACCTCGAACACCATCGGAACGTGCTGCGTATCAACCGAGAGGTTGATGAGGACGAGCCGGAACAAGAAATAGTGAGCAAATGTGTCAAACTTGTGAGGAGTCGTAAGACGGATATCGAGATCTTTACTGATCGTCCCGTAATTTTTCACCATATTTACGGCGGTGATGCCTGTGGACGTATCGATGGTTGAAGGGTCAGCCCCATCCATTAACTTCTCTAATACGTCCAGGTGGCGTACGTGGTTCATCCAGAACTCGTGCTCCGTGCCTGAGTAGCCTGCTATCTTTCGCTCGATCCAACCGGCGGTTTTCGAATTGAACTTCTCACTTTTAGCCATCGCGAGAAGTTTCAATAATATTAGCGTCAAGGTGGTTAGCCTTTGCTGGCCATCTACAACAAATACCCGTCCGCCAACCGTATTCGTGACATAGGTATTCAGGTAGTACCAAGGATACTTGGAATTGATATTTTCTTTATTGGCTTCAAGGTCTGAGTGTTTTGCGTAGACTTCCTCGAATTGATAAAAAACGTCATCTAGGAGCCGTTTAACCGGCTCTTCGGTCCATTTGTAGTCACGCTGATAGAAGTCGATGAAATAGACCGTAGTCGAGAATGTCTGATCGAGATTTTGTTTGTCCGGTTGGATTTCCATATTTACTTAGTCAATTGTTGGTCACGTATATCGCGGACGTCGATCTTGCCTGTGACGGCAGCTGAGATCAGAGCGGCGCGGCGTTCTTGAAGCAATTGGATCGCTCGTTCGGCTTCAGCCGTGAGCTCATTAAAGCTGTTATCCATCGATTTGATTGCGCGACATATTTCTACGGCTTCTTGTTCCGGCGGCAACGGGATCTGGATGTTCCTAAACTCATCCCAATAGAGTCGAAGGCGAAAGTCTGTAATCCCCCGGGAATAGCGACGCATCTGCTCAATCGCTTGAGGAGTTCTCAGTAGATGCTCCACATAAGCCGTCGTTATTGATGTTTTGGGTCTGGCAACTACATACGCCGGACTTACCATCCCCTCGACGGTCACTGTTCCAAAACCGCCCTGCCAAGCCCGCATCATGTTGTAAACGAGATCGCCGGGAGCGACCCGCTTGTATTTGGAGCGATCGTCACTCCGCGTTACCTTTCGATCCATTTCTTCGGCATTGAATTCTTTATCAGAAACGCCATGATGGATCGATACACTTAGAATTGGAAGATCACCCACTCCAGATTCGGCGACTTCGCGAAACACGTTCGCCATTCGACCAACCTCCCAATGTGAAGGCACATCGCCGAGCCATTCGATGCCGGAGGCCTTAATGGGGGTGTGAGGATCCAGGCCTCTGGTGACAGCATGGGAAATGACAGCGCGGCGTTTTTCCTTTAATAGTCCAATAAGCCGACGTTGCTCGCCAACCAAGGCGTCAATCTTCGCCGTCTCTCGGCCAAGAAACGTTGCGACCCGGATTTGCTCGTCCGGTGGAGGGAAAGGGAGAATTAGTCCCTTAAGCTCACTCGGATATATGTGCTTGATCGTTGTTCCCCGTCCCATCGATGCTTTCTGTGCCTTCGCTATTCGGCTATCAGCGGAATATCCGAGAAACGCAGGAAAATTGGGAACCGAAGGTCGAAGCACGATGACATCACCTCCACAGTAGGCGACACCCTCAATTAGATTGACGGCTGAACGTCCGATTTCCTCAATATCCTCGCCGGATGCGGCAAACAATACATCGCCGAAATGTATCTCAAAATAGTCTTTTATCCGTGTTTCTGAAATGTTCGTCCTCGCCTGTCTGATAAAAAACTGGTGTGTCGTGTAAAGATCTCCATAGCGAACGCACGGCAATCCAGTTTCAACGACGTCCTCTTTCGATCCCCCACTACCTTTTAATATCGGACCAATCTGGCGTAGTCGGCGGACCTCCCAATGCTCCGGCACGTCACCCAGCCACTCGATTCCGGTGACTTTGTACTTCGGATATCTAGGAAAGCTCATTTTGAAAGCCCTCCGATCATCGTCAAGATTCGGTCCGTCACGACCTTTAGTTCAGCGTCGATTTCGGCAAGTTCGCGCGATGGCTTGAAGACGTAGAAATGCCGGTTGAACGGGATCTCGTAGCCGATTTTCGTCTTCTCGTGATCGATCCAGGCGTCGGGAACGTGTGGCAGGACCTCACGTTTGAAATACATCTCGACATCCTCACTCAGCGGCACATTCTCGGTGTCTCGAAGGCCTGCGTCAGGCTGCGGTTTGCCCTTGAATTTTCCCTTTGTGCCAAGAATAATCTGGCCCGACTCGTCACGTAAAGGACGCTCAACCGTTATCGTACGGTAGCCAAAATCCTTGTTATTAAAAATGCGGCTGATCGGCACTCCGTCCTTATTTGATTCGTGAAAATCGCCGAACAGTCGGGTGATCTCTTCTATTTGGTCAGAGCTGAGTTCTTTGCGTTTGCTCCCTAGACTCTTGCGTATCTTTTGCCAGAAACTGCTAGCGTCGATTAATTGCAGTTTGCCCATACGGTGCTCGGGCTTTCGATTGCTGACGATCCAGACATAAGTGCTGATGCCGGTATTGTAAAACATGTCGGTGGGCAGTCCGATGATCGCCTCGACCATGTCATTCTCTAGTACATACTTGCGTATCTCGCTCTCTCCCGATCCGGCTCCGCCAGTAAACAGCGGGGAGCCATTGAGGACGATCCCGAAGCGGCTACCGCCGTCCTTGGCCGCCCGCATCTTTGAGATCAGGTGCAGAAGGAAAAGTAGAGAACCGTCACTGACTCGCGGCAATCCTGCGCCGAATCGTCCGGCATAGCCTTTCTGATCGTGCTCCTTGCGGATCTCCTTCTCAATCTTTTTCCACTCCACGCCAAAAGGCGGATTGGACAGCATGTAGTCAAAATCGCGGCCAGCGTGCCCGTCATCCGAGAGAGTATTCCCGAATTTGATATTTGAAATGTCCTGTCCTTTTAGCAGCATGTCGGCCTTGCAAATCGCGTATGACTCCGGATTAAGCTCCTGGCCAAAGACAACTAGTTTGCCGTTCGGATTCATTTCCCGAATATGCTCTTCAGCGATCGAAAGCATTCCGCCGGTTCCCGCGGTTGGATCGTAAAGGCTGCGGACAGTTCCAGGTTTGGTAAGCGCGTCGTCGTCTTCGATGAACAGCAGGTTCACCATCAGACGGATTACCTCACGCGGAGTGTAATGCTCTCCAGCCGTCTCGTTCGAAAGTTCCGCAAAACGGCGGATCAATTCTTCAAAGATCAACCCCATTTGGTCGTTCGACACAGCATCGGGATGCAGATCGATTGCCGCGAACTTCTGCGTTACCTGAAATAGAAGGTTGGCACTATCTAAACGTTCGATCTGACTCGAAAATTCATACTTCTCAAAAACGTCGCGCGTATTTTCGCTAAAGCCTTGAATGTAGTCGATGATGTTGGCCTTGATATTGTTCGGATCATCGAGGAACTTCTGGAAGTCATATCGTGAAGTATTGTAAAAACTCTGTTTCGCAGCCCGCAGTAGAAAAGGCTGCATCGCAATACCAGTATTCTTTCTCGCTTCGTATTCCTTCAAAACCCCCGCCTTCGTTGCGTCGAGAACGCAATCGAGCCGTCGAAGCAGAGTAAAGGGAAGGATCACCTTACCGTAATCCGATTGCTTGTAATCACCGCGAAGAAGATCGGCAACCGACCACAGAAATGCGGCGAGAGAAGAAAAACTCATATCATTCTGGATAAACGTGAATAGCTACGATTTACATCGAAATTATACCACGCAGAAATGATTGGCACTCTAGGGCAGGATCGACAGTGGGAAGGATAAACACAGACTGCCATCTCCGGCAGGTAGTCAATGAAAAACTGAGAGAAATGGTGTCAGAAGCCAACCCGGCAGTTTGCCCGCCCGCTATCTAAAGTCTCCAAGGAGTGTGAAAGCTCCCCAGAAATAAGGTTCGTGAAATCCTGATGACTTGTCGTTAATCAATTCGAATGCTGCAGCTTGAAGTGACGACGCCGTCGATGACCCTTTAAAAAGTTCTCGGTAGAAAATTCCACTGAATTTTTGGGTTGCACGATCGCTTGCTTCCCACTGCGACGATACTACCGATGAGCTCCCAGCTCCCATCATTGCCCATGGAATACTAACCAGCCCTTCGCCGCTATGCACCTTACTCGTGTCGCAGGATGCGAGGAATGCTAAGTTGTTCGGCTTGAGGCGGACCGATAGGAGATCGCTGACGGTCAGTCTGCCAGAGTCCGTGGAATTTTGCTGAAAGGCAAGAAAAGAAGATAGAGGATTATCGCTATCGAGTTGGGCGTGCATAGCGAAATGAAGGATATCCGTTTCCGCTGCCGACTTGGGAGGCATTCAGCCGAGGTGAGGCTCCGAACAACTTTCCGATACTCACCGCCTCGCTGTTCACGTAGCCAAGTTTTTGACGGTTGAAGGTATCATTCGCAAAGATCTGTATAGTTTTTCTATTTGGCGGTTCATATAGGAGTTGTTGCTTTAGCAAATAGACAGACGGCGAATACGAAACCGTTTTCGTCTCGATCAAATATTTATTACCGTCTGGGCTTAGGGCATGGAATGGTATTCTCCACAATTGTTTGTCGGGGACGATAACTATGTGACTTGAGTTCAAGTCCAACGGTTTCAACAATAGATCGTAGATTTTTTTCCCATCGATTTTGAAGAAAATGCGATCCTTCATCTTAGACTGGGTTTCTGAGGCGAGGTTTACCACCCGCTCTTCGTTAACGGTAAGCTTAACCGCACGTAGCGGTTTTCCTGATTCGAGAACAAATGCGAGGAGCTGACCGGACGGCGTGAATTCGTAGGAAACGATCGTCACGTCTTTCGGAAGTTTTAAATCCTGCGTCGAGAAATCCTGAGTTTGCAGCCTCGCTGTTTGCTTATCGGCTACGATGCCATTTTCAAGCTTCATTAGAGCCGCTTGATTTTCCTTTCCGTCAATATAGTTACGAGAAGTCGTGAGAAGTTGGTTCCGAATAGGATCGGATAGATCTGGACGAGGCTTCAGCATGGACCTTTCAATCCTGTCCCTGAGCAGATTCGCTTTGAGTAGCTCAGAATATTCAAAGGCTTTCGTGGAATCGCTGGTCACGTGAATCTCGCTGAGTAGCCGATAAACGGAATGGTGGGCTTCCATCATTGCAATCGAAAGATCCACTGTCGTTGCGTTTCTAAATGGCTCGAACAATGAGAGTGCTTTTGCCGCATATTCTCTCGCGGATTTCTCTTCGCCTAGTCGCCACGAACCCAAAGCGAGTTTGTAATAGATTCGCGGGAGATCATCTTGAAAATTCTCGTCTTCGGTCAATTTGCGGAGATGGTGAGCATTGGCGATAAGTTCCTTCCAGTTCTGCTCTTTCTCAGCAATCGTGCCTTTCCAATAGGGCACTACGTAATCGGATGTGCCTTTTTCGTTTGCCAGTTTTGAGAAGTACTCGTCTGAAAGGGTACGGTTTCCGTTGAAGTTCTCAACCAAGGCTCTACCTAAAAGACGCTCAAAGCTGAATTGCTTTTCTTTATCGATAGTCTCCAACCTGGCTAAGTAGCTTCTCGCGGACTCGGAATCATTTTCGTATAACGATCGAAGCAAGAGACTGGAAAGGAACTGTCCGGCGTGATAGTTCACTTTAGCTCGAGTCGAAAGGGCAAGGCCTTTGAGATATAGGTCCTTCGATCGTCGCGGCTGGCCAGTAAGATCGAGGAGGCTTGCGAGCTCAAGATGGGCGATCCTACTTCTATGTTCGTACTCTCCGATCGAGGATTTTGTAACTAATTTTTCCGCGTACGAAAGTGCATTGGCATAATAGAATTTCGCAGTCCAAGCTAAGCTCAGAAATCGAAGTGCGTCATAGTAGATCGAAGTCTGGCCGTTCGCCAAGGCCTCTCTCTCCGCATTCTCTAACCACACGATCGCTGCAAAGTCATGTCCTGCTGAATATAGAGTGCGACCAACTTCCAATTGGTAAGCAGCGAGTGTTTTCGAGTCATTTGCCGATAATGAATGAGCTAGTCGCAGGTTTTCGAGGACCGCTCCAGAATCGCGCTTCGAGCGAGAAACTCCTGCCTTACAGAGGTAAAGAGAAGCGACAGATCCAGGCGAGCGAGTTCGTAAGCTGGAATCAGAAATGAATCGCTCAACGATTTGAGCAGCTTCGTCAAGCCGCCCTAGTTGTATGAAAGTCCGACAAGTTAAGACGGCCAGATCAGACGCCTCTGCGACCCGTCCGGATTGAGAGAATCTTGAAATCTGTGCGGGTGCAATTCGGGCTACTTCATCAAAATAACCTCTAGAATACAGACTAGATATAGTTTGCGAGCCGGATTGGCTCAGAGATATTTCCGACATGAGAACTAATGCGAAGACGACCAGAATCGACCTTTTCGCATTAGCCCACATGTTCGGTTTGTTTCTCATCAACATTACTCCTAGTCCGGTGTAGGTCGACAATCACCGTTGTCACCACCCTCATTATTTGGTCTACAGGTCGTACATTGCCGCAGGGGACATTGATCATTGCCGCCAGCGAGCGAGAGCAGAGCCGTCAACGCATAGGTGACGATACTGTTGGCCGCTGGCAATGCCCCGCCTGTCGCGAAAATGTTGCCAGTCAACAAAGTTGTCATGGTCAACGCCAAGAGAAGTGCTTTAGTTCGTTTCATTTCATTTCCTCCTTAGGTGAGTCTTAATAAATTCATACATAGCCGCTGTGACGAAGCGTCCTGAGACGCCATGTCCCGCCTCATTGGCAAATATGAACCACACATCGGCCCCTGCATCTCGAAGTTGAGATTTGAGACCAAGAACGTCCCCTTCTGGGACCCTTGAGTCGAGTTTTCCCCTGGTCAAGAACAACGGCGTTCCTTTCCATTTCGAAGCATTGTTCAGCGGAGAAAGCTCATCAAGCTTTTTCATTAAGATTTCGTCTTTTGGATCGCCATATTCATTCTTTGCAAATTCATCGATCCAACTCTGCTGCAGATAATTCCTGATCGACACGAGCGGATATTCGGCGATGACAGCCCGGATTCGGGAAGATTCCTTGAGCCCCGTCGCTAGAGCGACAAACCCGCCGTAGCTTTCGCCACGGATGAATACGTTATCCGCATCGAGGTCTGGCTGCTTCTCGATCCAATCGAGAAGCGAGCTAATATCTCGAACAGCGTCCTCTCTTTTGGCCCCGTTGTCAGCGTCCATGAAGTCGTTTCCAAATCCTCTCGACCCTCGGATGTTGGTGTGGATAATTGACAATCCGAGAAACGTCGCAAACCGGACATCGAGAGAACTAAATGTGGGACGGTCAATGACTTGAGGCCCACCATGGATAAACACAAGCACGGGGCTTTTCTTCTCGATCTTGGCGGGTTTTACAATATATCCCGAAATCTCCTTACTATCTGAGGATCTCCAGCGTATCTTCTCTGGAGGGCTTACCGTCCCCGTAAGGACCTCTGGAAGTCGGGGTTTTGTCCAAACTGTTGTTTTTTTCGTCTTCAAGTCGAACGACTTTACAAAAGCGGGTTGACCGATATTCTCTACAGTGAAAACAACCTCGCTACTTGAAAGCCAACGGGTGTTCCAAACAACGTACGAACCGCTAAGAAAGTTTGGAACTACCGGTACAATGCTTTCGCTCTTCAGTTTTCCGATCCATAGACTGTCGATTCCATCGAACGCTTCTTGAATCAGTAACGATTTCCC
This sequence comes from Acidobacteriota bacterium, assembly GCA_019639115.1. Lineage (GTDB taxonomy): Bacteria > Acidobacteriota > Blastocatellia > Pyrinomonadales > Pyrinomonadaceae > OLB17. Next base: position 328,569 of record JAHBSM010000002.1, on the reverse strand, counting down.
ATCCGGCGAGGGTTTTATGTCCCCCAGATGTCCGCGAACTTCTTTTAGGCTTATAATCTCCTTCGTTCCCGTTCGCGGATTAACCGAAATTAAGCACCGACCTCCACCACATTCTGGCGAGTCTTCGCTTAACGCGAGTGGCCTTCCGTCCAAGAAAAATGCCTTTGTTGCATTTCCTGATTCGGAGAGAGGTGTGAGTTTCCCGCTTCCTATCGAGTATAGGTAGATGTGCTGGTTGCTCGAAGATTTCCAGTACTTAAGCAGAATGTTGCCTTGGTCGTTGTCAATTACATTCCATAGTCCCTTGAGCTCCACCGCGAAGCACTTGCTCGCTGTGAGATCGCTTTGGCAGATCTTTGTCGTTTTTGCCTCGTAGTCGTTCAGGGTGTAATAGATACTCTTTCCATTCCGATCCCAGACAAACGAATCGATTGAATCGTCTTTACCGTCAAAACGCGTTAGCTTTCGAGCCTCCGATTTTCCGTCCCAAAGGAAAAGGGCGTAATTGTCGGGATCTTCCTTGTCATTGTTGAAGGCAACGACCGACGAAGTTGGATTTACCCGAAGAGTGCTTGGCACCCTTCCGTCCAGCGCCAACTTTGGCGTGGCCAAGGGAGAATCCACAGAGTAGATGGCGTTCTTTTCATCGGTGACAAGTAATTTGCGAGCGGTTCGATCGACGTCCCAGATCAAATTGCTCTTTATCGCAGATGGTTCAAAGAAAAGGTGCTTGACATCTTGATTCTTGATGCGCGGAACACCCTCTAATCGGAAGCTAGCTGGCACTGGAAGATCGTCAGACTGCTGCCCGTGGACTGAGACGAGCAAGCAAAAGAGGACAACCGCCAGCGACCGAAACTTTATTTGGTAGTGATTTATTCTGTTCATTTTGATACCACACACCTCAGTTCAAACGACCCTCGTTGTCTTTCCATGGCTCCGGATTCTATGTTGTCTTCCGTGGACGTTCCCGAAGTAAGAATTTGGGGCGGGCCAACGATCTTTTTGCCGTTCTTTAGCGTAATGATCAGCTTCCAGCGATAGGACTTTGCCGGATCAAGCCTCACCGCAGAACGGTAATGTGTTTGAGATTTAGACTCGAAATGATCGATCATGTTCTCATCGAGGTCAGAAATATAAATGTCGTAGGACTCTGCCCCTTTGACAGAATTCCATTTAAGAAAGACCTCTTTCCCATCGGCTTTGGATTCAAGACTGATCGTGGCCCCGCGCGAGCAAGGGTTTTCGCTTCCGCGAGTTTCGGCGTTCTGCAACTTCGGCCCACTTGCAGTAACGCCTGCCTTTTTCCTTTGGTCGGTTTTTGTCAAGGGAAGCTTTGGTCTCGAATCTCTACTGGGCACGTCCAAACTCTTTATCGGTAACTGTTCCTTCTCGTGATTTGCCTGATTGGCAACGCTGTCCGGAACTGGATTCAGCTCATTCGTGACTGCGTTATTCTCGCTTTTTGCAACAGTATTCGACGTAGTAAACTTTTGAACACCAACAAAATAGATTCCCGCCAGAAGCAGAATTGCGAATCCTGCAAATGCCGTTACCCTCGCAAAGGACAATATTGGAAAATCGAAAAATCGGTACTTGTATTCAGATTCATCCAGGCCCTCCCCGTTGGCACCGAGAACACATTCCCGGAACTCTTGCGGCGTTACCGATGGTAATTTTGCTCGACATTCTTTGCAGGCGAGGAGATGGCGGCCGATCTCGATCGATCGGTAAGAAAAACTGTCTTCCCGAAACATGGCGACCTCAGCAGCTGATAAGTGATCTTGATTCATTTATTTCATCAACTCCTTAAGTCTCTTGCGAGCGTCAAATCTCGCCTTCTTAACCGCGCCTGCGGTTGCCACTCTTTGGCCATTGGCCGAATTCGGGTTTGCTATCTCAGCTATTTCGATATCGGTTAGAGGCATACGTGTTGAAATCCTTTCCCAAGACTCCTTCGTCAGTTCTAGCTCTGCTAACAGGTCATCCTCTTCGATTCCAAACTGGAAAAGATAAAGTACGAGATCCACTGAACTGAAAATAAGCGATTGCCGTTGGTAAAGACTCAGCCTGCAAATACCTTGCCAAACCGTTTTGACCAAAACAAAAGTCTCTGCGGACGAAGCATTTACCTCGTCACCGAGCGCCTCGGTTTCATCGAGAGAGGTCTCGATCTTTTTGTTCCGATTTGAGAGGTTGCGATTTACTTCGTTGTGAGCAGTACGAGCGACAAAAGACTTCCAATCGCCTTCTGCCATTTGCGAGCTTTTATCTTCAAACTTCGAGCGCCACCTCCAAAGCCTTAACGCAGCCTCTTGCGAAATATCCGGCACGTCATCGGCCATAACGGATCGACGACCAGCGATTACTTTGCGAATCAGCTTTAACGATTCTGCAAAAAAGCCCTCCCGATCAAGCGCGCTATCTGACCCACTCGGCGGATCGCCTGGTGAGGTTTGCAACTTGGAAAGGATCGGGTTATCCACAATTCTATTTCGCTCTACCGCACTCGTTACGACAACTTCATACGTTTAACCAATGGCGTTATCCAGCGTTCTTATCGATAACTAAGCATTATTCGTAGAGACACTTTTTCAGAGGTTAGAAAAGTTACCTTCTTTCTAACCAGCCATTGAACTCCTGTTCTGCTTAAGTATTGACTGTTATACAACTTACGACGCGCAAATGTAAACAAAAATTATCTAGCACGTCTCGAATCTCTCGATCTGTGTATGCTCGGTGAATAGGCAGATGCAAGACGTGTGCCGCGGAAACTCCTAACACTCCGTCCCTGATTTTATGCCCGGCGATCGGATGGGATTGTATTTTGAGGGAATACAACAAGATTTTCTCAGAAATGCCCTCGCGATCAATAGCAATCGAACAAGGGCGGCTCCGCAACTAGGAATCGGTCATTCCGGATTGATGAGGACGTTGAAACGTATTGCTAATTGTATTGGAGCATTAATCATCCAGCATTGGTTTATTTTTGCACCAAAATGACTATTTTGAACCATGCATTTGTAAACCTGTCTCGATGGTCGGTGCACTGCGATGATGCTCTCCAATTTGATTTTGATCTGTCCGATTTGTTCGACCTGCTTCCTGGTCGCAATTTGGCTATAATCAAAACCTAAAAGATGAGAAAAACCCTATTCATTAGCCATGGCGATACGGTAATCGACAATGAATTCACCAAATGGATCACGTTGAAACTTATCGCATTAGGCTATGAGGTTTGGTGCGATCTTAAATTCTTAGACAAGGGGGTTGATCATTGGGCAGCCATTGAAAGGGAAATACGTGAGAATAGCATAAAAGTCTTGCCCGTTTTATCCGTCTTCTCGAATCGAAGGGAAGGAGTCCTGAAAGAACTTGCGGTAGCCGAGAAGGTTAAGAAGGTGTTGGATGACGATGCGTTTATCATCCCGCTGATGATTGATCAAAATCTTTCGTTCGACGATATTAATATCGAGGCCGTTAGACTAAATGCTGTAAATTTTAGGACTTCTTGGGCCGCTGGATTAAGGGACCTGCTAGAAGCTCTGGAAAAGCAAGAGGTTCCGTGCAGTAGTCCAAATCCCGAACTAACTTCCTTGCTATACCAGCAAATATTTTTACACGACAAGGGAGCTATTGCCGAAGAAGAAGTTTACCAATCCAATTGGTTCCCGATCATTTCATTTCCTGAGGAGTTACGCTTTCATGAGTTTCCACGCCGCGTAATTGAAAATCGTAATTCGCCGGGGATTAAATATCCAACTGCCAGATACGGTAAATATCTTGCTACGTTCGCGTGGGAATATGATTTTATTGATGAATTTCCGGAAACGAGTACTTACCTTAGCAGTTGGAGCGTCAGAATTCCCATGACTGATATTCTTACGGGTACCATTAAAGAGACGAATTTTATTCGTCCCAGTGAATGTAAGAGACTTGTCGTCGATTTACTTAACCAAGCTTCTGCTCGATTTATGGTTGAAGCAGGTTTCCGCGATTACGAGATGTCAAATCGCCTAGCATACTGGATTGAAAAGGACACTTTAGAACGGGATAAGTTCAATAAAGTACAGTTACTTGGAAAAGATCACGAGAATACATGGCATTACGGTGTTTCGCCCTCAGCGAAGCTTTATCCATTTCCCGTTTTCGTCTTCTCATCTCACATTTTCTTCACAACTAATGGAATAGACCTCATAGAGTCTGATGCCACGCAACACTCCGCAAGACGACGACTTGGTAAGAACTGGTGGAATGGAAAATGGCGCCGACTTCTTATGGCTCTTATTGGCTATCTCGGAACAAATTCGAGCGAATTGAAGTTTAACGTAGGGAGCGAAGAACAAATCGTTGTCGGAACCGAGCCTGTAACTTTCGTCGCACCTGCAACTTATAAGAAACCCATAAAGAACACGTTGTCCGAGGAAGTCGAGATTTCAAACATAGGAACCGTTGAGGAGATTGACAATGCCCTAGATGATATTCCAGAACCCGAATGAAACCACTTATTTATATTCCCGAACCGAACCTTTTATTTGCTTACGACCAGAAATGTACGGACGTGAGGGATGGATTGGCGATGTACGGCCCAGTAAACAAAATATATGGTATTCGTAGCGGTGTTGTCGCGACTCAGCGAGGCCTGCAAATTTTCAGAGACTTTGTCGATGGATTGCAAAAGCCAACATATAATGCGAACAACGTAACCCGGCCAATGTTTCCTGGGTTTGAAGCCGTATTTAATTGCAAATGGGAATCCAATAATATGTATTATCAAGAAGTTCGGAAAGAAGAGATCGATCATTTTCTCTATAACGAGAATACTCATAAACGAACCTATGACCTTGTCTCCTTGTTCTTAGAAAAAATTGTTACAGCGAATAAGAATACCGATGAGACTGTCGATGTTTGGTTCGTAGTCGTTCCAGACGAGATTTACAAGTTTTGTCGTCCGAATCAAACGTTGCCGAAATATCTTGTTCAGACAAAGCGAACTATCTCAAAGGCTCAGGCAAAGAGTTTTCGATTTGCACCAAGTCTCTTTTCCCAGCTGGACGAGGATAATCGAGCAAAAGAAGAGGAAGCTCTCGCTTACACTTTTGATGCCCAGTTCCATGACCAATTAAAGGCTAGGCTCCTCAGCCACACAATTCCAACGCAGATCGTTCGCGAAAGTACACTTGCTTGGCGAGAGTTTACGAACGGTCGGGGTGTCCCGATTCGTGACTTCTCAAAAATCGAAGGGCATTTAGCATGGACGTTTTCGACGGGCGTCTTTTATAAGGCGGGAGGGAAGCCATGGAAGCTATCAGATATACGGAGCGGAGTATGTTATTTGGGACTTGTCTACAAGCAACTAGAGAAAAGCAAGAACCCGAAAAATGCTTGTTGTGCTGCTCAAATGTTCTTGGATAATGGCGACGGGACGGTCTTTAAAGGTGAGATAGGTGAGTGGTGGAATCCTGAAAGAGAAGAGTTTCATTTAGATCCGAAGGAGGCTAAGTCTCTGTTAATCCAGGCCATCGAATCTTATCGCGAGCAAAATAATGGACAAAATCCGGAAGAGGTATTCATACACGCTAAAACGCGCTTCAATAGGGAGGAATGGGAAGCGTTCCAACAGGCTGCTCCTTCTGGCGTCAATCTAGTTGGCGTATCGATGTCGCGGTCCAAACCATTGAAGTTATACAGACAAACTGGGGATTATCCGGTAATGAGAGGTCTCGCTTACCTTATCGACGACAAAAGCGCATTTCTTTGGACTGTCGGATACGCCCCCAAAACGCAAACCGCAATGTCAATGGAAGTTCCTAACCCTCTCTTCGTTGAGATAAATAAGGGATCAGCCGATATCAAGCAAGTTCTCTCGGATATCATGGCGTTGACAAAGCTGAACTATAACTCCTGTCAGTTCGCAGATGGCATGCCTGTAACTCTGCGTTTTGCCGACAAGATTGGGGAAATCTTAACTGCAAGTGCGGACATTAAGGCACCCCCGCTTGCCTTCAAGTACTATATTTAATTTGTCTTGGGAGGGGGGCATCATTGAAATCTCGCCCTTGGATTTCATCTCGAGAACGAATTATCCCTACAAGACCGATAATCCGGTCGACAGCTACTGCCTTCCGGCCGATAGGACGCTACCGCGATTCACAAAGGTCCTTTCGTTTCCACCCATCACGATTAACAAAACAAATAACCAGCTGCAGATAAGATGTGCCTTCAGAGAAGGTTTTAAGGCTTCACTAATCGTGAACCTCGGAAATTTAATCACACAGGAGAATTAAGAAAATGTCAGCAAATATTTCGATCATCGGCAATCTCGGCAAGACACCGGAAACTAAGATCACGGATAACGGCACCCTCGTGGCGAGCTTTTCAATGGCCTCGAACTCGTTCCGAAACAGCGCGGAGGGACGCGTTGAGAAGACCGACTGGTTCCGCGTGACCGCATTCGGTAAGCAGGCAGAGACGCTTGCACGATACGTTCGCAAGGGCAGCCGTTTGTATGTCCAGGGCCGTTTGACCTTTAACCCGTGGGTAGATCAGAGCGATTCGCCGCAAGCTGGTGCGGAGATCGTCCTGCAGGAGTTCCAGTTCCTGTCGGGCCGCCGCGATGAGGAAGGAGACGGAGCCGCAATGCAGACGGCACAAACCGCACCGGTTGAACTTCAGCAGGCCGCAGCTTACTAATCCAATTCGACTCAGGTCTATCTGCCGCTTGGAGAGAACTTTCTTCAGGCGGCAGTTCTTTTGCAGATGGGAACCTGCCATGCGATATCGAATCGTAAGAATGATGTGGATCACCCGAGCGTTCGTAAGAGAGCATCGCGATCACATCTTTCTGTTTGGCGACAACCTTATCCGGCGTGGTCTTGGCGGACAAGCGGCTGCGATGAGAGGCGAACCGAATGTAGTTGGGATACCGACCAAGAAACTCCCCAGCAATCGCAAAGAAGCCTTCTTTACAGACGTAGAATTCGAACAGAATAAGGCGGCGATCGATGATGCCTTTGATCGTTTGTCATGTATAAGTACCACTCCTGAACAGACTATCGTCATTCCCGCAAATGGCCTTGGAACCGGCCGGGCTCAACTCCAAAACCGAGCACCGCTTACCTTCGCTTATCTTGAAAAGCGACTAGCAGAACTTTCCTTATAGTCGACCGATCTCGTTTCTCCTAACACACTTCTCCTGCACCTTGAGAGGGATTTTCAAGCCTGAATGAAAGTGCTTTTAATTCAGGGTTTTGAAAATGCGGCCCTTAAATTTACGCGTTTTCGATTCGGCATCAGGCCGATCAAGAGAGGAAGTTATGGCAGAAAGAATCAATATTGAACAGCTCAGAAAGCACGCTCCGAACAACCCGATGCTGGCGTTCATGCCGGTCAATACCGGTTCGCCGATGCAGGACTGGTGTGCGCATCTTTCATCGCATCCGTTGCGACGAAGAGAGCTTGAAGAGTACTCGATCTTGGGCGATGTTGTCGTTCGAATCGCCGACGAAATTGAACCGGAAGCGTTGGACCGCGTGCGGATAATGTCGCTCGAATATGCAATGAAGGTTTTGTCCGACGAGACCGATGCCAAAGAGTTCGTCAGATGCGTAAAAGCAATCGCGAGCCCGGACGCCGGGCAGTATGAATTCGAACAGATCGCAGCCTACTACTACGGTGAGATTAGGCGACGAGGTGTTGGCGAGGTTCTCCACGAAATGGGACTGCTCGGCATGCAGTTAGAAGCTGTTACGGCGACTTCGGCAGATCGAGAGATCAGCTTCGAGGAATCTCGAACAAGAGAACAAAAACTTTGTGTTGCTGACCAACGCAGGGTTCAGGAAGTTGCTAAGAATCGCAGGCCGCTGCCGCCAAAATGCCCAAACTTCGACGATGAGATGAGTGCTGTTATGAAGCGAGTCGGTCGGCAAAAAGTAAGCCGTATGATGTTCGATGATTTTGCGGAATTCTATCTGGAAGACGGCGATAAATCAGTCGAAGAACTCGACAGAGACTTCACGACTTTCGATCAACTTGAGCAGTTTGATGAGAATGGTCTTATCGGCATAACAATGAGTTCAAGCCAGCGTTCGGTGGTTGTCTTTGACCTCGATTGTGAGATCGATGCGAATTGTCTTCCGCATGAATCCAGAGAGCTTTCCTCACAACTGCCGAAGCTATTTGTCGGCCACACTTTAGGCGGCAATGCCGTTCAGGAAGGACGCCGGACAATCAACTGTGCTGGATGGGCGATGCCTTCGAGACATCCGTTCTCGGATCATGAGTTCGAGGAATGGATGGCACTTTCACTCGATCGAATCTATGAGGGCAAAGCGATTCGTTCAGCACGCCGTATATATTCATTCGGTAAAGGCAGCAGTATCGAGATTCTTGTCGATCAGGAGATCAATCCTGACTTTGAAGAGATGCAGTACGCGGCTTCTGTCCTGCGTCTTTTGTGGCAGCGTCAATACGCCGATTTTCATCTGCGAAGCCTTCGCCACGATGCCTATCAAGAGACTTATCTTGCGATCCGAGGCACGACCGATACGGCCGAAGTAGCAGATCTGAAGAAGAAAGCATACGCGGATTTTAAGGATCAAAAGAAGCTTTCCCTTAAGGAGTTCACGGCGCTCAACACCGTCGCAAAATCTCAGGAAGTTAGGTTGAAGAATCAACTTTCAATCGACGCGAAACGATGGCTCCGAAAGATCGAAACGGCGACTCTTGGACAGCTACGTTTTCTAAAATTCGGTCTCTATAACGACCCGGCCGCGAGGGCATTCAAGCGGCAGGAGAAACAGAAATTGTGGGACGCGGTGAGGGCACGAGATGCAGAACTAAACGAGACCGTTCGCTCGAATCGCACGATCCAGGCGAGCCTCTTCACGCAGCCTGCTGTACAGCGAACACAGGTTAAGGTCGTGCATGCGGCCTGAAAATTGAAGAGCAATATTTAACGAAAGGAGCGGCGGCCAGTATTTTAGGCAGAACGCCTTGAAAAACTCTCGCAGATGGCGAAACGCCGTTCCGTTCGGAGAACAAATAAACCAAAAAAGGAGCAAGAAAAAACCATGTCAGCAAATATCTCGATACTTGGAAATGCGGGCCGCGATGCGAGCCTGAAATATTCGGAAAAGGGCACCCCGGTCGCGAGCTTTCCGATCGCTTCAAACTCGTTCAAGAACGGCCCGGAAGGGCGCATGCAGGTCACACATTGGTTCAATGTGGTTGCCTTTGGCAAGACTGCGGAGACGCTTGCCGAGCATATAAAAAAGGGAACGCATCTCCTTGTTCACGGCAGGCTCTCGTTCAGCCCGTGGAGCACAGATAAGGGCGAGCCCAGATCAGGTGCCGAGATCTCGCTCTTCTCATTCGAGTTTGTCGGATCGAACCGTTCGGGCGGCCAAACGGACGAGGAACCTACTGCTGACAGCCCCGAGCCGGACGTTCCCGAATTCACGGGCACGGCTGTTCCAGAGGCACCGGTCAATGAGCCGTTCATTGATCAGTTCTGAGGTAGGTTGTTTCTACGAGCTGGGGCATAGCGTCGGTGCCGTGCCCTAGTTTCCTATAGAGAAAAACGAGAGGTGGACAATGAGCGTTACCAAGTTAGTTGAGAATAATGGCGGGATAGAGAGTACGGCGGAATATGCGCCTCTTGTGACGATCTACGCGGATGCATCATGCATTAGGAACGGCTCGATCGACTCGTCGGCGGGCTGCGGTGTGGTCATGCTTGATCACAACCGACTGGAGGTAAAACTGGTTTCAAAATATTTGGGACAGATCACCAATCAGCAGGCCGAGATCCTTGCATGCACGTATGCGTTGGAGCAGCTTCGCAGATATTGTCGTATAGAGATCGTGTCAGACTCAAGATATGTAATAGATACGATGATGGGCCGAAACCACATGCGCGCAAACCGCTCGTTTTGGTCGCGTCTAGTCAAAGCCTGCTACGGGCATCATGTCTCCTGGCGGTGGGTAAAAGGACATTCGGGAGTGCAGTTTCAGGAAGTTGCCGACCGTCTAGCCCGTGCTACGGCAAGAATACGCTGTGACGTTTCAGAAGCTGATATGGAGCAATTGGGCAGGCTTCTGTATCACGGCTCAGATCGGTTGGATATCCGCGAATTCGAGCTGAAGCTTGAAATGATTCTGTCCCAATACAAATCATCTCATCGGTCGTTCGTTCCCGCTGCAAATTTCGATGGGATTGGAACACTTCCTTCTGCATTTTCCGCCTAGCTCATATTCTTTTAACCTCTAGTTTTAAGCCAGCTTTTGAATGCCGGATCGCGCTCAAAAAGGTGGTTTAGCGCGTACTCGACAACATCGTCATTGGTGATATCGGTATTCATGCTGATGGACGCGAACTGAAGATATTGTTTCAGTTTGCTTTCGGTGGTTTCGAGTACACGTGTGTTCAATTTTACGAAATTCAAGCGGTTTATCTGCAGCAGCGGACGCTCGAAATTCTGCTTTATAGAGGGGGTGATATTGCTCTGATCGTTCATTGGTATTTGGTCTCCTTAAGTTGGCGAATTTACTGGCCCGGTTGGTAAATCAATCGGCGTGCCGTAGCAGAGAACTGCGGTATTTGTGGCAACGGGCGGCGAATAAACGAACCGCTTTTGGCGTAGAAAAAGAGGCGGATCGAGGGGGGCCGTAAAAAAACAAAAATTACAGCGGCAGGTGTATGACAGGATAGACCAAGAACCAACCCTTGTAATTGGGGTAAGCCTCACACTGTCAATAGGTTACGCGGTGTCATCAAAATTACAAACCGCAGTTCTCGCCATATTTCTCGCAAAAGGCACGTATTTTGCTCATGTCCAAATGGTCGGAGAAATTACAAACCGACGAATTGGTGACAAAACGCCGCCATAAAAATCGAGAGATGAGAAAGCGAGACAGAGAGAAAATAGTAAAAAACATCGAGTTGGGTATCGAGTCAAAGCAGGGACGGCCGATCAGCGTCAGGCCCTATGATGAGGATCACAAAAAACTTGAAGAGATCGCAGCTGAAACCGGTGAGAATAAGTCAGCGATTGTCCGTCGAATGATCCATTTCGCCTTGACCGATAGACACCAGCATTTTGCTTCGGGTCGCTGTGAGGAAAAGCTTGATTGGCTTGTACGAACCGGCCGCCAGAACGAGACGGTTGATCTTGCGGTAAGCGACAGCGTCGGCGAGATTCGAGAAAGCATTGATCGAATGGAATCGGAACTCGAAAATGCACTAGAACTGCTACGTCAAGCAAGCTCGCTGACTACCGAAATCTACTCGATGTCGAGCATGTCGATCTCCTCGCTAAATCTCGTTTTCACAAAGCTCATCGAATACACTTCATCATCACCGAACGACCGGAAACAAAGTGTCGTTATCGCCTCTACTGCAATGGCTGAGCTGATCGAACACGCCGTGTCCGATCTTAAGAAATGTCTCCTGTTCCACGAGCACGTCTCAGGAAACGAATCCCTTGACAACAGCTACCTTGCGACCAAGGTACGAATACTAAAACAGCGAATCGATTCCTTGCCTAAACCCGCGAATCAAATAGCGAGCGAATAATGAGAGTTATTGCCAGCGTTCAATCAAAAAGAGGCAGTTCTCGCGGTCTCATTCATTATCTAGCGCACAGTAAGATCGACCGGAATGCAGAGCCCGAAAAAGGTCGTGAACTTTTTAACGAATTTACCGATCATCTTACGGTAAGGAGCGCAAACAACTTTCTTAAATCCAATTGCGGCAAAGGCCGTCCCTCAAACAACGAACTTCACCATCTTGTTCTTTCGTTTCGACGGGAGGATTTTCAACAACTTGGTTCGACTGATGAGGAACGCCAGCGGCAAGTAAAAATCGTCACAAGATTTGCCATCGGACAGCTAGAAAAGAGTATCCAAAGCGAGCGGCTTGCCTGGGCAGGCGCCGTTCATCGCAACACAGCAAACCCTCACGTTCATATCGCAATTCAAAAGCAATATCTGACCAAAGATCTTCAGGGTAGATCGCTGAACAAGATTCCGCGGGAGGCGCTTCCACATTTTGAAATTATCGATGGAGAGAAACGGATTGTCGACGGTATTCTGATCGAATCCGCGAAGCAAAAACTTCAGGAGCTCGTTGCGGAACGGACACCTTCGCGGGAACATGCCAATGACAAGCAGCACAATCGAAATGCTCCACAAAAACATGACGCCATTGAGTTTCAAAAGGGCGACGGAAATATTCGCGAACGAGAGATCCTCCGACGGGGTATTCTTGCCGAATATCAACTCAAATTTAAGGAAGAGAAAATTGCCTTTCTTATCGAAAATCGTGAGAGCCTCAAGTTTCCGATCAGGGATCCGGAGAAAGCAATAACGCTAAGAGTCTCGCTCTTAGAGCTAAGGCAATCAGCAACCAACTCAGAAGACTGGAGCAAAACACCGCGATCACGCCAGATCATAGCGATAACCAACAGCATACTCGCCCGGGAAGAATCGGAATTCTTCAAACTCAAAGAGGAAACTGCATCTATTCGTGGTGAAGCAAATCAGATCCGAACCGACTACAGAAAAAGAGGAGTAAAAGTACCGACGCCGGCATTCAATAAGCAAGAACTCGATGAAATTCAAAGCGAATGTCTAGCAAACACGAAAGTGCGAGAATTTCGCTATCTTGAGCAGGTTAGAACCGACCTTGAGAACAAGAAAGAAATCGCACCTAGAACTGTTTCTGATCTTGAACTTCTCGCTGGACAAAAAGCGGTTTCTGAAATGAGGATGCAGCTACATCAGCGGCAGCTCTCGGACTTCAAAGACAACGCGTATTACCGAAAGGTGAAGGTTGGAAACGATCCAGTCTCTTTGGCGATGATAGCTCGTCAAAATGATATCGAAAACGATGGTCGCTCTGTTCTCCAAAGCATTCGCTCGGCAATCGAATACCTGACCAACAAGCCCTCAAGCCGAAATTCCAAGTCAAGGGAAGTTTTTCTATTTGATTCGGTCAATAGTTCTCTGAGTGAACAATCCTTGCAAATGCACAAATCGATGCGGCAGGAGCAAAAGATTGTTGGGGCTCTGAGTGAAGTCCTTTATCGAAGCAGCACCCTGCATACAGTGAAGCCAGTGTTTTCTGCCGATCAGATCATCGAAATTGACACACTCTCAAGAAAACTCAAATTTCCCAAAGAATACGCATCCAATTGGAATCTCCAAAGAACATCGATTCAAGGGGCGGTGCCCAGCCAACATGGAGCCAAAGGAAAGATCGGCCCCGACGAAGCCGGGAATCTTTCTCACGCGATCGTGGGCCGCGCATTGGCAAGAGAAATTCTTTGCAATATCGGACTGAATAAGACAAAAGAAGACCTAGCTTTCTACCGAAGCTCGAAGCGTTTTCACAGATTTGCGCTCGAGGACAAATCGAACGGTTCGATGAGTTATCTGAGTCTCGACGATGTCGATCTACCACGAAAAAGCTCGATTCTTGACCAAGCACTGAATCTACTGTTAGAGAGCAAAGATCATCGAACCTTAAGACGCCAGATCGAAGACCGAGCAAAGGATCGCGAGAGATGTCTCAAAGCGGACGTGGCGGCCGCCAAAGAACTGTCGCTGAATGCGGCCAAAGAGGCTTCCGAGTTTAAGCAACTGTCCCTGTTGGGTAGTGCTGCGGATCTCACTTACCAGCCTATCTTCACAACAAGCGAGATCACTGAGATCGAGAAACGCATCACGATGACATCGAGCAGCCGGGAAGCAAAGCACCTGAACTCGCTACTCAAACACTTAGCCGGAATTGATGGAACGAACTTCAAGGAGCTTCTAGTATCGGTCGTCAAGCTCAAAACAAAAGCAGGGTCTGGCGAAGAACGAGATTCGACTGCACATGAAAAAGGAGGATGGCCCGAGAGGGAAGATGTGACGATTGGTCGAGGTATTAGGACCGGAATCGAACGGACTTGATATCTAAATGTATAGAAAGCCAAACCATAGTTGGTTGGCTGACTTCTAGGCACATGATTTGCCATTTCTTCGGGGGCGGTTAGCCAACGAGCCGAAACGGGGAGGGGCGAATTATGAAATATGATCTGAGCAATAAGGTAGTTGCTCGCTTGAATGAAGCAGAGTCTACGCTTCCAAACAGGAGTCTCGATCTCGGGAATATTAGCACTCCAGAATTGGGGCTTCTTTCACCCAACCGGAACGAAATTGCACCACGGGGTAGCGGTCGCGAAGCCGCACTTTTCGCTTACTCCGAACGGCTGCGAAACAGCTACAAACAAAATGATGGCGGACTGAGGGATGGTATGGTTTTGCTTGGCGATGCCTTCCGGAACGGACAGCCGATTTCGATCACGTGTTTCTGTCGGGCAGGGCAGACGTGTCACGCAGATGTTGTTAAGCTCGCGATTGAGAAAGTTGCGAAGGCAATTGATGTCAAAGAGCTGAATCGAGCCTCACGTCATGCGATTACCCAAGATTCAAACTTTCATCCTTCTAATCCTCGTACAGAAAGAGCGATCAACGAGATCCTTTCGGTTAGTCGAGCAGACCTTGAGCTTTCAAAACTTGACGACACAGATGGCCGCAACAGGAGCGAGCACGCTTCGTACTTGAACAGCAGATCACAGTTTCTCCGTGACACATACGAGCGTGGAGGAACCGTTCAAAATGGCGTTCTGATAATTCCGAAGGAGTCGCACGATCGAAAATCACCGCTCCAACTCGCAACTCTTAACTACGGAGTTGTGCGGCTTGAACCATTGGTCGGGTCAGACAAAGCACGTGAAGTCGCACCACAGATCCTTGACTATGGAAAAGCCATCGCCGGCAGCAATGCAGATCGAGAGACCGAGGCAAAGGTCTTTCGTTGGATCTACGACGCGCTGGACGGGAAACGAGAGTTTTTGGATCGGGATCGCGATCAGTCGAAAGCAGAATCGACGACAGAGCGATTCGATCGGACTCTAGCAGAAATCGCAATTGTTGCGGGTGAGATGGAGAAGCTCGAACCAACTGACCGTTCGATCCAGTATGAGCAGTTTCTCGAGCCTGATCTCCACGATACGGAACATCAATTTCGAGGATCGGTCGAAGAACCTAGTGAAACCATCGAGCATCTTGCAACGGAACGAGATTCTGAACACGTTAATAGTACTCTCGGGTTTGAGCGCATCGAACTTGAGAGTAAAGGCCTGACGCTGCTCGCTTCCGAAATCTCCGTAGAAGACATAAAACACTGGGCCGAGGTCAAATTTCCGGCACTGGACGATGCCCTGGAGAATGGTATTTCGCCCTCCATAATTTTCAAGCTGTTTAAGGCAAAAGCTGATAAACCGATCGAGAACGATGTGAAAGGAAAGGAGCTAAATTACGAGGACCTTCGATTAGCATCTGCGTACCTTGAGCACCAACTAAATCAACCTGAAACGAGACTTCGACATTTTAACGAACGGTATCGAGACTACGCACAGATGTTAGATCGCTGTCAGTCGCGTGAGGAAGTTATCGAAGCGTCATCAAGGATACGGATTGAGAATGCCTCTGTTGGGCTTCAAAGGCTACAGAATGCCCAGAATCGAGACGCTAAGAACCTTCCGTCTCTGACACAGAAGGAGATGCAAATGTTGTTTACCGAACAGTCGCCTCGGCACTACACATCCGAAATGATCGTAGCGAAACTAAACTATTCGGGTGACCGCGAGACAACAAAAGCCAGAACTGAGGCTTTGAAAAAAGGCGAGATCGCACCCAGCCCAGAGGCCCAGCAATTGATCGAAAGTCTGGAATCTCGAATGGAAAGAAAGTACCTGAACGATTCCTTATCAGCAACAAAGCATTTTCTACAGAGTCTCAAAACCCCGAATGAGGAACTCCGCTTCAAAAACAACTTCGACCACAGCGAACTTTACAGCAAACTGCCGCCTGCCGAAAGGGATTTTGTTTATCAAGTAGCGACCGAGCAGAAGGAAAAGCTAGATACAACGGCCAGACTGACCGCCCAAGAATCGAAAGGTCCCGTCATCGAAGGAACTAACCAATCCACGCCCGATCTCCAACCAGGCAAGCTTCAAGCAGCGCTGAAAACCGAGCTGCTCGAATTGTCACTCGCAAACGCCGATCCGAAGTTTGTTCAGGAACGAACCAATATGATCCTAGACGATCATTTGAGTTTAGTTGGAGCAAGAAGTGCGAATAACGACGCGAGACAATTGCTAACTTCCGAACTCAGCAGCATTGTTAATCCATTTAGTGACAAGGAGCTATCCAAAGATCGTTTTCCATTCTCCACGCGTTCGGTGTCCGCAGGCGTTAGAAGTCGGGATGACCATTTTCAAACTACGTCCGAGCGTATTCGGTAGCCTAAGTAAGCCTCGATTTACCTGATTGGCAAACCAGAAGCCTAGAGCTTTTCAATTAGTTCATCCTTTATGAAATTAAAGGCCTTATGGGCATCATAGTGTTCCGTAGGTCTCAATAGCGCCCGTGTATCGCCGAGGAACTCGTCGTCCTGCATCTTGGTTTCGAGGTTCCGGAGAAACTGTTTTCTTGTTGGCGGATTGTCTACGGAAAAAGCGATATACTTTCGATAAACTTCAATGATCTTTTCGGAATCAGGCCGTTGCTCTTGATACGCCTTGTAAAGATCGTAGAGGTCGCGCCCTTTGCGACGCTGATACAGAGCCCTAAGCTTTGTTCCGAGAAGCTCTTCGATCCTGTACGTGACAATATCAATACTTCCACTAAACCAGTCAGATTCCGTTGCAAAGGGAAACTCCTGCAAGCCCATCACGTTAAAATGTTCGCGGCAGTTTATTTCGACTTTTAGTTTCAAAGGTTGGACCGGAGGTATTTCCGATTCAAATCGAAAACGCAGAGTATTATTGTCTTTCTTCTGAGCCACAGATGCCGGACCAACGAATTCAAGCCTGCTTTGAAGGCGAGCAAGCGTTTCTTTAATTGGTTCGGGTTTGATCTGAACGAGATCGATGTCTTCGGAATACCGAGGTTGCGGATTCAAATAAAGTTTATGAAGAGCGGTGCCGCCGCGAAACGCCAGGCGTTCGCGTAGGAAATCATCCGAAAAGATTTCCACAATGGCGCGTGTGATCACAAGGTCCTGCTCGACCTGTTCATTTGTCTGCCATGGGACAAAATTGGCCCATTGGGTGATATATGCGCTCGGAATCACTATTCGGTATCTATCGTTTCATTTACAACTACATTCCATCTCGTTTCAACCGGAAATCCACGTTTCCCTTTTGTTGTGCTTAATGGCACAGGAAAGAACCTTTCGACGTTTAACGCCGCGGCTTTATACAACTCGTCGGCAAGGGACTCTGCACCTGTTGCTGTTTCAAGCAGATAACCGAGCCGTTGAATTACGGCAGTTGGAACGAACTGAATAATCTCTTTGTTAAGTTTCTCGACGCGGATAGCATCGGTCAGCTCTGAGAGCACTTCAACTACTCGGTTCAAACCGCCGACTCTTTTATGGTGCTGCACCAAATCGGCGGCGGTAAGTTCCGGCGAGGAAATTTTAACAGTTCCGGTTTCGGTCTTTCGGTCTTCGAGAAGGTCATCTGGGATCTCCTTTCTGGTTATGTAATTTACCTTTATCCCCTTCTTCACGGTCGGCCTCAAGGGCGGTAAACTCGTAAAAACAAAGAACTCTTGAGGCACCTGGTGTGCCGCGCCGTAAAATGCAGCAGCGTTTAAAAGCCCAACGTAATATGAACGCTCCAAGAAACGCATTAGTCCGTCAATAAATAGTGCCGGAGGAAGAATCCCGCGTGAAGAGTATTGAGGCGTGACAATAACGTAATAGCCCTTGTGGGCTGAAATTATTGTGCCCTTTCGCGATAATCGGTTCAGAGAACGTTTGATCGCGGTTTCAGAATACTGCGGCAGCTCACTCTCAACTCGATCCAGAGAGAAAGCGCTCCGGCCGAAAGCAATTTCCTTATCTACCCATTCTTCGACTCTAAGTTGCGAACTTTGTGCTCTCATGAAAGTAATCCTTTGCACAAAGTACCACTTTGCGGTACTTTTCGCAAAGAAATACTTTACTTCGAATTCGAGTACACTGCTTTGTGATCTACCTGCTCAACCATTCCTCTAAGAGCCAGATCCTGTTCGACCGGTAACAACCGGGGTAGTTTGCCGACATCTTCTACAGTGAGAGCGGCTCCTTTCCATGTTCTTTTCTTCATTGGCGTTCCTACTAAGAATAAAGTTGATGCCTCCTCACGCTCTTTGCCGATTGGGATGGCCCAGAGAGTGAACCGATTTTGGTCAACTCTTGAGTAAAGATAGAAGTAGTTTCTGTGAATCATTGAATGTCCGTCCGAAACGTAATTTCGATCCTTCTTTTCCCAGACGACGCCTTCTAAATCTTTCAGCATTGCGGGGAACGATCCGCGTTTTTGGTGGAACTTGACCAGATCTCTGTTCATCGATGCGGTTGCGTCAACGGGGATTTCCGAGCTTCGCTTTCGTTCCTGCGACCAAAGGGAGTAGACATAGACGCCGATCAAAATTGTTAAGGCCAGCGGGGCTAGGATGAGCGAGATCTTGAGTCTATTTAGCATGCGTTTTAGATAGATGCGTGTTCAATCACCAAAGAACCTCTATTGCCTTGGGCAGAAAAGTATCCTACCTCGACAGGAAGGTTGTTGAGAGCGTTGTAAACTGGATCCTTTTTCGCCGATTCACCGTCTTTTTGATGTTCCAGCGAGTCAAGTGTTGACTCTTTTCCAGATGGAAAAGCCAGTTCTGAAAGACGTTCGTTCGAACAGATTCGATCGACCTCAGATGAGATAACTTCTTTGAGAGCTGCCTTGTCATGTTCGGTAGCCTGATTAACATGGCCAGAGTCCGTAAATGAGAATTGAGGATCAATATCTCCAAGGTGGATTTCGCGGGGTGTGCCTTTGGTCGCGGCGGAATAAGTGTTTTTATGAACCGCAAAAGGCGGGTATGCAGCGCGGATTGGCGGGGCGGTGTCGCTGATAATCAACACTTCGGAATGAGCTGCTGTTTGTCGAATCTCATTCGGCAGCATGAGGGCACGCTTTTGCTCCGCGTATCTGGTGTTGTCTTGTTTCTTTCCCGGAAAGTCCTGAAATGTTTTTGAAAAGATCGTCGTTTCGCCCAGCTGCTTTGAAGCGTACTCGGCAGTCACATCGTCAAGGCCAGGCAGAAAGATCTTGGTCATTATGGTGCCGAGTATCGCATTCGCCTGCTCACGACCGTATTGGTCGTACATTTGCGGTAGGTCCTGGTATCCAAGACCGAGTCCAACACCGCGTCCACGCCCGATACCTGATATTCTCTTAACCTCCGATACATTCAACTGGTAAGCCTCGTCTATGAGAACGAAGCACGGGTGCTCCGGTTCATTTACACCATCGAGCCTCATTTCCATAACGGCCTGTCCGATGAAGGTAGCGATAAACTCTTTATAGACGTCAGCGGCACCCTCCGACACGACAAGGTAAATTGCTGTACCGGGTTTGCGAAGGTCTGCAAAGTTTATCGAGCGGCAACCAAGTACCGTTTCGTCTTTGGTTGGCGGCGTCATCACCATCCGAGCAGGTGCAAGTGTGAATGGCCGAAGCTTGTTGTACAAACCTATCAAAATGGATCCGCGAGTCTGAACCGGTGCCTGGCGAAAAGCCAAATACGCTTGTTTCGCGTAGAGGCTTGGCGAATTCATCATCGCATCGTTGAAGGCCTGATCACCGTCACCGCTCAGGAAGAGTAGAAAGTCGGCCGCGAAAGCTGGGATAGCTTTCTCACGGTAAACTTCCGCGATGTGAAGCAAAATTGCCGTCAAAGCTATCTGTTCGGCATCACCCCAGAAAGGGTCCGCATTCGTCCGGCGTCGGCCTTCTATACCGAGCATCATCCCGGCAATCTGACACGCAAACGCCGGATCACTTTTGCATTTCGGAATGAAATTCCACCGATCACTTTTTGTCGGATCGTTAAGGTCTAAACGGTAAATTGTTTTGGCGGAGCCGGCCGTCGGGGCGAAAAGCTCGCCTTTTGGATCGTAAACCAGACATGACGACTTGTTGAGGATCGCCCGGATCATGGACATGAAAAAAGTCTTTGATTTACCGGAACCGGTCGGGCCGAACATAACAAAGTGGCGAAGCCACTGACTTGCGGGAAGAAATACATCGCGACCCCAAAATGCTTTGGCGAGCGGAAGCGCATTTGCAGGTAGTGGCAATCCTCTGATCCGATTCATCAGACCGCAGCGAATCAGATCAGTTGCCTTCGCCCACCGAGCTGAGCCATGGGCGGTCCTCATTCGTCGAACGCGGTACGCCCACATTAGTGAATAGGAATCTACAAGCGAGCCCGCAATACAGATCAGAGCCATCGCCCAAAAGACCAAAGTTATCAGACCATAAACGTCTAAAAGATATCCCGCAAACAAACAGACTATTGAACCTAGTAATCCCAAAGCAAAGAAGAATACACACATGCCAATGTCAGCCGACCACTGCCAAAACGCTTGATACGATGGCAGATACTGCTCATTTGCTTTCCTTGGAATACCGTAGGAAGCGTCGAATTTCTCAATCCATTCACGCGAAAACATAGCTTGATCAGTTACCGTGTGTTACGAAGATAATCACTCTGTTCTTTCAGCGAATCATATGTCGCCGAAGTAATGGACGATACATCACCTCGCCAGTGCCGTATCCTCCAGCCTGACGCACTCAATTGTTCAACAGTTGAAAGAGCTGCCGGAACGGGTCTATCGCGGAGCGCTTCAAAATATAGAACGGTATTGGATTCGCTTTGAGGTAGCGGAAATCTGAAAAGTAATTGTGAGCCTAGATCGGATTTTGGTACGGCCAGTACTTCAAATGAAAAGGGTTCGCGCCGATATACGATATGAAACGTGCTCCGCTCGGAAGTAATAGTTGCTGAATTTGATTGAATCCCGGGCGGCAGTAGTCGGGCGGCATTAACGTGGCGAATTATTTGATCGACATTCTCTGGGAGTCTTCCGTTTTGAGTATTCAGCGACAACACAGACAACGAGATCGCCATTCCCAAAGCCGACGTTTCTCTGAGTCTTACCGCATTATCATACTCGGGGCCGGAGAACGGGTCTTCGGTCTGCGATCCGGTCGGCGAAGACTCTTTTTCAGATTCATGCCCACGAGTTTCTACAAATCGAACCTGGGCCGTTTCGCTCTGCGGCATCAATATTCTGACAAATCCGTAGATGCCGACCACGCAAACGACTACCAGTAGGCCAGCGTATTGAGTGCGAACGACCGACTGTTTTATCGTCGAAAAAAGCCCCAATCTGGATTCTGTTCTATTCATAGCGAATTGTCGGCGAGCTGCGGCCATCTAATCTTCCAACTGGCATCGCGCGAGCCTAGCCAAGAATCGATGTCCGGGTGGAAGGCTTGCGTCATCGCCAAAAGATAATCGAGCTGAAGGGTGAGCAGTTCTCTGGATGCTCCGGTCTTTACGAAATAGCAAAAATATCGGACTAAGTCTTTCGAATTCAGAGACTCAACCAAGTCGCGTTCGAGAGCTGCAACGATATCGATCGACTCACGTACACTCGGATGATCTTCCATTCCCGCTATACCGCGAACGGCGTCTATTAGTTTGGTTGTAAGAGCCAAGTGGGTTGAAGTTGCGCGTTTATTTCTAGTCGATAAGATCTCAAGCTCCTTTTCCAGCGAAGGACTCGCGAACCGGCTGTAAACGTGTCTCGAAATGAACGGCGAACTGAGTTTGTGACGCAGATCATTTGAGGTCGTGATCACGATCGGTCTCGAATTCCAGTCGGATACGCCTATCGTTCCGCCTTCGAATCGCGGAATGTAGATCAGTCCACGTTCGAGCGGCATCAGAAGTGAATCTTCAATGCTGGCCCCAAACTTATCGCTTTCATCCAGGATCAACACCGGCGGAGGTTTCATTGGAGTGCTCGACGCCGCGCTTGCCGCCAAGTCGTATGCCATTCCTACTTCACCAAGAATCAGAAATCGGCGCTGCCACTTAAAGCGTCGGGCATTGTCGAGAAACTCGGCCTGCTCTTCAAGTGGCAGTCGCTTTGCGAGTGCGAGGTGTTCTCTCATCCACACGGCTTGCTCTTCATTATCCCAGTCATAGAGGATCTCTTCCTGTTTTAACCCATCCCGTCCGGCGACAACGCACATTGAAAGATTACAGGCGGCGGCTAACGCTTCGGGAAATGCAGTCTTCCCGCTGCCGCGAGTGCCGGAAATAAGCCATGCCCGTCCCGACTTAAGACTTTCACAGAAGTCTTCGAATACTTGCTCGTCGGGCACGTATCCGTGTCCAGCCATCAGTTGGAAAAGCTCACCATGCTTTCCGTCTGAAACAAGTTCGCGAGGGTTGATCTGTGGACGGGATGCGTCAAACGGAATCATTCCTTTTTTGCTCCCGTTTCTGTGTTGGCAATTGAAGTGTTCGGTTCGGGTAGTTGCGTCACAAGTACATATCCGGTGGTTCCGGCTAAGACCTCTAGGAATGTGTCCTCGGGTTCGTTTCCAAATAGTGACTGACTGGTGTCCTCAGACAGTTTTTCGGATCCTCTACGCAGTGGCTCAGATATTACTACTGTTCCCCCTGAACCGAACGAACCGACCGATCCCAATATCGAGCCGGCAGTATCTTTTATGCCTCGAAAGAATCGGGTCCATTTTCCGGTGACTCTTTTCCTGTTTCCGGGAATCCCTGAGGCACCGTCAGTTCCCAATAGTTCGCCGGTGAACTTCACCATTTCACCAGAAACCGGATCGATCAGGCCGATAATGTTGACGAACGCTCTTACGGATTCACCGCCCCGTAGATTACCAATTAAAATCGTGCCTGCCGGATAGGAATAACCTTTTCCTACAACCGGTTGTGTCAATTCCAAACGGACGACCCCTCCTGAATTTCTAAGCGTGTAGATCGCTCCAATAAGGCGGACCGTAAGCAGTGAGCCAAAGGGCAGTGAGCCACTTACTTTTGGTTTTGGTGTGTCCGAGGTTGTCGCTGTAGTCGCTGCACTATTATTATTGCGAAATTGCTCATCTCTGACCCTTGTTACTCCAAAGAACAGCGAGCGTCCTAAGGGTTCGGTTGACGATACAGATTTTGACAGTGGAGTGTCGTTACCTTGTGGAGAATTTTTCTTCGTCTCCAGGTTGGTGGGCTGATCCTCTCGTTTGAGAGCGTCCCGGGAGGAGATATCAGTGCCAAGATTGAAGGAAGGCTCAGTTCTCGTTCGCGATGCTGACATCGAAGAGATATCGTTTGACTCGGTGTTAACAGAAGCGGGTTTGTCGACTGATATCGGTTCATTGGATTGCCCAACCACAGAGTCCTTGCTTGGTATTGGCTCTTTTGACGCTACCATTGTGAGGGCGGCCTTGAGTTTCTCATCCTCGGTCATTGGAGCCGGGGATGAATCCTTTTGGCTCGTTCGATTGACGGCCTGGGGATTCGGCGTAGCGAACCAACCCATACCGAAGAACCAGGTGATCCCTGTACCCATCAGTAACAAGAATACTGTGAACGCGGCAGCGGTTTTTAGTACCTTCGCCGTTCGGGAAGTTTTTCGTTCCGATCCGGTTTCAAGATCCAATTCATCATCATCAACTTCATTCTTCGAAAGTTCATTCTGATCGTCCACTAACATTTTCTCGCGTTCTTCATCTGCCTCGATGTCCGGTAAGGCAGTCGGAATATCGGAATTCGTAGTTAACGTAGTTTGCATTGCGTGTCTCCTTTATTTCGATCCGTTAAGAGTTGCCGAGATTGGGGCGTCGATAGCTTCGGTTTGAGCAACGGCGACTCGAATCTTCTGATTAACCCCAAGGAGCGGAGATTTGTAGACAAGAGCATAGAACGTAGTAGAGCCTGGTTGGACAAGGCCCTCAAACGCGGTCGTCTCCAAATAGCGGATATCGAGTTTGGTGGTAAGTAGGCTGTTGCCGTCCTTGTCGAGTGTCTGGATCTGAAGTTCAGGTGAACCTCGAACGAGCCTTAGATTTGTTGATGCAGAACTGCGAATCGCAATAACAACAATACGGTTTTCGGAATCAAGATCGGTGACGCGGGTCAGTGATAGTTCCAGACCGTGAAGAGGTGAGGACCACGCGGAGAGGTGCTTCTTTTGATCTCGAAGAACGTCAGCCAACCGCTTGTTTGCAGCCTTCGATATCTCAGCATCGGTAATTGCTCGCTTCGACCCTGCCCGTTTCGATTCGGGTATTTCGGCGAAAACAGCGTTTGAGATTGAGTTCAACTCCGACATTGGAGAATCAGATATCTTCTCTTCGGCGGGCCGCGTTGAACCGATCAGTTTGGATAGTGCGCGTGAGTTGATCGGAGGAGAATTCTTGATGTCACCGCCAAGGTCAAACGCGAGTCCTGCAACCTTCCGCGCCGAGACAACTGCTTCGCGGTCATATGAGATAACGCATCTGTGAGCATTTTTCTTAAGGTCGCTGACCGGTACTAGTTCGAGAATCAAAACCAGACCGGACCTCATCTGCAGGCTGATCGCGGCAGAGGTCGCCCCGTCTTTTGAAGGGACGAATCCTTCTCCCGGATAAATGGTTATCGATCGATCGGTTTCTTTTGTCGGAGACTGAAACACTGACGCAAGCTTGGGGTTTCCCTCATGGATGTAATAGATTCCGTCCGATGCGGGAAACTCGACAATAGAAACTGCGTTTTGAGCCAGTCCCAGACGCACAACAGTAGGCTGCTTCGGGTTGACCGTTACATTTGCTTCTCCCGACAGGAAATCAGGGAGCGGAGCGTTAATTACCGCGACGGGCTGTATTTCTTTGGCGACTGCGGAAATGTTTACGACCTTTTCATTTGAGGTCTGATTAGTCTCGGTCAAGACCGGACGAACGACATTCTTTACCTTAGGTTTGTGAACAGGCTTCCGGCTCTGCGGATAAACATTGACAACAAATGCCGACAGGACGACGAGAGAGATTCCTAATATCCTCGTGGTGTATTTTCCCAGATTTGAAATGCTTAAAGTTTTCATAATTCAGATGATGTTCCTTGCTACTTACCGCCAGTTGTTTCACTGCCGGGTTGAATTGCTGATGACGTTTCCTCCGCATCGCCGATGAGCGATAAAGGCGAGATGGTCTTGCCGTTTACGGGTTCGACGCGAAACCGAAGAATGGTGAAACCGGTTCTCAGGTTGTTGTCATTACGGATTGGGGTCGAAGGGCTGTCCTTCAACAGAAATTTACATTTGAGCTGAACGGACTCTTCCACATCCTGGCCTGAGGCTTTGCGCCTTATCTTGCGTGTGCCGATCGCTCGCAGAATGTAGGGGTCGCTTTCATCTACGGATAAGTCCTGTAGTTCCCATGACGAATTCACGCTTTCTGTCTTCTCGGCAGCGAGAACGCCGTTCTGCTTTAATCGATTGGCCATCGCCATCGAAAGATCAGGGTCGAGCATTCGGAGCAGTTTGTTTACTTGCGTCTCACGCGTCGTTTGCTCGACTTCGTAAAGAGCGGTTAGAAATTCCTTGACCAGATACTTCTTGTCAGTTGATGTAGGAACGTCCGGCGTGATGCTGACGGTTTCGGTCGAACCGTAATCACGGTTGTTTAGTTCGACAACTCGTCCGCTCGATTTATCGACCACAATCCGGTCTGCCTTTCTAAAGATCAGGAACATGTTTACGCAGCCGCTCAGAACGAGGGCAAACAGCAACACGCCGAGGATCTTCAATAGCGATGCGATCGTGACGATGTCATCCGGGTCGCGAGTAAGGTAAGTTGGCGACCCGTTCACTATGTTCCCTGAATCAGGCGGTTCGATTTTTGTTTCATTTGGTTTCATAAGATTTCGGTCTCGGAAGGGCTAATGGCAAACGCAGTGCCAGACGCGAAATAGCCACTCTCGGGTCGAGAGTCTGCTTCTAACTCCACATCGGCAGAAAAATTTGCCGAACGGTGCGAAAGTCGTCCGCAGTTGACTCGAAAATTCGCCGACTATCGATCGTGGGTTGATAAAACAATTTCTCCGGCAAAGGTTGAGCGAGCTCGCCGAGTTGAATTTGCTGGAATGTTTTGTCAGATAATAACGGGGCCGAAACTGAGTTGTTTCGGCTCGTCTGAAGTTTCACCAGAGATCAGGCTCCGTCTACCGGTTCGCGGATCGTAAAAAACCAAAATTGCTTTGCTTTCCTGAACCTCCGTTGCCTTTATCTCCCTTTCACTCCTGGGATATCTCTCGGCGGCGAATTGAATTGGAGGCGTGCCGAATCTGCCTTGCTGCTTGAGCCAGCGATATACCTGCACGCCTTGCGAAACATAGCCCAGAGTTTCCTTATACGGCGGGACACCGTTGACCGTCCTCCGTTGCGAGGCATTGATTAATCGTCCGTTCGCCATTAGATTTCTTCCATAAAGATACGCAGAAACGGTGCCTTCGCCGGCGTTATAGGCGGCTAAAACAGACTCAAGTCTCCAATCAAATAGGCGTCCCAGATACTTCACATACTTCGCCGCCGCATACAGCGATGAGGTCGGCTCATACGGGTCAGTTAACCCAAACCTGGCAGCAGTCGCGGGCATGAACTGCATCAATCCCTGAGCGTTCTTTGGACTGGTCAGCCATGGCCGGAACCGCGTTTCGTTATAGGCAATAGTCCATAGGATGAGCGGGTCGACACCTTCACTTTTTGCGGCTTTATCTATCGTCGCCTCGAACAATCTGGCACGTGAAAGTACATCCATTCTTCCGAGTGAAGTTCGAGAAACCAGTTGTTTTTCCTGCGCTCTAGAATCTAAAGGGAAACCAGCAAAAAGTAGCAAGAACAATGTGATCGGGTGTGTGATTCGTTTTTTCATATCACCCGCCCTTCGCAACCGATGTGCCACCGATGCCGATCAACGAACGGCACGAACCTTGCAGAGCGAGTGAAAGTATTGATGTATCCGTTGCCTTTTTCCGGGTTCGTCAATGAAAACTTAAAAAGCGAGGATGACTATGAAAAAACTACTGACACTTATTAAAAGCCATGTGCCTGCACTGGCGCCGCTCGGATTAATGTTGCTTTTCACCCAACTGACTTCTGCACAAGGCCCGATCTTTACCGGAGATGCAAGTAACCTCTCCAACATCATTCGTGAGGCTCTTAAGCTCATGGCGATCATTCTCTTCTGTTTAGGAGCGGTCGGCGTGGCTTGGTCGATCTATAACAAGATGACCGGAAAGGAATGGGGTAACCAGGCGTTCGGTTCGCTCCTTTCGTTTGCGTTCGGAACCATCGTCGCAGTGTTCTGGCAGCTTGCACAAGGACGTGCGGTCGGAGTTGATACGAACTTCTAGGAGGATCCATATGAGAAGACGTGCAACACGACCTAATGTTTTCCGTGGTCTGAAGCGCTTCGGGGTCTACTCTACCGACTGGAAGTTTATCCTGATCCCCACTGCGATCGCCTACATCGTTCCTTTTGTTTTCGGGCTTTGGGTGGGCTATGTTCCGCTGGGATTCCCATTGGGACTGCTAGTTTTTCTGATTCTCCTCGGAATCTTTAACTATCTGCGTTTGAGTAAGCCTTCCTATTGGCTTTCTCAGAAATTTGACGCCGAGATCGACCAATGGACAAAGTACCGACCGCCCCTGAGAGGCGAACTCGAACCGACGAGTTGGAAGACATCGAACAGGAAATAAGCATGGACACAGCAAACTTAACATTCGCACAAATAGCAATCTCTCTTTTCGGAGGACTTCTTTCCGTCGGTCTTGGATTAGTCGCCGGATTTCGTTTCATCCCGGCAGTGAGATCGCTATCGAGCCGTACTCCATTTAACCGAGAATCACGAACTCAACTCATCGAGAATGCAGAAGCAGGTCGGATATTTCCTACCGAGATCGCCGGACTCGACGGGAACACCATCCGTTACCGAGATGGCAGCTATGGAAAGGCATATATTTTTGAACCGTCGAACAGTCTTTACATCGACGGTAACGTGACTGAACAACGTATCGAGGAGCTAAAAACGATCCTGAAATTCGAGAAACCGAAGAACACGATCATTCAATTTAGGTTCATAAATTCGCTGGATACGGGTGAGGTGCTTCGAGCACATCTCTCATCCAGAAACACCTCAACATCCGATCCAGTCGCCGGGGTGCTTCAGGCCACCAATCTTGCGCTTCACGAGGAAGCGATCAGATCCGGCGAAGTTGTGCGACAAACCGCAACTGTGTGGATACGAGTTCCTGTACGTGATCCAGATGACAGGGGAATGATGTCTTCACTCCTGCCTTCTCTTGCAAAAGACATTAGGGATCACGGGTTTTCACGACTATTCCGCTTTCCCCTGAAAAGGATAAGAAATCGCGAAAGTGAATTGATGGTGCAGAGAGAGGTGCAAAATGAGGCTGCGTGCAAACTAAAAGCTTCACGAGTGTTTCAATCGTTTGAAGCCAATTTTCCGCGCAGCTTACAACTTCGGGAGATGAACCGGATCGAGATATTTGAATCACTCTTCACCAGCCATCGCCGGGAGCACGATTCTTTCCCCAATCTGACAAGCTCGGATTGCGTAGATCTGCGGCGATATCTTTGCAGTACAGAAATTGAGACAACACGCGAGCAGTACATCCGTCACAATGGTACGCCTGCGAGTCTTGTCAGTCTCAAGACCCTTCCAAATGGATTTGTAACTGCCGACATCATGCGGTACGTGACTGCGACGAAGGCCTTAGGCTTTCCGCACGAGATCGTCGTTGATTTGATGACAACCGAAAAACAGGCTGCAAAAAAAGACCTGCAGAAACGAATCGACCGGATCGAAGGCAGCCGAAATACCTGGCTTGGATTCCGAAGTCTCAAGAAGGACGCGGTTGTTATCAAGTCAGACCTTGAGGGCCTGCTCGAACAGGTCGAAGGGGACAATGAAGAGATCTGCAACCTCAGATTAAACGTCATTGTCTTTGCCGGCCGTTCAAAAGGGCTTAAGGAAACGCGTCGCCAGCTTGAGATTCTTGACGAACGATGTGATGCGATAGTCTCAGCGATCCGCAAGAAGATCGGGGCGGACGCGATTCGAGAAGACGCAGTGAGGCAGCGAGCTATTTATCCGCGAATGCTTGCTGGCGAACTTTCCTGGAAGCCAACAGGTCAGGAACTTACGGAAACCGCCGACTCGGTAATCTCCTTTGTCCCAACCGAAACGAGCTGGCGTGGAAGCCGCCGTCCGCACAGCGTCTTTATAACTCCGAACGGCCAGATGTTCGGTCTGGATCTCTACGATCGGGCACTCATCAAGTCTCCGACGGTCATCGTCACCGCAGCGTCCGGCGAAGGCAAATCATTTCTAGCTTCGATGCTGATAACGGATATCCGTTCACATCGCGGGAACGTAAAGGTCCGCGTGATGGACTACAGGCATTCGTTCAAGCCTATTTGTAAACTTTTTGGCGGCCGTCATATCGAGTTCAACGAGGCCGAGCCTAAACCGATCAATATCTGGAACTATCCGGGCATCGAGAAAGGAAATGGACCTACAAAGCGTCAGCTTTCAATGGTGTTGACGGACATCCTCATTTTGAGCAAAACGGCAAAGACAGACGCGATCACAAGCGCTATTGCGGCGACCGTTATCGATGAGGTGTATAAGATGTCGCTGGCCCGCAACGGAGACGGAAGGCCGAAATTCCAGCCAACTCTCGGACATTTTTTAGATGTCCTGAAGACCTATCACTGGGAGCCTGCACAACAGGGCCCGGCGAGCGAGCTTTACTTGAAACTCAATGTTCACCGAAAAGACCCGTGGCTTAACTCGCCAACCCATCCAGACTACGACGTTCCATCGATGTTCGATGTTTTCGAGCTTTCCGGAATTAGCGGCCTCGACGAAAAGATACGTGAGAGCGTCGGATTCAGAATAAGCGCCCAGATAATGCAGGAGATAGGCGAAGAAGACGAGCGGAAACAAAAGACACCGATCCTTTTCCTTTGTGATGAAATGCGGGAGATCAACCGACACTTTCCCGCGATTCAGGAACTCATTGCTGAAGCATCAGTAACCGGGCGCAAGGAAGGTCTTGTTACAGTCCTTTTCTCGCAGGCTTATGAGCATTTTACCGGAACAACAGAGCGGCCCAACGAAATAGGTATCGACCTTGTAAAAAACTCCGGCGTAAAGATGATCGGCAAGCAGATCGGCGGCTTTGACCGCTTGGCGTCAGACTGCGAACTTGCCCCTGAGACGGTTGCAGCGATCCGCGCGATCAGAAACCAATACGGAAGATACACCCAGTGGGTTTTTGTTATCGGCAGCGGAGCGGACAAAATCGTCCAGATGGCCGAGATCCGTCTTTCGCCGGCGATGCTTTGGGCTAATACGAACGACACGAACGAATCGAATGCGCGAAGACTTGTCGAGAATATTCGGCCCGACCTGCCGCCTGAGATCGTCGTATCGTGGCTAGCCTCAAAGTACCCGAGCGGATTGACCGCAGTCGGACTCACGGAAATATCTTCTTTTGACCTGAATGAATTGAACGGTTTGGAGGTAGCAGCATGATCGGCACTCACGAAACACTAAGACAGATCTTTCTCGGAGCAATTCTTTCTTCGATCTTCATTGGACTCGACGTACGCCCGGCACAGGCACAGTGGACCGTATTCGATCCGTCGCAATACATTCTCCAGGTCGAGAAAAGAGTCGAAGAGGCTGCCCGATGGCTTGAGACCATCAACCACTATATCGATACTTATGAACAAGCGGTCAAGCAGTACGAAAAGATGATTGAAAGCGTGACCAATCTGCGAGGGATTCTCGGTAAGGTTGAAGAGCAAGTCATGCGGCATAAGCAGCTGATAACTACGTATGCGACCATCGGCCGTTTGATTCGCGGAACCTTCGAACTTAAAAAACGAATCGAAGCGACCATCACCAGCCAGATTCATTCAGTCGTCAATATCGCTAGACGCCTTAAGAACGGCATCTTCGATATGGATGCGAACAAACGTGACCTGGATGACTTTCTGCGGCATTCGATCGGTCGAAGCGCCGATGCCCATTTCAAGAATCTCGAACGTCTCGCAAAACTCGATTCTGAACTCGAACGAATGCTCTTTGACCGCGAGAACATTCTTCTGGACCTTGCAAAGCTTTACGAGGAACGCGAGAAGATCGCTGATGAAACGCGAGCGATCGAAGCAAATCCTGCAGCAAATCGGGATGGGGTTCAATCTCTGATTGATCAGATGCTCGCGATCAATCTGCGTATTTCAACAGTCGAAGGCCAACTGCGCGAGCTCGAAGCGAAGATACAGGCCAAATTTATTGCCTACGGCCTCAAGATCGAGCAGATGACGGAGTTCGGAAAAGAGATCCGCCGAAGCACTGAGATGATGACTGGGATCACACGAGCCTCGGACGAGTTTCTTCGTGAACTCGACCGCTATGAAGTATGGAATGACGACGTCTATGAAAGCCCTCTTCCATAATCGCAAAAAGATCAGATCTAAAAAGTAAAACAAACAAAGCCATGAGAAACGCGACACCATTTCGTCACGCTTTAGCGACAGCTCTATTCATTCTTGCCTACTTCGTCTCGCCATACCTCCTCGCCTCGAAAGCGGCTGGGCAAACCCGGCCGCGCCCTCCTCGTGTCGAAGGGCAGACTCCAGTAGGAACGATGAACGGTCAACCTGTAACGGCAAATGACCTTATAATGACGATCAACTCGGACTCTCCTTTTATGCCGCCCCTCGATGGAAGTCCGGCGCCAATACTTCGACAGTTCGAGAATAAATATCCAGCTAACCCAGTCGCGAGTCCTTCTCCCGGCCCGGTTGTTCCGCCAAAACCTCCTGCACCAAGTTTCAGCGAACAGATCAAGAATCTCATGCGGACTGGTCAGGAATGGCTGTTTCAATCCGTTCTAAACACCATCATTAAGCCGCTCATGCCGATCCTTATGTTTCTAGCGTGGATCATAGCGAGTTTTGTTTTGATCCTCGCATTTATTCGTAGGTTCCACGACAACCGCGGCCTCGGGCCGGAGCAACTCGTTGCGTGGGCGATTCGTTCCATCATATTCATGGTATTGATCGGAGCGAGTCCGTTCATCATCGACGGCCTCACGATAACCGGCAAGTTCTTTGCGCGGCCAATTCGAGCCTACAACCGTTCACTCGTTACTGAATTTGACGACAAGATGAAAAAGTATGTGAAAGCAAACTTTGCCGTCGAAGACCCTAACGCATTGCTCGCAGAGCGCCTTCCGAATGGTGAGCCGGGACTTGTCGGCATCATTATGGATAAAGAATCGACCGTAAAAGACATAACCGGCGAACTTAATATCCTCGGCTGGAATCTCCCCAAGATGTTCACTTTCATGGTGATCGGCCAAAACATCATAAAGTTCGGCGGCTTGTTTCTTGCGATCGCCGGCCTGTTTATATTGATAGGCCTTAAGCTGGCGGCTCCTGTGTTAGCTGCCTTTGGTTTCGACGAGAAATTTGCGGCCCAGATGTTCTATCCATTTTGTTGGGGCGTCGCAACATTTGCTCTGGCATTTCCAATCGTAAAGGAGGTGACACTATATGTTTGCTATGGCCTCGGTGTTCTAGCGCTTTCAATCTACAACGGTGAGGCAACGTTCTCACTTGATCCCGTAACCGCCAAGATCATAACCAACGGTGCATATGATCCAGCTTCGAGTGCGCTTATTGTCACCGCATTGTTCTTCGTTTCCAGCCTCTGTTTCATTCTCGTTCCATGGCTCAGTTACAGAGTTCTTCGAGGACAGGTTTATGAAGGTGTTTCTCAGATCTCGATGGGCTGGATGCTTTCGAGCATGGGAACCGCGCTTGAGACATACGGTTTAGTTGCGGGAGCCGCTATCAACCGACAGGCCGAGAACACCCAAATTCAGGGCATCTACAATGCGGAGCAGACGGCCGCAAGAAAATCCTTAGAAGCAGCCAACCAATCAACGGACGCTCGTCTGGTCTCGTCGGTTGCCGGAGTCGAGGGCGGCCTTACCACTAGTTTGGGACAGATCCGGGCAAATCAGGTAACGCAGACATTACTTGCCGAGGCGAGCAAGAACTATGGGCTAAGCAGTAGTGCAGCGGCAACGAAGCGCGAGATCGCCGGAACACTGGCCGAAGCTCAAGGAACACGGGAGGCTCGAACCATTGATGGAATGAAGGAAGTTGAACTGCGCGGTCAGGGGAACCTTGAGCGATTCGGGATGAAGACCTACGAGTTTACGCCCGGTGGCTCCTCAATCGCCGGAACTTCCGTTCCGATTCGAACGGGGCAGGAACTCTTCGACTGGTCGAGAAATAAGCATCCTATCCAAGAAGTAAACAAGCAGATGGACTCAACGACCCGCAGTAACATCGCACTTCAAAACAACAACACCGGCATTGTTGCCGACACGAAGGTAGAGGCAAGCAATGTCTATCAGGGTGAGATCAATCAAGCGCTCGAAACTCAGGCTTCACAAAGCAAGCAGGCTTTCAATACCGGCAGTTCGATCGCTTCGTCGAGCACCCGACAAGGAGCAGGAATCCAACTTTCAGGAATTCGCCGTTCAGCTGACATGGAGAAAGTATCGAATCAACTCAACTTCGAGGGCCGCACTGAAGCCGCATCAATAAATCAGACAGCGGCGATGGAGGCTGCCCGACTCAGGATGGTTTCATCGGTTGTCACCGGATTCTTCAGGGATATGGACCGAAGATTGGAGGAGATGAAGCCCAAATACTAGCTCCAGAATCAGGAGGTTGGCTTCATTGAAGTTGGCTCCGGTCACCAGGTAGCCGCATAGCGATCATTCACTGAGTTCTCTCTTGACACTGGAGTTAGCTCAAGGGTGTAAGATTAATTTGTGGTGGAAAGTAATTCGGTACAGATCGGAGAAATCGCGGCGTTGGCGGAGGTTAGCGTTGATACGGTTCGTTATTACGAGAAGTTGAAATTGCTTCCGAAGGCGGCTCGGACCAATAGCGGTTATCGGGTCTTTTCCTTTGAAACAGCAGAACGAATCAGATTTATCAAACAGGCGCAGGAAATGGGTTTTACGCTTAGTGAGATAAAACAGCTTTTTGTATCCGGCGGCGGCGAAAATCAATGCAAGAGCGTGCGTGACCTTATCCAAACCAAATTAACAGAGCTTGAAGAAAAGATGCAGCAGATGAAGAGTTTTAAGGGTTTTCTCAACCGTCATCTTGTTGCGTGTGAAAACGAATTGACCGCACATGGAAAGGCGGCTGAGTGTCCGGTTTTAACTACGATTGAAATATCAAGTAGATAAGGTATTTTATGATGGAAAAATCCAATGTATTTGTCGGCGGTGCGATGTTTGCGGCTTTTGTCTCAAGTTTGTGCTGTGTGTTGCCCTTGATCGCCGTTATATTCGGACTCGGTGCATTCGGCACGGCTGCGATTTTTGAGACCGTGCGTTATCCAATGATAGTCGTCGCGGTTGCGGCCCTGGCGTTTGGTTTCTATCGTGCCTATTTCCGCCGCGAAGAATGTGCCGAGGGCGAGGCTTGCGAGACAAAGCCGGTCAGCCGCATTAACAAGATATTTCTCTGGGTCGGAACAATAGTTATTGCGACGTTTGCGCTTGCTCCGTACTACACGGGCTACATCGCAGCGGCGATAACCTCACCGAATTTGCCAGCTACAGAATCAGCTCCCGTCGTCGTGACCGAAGAACCGGCCGCTAAAAAGACGGTAGTTTTGAAAGTTCGCGGCATGACTTGCGAAGGCTGTGAGGCTCATATCGAAGTTCCGTTGAGAAAGCTACGTGGCGTCATCTCAGCCGATGCCGATTATAAACAACATAACGTGACGGTCGTGTATGATTCGGCGCAGACCACAGTCGAAAAGATCAAAGAAGCCATCACGGCAACTGGATACGAACTAATTTAATTGTATGGATTGTTGTAGCAACGGCGTCGGAGCGATAAGCAGCATCGTTAAAACGGCCTGTGACAATTGTGGCGAGGTCGGTCGAATCGTCGCGAAACAAACTGTCGTGCATCAAGTTAAAAGCGAGAAACTCACGGCGGTAAGCGATTCGGAATATAGATTCTGTAGTTCGGCTGACTGTGAGGTTGTTTATTATTCTGCAGATAGCAGTGTGTTCACGACTGATGACGTGCGGGAATTGGTTACATCGAAAACAAAAGGCGATGATCGTCCTCTATGTTATTGTTTCGGATTCACCGAGGGAAATGTCCGACGGGAAATAGTTTTGAACGGCGAAACAACTATTCCGACTCAAGTCACGCAATTTATCAAAGAAAAACTCTGTGCTTGTGAGATTCGCAATCCTTCAGGCTCATGCTGTCTTGGCGAAATAAATAGAATCGTTAAAAGTCTTTTAGCCGAAAGAACATCCATAGTTAGCTAATAAATATCAACAAAACACCGCACGGATCCCAGACGTGACATATTTGAGTGTCGCCAATCATTTCCGGTTCGTCATATCTCGCGTTCGAATAATCGCCGTCGTCAATAACCTGTTTGGCGTGTTCATGCCATGCCTGAACATCGTCAACATCGAATTTCATCATGAAATTCTCCGCCCAGTCTTTGACGTAATAGTTCTGTAGCCTGAAAACCGCTCCACCTAAGCGACAATCGAACGTGCCGCCCCACCCTTCCGTTAACTCAAAACCAAGAGCCGCGTAGAAACTCTTTGAGACGGCGAAATTCTCCGCTGGAACGTAAACGACTAACTCTCTAATTGTTGACTTCATAGCGTTAATAACAGTAAGCAGGACACATACCTCAACGCAATCCCAATGTAAATAGATCGCCGAGCCGCTGTTGAGCTTCTTGCGGACCGACTTCCCTCCGGCCAAGCATTCACTTGGAAATGACTTGTAAGTGCTTAGCTAGCAAGGTCTCAAGCCTTAGCTCTTTTGCACATCTTGCGAGACTGGCCTCGGTAATTGTTCTTTGAGCAAGAGCGTCGCGGGCAGCCTTGATCGCAGTTCTTTCGCCGATCTTTGTGATGAATTTTAGACCTTCGAGAACCGCCCGTTCGACTGTCACGATTCGATAGCCCTTTTCATCAATGATCTGCTTATCGAGCCTTGTTTTTGTGCGAATCAGTTTATAACCCGTTTCTCGGGTTTTCTTCTCAGGTGAAACAATCACCCATATTTCTCCCGGCACTTGTTCGGCAAGATTGTAGTGATATAGAGCTGAAAGGCCCCCAATTGCCGAACCCGGCCCGAACTTTGAATACGCTATTTGGAATCCTACATCTTTATCCAGCGATGCCTTCGGATGGAGATAGATTCCGCGGCCGAGCCGAACAAGATCCCTTTTAGCGACAAGCCGCGATATGTCTTGCTGACTAATTCCTGCAGCCTTGCCCTGAGCCAGTGTAAAGACCCCAAGTTTTTTGATTTGTGGCTGTTGTCGCTTATCCACCATTAAAAGCATGCGGTGAAAAGCGACATTTGTCAACAAAAAATGTCGCACTCCACCGGCGAAGAACTCGATCAGTACGTGAAAACTGCAAGGTGTCGGGGACTTTTTGAACTATAAAAGAGCGGCAGATAGGCGGCGGTAATAATGATGACTGTTGGTTACCAAAGAGTATCAAGAAGATCTCCGTGCGGCATCTGCGGGAAACCGGACTGGTGCAGTACGACCAGAGATCATCGCATCACATTCTGTGCGCGTTCCGCAACAGATGCCGATAGAATCAGTAGCTCGGGTTGGGGAGTTTTCTATCGTGAAATCAGGCACGTGCCCCATCCAGTATATTCTTTACAACGAAAGCAGCCGAGAAGTTCAAAACCAAACGCTCTAGCACCCGTCGAGATCCGAGACAAGGTCTATAAGGAACTAATCCGATTCTCGCCGCTTTTCGATCACATCTCACTCTTATCAGAAGAATGGGTAAGCCCAGATCAATACCTCAGTCGCTACGGGATGTTGCCCAAATCGGCACAACGAAGGCAGAGGCTTGCTCAGTCGATTGACGATGCACTGGCCAAAAAAGGTGCCCGCGTTCGAGCACTAAGGGGCGTTCCCGGCTTTTGGCGTACCTCGAACGGCAGACTCCAAGTCGGCGGCAACTATGACTACGCTGACGATCTTCTTTTGATTCCGTTCATCGGGTCAAATGGCCTGATTCAGGCCTGCCAGTTGAAAGCTATTGGTAAGAATTCCCGAACATCTCCAAAATACTCATGGCTTTCGTCGATCCGACAACGAGACGGATGTGGACCCGGTAC
This sequence comes from Acidobacteriota bacterium, assembly GCA_019639115.1. GTDB lineage: Bacteria > Acidobacteriota > Blastocatellia > Pyrinomonadales > Pyrinomonadaceae > OLB17. The sequence continues at coordinate 291,292 of JAHBSM010000002.1, read as the reverse complement.
GCCACTTCATTATGAAGGCGCGATAGGATTCAAAGGTAAAACAATAGAGACGGTGCTGGTAACGGAAGGTGCTCTAAAAGCCGCCACCTGTCAGAGCTTTCTGCCGGATCGATACGTCGTCGGCAATAGCGGTGTCGCAACATCGCATCGAGAGATCGTTAAAGCCGCGCGCAAAAAAGCTCTGGAAATTGCGTTCGATGCAGACTGTTTCACGAATCCACACGTTGCGCGAGCGCTTGCTTCGCTGGTCGCGTCGCGAGTTAGTGAGCAGCAGTTTTTGTCGTGCGAACAGCCCACCAGAATTCTCAAGTGGGACAAACGGTTCAAAGGAATTGACGATGCACTGATTGCCGGAGCAACTGTTCATTATCTGGACGTCCCTGAGTGGCTTAAACTGCTGACCCCTGAGTGCTTTGACGCAGCAAGCCATCAACTCGCGGACATCTCGCCATCAAAATAAGCGGCTGACAATTCGCGTCATGAGCGAGCCACATGTATCTTCGACCTCTCTAGAGAACTTAGTCAAACGAGTCGCCAAAATCGTGGACGGAGAACGATCGATCTCTAATAAGGAACTCATTGAACTCTGCAAGGAACAAGGGGGTTTTAATTCTGCTGTCGATTCGCATTTCTACCACGAGATAGCCGAGACGGCGATCAACTCACTTATTCAGGAAAAGTACGGACAGCATTTGCTCGCATCAATCGATCCGGTAGTGGCCGTATCGAAGATATTGAGGCCTCTGCAAAAGAGGCTCCCTACGCAGACCTGGCGAAGTGAGACTCAAATCGCCTTTCAACAGTTTTCCACGCCCGCGACTATCGGTTACCTCGCGGCGTATCTTTTGATTATTCAATCTGATGAAACCGTTCTCGAACCGTCGTGTGGCACGGGCAGTCTCGCTGTTTGGGCGAGCGCCGCGGGAGCAAAGGTAATAACCAATGAGATCGATCCGAGACGGAGAACGTTAGCTCATGCGTTAGGACTCAAGGCGTTTACGGTGGATGCGGAGTTTGTCGATGACCTGCTGCCTCATGATCTTATTCCGGACATAGTTCTTGTCAATCCGCCATTTTCTTCGACCGGTGGCCGTGTGCATGGGAATAGTTGCGAGTTTGGATTTCGCCATGTGGAGTCAGCATTGCGCAGACTAAGGCCTGGCGGACGGTTCGCCGCGATACTTGGTGAGAATGGTTCTTTTACTTCGGCCACTGGGAGTCGTTTCTGGAATTCTCTTTGTCATGAAATACGAGTGAGAATGTCGATCGAACTGCTCGGCCGTGAGTTCTACCGCAACGGCACAAGCGTTAAAACAACGCTTATCATCGGAACCAAGCATGTTTCAAGTCGAGGCACTACATCCGATGAAGTCGGTAATGCTACCCATATCGTTGCTAAATCGGTCGAAGATGCATTCGAACAAGCCTTAGCGCTAAATATGCGCTTCTGATCAATAGAAAAAATCAATGTACACGGCCATCCAAGAACGAAGCTCGGAAGAACTTTCTGTACCGATAATCGCGTCGAGTGAAACGCCTTTTGCGGTTGAACATACTGAGAGCGATGCGGACTTACAAGTATATTCGCCGAGATATATCTCCGGTGGTTCACCACATCCGGGAGTGATCGTCGAACCACCCGGTCTTGCCAACGTCGAACCACCGCCGATCCGGTACCGGCCACACTTGCCGAAATGTCTATCTGAGACGGGAAAGCTATCGGCCATGCAGGTGGAGCGAATAGTCTACGCAGGCCAGGCTCACGAGCAGCGACTAGCTGATGGCGCGAGAGCAGGGATAAGCATCGGCGACGGCACGGGAACAGGTAAGACGGCGACTTTGGCGGGGATCATTCTCGACAATTGGTTTCAAGGAAGAATGCGGGCGGTTTGGTTTTCCGTAAAGACCGATCTGATGGAAGCGGTCTCTGACGAGTTCAAAAGGTTGGGTCTAACACCGCCGATCAAGTTGATAAATGACTTTCCAACCGATCAGGAGATAGACATTCAGGACGGAATTGTCTTCTGCACATATCGTTCGTTAATTGCCCGCAACAAGAAAGGCAATAAGAGGATCGATCAGATCACGCGTTGGCTTGGACCAAATGGAATCGTGATCTTCGATGAAGGGCATAAAGCTAAGTACGCTTTTGCGGACGATCGGGGAAAATCGACACAGACCGGAGCGGCGGTTCTTGAGATCCAGAACCCTGAGAAGTTCCCTGATGTGAGAGTGGTATATTCATCGGCAACGTCAGCTGGTGAAGTCAGGCACCTGGCCTACATGTCACGACTCGGCCTATGGGGAGAGGGAACCAATTTCCCGCTGGGATTTGAACAGTTTGCCGAAGAGATCGAATCGGGTGGTGTAGGAGCACTCGAAATGGTGTGCCGGGATCTAAAGTCGATGGGACGCTACCTCTGCGGAAATTTAAGCATGGGAACCGATCCCGAATCTGGCCTCGCCGTTGAATTTCGCGAAGTTACCCATTGGCTCACGCCTGCACAGCGAACGATGTACGACAACATGGCCCAGGGCTGGCAGGAAGTGTTCCGGAACATTCATCGGGCTTTGGATCTAACAAATTCCGGCAAAGCGACTCGCAGCCAGGCGGTAAATCAATTCTGGGCCGAACATCAGCGGTGTTTTCGCAATCTGATAACGGCGTTCAAGGTTCCGACCTTGATTCGTGAAATCGAGGGAGCCCTCTCAAGACGCGAGTCGATTGTGGTCTCGATTACGGGCACGGGCGAGAGCCAGACAAAGAAGCAGATCGAGCGTGCAGCGGATGAGGACGAGGCGATCGACAGCCTTGATTTCAGCCCGCGAGAGACCCTCACACGCCTCGTTGCAAATTGCTTTCCGACCGCATGCTTTCAGGAGCGATCAAATCCCTACAACGGCACCATCGAGTACATCCCGCTCGTTGACGCGAACGGTGCGCAGGTCGAGAGTCGAGCCGCTTTGCAACTCAGGGCGGAACTACTGGACAAGCTTTCGGTTCTGGAAGTGCCTGAGCATCCGCTAGACCAACTTGTAAACTATTTCGGCGTTGAGAATGTCGCGGAGATGACCGGTCGGAAGAAACGGCTTATTAGAACTGCGAATGGCACACTTGAATACCGGCCCAGACAGCTTCCTGGAGTTCCATCAAAGCTGATAAATCTTTATGAGAAGAACGCATTTCAAAACGGCGACAAACGCATAGCGATCATGTCGGAAGTTGCTTCGACCGGTGACAGCCTACACGCTGGATGTAATGTCGGAAACAAACAGCGGCGTCTCCACATTGCCGCGGAACTGAAATGGTCAGCCGACAAACAGATCCAGGACTTCGGACGTACGCATCGCACAGGTCAGGTCGCTCCTCCGGTTTATCTCCTGGTGTTTACTGAACTCGGAGGAGAGAAGCGGTTTTCCGCTACCATTGCTAGGCGGCTTGGCAACATGGGAGCCCTTACGAAAGGTGACCGCCGAGCCGAGAAGGCTGGCAACCTCGACAAGTATAATCTCGAATCGAGAGAAGGACGTTCGGCATTAAATGTGGTGTTGACTGGCATCATGCGCGGCCGCGAGATTGATGGACTTGACGACGCAATGCAGGCTCTTCGCGATATGGGGCTTGTGAAGACCGTTGATGGAGAAGAAAAGGTACCAGATAGCGAAAAGACAAATATTCCACGATTCTTAAACAGGCTGCTGTCGTTGGAGGTTGAGAGGCAGAATGCGCTCTTCGACCACTTCTACGCCACATTCCTTGAAACCATCGAATATCTTAAACAGAAGGGAAAACTCGATGACGGGATGGAGGATCTCAAAGCCTTGTCGGTCGCCCTGTCGACCGCACCGCAGATTCTCAACTCCGATCCATTGACCGGTGCGAAAACCGTCTACTACAAACTCGAGCTTAAAGTCGCCACTACACCTGCTAAGTACAATGAGATGGCGGCCAGCGAGGTACATCAGTTCTTTCAGGAACGTAGGGACGGATCGTTCATTGCCGTCAGAAGAACCCTGTCACATACGGACCCGGAAACGGGCGAACGGTATCAGATGTTCTCGATCACAAAACCTGTCGGCCGCAACGTTGCTTATGTACGTGAAAGTGAATTGAATCAGCGTTATCGAGTCGTACCAAAGACGAAAGCAGAAACCTGGTGGCTGAATGAAGAGAATAGAATACCCGCATTCGAGAACCGAACCGTGCATCTCCTCAGCGGGGCGTTGCTCCCGTTATGGAAATACCTTAAAACGCTTAGTCACGACGCGTTGAATATCGTTCGAACCACCACTGATGACGGTACCAGGCTCGTTGGCGTGAAGATATCGGAAGAATGGCTCAGAGATATCCGTCAGCACTTTGGCTTACGTTTCAGTATTCCAACGACCGCTAACGAGGTGTTGCGGGTTGTCGATTTCGAGAAGAACAGCGTCAACTTGATCAGAGATATCACAGTGCGTTCCGCGCGATTCCAGGGACAACTGCTAACAGAGATTTGTCCTTCGACCTTTGAACAGATTCGCGAATTGCGGGGAATGGGCCTTGTCAATATTGTTCAGCACGGAAAGCAGAGATTTTTCTTGCCGCAGGAGTCGCCGTGGCTCGCTCTAGAAAGGGTATTATTTCTATTTCCGCCCGTATCGACAAGCATCTCCTTTCTTCCGGAATTACAGGCCGCAACCGAGGAACTCGCAAAACCGGAACCTATAAACCTTCCAGAATGGCTTATTGAACCAGCTCTCGAATTCGTAAACAGTTTCGGCGCCTCCACGAAAGTCTTTGCAGATCAGAAAGGTATTCCGCTATTGAACAAAACATTCGCGATGTAAAAAAAATCCGATAAAATAGGCATATAAAAGGTAACCACCGCGTTTATCGCGGGTTTTTAGTTATGCAGGCTTAAGTATCGAAAGGGTGAATCGGGTTTTTCTCGCACAGGAAGACCGGATTGTAGTCGAAACAGCTCTGCAAGCCGAAAGTTGTTCGTGGGAGAAGTTACCTTATGGCCGATAATTATGTTGATGACTGTGCTTTCAAGGGAAGGTCGATCTTGGATGAAAAAATCCTCCTATTCGCCAGAGTTCCGCATTACGTCCTCATTACGGGGGAAAGAGGCACTGGAAAGACAACCATTGCCCACCAAATGCACGATCTTAGTCCAAGGTCGAACCGAGAGTTCGTAAGCGTCAACTGCGCCAGCTTTACGTCTGAACTTTTGGAGTCGGAACTTTTTGGATACGAGCGAGGTGCCTTTACCGGTGCGACCGCTCCGAAAGCGGGTCTGTTCGAAGCCGCACAAGGCGGTACGCTCTTCCTCGACGAGATCGGAGAACTCTCACTTGGCCTGCAGGCGAAGTTTCTAAAGGCGGTCGAAGAAAGACGCATTCGCCGGGTTGGCGGGACGATGGAACGCGAAATTGATGTGCGGGTTGTTGCTGCGACTTCACGAGATCTCCGATCAATGGTCAAGAACGGGACATTTAGAGCCGATCTCTTCGACCGTCTGAATATCCTTCAGCTTGAAACCTTGCCGCTTCGTTATCAAAAGGAAAGAATCGTCGAGACATTCCTCGACCAGTTAGAGACCGATAGAGGCACTATAGGGCTGCAGGAGCCTCTACAAATCGAAAAAGAAGTTCTTGCTGCGATCCAGGAACTCGAATGGAAGGGGAACTATCGAGAGATTAGAAATTTCGCAACCCGCCTCGCAGTCGAAACTATTGACGAACCGGCGATCACTCTTCAGGTCGTCAACAGTATGCTAAGTGGAGAAACCAGATTCCGTTCCGAACTAGAACTAGCTGACGAAAAGGAAAACAACTACCTGACCGTCACACTCGACCCGGCGACAGACGATCTTGATAGCGTGTACATCAAGGCCGCCGCAATGTTTGTCGAACACGCACTAAAGCGTTCAAATGGAAATCTACGCCGGGCCGCGCGTTCGATCAATACCACCCATTCAACTATCTCCCGCATTCTGAAAAAGAATCAGGAACGGTTTGTGACTTCGTCAAACCCATCTGGCTCACTTGCGGCTGCAGCATAGACGTTTCAAAAGGCGCTGGGTCAAAAGGTTCGCGGGTTTTCGCGAGCCTTTCTTGTTTGTTCGACAAGCATTTGGAGAATAAAAGGGCGGCGGATAAGGCGGTGGAGATAGAGATATGGAAATTCTGAATAGCGGTTCGTTCATTCCTCTTGATAATCGCGAGAAAATCGAACAACTGATCTTTACTGCCCAAACGCTCGCGTCTGAAGTACATCAGAACGCGGGATTTCAAGGCAGCGCGCAGACGAATCAGCAGATCGGGTTGGAGCTCTGGAAAGGTGCTGAGTACATGACTCGGTCGCATGAAGAAGTAACCATTCGGAACATTTTCCTGAGCAAGTTTCTGGAAAGGCTACGAGATATCGAACGCGAAAATATTCCTAGGACATCCGTTCCAATTCAGCAAGCGATTCCGCGTGCAAGTGAAAACACGGTCGCAAACGTAGCAGCGATATCTGCTGAACCGAACACCGATTTGAAGACTGAATTCGTCGAGGCAAAAGACGAGTTTCTCGGTATCGTCCATTCAGAAGAATCAGACTCCGAGCGACCATCTTACGCGAACGAATGCAAGCCGGAATGCGAGGAAGAGATCGTTTCGATGTTGAGCCCTTCGGAGCAGTTTGGCACCGTTGAGCTAACGGGTGACCAAAGTGTAGAACCGACTTCCATTCCGCCTTCGGACGCGGGTATCACCACCGGGGAAGCCAAAGAACACGATTCGATTCTCTCGGCTACTGGTGTCGAGGCAGTCAATGAAACTGCTTCGTTTATGAACTCAACCAATGAAGCCGTCCCAGACGACATAATCGGTAATGAACAGTTCGTAAGGTCGGTCGTTCTGTCTGAAAAAGAACCCTACAACTTTGAAGCATGTACCGTCACGGCTGTGATCCAGTTGCTGCCCGAATCCAAAGGAACGAGAGATTGCATCGTAAGTGTGCGTTCGCACGACTTTGCTCCCGAAGTTATATTTATTAACCGGTGTAGCGAACGTGGTGAGCTGAGTCTATCCGATCCGGTATCGGCGGCTCTCGAACGGTACAGAAACGCCCTTCCTCTATTGGCTGCCGAGAAGATGAAGAAGGAACAGGCCGCAACCAGAAAGCGTACTCCCAAGACGGCGTCGAAAAGTCCCAACAAATCTGCCGAGAAGGTGGACTCGAACGTCGACGCATCTTCAACCCCAAGTGCGATACCGCAGGAACCGGCGAAGGATCAACAGTCGCTCTTCGCTTCATAGAAAGTTATGGAAAACGAAACTAACACGCCACCTGAAGAAGATACAGCTGGCAACGTGAACAAAGCCGAAACGGAATCGACGGAAAGTACGAATGCGACAGATCCGGTAACCGATCCCAAGGCGACTATCAAGATCGAGGGCCAGACCTTTGAACTGGATGCATCGCTCGCCCAGGAAGACAAGACCCTGAAGGTCGTACTCCAGCCGCACTTCGCTTCGATCGAAAATGCGAATATCACTCGAGAGGTTAAGGACGGGAAACTTAGCGTCACTATCGTCAAGCGAGCGCAGCATAAAGGGTATGCAGCCTGATGAATCGCCGCTCGAATTATTGAGAGCTGAGATCGAGCAGATCAATCCGGCGATTATTCTTGCCGATCAACTAATGCGGAGGGAGGCATCAGAACTTTTGACCGTCGAGGAAGTAAACGAGGCCGAGAATATCCTTGCTATCGGCACTCAGGAGATCGAAGTAATCGAATTTCACCGAAAAGCGTTTCAGAAGAGCCCGGCATCAGCGTTCGACTATGTTCCGCTTGGATTCTAAGGTATGGAGGCTCCATGACCGGACTAGGATTGGCGACGGGCGAGAACGGAAAGGCAATTTTTGGCTTTGGCGAACGGTTGCTCCGTTCGCTCGAATATCTTCGATTTAAAGCAAATAGCCACAACGCCATAAATGCATGCGAAACCGTAACCAGAGTCGTATCGGAACAGCACAAATACCGGCTTTTTATTGAGATGTTTCCCAGGGAGTGGGAACGATCAACAAAGAGCCTATATGCAGCAGGCTATTTTAAGGCATACAGCGAACGTACAAATGAGTTCTTTCAGCTCGTAAATGATAAATGCTTTCCTTTGCTCGAATACTGGCACGATGATCCGGAGCTAGAACTTGAGCGATTTGCCATACCGCCGATGAATTTCGACCTTTGCTGTGAAGAAGTTGACTTCGCACACTTGAGGGACAGTTATCTGGCCGGCCTGATGTTCTATTTTAATGAAGATGATGAAATCTGGAATTACTTTTCAGAAAAGTACGCGGTCGATAGAGAGTCATTACCTCCGATCAAGGCTGCACATCAAAAAATCTGGAAAGAAAAGCACGGTGCAAAAGCAAAACCTTTCAGCGATCTAATCCGCTTAGTCGATCATTCCACCGGTAACCCGTGGCTGGACATTACTAACTGTCAATATCCGGATTTGTTTGAATGGGACAAAGAGACTGTTGATTGGTTGACCGAGGCGTATAAGGCCGCAAACCAATACTTCAAGAATCTCGAACAATTGGATAGAAGGATCGAAGAAGATGCACAGGCGTTCTTTTGCGAGCTTATTTCATTCTGGAATACCGGAAAGGTTGGGCGGGCGAAGCAAAAGGTGAGTGATGAATAACAACTTGCAAATACCTGCCGACGCTTCTGCGGCGCTGTATTTCCTGCCGGGTCAGTATCTTTTTGCCGATCTTAAAGAATCATACGTGTCGTTGAAGGCCCTTTCGAGTGACCAGGTTGCCAGAGCCTTTCGAAAGGTTCACACAGACACAGGATGGCTTGGTAGACGAGTCTTGCGTTACCGTGAGGCTCCCGAAGGCAACGCGATCCTATCGTATGAACCGGCAGCGATACGAAAGATAACCGTCGTTCTACCTGACAAGGGCCTTGTTGAACTTTCAGTTCCTTTACCCCCTCTCATTCTACTTGGCAAAGGACGGGAATATTATCTCTGGGCCGCGGATTCATCTCATATATCTGCTAACACCAACCTTGCTGTCGCGCCGCTGCCCAACGTCGGTTCCGGCAAGATCTGCTTTGGAAAAAACGAAGTTTCTGAGACCCATCCTTCTACACTCAGCGAAGTTTGGAAACTAATTTTCGACACGCCGTTCAATGCGGACCACGCCAGCGAGCGATGCCTCTCCGAACCCCAAGATGTACGTGAACTTCTGCGGAAACTGGCGGCTGACAAGGCGAAGAAGTTTCCGAAGTCCGAACTGATCTTATCAAGCACTACGATCGACGACGCCTGGGAAACGATCGTTGAACAGCGACGGTACGACTCCCGGTTCTGAATAAAATGATGGAAAGAGAAAAGGAGTTCATCGGTCATCGGATCACAAAAGAACGATTCGAGCCCGTAGAAGCCATTCTTTACGAGTACCTCCTTGCCGGAAACGGAGTAATTCTCAGGGCTCAGCGTAAGGAGTTTGCAGTTTCAGTTCCTCTTGTGTTCAGAGAGATAAAGGGCCTTCCAACCGGATTTGTAGGTATCAGATGGCTTAAGCCGAAGGTTCCAAGTCGTGTATGGGACGAAATCTGCAAACACGCCCGGATCTCCAACTCGAAGGAGAATTTTAGGGAAGAACTTTATCTCATCTATTGGGATAGCGAGCGATATGCTTGGCAGTGGAGTACGTCGAGCAGAGACAGGACATATGCCTCAACCATCGCAGATGATAGGCGGCCCGAATACTCCGAGGCCTGCATCGAGATCCATACGCACCCGGAAGGGGCATACCAGTTCAGTTCTGCTGATGATCGTGATGAATCAGGCAAGTTCCGAATATTTGGAATTATTTCGGATGTTCACGATAAACCGAAGGTAAGATTCCGTTGCGGGATCTACGACCACCTTGTACCTATTCCATTTTGCTGGATCGGACACTTGCCAAGCGGCGTTGTCGATCTGAATGAGGTCGAAGCTCTGCTTCAGATGATGTTGTGATGGAAATCGATCTTAGCTTCTCGCAGGCCGCGGTTGTGATGCCTGTCGAATACAATACGCTTCGGTTTATCGTCGTTGGTGCCGGCGGCACTGGCTCTTTTGTAGTTCCTGCAATTGCCCGACTTATCTACGAACTAAAACAGCAACAGAACAAATCGGCCGAAATGCTGATCGTGGATCCGGACGTGGTGGAAAACGGAAATATTCCGCGTAGCAATTTCTGCTTCGCGGAAGTTGGGCGATACAAAGCTCAGACGCTTGCGGAACGAGTCTCTACGGCTTGGGGAATAGAAATAAGTTTCTCGTCTGAAAAGTTCGACTCCGAGAAACATCTTAAAAGCTCGAGTAGTGACTATAGGAGTCTGGCAATCATCGTCGGTTGCGTCGATAATCACATAGCCCGACGAGAGATGCATAGAGCACTTGATGAGTTTCGAAGTTACGGTGATGCTTCGAGGATCTGGTGGATAGACGGCGGGAACGGGAAGACGTCGGGCCAAGTTTTACTTGGTTCGACGACAAAACCTCTCAAACCCGAGCAATACTTCACAGGTACTAGTATCTGCCGGGCACTTCCGTCGCCGTCGCTCCAGCATCCTGACCTTCTCGAACCCGAAAGGATCGAAGCCAAAAGCGATGCATCGTGTCCCGAACGAGTCCGCCTCGGCGAGCAAGGTCTAATCGTGAATCAGCGAGTGGCGATAGAAATCGCGGAGATGCTTTCGGCGTTGCTTCTAACACGGACCCTAAAACGATTTGCAGTTTATTTTGATCTTGAGAGCGGCAGTACTCGATCGGCCTACTGCGCGCCATCTGCGGTGTCTGGTACTGGCATGGCCTTGTAGTTACCGGAGGGAAAATTCGGTCATCTTTCCAACCATTATTTTTCCCAGTTTAGAACAAAAATAGGCGGCAGACATCTCGCGAAAAGTTGGTAAGGGACAAACCTTTATGTCGGAACTATTACCAGAAAAACTTAAGATTGCTCTGCCGAAGATTAGTGCCCAAGACGGTAGCAAGAATCCGACCGTCTTTGCCGTATTCCAATTTCCATTGAGCGGATGGATATGGTTCGTGACGGAAGCCGATTCGTATGAAGACGATATTTGCTTCTTTGGTTATGTCGTCGGGCTTGAACGCGAATGGGGATATTTCTGCCTCAGTGAACTGGAATCCGTCGATATTGAAGGGGTCAGAGTCCGACGTGATGTTGATCACGTCCAACGGCCGTTATCCGAGTGTCTGCAGAAATACGGACTCGTTGAAAATTGAGCGGTGGACAGGATGCGAATGGAAACTCAAACATCTGCCGAGATCTCCGACACGTCGATACTCCCATCGTTAGCATCTTCGGTACTCCGAAACGTGTTCGGTGGCTCTCAGGCGGCGGACACATCGACAGAAGAAATTTTCCAAGATTCTTGTGTGGAAGAGCCTTCTGAAATTGCGCGGGAAGTGCTAACTCGGCTTGAAACTAGAAAGGACCGTGCTGCGACGGAGTTAGGTATCAGTGCCGAGGAGGTTGAGTCTCTTCCTTTCGATCTATCGACGCTGGAAAGTGAAGGCATCTTCATGAACATCGACTGCCGAGGGTTCGGTAGTCTTGTTCGGCAACTGGAATGGAAAACCCTCGGAGTTCAGCTTCCAGAGAATGCAGCCGTCAGAGTGAGTCCGCCGCGAGCTGGGTTGCTGCCTGATGTTTATCGGAATCGCCTGATGCGAGGGGCGGCCCAGGCTCATAACGCCCTAAGCAAGTTCGGCTTCAGATTCACGCTTTGCGAAACGGTCTGGGGAACGAGCGAATACAAGTGGATTCCGTGGACGGCTTTTGAATCTTTCGAAAAAGCATATCTCCAGGCTTGTGAAACGCTTGCCGCAGCAAAGAGTGAGGTTCTTTCCAAATACGACGAGATCCTTAACGTTCTTCAGGACAGCTTCTATCAGCTTGCGAGAGATTCTGCCGACAGGTTCGAGGCAACCAGCGATGAGCCTTTCGATAGAGAGGAGTTTGTAAACGCAGTCGCAGCACAAGCCATCGGAATGGTTCCGACACGCGAGATGATACGCGATGGCCTCGTGATAACAATGAAGCCAAAGGTGATCATTCTCGGATCGGAAATGATCGCCGAGCGAAACCTCGCAAAATCGCTTACCCTCGAAACGACTCGTATAAATTCTGAACAGACGAAGATCGATCTTGAGATCGATACAAAACGCCGTATCGAAGAAATAAAGGTCGATGAGGTGACTGCTGAAACCCGCCGAGAACGCGAAGTAAAGGAACGGATCCGTGAGATGAAGATCGAGGCCGCTCAGCGTGAAGCCGAAGAGGCCGTATCTCCGATCAAGGAAGGCTTTGCACAGATAACTGCGAACATCTTTGAATCAGCTTCGGAAATGGCGGAACGCATGAGGGATGCGAAGTTTGTATCGGGTTCATTAGCTAAACGTGCACGTCAGATGTGCGAATGGTACCAGTTGATGAACTTCACGGGCGACACATCCCTCGAAAAGGTACTCGAACAATTACAGGCCGCGGCCGGTCGGGAAGCCAAGCAGCGCTCCCCGGACGAGATGCGGACTGCCCTGAGCGATCTTTTGAGGATGACATCAGTCCACTCAAAGAAACTGCTTGATGAAGACCGGCTAACCGCTCTTGAATTCTAGATCGACGACATACGAGGTCTCAAAAATGGCAAACTTTGACCTGAGCAAATACATTCCGGTTCACGCACGCATAGCAGAGTTCTATGAGAAATACCCGGACGGCCGGATCGTTACCGAGATCATAAGGCTTAACGAAGACAGCGGCTTTGTGTGTGTAAAGGCCGGTGCGTACCGGAACCGAGATGACGCGAAACCCAGTTCTACCGGCCATGCATTCGAGGTTCGTGGCCAGGGATATGTAAATACAACATCTTTTATCGAAAACGGTGAAACAAGTGCTGTGGGCAGGGCTTTAGCAAATCTCGGGTTCAAGATCGACAACGGCATCGCCTCAAGAGAAGAGATGCAGAAGGTCGAAAGAATGACCGAGGCACCTAGACCCACCGACAACAATGGACGAAACGGTCACAACGGGCGTCTTGTCACACAGTCCGTTTCTTAAACACTTCCAGTAAACAAACAATGACTGATATAGAAGCCGGTGCCGACAGCATCCGGAAGTTCCTGCATGAGCTTGATATTAGGATCAGAGCCCGATACCCGCTTATCGCCATCAATACATTCGAAGAAGACCGGATAAGGGAGGCGTTGGTCGATCTAGTCTTTCAGGATAGGCATAAAGAAAAGCCTCTCTATTTCTGGAGCCGCCCAAGCGGCCTTCAGAAGGTGGTCGATCCGAAAGAGGGGCTACTAGGCTCGCCTCAAACGATCGGCGATACGGAAGATCCCGAAAGTCTTCTTGGATTTATTAGCGAGCAGAGGACAGGTATTTTCCTGCTGTGTGACTACGCTCCTTATATCTCACCGTATGGGCAGGAAGACCATTTACTGGTTCGACGACTTCGTGAGATCGCCTGGAAGCTGAAATCGACGAAAGCCACCGTTCTCTTTGTAGGACCGAACTTTCCCGAACTAAAAACACTCGAAAAAGAAGTCACGCAGATAGATCTTGATCTTCCGAAGGAATCCGAGATCGAAGACTCGATAGAACTTCAGTTTGAGAACCTGCGTTCCAATGGTCTCGATATAAGCCTTACTAAAGAAACTCAGGTTGCACTACAGCAGTCTCTACTTGGTCTAACAGCAGTCGAGATCAGCAATGTGGTAGCCAAAGCAGTTATCAGCTGTAACGGTCTCAATCAAGACTCGATCAATGTCATTCTTGAGGAAAAGAAGAATGTAATTCGGGGCAGCGGTTCGCTTACTTATGTTCATCCCGAACCGGCAAGTAACCTGGGTGGCTATAAATCCCTTCGAGCCATCCTCGAACGTGCAGCTTATACGTTTAGTCCGAGAGCAAAAGCGCGACATGTCGAACCTTGTAAGGGCATTTTGCTTGTCGGTCTACCGGGTTGCGGAAAGGATCTCTGTAAACGTGTCGCATCGAGCATCACGAATCGGGCCCTCCTTGATCTGGACTTCGGTTCGATCATGGGTGAGGGCGGAGGCGTCATCGGTTCGTCGGCAATGTCGATAAAGCGTGCACTGTCGATCGCCGGAACGATCAAAGGCATTCTCGGTATCAGTGAGTTCGAAAAGGCGGTATCAGGAATGAAGTCTTCCAACAAGACGGACGGCGGAGAGACGGCACGAACCATCTCGTATCTTCTCAACTGGATGCAGGACAATCAGGATGTACTTGTGTTCGCTACCGCCAATGACGTACGCGAACTCGAATCCGAACAGTTCAGGATCGGCCGGTTCTCATATATACACTTTGTCGATCTTCCGGAGACAGAGGACCGCAAGGAGATATTCCGGGTTCATCTGACTAAGAGAGCACTCGATGCCGAACACTTCGATCTTGAGAAACTCGTAGAAAAGAGCAAGGACTTTTCAGGTGCCGAAATAGAGGGTGCAGTGAAAGACGGAGTTCTTGAAGCCTTCATCGACGGGGACCGGCAGGCCGAGACTCGCGACATTATTAAAGCGGCCGAAAATATCACGCCCACAGCACAGATGATGAGCGAGAAGATAGAAGAGATCCGCAAGTGGGCCCGAAACAATATCAAAGGTGTAGGCTCACAAACCGGGAATACCAGCCTTGCCGGAAATCGCACCGATCGAATCTATGAACTTTGAGAACGGAGAATTTCAATGAGCAAATACATGACTTTTGAATCCCAGTCTTTCCCGAATCGCGAATTGCTACTCGAAGCCTTGGCCGAATGTGGGTTCGCTTCTCCGACTGTGGGAACCGACATTCCTCTTCAGGGGTGGGACAAACGCGATCCACAAACGGCAGACATCGTGATTCGGCGTCACGAAATACGAGGACGAGCGCTTTTGGGGGATATCGGCTTCCGGAGAACCGCGAAAGGCTATACAGCGGTTATTGACGACATGGATTTGTCTTTTTGCCTCGGGAAGGACTTTATCGTCCGACTTCAGAATAGCTATCACGAAGCAGCAGCAAGAAAGATGGCCAAGAGGCTCGGCGGCACGCTTATCAAGGAACGAATCGGAAAAACTCTCAAAATTAGAATCAAATACTAAGGAGGATGCCGAAATGCCTGAAGTTGAATTCAAAATCGATACCGAACGCGGAACATGCGAAACCGAGATAAAAGGGTATCAAGGTACCGCTTGTGAGAAAGCGGCGAAACAGTTAAAGGGAATTCTCGGCGATCCCTGTGCCGAAACCAAAAAGCAAGAATATTTCATCAAAGTGGAGTCAAAACAGACTTCCAAACGAAAATGAAAAACGAGATTACTTTCATTCTTGAATACGACAATAGGAACCTCACGACCGAAGTCTCAGGCATTCCCGCTGATCTACTTATCGATCTCAGAGACGACCTTGGAACCTCCCAATATTTGAATTGCGGAAAGCCGATGCAAGGTCAGTCTTGGGAACCGGGTAACCTTAAAGATGATCGCCATTACATCTGGCTTCATCGCATATATCACAACTCGGTGGTTGATGGCCCGGGTCGTCGGAGCGTAGTTCAAGTTGCCGGTTGTTCAATTCGTTGTCCAGGTTGCTACGTTCCCGAAACCCATAATCGCCTCGACGGGAAACAGGTTTCCGTTTCCTCAATTCTCGAAGAGATCGTTTCAAAACGCCGTGAAAACGATGGTGTAACGATTCTCGGAGGCGAGCCTTTTGATCAATCTGATTCCGTGGCGGAACTTGTGTTAAGACTAAAGAGACTCGGCTTCCACATTGTCGTCTATACGGGCAATACTATCGAGAAATTGACTGCAAAAGACGACCTTAGCATTACCTTTACTCTATCCCACATTGACATGCTCATTGACGGTCCTTATAAATCATCACTAGTCGCTGGGACGGGGGAGTATCGAGGTTCTTCAAATCAGCGTTTATTACAGCAGAAATTGGTTACGACAATCGATTCTCGGGTTGATTCCCATTCACCAGCGGTATTTACTTGACCGTACCGGTCAGTGAATATGCGGGCACATACATCGTGACCTTCCGGCAATGCTGTGCGCGTTTACGAGATACGAACTATGGTGTCGAGAGGCGGCGCCACCGCTACCGCCACGTTTCCGATAGCTAAGTAAGACCGGCGGAGATCCCGCCGAAAGCGAAACAGGCTTGTTTACAAAATTGGTGATATTTCCCGTCTGCGCCGTATCTAAATGAATGCGAATTAGAACAAGTCCTTGACAAGGTGATTACCTGAAGTTAGTTTAAGAAGCTAGAGTCGACTGGGGTCTGGACTAGTTTAATGAAGGGCATACTAAAACTCGTTCGCAGAAAGATCGTCAGGAAACGCGTAGCGGTTCTCTGGCTTGGTCTCGTCGCGATTGAACTTTTCTGTCCTGCATTATGCGAAACTGGCACGAACGCTGCGACGCCTCCGAGCCGATCGACGGCTTCCACATCTATCGTTATAGATGGACAAGATGAATTGAGAACGGCCATTTCAGGTTGCGAGAACGACGGTGACCATGAACCTGTAGGCGACTGCGACGATGAGTGTCTTTGCCACGCCGTCGCGATCCCGAGCACGGCCGGTGACGTCCGATCGTCCTTGATCGAAAGAACGGCCATTTCGCTAAAGAGCAATTTTCCAATTTTCAACTCACTTCCTCCTCCGTACATACCTCCAAAAGTTTCCTAATCGAAAGATGTTGCGCGGATCCTGATCGGCGGCGGCAATAGATCGCGCCCATTCAGATCATGCGAACCTTCGACTTTCGTCCCGGATTGCGTCGAGCAATCGGGAGAGTCGTTCCGTTTTTGATTAGGAAATAGAAAATGAAGTTAAACTGCAGGGCCACTGTTGTATGGGTCGCTCTAGGCTTGACAATAGCCGTTACCGTTGCAATCGGCCAAGAGCCGACGCTTTTTGCGAAAAACGAAAAGACGGATGAGCGAACTTCGGACGCCGCGTCGAAACCGCTTGTCGAATCTGTACTGCCAGCTTACTACGATTCGCAGGGCGGAGTCTCGGTCGACGAATTGATCAAGAGGGCTTTGAACTCTAACCAAGAGATCATAGCTTCGCGACTCGAGATCGATAAGGCGCGAGCGCGCCTCCAGCAAGGCAGGCTCAGACCCAACCCGACGCTTGAATTCGAACAGGAATCAGGCCGCCTCGTGGGTGACGGCGGAGACAGGCGGTTCACCGCTGGGTTCTCCTTGCCGATCGAGATCTATGGACGCCGCGAGGCACGCGTCAGCGCGGCTCAAATCGCTATCGAGGCGAGCGAGGCGGAGGTGCGCAACCGCGAAAGGATTCTGGTTGCCAACGTGCTAGCGAATTACGCGGAAGCCTTGGCGGCACTCCGTGATCTGGATGTGACAGAAAAACTTCTAGAACTCGATCTACAGACCACCCGCGTTGCGCAAGTTCGAGTGAACGAGGGCGAGATCGCGCCGTTGGAACTGAATCTACTGCAGGCGGAAGTCGAACGCCTCCGATCCCGACGTCAGTTGGCAGAGGGGCGCCTTCAGTCAGCTCTCACTCAATTGAAATTGCTAACCGGTGTGCCGTTCGATGAACCGCTTCGGCTGCGGGAGCAGATCGACGCCGCTGTGCTGCCGACTCTCCCGACGACAAAAGAGGCGGCTGTGACTATCGGTTTGCGCACAAGGCCCGATGTCGCCCTTGCTCAATTGGAGGAACAAGTCGCGACCGCCGGGCTTCGTCTTGTACGCGTGCAGAGCCGCCCAGATCTCACAGCCTACACTCGCTACTCGCAGGGCCGCTCGACATTCGACGCTGCGACCACTCCGTTCTCGCAGCGCGACCGAAGCCTGACCTTTGGGATTGCGATCGGGCTGCCGCTATTCAACAAGAACCAAGGGGCTAAGGCCGAAGCCGAAATATCTATCAAACAGGCTCAAGCCAGACGCGAGTTCGCGGAAAGGGCTGTTCGGGGCGAAATCCTCGCCGCGTACCAGCGATTCGTGGCGGCAAGCCGCGCGGTATCCACGCTACAAACGGGTGCGATTCCGCGATCGACCGAGAACGTCGAGACCTTCCGAAAGGTGTACGAACTCGGGCAGATCAAAATAACTGATTTGATCGCGGAGCAGCGGCGACTGCTTGACGCTACACGTGATTTGACGGAAGCCCTAACCCAACGTTACCGCTCGCAAGCGGATTTAAATATCGCTCTCGGGGCAGGAGCCTTTCTCCCCGAACCTAAATGAGGTGGCCAAATATGGACGAAGAGACAAAAAAGAAAAATCAAATAAGCGATCCGAAGAGGTCGGACGTTACGGAGAAAACTATGAGTGAGCGAACAGGCCATCACGAGCGGGACGAAGAAGAACTCGCTCGACTGGAAGACAATCTCGACCTCAGCCGCGACCCTGAAAGCCGGGACGACGTTGAAGCGTCGAAACCCAGAAGCATGTTCGCGTGGATATTGACGGCCGTGATCGTAGCGGTCGTCGCGATCGCGGGCCTGTCCTGGATCGCGACACGCAACTCTTCAACCTCTGTGAAAGTGGAATCGGGCGAAGATAAAAAGGAAGAGGGTCATTCGGAAGACGAGAAAGGTAAGGAAGTGAAACTCAACCCCGAATCGATGGAGTCCGCAGGGATCGAGATCGAGGGTGTCACTCAGCGCCCTGCGATCGCCAAACTTTACGTCACCGGTGCGGTCGAACTGAACCCCGAGAGGACCGAGATGGCCACGCCGCTCGTTGGCGGACGCATCGAGCGCGTTTATGCGGCGGTCGGTGACTTCGTCCAGCGGGGTGCGGTGCTGGCCGTGATCTCCAGCCCCCAACTCGCGCAGCTGCACGGCAAAATGCACGAGGCCCGTACGCGACTTGAATTGGCCGAGCGAAATCTGAGCCGTGTCCAACGCTCCGAAAACCGCGTGGCAGTGCTGCAGTCGAAGGCAAGGCTTGATGAGGCGGAAGCGACGCTAAGAAGAACGAAAAAGCTGATCGAGCTCGGCGCCGGTGCGGGAAAGGATTTGGTTGCCGCGGAGTCAAGTTATCGAACGGCGAAGGCGGATTACGACTTCCAGTCCAACATCTCGCTGAACAAGGAGATTCAGGAAGCACGGGCCGAAGTGGAAACATCGCGCGTCGATGTACGGCACATTGAGGACGAGATGCGTTCACTTGGCGTCCCTGTGGTCAGCGGAGCCCCGGACGATCACCGGGAGGATACCTCTTTGGTTTCGGTGCGAGCCCCTTTGTCGGGCGTGATAACGGAGCGCAAATTCAACGCTGGCGCCGGGGTTGAAGCCGCCGTGCCAATCTTTTCGATTTCCAACCTCTCGACTGTCTACGTGATCGCCAACGTTCCGGAAGCAAATGTCAGTCGCCTGCGTGTCGGCTCGGTCGCCGAGATCCGGTCGGAAACCGTTGGTTCGATCGACGGCCGTATCGGGTATATCGATCCACGTCTGGACGAGACCTCTCGCACTGCGAGGGTCCGGATCGAGGTGCCTAATGCCAGCGGTCGGCTGAAAGCAGGGATGTTCACCCAGGTCGGCTTCTACACGGGTATTTCCGAAGGCGCGGGCGAAGAACTTTTCGTGCCTTCAGCGGCGATCCAACGCGACGGCGACAAAACGCTCGTGTTTGTACCCCGCGAAGGTGAACAGGGAGCATTCGAAATACGCGAGGTGGAGATCGGCGGGGAGATCGACGGGTACACGGCGATAAAAAGCGGGCTCGAACTCGGCGAGAAAGTGGTCACGAAGGGGAGCTTCGTGCTTAAGACACAAATGCAGAAAGGCGAGCTCGGCGATGACGACCATTGATGAAGGTTCACGAATGACGGCCGCGGGCCGGATAAGACTAAGGCCGGACGGATCGGTCGAACAATATGATCAACGCAATTATCAAATTCTCAGTTTCGAACAGGCTGATCGTTCTGCTGCTGGTGGCGGTTATGGCGGCGGGCGGAGTGTACAGTCTCATCAATCTTCCGATCGACGCGGTACCTGACGTGACCAACGTTCAGGTGCAGGTGTTGACGGCGGCTCCGTCACTCGCACCGCTCGAAATCGAAAGGCAGATAACATTCCCGGTGGAGGTTGCGATGTCGGGCCTGCCGAACATCGAAGAGATCCGCTCAGTGTCGAAGTTCGGACTTTCAGCGGTTACGGTGGTCTTCACCGAAGACACCGACACGTATTTCGCGCGGCAGCTGGTGCTTGAGCGACTCGCGCAAGCCCGTGAGCAGATTCCGGAAGACATCGGTTCGCCGGAGATGGGGCCGATTTCCACCGGCCTCGGTGAAATCTATCAGTATGAGCTGCGAGCCAAAGACGGTAGTAACTACGACGCGACGGCGTTGCGGACGATCCAGGACTGGAACGTTCGGCGGCAGCTTTTAGGCGTTCCCGGCGCGACCGAGATCAACAGTTTCGGCGGTTATGAGAAGCAGTACCAGGTCAGGATCGATCCGGACAAGCTGCAGTCTTACAACCTAAGTCTGCGGGACGTGTACGAAGCCGTTGCTGCTAACAACGCAAACGTCGGCGGGGCGTATATCGAGAAAGGCTCGGAACAATACCTCCTTCGCGGTTTGGGGTTAATCGAGAATTCCGAGGACATCGCGAATATCGTGGTGAAAACCGCCGCCGAAGGCGTGCCAGTCTACATCCGCGATATCGCGAAAGTGGTGGAAGGGGCCACCGTACGGCAGGGTGCCGTGACCGCAGACGGGGAAGGTGAGATCGTTGCCGGGATCGTCATGATGCTCAAAGGCGAGAACTCCCGCACGGTTGTGCAGGCGGTTAAAGAGCGCGTTGAGTTGGTCAGAAAATCGCTCCCGGACGGCGTCGAACTCGTGCCATTTTACGACCGGACCGAACTGATCGACCGCGCAATTTACACGGTCGAAAAAAATCTGATAGAGGGTGCGATATTCGTTATCGTTGTGCTGCTGTTGCTTCTCGGAAACTGGCGCGGAGCCCTTCTGGTCGCGACCATAATTCCGCTGTCGATGCTCTTCGCCGCGATCCTAATGAGGGTGTTCAACGTTTCCGGCAATCTGATGAGCCTAGGGGCTCTCGATTTCGGGTTGATCGTGGACGGTGCGGTCGTGATGGTCGAGAACGCGGTGCGGCGCCGCGCCGAAGCCCAGCACGAGCACTCGCGCGAGCCGCCGGAAAGGACGATCCTTGAGTCGTGCCTGGAGGTGGCGCACCCTGTGGTGTTCGCCGTCGCGATCATCGCGATCGTTTACCTGCCCATCCTCAGCCTGAGGGGAATCGAGGGGAAGATGTTCGTCCCGATGGCTCTGACGGTGGTCTTCGCACTCGCCGGCTCGCTCTTGCTTTCGCTCACATACGTTCCGGCAATGCTCACGTTCATCTTGACAGGTAAGGTGTCCGAAAAAGAAAGCTTTCTGATCCGGTGGGCTAAACAGTTGTATCAACCCGCACTCGCTCGCGTGATGGCTTACCGGTCGCAGGCGCTTGCGATTGCGGTCGCGGTGGTGCTGGTGAGCGCGGCGATCTTTCCATTCCTGGGATCTGAGTTCATACCCCGGCTCGAAGAGGGCGACCTTGCGGTCCAGATCGGACGACTTCCGAGCGTTTCGCTTCGGGAATCAGTTGCGATCGCGACCAAAGCCGAGGAAGTGTTGAAGTCGTTCCCCGAGGTTCGGTCTGTCATCTCCAAAACCGGACGAGCAGAGGTCGCAACCGATCCGATGGGCGTAGAGATCAGCGACGTTTTCGTTGCCTTAAAACCACATGACGAGTGGACAACGACAAGCAGCCGCGAGGAACTGGTCGAGAAGATGTCTGAGAAGCTCGAACAAGGGGTCCCGAACGCCGTATTCAGTTTTTCCCAGCCGATCGAACTTCGGGTCGCGGAATTGATCTCCGGAGTTCGGTCTGACGTCGCGATCAAACTGTATGGCGACGATCTCGATACATTGCGTGAAACCGCCGAGAAGATCGTGAGATCTGTCTCAGCGGTGAAAGGCGCGGAAGACGTAAAATTGGAGGCCACAAGCGGGCTGCCGCAACTGCAGATCAAACCCGACCGCGCAGCGATCGCCCGGTACGGTTTGAATGTCGAGGACGTGAACGACCTGGTGGAGTCAGTTGTCGCGGGCAAGGAGGCAGGGCAGGTGTTCGAGGGCGAGCAGCGGTTCAACCTCGTCGTTCGTTTGAACGAAGAGTCCGGCCGGGACATCGAGACGATCAAGAACCTTTTGCTCTCATCGCCCAGTGGGGCGCGAGTACCGTTGTCGCAGGTTGCCGAGGTCAAACTTGTCGAGGGGCCGGCCCAGATCTCTCGGGAGGACACTCGCCGACGAATCGGGGTGGAACTTAACGTCCGCGGGCGCGACATCGGATCTTTCGTTGAGGAAGCCCAAATGAAGATTGGACGAGAAGTGCAACTGCCCCCCGGCTATTACATAAAGTGGGGCGGGACGTTCGAGAATCTGGAACGTGCCTCGCAAAGGCTTCTAATTGTTGTCCCCATTGCACTGTTCCTGATCTTCGTGCTGCTGTACACGACCTTCAATTCGATCAAGCAGGCGATGCTGATCTACACCGGGATTCCGTTCGCGATCGTAGGCGGTGTCGTCGCACTGGCTCTGCGAGGGATGCCGTTCTCGATCTCGGCCGGTGTTGGATTCATCGCCCTATTCGGCGTTGCGGTTTTGAATGGCGTCGTAATGGTCAGTTTTATCAACCATCTGCGCGAAGAAGGAAAGACGGTTCTCGACGCAGTTCGCGAGGGGGCAGATACACGCTTGCGACCCGTGTTGATGACGGCCCTTGTGGCAAGTCTCGGGTTCATTCCAATGGCTCTCGCGACGAGTGCAGGGGCCGAGGTCCAGCGGCCGCTAGCGACGGTCGTTATAGGAGGGTTGATCACATCAACGCTATTGACGCTACTGATCTTGCCAACGCTTTACGCATGGTTCGAGAAGGATGGCGAAGGCGAATTTACGGAGGAGTAAAGTATGAAACTGATCGTAGCGGTCGTGCGGCCATTCAAATTGGACGAGATCGTGACCGCGCTTGAAGAGATAGAAGGCTTCCCGGGAATGACCGTTATTGACAGCGAAGGTTTCGGCCAGCGGCTTCGCAATACCGCAACCGACGCCGTCGATCCCTTCAAACCGAACAAGCGCATCGAGATCGCTGCAAACGACGAGATGATCGAAGATATCGTTGCGACGATCCGACAAACTGCTCATACCGGCAAAAAGGGTGACGGGATCATTGTCGTTGTGCCGGTCGAAAGCGGTTTCATCATTTGAGATATGTTTCTGATCCATTGAGGGCAAGCTATGGAAAAGGAAGTCAGTCTGTACCATCAGCTCGTAGAACATCCGGTCCTCGTGTTACTGGTGGGATCTCTCCTCGTGCTGGCACTTATGTCATTGTTCGCCATGTGGCTGGATCGCCGCGGCAGGTACAAAGATACAGAATCGTCGAGAAAAAGCGGCTCGGAAAGCGAAACAAAGGCAGGCGAGTAAGCTCGGCTCGGTAGGCAAAAACCAAATACTATGGGACACGATCACGTGCAAAGCGCCTCGTCTCGCAACAAGAAAAGTTTGGCTATCGTCTTCGGACTCACTTCGTTCTATCTGATCGTCGAGGTGATCGGCGGGTTGTGGACGGGTAGTCTCGCTCTCCTTGCTGACGCGGGCCATATGCTGACCGATGTGGCGGGAGTCGGTCTTGCGTTGCTCGCGATACGGTTCGCGGAGCGGCCTGCGTCCCCGGAGAGGACGTACGGTTACTATCGTGTTGAGATCCTCGCGGCTCTGACAAATGCGGTCGTGCTGATCCTGATTTCGCTCTATATCTTGTACGAAGCTTATCAGCGTTTTAAAGATCCGCCGGAGGTTCAAAGCGCGGGAATGCTTGGCGTCGCATCGGTCGGCCTCATCGTGAACATTGTCGGGATGTACATCCTTCGGTCGGGCTCGAAAGAGAGCCTCAACATGAAGGGCGCGTATTTTGAAGTTCTCTCGGATATGCTGACATCCATCGGCGTGATCGTTGCCGGCGTGATCATGTTGACGACCGGATGGTATTACGCCGACCCGATCATTTCGGCGGGCATTGGATTGTTCATTTTGCCGCGTACCTGGACCTTGCTCAAAGATGCGGTCGGCGTTTTGATCGAAGGTACACCCGCGGACGTGAACATCGCACTCTTGAGAGAAAGTTTGTCGCAGATCGAGGGAGTTGCCGACATCCACGATCTGCACGTTTGGAGTTTGACCTCCGGTGTGAACGCGATGAGCGTCCACGCGGTCATCACCGGCGACGACCAGCACGACGCAGTTCTGACGCGGGTCCACGAGCATTGCACCAAGCATTTCAAAATCTCGCACGTTACCGTGCAGACCGAGTGCCGGGGTTTCGCCGAACACGAAACACATCTTTGATTGGAGAGTGTCGGATGAGGGTAGGAGATTGTGTCGACATGACCTCGGGGAAATTGCTGCGTGTGGTCTTTACGGTCTTGATTTTTGCCTGGCTCGCGTGCCAGCGGGATTTGGAGCTTTTTTAAGCAGAAAGTTATGGCTACGAAACAAAGGGATTTCCGAGTGTCCAACATGGACTGCGAGGCGGAAGCGGCGGCGATCGAACGGGGCTTGAAAGATTTTCCCGGCCTGATTAAGGTGAAAGTCTATCCGAAATCGGCGAAGGTCGCGCTCACTTTCGAGCCGGACAAAACCTCGCCCGACATGCTCAAGGAAAAGCTCGAATCGCTCGGCTTTCCCGTGCAGGAAGGCCGCGAGATGGCGGCGCAGTCGGCGCGCTGGCGGAATCCGAAAGTGCTCACGTCGGCTGTCTCCGGCGTTTTGCTCGGGATCGGGTTTCTTGCCAGTTTCACCACCGCTCCGCCGATGGTTTCGACGGCCCTCTACGTCGCCGCGATGCTTGTCGGCGGGTACTATTTTGGACGCGAGGCTCTCGAGGAGCTTATTTACGAGCGTGAAGTCGGAATCGAATTTTTGATGACGATCGCGGCGGTCGTCGCGACGCTGCTCGGGCTGCCGGGCGAGGGAGCGATGCTCGCTTTCTTGTATTCGATCTCCGAGGCCGCAGAAGGATACACCGAGGAAAAGACGCGTGGTGCGATCAAAGCTTTGATGGATCTAACACCGAAAATGGCGTTGGTTCGTCGTGAGGGACGAGAAACGGAAATCCCCGTCGAGGAACTGGTTTTGGATGACATCTTTATCGTTAAGCCGGGGCAATCCATTGCCACCGATGGCGAGGTGGTTACGGGCGGATCGAGCGTCAATCAAGCCCCCGTGACGGGCGAAAGCGTTCCGGTCGAGAAAAATATCGGCGATGTAGTTTTCGCGGGGAGCATCAACGGCGAAGGCTTTTTGGAAGTTCGAGCGACAAAGACTTTCGCCGATAACACGATCGCCCGCATTATCCACATGGTCGAAGAAGCGCAGGAACAGAAAGGGCAGAGCCAGCGGTTCATCGAGACCTTCGGCAAGCGTTACAGCCCATTGGTGCTTCTTGCCGGTGTTTTGATCGCCATAGTTCCGCCGTTCGCCTTCGGATCCGACTGGACGACTTGGCTCGTCCGAGCGACGGTCTTCATCGTCGCGGCGGCACCGTGCGCTTTGGCGATTTCGATCCCGATCACCTTGGTCGCGAGTCTCGGCACGGGAGCGAGAAACGGAGTTTTGATCAAAGGCGGTTTGTATGTCGAGCAGTTAGCAAAGATTAAGGTTATCGCGCTTGATAAAACCGGAACGATCACGCGCGGCCGCCCGGAAGTTACCGATTTTATTCCGCTCGCTGCAGACGCAGAACTAGCTGAAGAAGACGAATCATTGTCGCCAGAAAAAATTCTGGGCGCGGCGGCCGGGATCGAGAAGCGCAGCCAGCACCCTTTGGCGCAAGCGATCGTCCGTTACGCGGAAGAGCAATCGGTCGCCCCGCTCGAAGCGGTCGATTTTCGATCGCTAACCGGAGCCGGCGCGTCGGCGAAACTCGGTGATCTAACGGCTTACATTGGTAGTCCCGACCTTTTCCAAAATCAATTAAAAGTAGATCTCGACCGAACGATTGACGATATCAACCGATTGCAGTCGGAAGGGAAAACCGTCGTCGTCATCGGTGATGAGGGCCATGCATGGGGGCTGCTTGCGATTCGAGACAACATTCGTGCAAATGCCGTTCGGGCGATCAAAGGTCTGCACGACGCGGGCGTCGCAAAAGTCGTGATGCTCACCGGCGATAACCGCCGTACCGCTGAGGCGATCGCCAGCGAAGTCGGGATCGACGAGTTTTACGCGGACCTAAAACCGGAAGATAAGGTGACGAGTATACGCGACCTTTCCCGCAGATACGGCGCCGTGGCGATGGTCGGGGACGGTGTGAACGATGCGCCCGCTCTAGCCGAGGCGACCGTCGGCGTCGCGATGGGCGCGGCAGGAACAGACGTCGCGTTAGAGACCGCCGATGTGGCTCTTATGGCGGACGATCTGGAAAAGCTCGTTTACGCTCTCAGGCTTGCACGCCGCAACCAATCGGTTGTCCGTCAAAATCTTGTCCTGTCGGGAGTTGTTATTACGGTACTGGTAATTGGTGCGGTAGCCGGCTACTTCTCACTGCCCATTGCCGTCTTGGGCCATGAGATCAGCGAGTTCGTGGTTATCGGGAGCGGGTTGCGGATGTTACGTTTCCGGCAGTAACCGATGATGGAATGCGTTCAGTTCGGAACTCAGAGGAGGCGACAATGTATAGAACGGGTCTTTCTTCAATACGAGCTATCGCCAACGCGGGACGGACAGCGCTTGTTCTGGGCACGGTCGCCGCGCTTTCGTCGAGCATTTTGCCTCAGCGGAAGCCGGCTGTAGAACCGCAGACCGAAAAACAGCTCCGCATCGAGACGACGCTTGTGACCTTGTCCGTCAGTGTGACCGACAAAAGTGGGAAACCGGTACTCGGACTTCGAAAAGATAACTTCAGGATTAAGGAGAACGGTGTTCTTCAGGAAATATCATTCTTCTCTGATTCTGAAACCCCCGCATCGATCTTGTTTCTATTCGACGTCTCCGGCTCGATGTCTGGCACCAAGATCATCGATGCCGGTAACGCCCTCGATAGTTTCTACAAAACCAGCCACCCCGATGACGAGTATCTCGGACTCGCCTTCAATGACGAGGTCCGTTCGGCCCCGGTTGATGGACGGGACTTTGGCAAGATTCAAGCGTGGTTGAAATCGTACAAACCGGATGGTAACACAGCCCTATTCGATGGGGTTGCACGAGCAATCAAGAGGATTCGTCGAAGTATCTATCCGAAACGCGTAATTGTTGTGATCAGCGACGGGGACGATAACAATTCGAAGATTGCATTTAACGACCTGCGGGAACTTGTAAAGGAAAGCGAGGCGATCGTTTATGCAGTCTCTATCTCCAGAAAGACCGGAGGCAAATTCTCCAAGTTGGGTGAAGCTCGGCTAGAAGAACTCGCGAAACTCAGTGGCGGGTGGGCAGTTGCTTCCGACAGCGACATACAAATGGACGAAACGTTCGAACGGCTTGCGTTGGAAATAAGGCATCGGTATTCATTTGCATACTCGCCACGGGACTGGAACGGTGACGGCAAGTGGAGGAATTTAAAACTTGAGCTAAACGCACCTCCATCGAAGACAAAGATGCGGATCCGAACTCGCCGGGGGTATTTTGCTACCGCCGTTCCGTAAGATCAGGAAAAAAGGGTCGGGCAGTTCGCCGGATTTTGTTTTCGCCCCTATTGACCGGCAGCAAATTTTGGCTTACGCTAGTCATGTTATATGAACACATGTTCATATACGCAGTCTATTGAAAATGGCAAAGCAGGCATTACAAACCGTTACCGTCACAAGGGCTCAAACGTTACCGGCAGAGAGGCGTCTAATTATCGCCCTCGCCGGAAATCCGAACGCCGGAAAGACGACGCTCTTTAACGCCCTGACGGGAATGCGGCAAAAGGTCGCGAACTACCCTGGCGTGACCGTCGAACGAAAGGAAGGCGTATTAATGCTGGGTAGCGAAAGGGCTCGACTGATAGATTTGCCCGGCCTTTACAGTTTGAATGCCAATTCTGTTGACGAGGAAATCGCACGCGACGCACTTACTGGGAAGATCCCTCAACTTCCCGCGCCGGACTGTATCGTCGCCGTCGTGGACGCGACTAACTTGGACAGAAATCTATATCTTTTCACGCAGTTGGTCGAATACGGAATCCCAATCGTTGTGGCTCTCACAATGATCGACGAAGCCGAAGCTCGAGAAACGGAAATCGACGCGGTCAAACTCTCTTCATATCTAAAAGTGCCGGTGGTTGGCGTGGTCGCAGGCAAACGGCGCGGGCTTGAGGAACTGGCAGGAGCCATCGAATCAGCGCTTGGCAGAGCCCCCCACGCATTCGCAGATTTCCCGTTCATGAACAACGACGAAGAGGAAGCGGGGAACGGCAACGCCTCCATTCTCGCCCGATACAGTTGGATCTCCGATGTCGTGCAGGAATCGGTCAAGACACGGCAATCGACCGGGCGTGTTTTCAGCGAGAAACTCGACGGCGTTTTGACGCACAAAGTTTTCGGGCTTCTGATTCTCGCCGGGATTTTGTTGTTCGTCTTTCAAACGATTTTCTCGTGGGCACAGCTTCCGATGGATTTGCTCGATTCGGTGTTCGGTGCAATGCAGGATACTGTCAGAAACGCACTTCCACCCGGCCTCTTAAACGATTTGCTCGCAAACGGCGTTATCGCCGGGGTCGGCGGCGTGATGATTTTTCTACCGCAGATCGTCCTGCTTTTTCTATTCATCTCGATTCTTGAGGATACGGGCTACATGGCGCGGGCGGCATTCCTGCTCGATAGATTGATGAGCAAAGTCGGACTGCACGGCAAGGCCTTTGTGCCATTGATGAGCAGTTTTGCGTGCGCCATCCCGGGAGTGATGGCGACCCGCACGATCGAAAACCCTAAGGACCGACTTGCGACGATTATGATCGCGCCGTTTATGAGCTGTTCGGCTCGGCTTCCGGTTTATACGCTGATGGTCGGGGCGTTTTTCACTGGTCAGTACGTTTTTGGCTTCGTCTCCGTCGGCGCGGTACTGATCTTGTCGATGTATGTTCTGGGCGTGATAGCTGCGATCATCGTCGCCTTCATTTTGAAGAGAACGATTCTGAAGGGCCCGACGCCTCCGCTTTTGATGGAATTGCCGCCGTATCGAATGCCGAATTTTAAGGTCGCTTTCATAAACGTCTTTCAACGCGCCGGAATGTTCGTCAAACGCGCCGGAACCGTGATTCTAGCGATTTCGATAATTCTTTGGGCCCTTGCGAATTTTCCTCGTCCGCCGCAGGCGGAAGCGGCCGCGCCGGTCATCGCCGAGAGGCAAATCGAAAGTGCGAATCAATCGGCTGACGAAAAACAGAAACAAATTGATACCGAAGCCGCCGCGGAGCAGTTGAGGTACAGTCTCGCCGGGCGGATGGGCAAAACCATCGAACCGGTGATCGCCCCGCTCGGTTACGACTGGAAAATCGGTATCGGATTGATCTCGAGTTTCGCGGCTCGGGAGACGTTCGTTTCGACGATGAGCATTTTATACAACGTCGGCAAAGACGAGGGAGCGACCTCTGAGTCGCTGCTCCAAGCGATGCGCGACGCGAAGCGGGATGACGGATCGCCGGTGTGGACTCCTCTGCTCGCGTTGACGACGATGATGTTTTACCTTTTGGCGTTTCAGTGTATGTCCACATTTGCTACCGTCCGGCGCGAAACAAACTCGTGGGGTTGGACGTTTTTTATGGTCGGCTATATGACCGCGCTGGCTTATGTGGTCACGTTTCTGGTTTATCAGGGCGGCAAGCTTTTTGGATTCTAGAAAAAATTGATTCGAACGAGTGAACTATGAGCGTAAAAGCGACACAAAGCGTAGGCGATGCCTGCGAAATCCAGTTTGTCGATGAAGAGAAAGTAGAAAACGTCCGCCGGGCAATGAAGTCGGTCGAAGCAATCGGCTTGCTCGCTGAGACTTTCAGGATCTTGGGCGACCCGACGCGAATCAAGATCGCGTTCGCGCTATCAAAAGAAGAATTGTGCGTCTGCGACATCGCCAATCTTTTGGGCGTTTCGCAGTCGGCGGTTTCGCATTCCTTGCGGACACTGCGGCAGATGAAACTCGTCCGTTTTCGCAGGGAAGGTAAAATCGCCTACTACACACTCGACGATGAGCACATCGCCAATCTTTTCGACGAAGGCTTCCGGCACGTCGAAGAACTTTTGTAAGGCGCCGGATACGTATTGTTGACCGAGAGTGGCAGGCGAAACACCTGGGTCGTAATCAGCTATGAAAACAGAGAGTAAGGAAAACTACATTCCGGCGTTAGGTCTCGACTTTCTCACGCCCTTTTACGATACGGTGGTGAAGTGGACCACGCGGGAAAAGGTTTTCAAAAGAAAGTTGGTCGAGCAAATCGAAATCCCTTCGAGCGGGCGGCTGTTGGATTTGGCTTGCGGGACTGCGACTCTGACCGTCGCTCTCAAACGTAAATTTCCTCAGGTAGAAACTTATGGGCTAGACGGCGACGCGAAAATTCTCCGCATCGCCCGCCGTAAAGCCGCTGCCGGCGGTGTTGAGATAATTTTCAACGAAGCGTTCGCTACCGCACTGCCGTACCCGGACGAGCATTTTGACGTGATCGTGACGAGCTTGTTCTTTCATCATTTGACGCCCGCAAACAAGCGAAAAACTCTTGGAGAAATCTTGCGGGTTTTAAAGCCCGGGGGCACCTTGCACGTCGCCGATTGGGGAAAGGCCGCAAACATTCTGATGAAGGCCGCTTCGCAGCCGATCATCTGGCTCGACGGCGCGTCGACCGAGGACAGCCTGCAGGGCAAGTTGCCGGAACTCGTGGCGGAAGCCGGTTTTGCTGAAATCGACGAAACGGCAAATTTCGGAACAGTTTTTGGCACGATTCGCATTCACAAAGCGCGAAAACCGCTTTAGGAAACGCAACCCCGCACGCTTTGGGCGCGCCAAACACAGGAAAAGGAGAGATGAGTCAGGACCTGCACGAGATCGCAAGGAAGCACAAAGGGCACAACGTCAGGTGGTTCAGGAGAATGGCGCCGGTTTATGACGTCGTTGAGGTTTTTGCGCGTCACATACGGGAAAAGGTTGTTAGTGATTCGGGCCTTTCGCATGGAGCGAAAGTTTTGGATATGGCTTGCGGCACGGGGGCGCAGAGCATCGCATTCGCGAAACATGGATTTTCCGTCGTTGGCGTTGACTTGTCACCCGACATGCTCACACGGGCGAAAAAGAAGGTAAGAAGGGGCTACGACATGACGTTTATTTGTCAGGACGCCTCGAGCGTCCCCTTCGCCGATTCGGGATTTGATCTGGCGACCATTTCCTTCGGGCTTCACGATATGCCGGAGGAGATCGGCATGGCTGTTCTCATGGAAATGCGGCGCGTGACGAAGCCGGACGGCAAACTGGTAATCGTGGACTACGACGTGCCGCGAAATTCTTTTGCGGCTGCGCTTGGCCACGCCATCGCGAAAATATGGGAGAGCAAATATTACGTCCATTTTCTAAAAGTCGGCTTGCGCCACTATTTGGACGAAGCACAGCTCTCGGCGGGGGAATAAAGAGAATTTCATACTTGGGAATATTCAAAAAGTAGTTTGTACGAATCGGAAGCGGGAGTGAATGAGTGCCGGAGAGCCGCCCCAGACAGCTACTTCTGCTGTGATCAAGTGGAGTAAAGGATGAAACCCAAAGGGGTTCATTAATGAAATGGAGAAAACAGTTTTTCAAATACCGAAGATGGATTGTCCGTCCGAGGAGAATTTGATCCGATTAAAACTCGACGGCATTGCAGAAATTAAAAAGCTCGACTTCGACATCCCGAAGCGACAACTTACCGTTTATCACGACGGGCGCCTCCACGACATTGAAAGGTCAATCGCCGACTTAAACTTGGGCAGAGGCCGCGTCAGCACCGAACAGTCGGAGGAGACCCAATTTGAAGAACCCGCGAAACAGCGGAAATTGCTGTGGACGGTTCTCGCGATCAATTTCGGATTTTTCGCGATCGAGATGGCGACGGGGTTGATCTCTGGCTCGATGGGCCTGGTCGCCGACAGCCTCGACATGCTGGCCGACTCGTTCGTCTACGGCATCAGCTTGCTCGCGGTCGGAGCCACTTTATCACGTAAACAGCGCATCGCCACGCTCGCGGGTTACTTTCAGATCGCTCTCGCCTTCATCGGCTTCGTCGAGGTCGTCCGCAGATTTATGGGCGTCGAGGTGATGCCGGACTTCGCCACGATGATCGTCGTCTCGGTTCTCGCTCTGGTCGCGAATGGGTTCTGCCTCTACCTGCTGCAAAAATCCAAGAGCAACGAGGCCCATATGCAGGCGAGTGCGATCTTCACCTCCAATGACGTGATCATTAACCTGGGCGTGATAGCGGCCGGCCTGCTTGTCTACCTGTTCGGATCGAACAGGCCGGATCTGACCGTCGGGACGATTGTGTTCGTGGTGGTTCTCCGTGGAGCATTGAGGATCTTGAAACTGGGGAAACGCGGCGATGGGTAAATCCGGCACATTTTGGGTCACCGTCGTCATGGCTGTCGTCCTGGCGTCGATTCTTTACGCCCTTTCGAGGTACGCACTGCGGCGGTTCAAATTTTCAAAGCGTGACTTGAAGGCGGCCGGGTTGAACCGCAGGGAGCGACGGCAATTCACGGCGCGGCGGAAGGGCGCGCAGGGGAGCGGCAAAAAACGTTTCTAAGAGATATGGATCGTTACACTCTAATCATCTACCTCATCGTTTACCTTGCCGCCGCGTTCGTTCTTCTGGCGTACATGGGTCTGGAAACGTACTGGGACCAACTCGGTCACGTTCGGCGGGACGGACAGTGCCCACGACTACGTTGGCATGCTGTTCAAAGTGGTGATGCTGATCCTCTTGCTGGCGAGGAAAACGAAAAGGGCAAAGAAGTAAAACTCGACTCCGACCGAGATCGAAGCCGGTGCGGACATCAACGGTTACACAAAAGTGATCGGAGAACTAAAGCTAGGCGAACTGACCGATGAGAACGACTGTTGCGTTCTTGAAATCAGCTAGCGGTTGTAAATTAAGTCTCCGCCTGCCTGCCCTTGTTGTTCGAAAACAGACAACTCCTGTCTCTTATTACACATCGTGGGCGCACCGCCTCGTCGAATACTCCCGTTAATCACAATAAACATTGGATAAAGCGAGTGGTACAGCTATTGCCCTTATGTTTCGGTATATGAGAGGCCAGATCGCGCGATATATTGGATTTTTTATTCTGGGTAGCGTCCTGTTCACGGTTGTCTCGCCTGCCGCGATGCTTGCCCATGGTGGCGAGGATCATGGTGATGCGAAGCCAAAGTCAACGGCGAACGCGAAGGGCGTTGTATCCCATTCGACTCGTTTGGGTGAACTCGAGCTAATGGTAAAGCACCCCGCGATGGAGCCGGACAGGCCTACGACCGGGCTGCTTTTTATCACGAAATTTGAGACCAACGAACCTTTCAAGGCTGTCGATGCCAAGGTCGAGGTCGAATCGGCGAACGGTACCATCTTTAATGCGACCGTTGCGGCAGGCGAACAGGCGGGCACATACAGCGTGACCTTTCCGGCGATGCCGTCCGGTGTTTACAAGATGCGAGCTAACGTGTCGCACGACGGCGAAACCGACACTGCCATTTTTTCCGGTATCGAAGTAAAGCCGCCCGCGCTAACTGCCGAGGGCGAAACGTCTTGGTTCACGCAATTGGTGATCGGCGTTGTCTTTTTGCTTGTAATAATTTTGCTTTTCGGGCTTGTGTATTTCGTGTGGCGTTTCGCCGCTGGCCCTGGAGTTAACGAGGAAGCACTTTCTGCGTAAGAATCTCGCGAACATCGTTTACCAACACTCCATGGGCATAAGGAATATTTTAGCGATCATAGGTGAGTATTCAGCGAAGCTCGGGTTAGCCGTCCTCTTTTTTGGCAGCTTTCATTCGGCATTGGCCCAGCAAACTGATACCTCGCCCGTTCCGACTCCGGCCCCGTCGCTTCAATACATTGGCCAAGATGGTTTGAGTGTCGAGCGGCTTGTCGAAAGTGCGGGCAGCCGTCGGGCGGATCTGCTTGCGGCGCGGCAGCGACTGGTCATCGCCGAAGGGCGTCTGGTTCAAGCCGGACTGCGGCCAAATCCGGTCTTTAGCACCGAATACGGCAGCCCGCGTTTCTTGGGCGGCGAAAGCGAGTATGACTTTTCTGCGGGGCTGGCCCAACCTTTCGAGCTTGGAGGAAAACGTGGAAAGCGAAGAACCGTCGCCGAACTCGAACTCCAACAGGTTCGTGCCGAGATCGCCGCTATCGAACGGAATATCGCGGTCGAAATTCGCCGCGATTACGCGCGTGCTATATCAGCCGCGCGGCAACTCGATGTACTAGAAAGACTTCTGGCCGCTGACGCGGAACTGGTTCGGGTGACGGAAGCACGCTTAAACGAGGGCGATGTCGCACCGCTCGACCTGAATTTAGTCCGAGTCGAAAGCGACCGCCTAAAGATTCAAAGGATCGAAGCAA
This sequence comes from Acidobacteriota bacterium, assembly GCA_019639115.1. GTDB lineage: Bacteria > Acidobacteriota > Blastocatellia > Pyrinomonadales > Pyrinomonadaceae > OLB17. The sequence continues at coordinate 256,588 of JAHBSM010000002.1, read as the reverse complement.
GAAACGAATTGGAGACGGCCTTATTAAGAATTCGAACGTTGATCGGAGCAGATGTCGCAGAACCGCTTCGCTTGGCGCCTCAGTCCGATCGGCCTCCGCGACTCGATCTGGGTCTTAGCGAACTTACCCAAAAGGCGTTAAGCGATCGCTCCGACTTGCAGGCTGCGCGGATCGGCGAGCGGCTGGGAACCGCGAGGCTGGACTTGGCCCGGGCTCAGGCGGCTCCGGACATTACGCCATCAGTGCGTTTTTCGCGCACCAAAGCATTTACCGACCTACCTGCATCAGCCGGCGGCGGAATTATCAACAGTCGCGACAACGAACTTACATTAGGCGTGTCGATCGATCTTCCCGTATCCAACCGTAATCAGGGCGGAATTGCCTCTGCTGTCGGTGAACAGGTTCAGGCGGTGCGAACACGCGAATTTTTAGAGGCGACGATTCGCCGCGATGTTGCAGTTGCTTACGGCCAGTATCGGGCGGCGGCGGAAAAGCTTGTGCTGTACACAACTCAGATCCTGCCGCGAGCCGAGGCAAATCTACAGACGGTTCGGGCTGCATATAATGCGGGCGAGTTTTCGGTGTTTGAGGTCGTTAACGAACAGCGACGTTTGAATGAGAACGTCACGAATTACAACCGGGCTTTGGAAGAATACTACACGACCTTGACAGCCCTCGAAGCAGCAGTTGGTGCGGCCCTGCCGCCATCCGCGTTCATGCCTGGATCGACATCTGTACTGCCTGATACGAAAACGGTGCCGAGCCAGTTTAACAGGGAAGAATTTTTGAAGTCGATCAACGATGCTAAAGCCGAACGTATCGGATCACTAAAATCGACCAAACCAAGAATAGAAGAGGAGAAAAAATGAAAATATTCATATTCGTAATTGCACTTACCGCGAGCCTGTTGTCACTAGCGTGTTCCGGTGGAACGACAAACCCCGCCGCCAACACAGCTACTGCGAACAAAGCGCCCGCGAACTCGATTGCAGCAAACAACGCTGCCGCGCCAGCGAAAGCAGACGAGATTCCGGCCTCGGTCAAAGCGGCGCTTCCTAGCGCCCAGACATTTACGGCCATGCACAAGGAGTTAACCGACGCTCAGATCGCATCTATCGAAAAAGATACGGGCGGAAAAGTCACCGAAAAAGATCATCATTCCTATCCGGGTTTTTCCACCGCCAGCGGCACAAAAACGCAGGTCGGATCGGTCACGATCGTCAAGGCGGCCGGTAAAGAGATCATGGTTATATATGAGAACAAAGACGGGTCGCCTTATATCAAAGAGGTCAAGGCGGAAGGCGTGCCGGCCGGCTTTCTCAGCCAGTTTGCAGGAAAGGGCCATGATGACGATCTGCTACTAGGGGCTGATATCAAGGCAAACGGTGCGAAGGATGATCTGGCAAAAGCAATCACTGACGCCATAAGGATCGACGTTCTGTCGATGCAGGCTCTGTACGGCAAGGCACACACACATTAATGGATAGGTCGATCAAAAACTTAGTGCTAAGGGATCGTTCCGGTTGTCCCGGGGTGAGGCGATTTCGTATATCGTCCTTTGCCGACTTGTGGGTCGTCGCTCTGTGTCTCATGACAGCCTTGGCTGTGAACGGACAAGCACCCGCAGGAACGGCGTCAGGTGCGATCTCGACGATCACCTCTGAACGGAATGTGAAGAACGACAGCGGCGAACTGACTGTCATTATGAAACGGCTTCCTGGCGATCCGCGCTCAGGTGAAACGGGGCATGTAATTGTTTCGCTAAGCGAAACGGTTCAGGGCGGGTTCGGTTCGGGGCCGCTGCCGGTCGAAAAGGCCGCTGTCGTGTTTAGCATCACAAGACCTGACGGTGCGGTGATTGCCGGGAATATCGCGGCGACGGAAGAGCCGGGCGGCTTATACCGAAGTTCCTACCAGTTCGACAGCTCGGGCGATTACAAGTTGGTTGTTGCGATAACCACCGAAGACAAGCGTACGTTTTCGGCCGATTTTCCTGTCACGGTATCTCGAGCACCTATTCGCAAGTCCTTTTGGATCGGCCTCCTGGTTCTGCTTGTACTTTCGGGTGTCTCGTTTGCCGTCGTCTTTTATGCTTTAAAAAGAAAAGGGGATGCGTCTTTTCGGCGATTAGCACCGGCAGGTGCGGTTGTTCTCACGGTGTTTCTATTGGGTGCGGTTGCCTTGGCGTATCTTCTTCCGCCTTCTCAGACCCGCGAAACGGCGGCGATTCCGTCCGATGCTTTTTCAACGGCGGCGGTAAACGAATTACCGAAAGGTACGACGATCACCTTGCCGAAAGAATCCCAGCTACTTTTTGGGATAAAGACCCAGTTGATCGACACAAGGCAAATCACTAGCGGCCTGAAAACCACAGGCGTGGTTAGGCCTCGACCGGACGCCAAAGGTGTGGTTACTGCACAAGTGCCGGGAAGGATCGTGCTTAATCAGGCGGTGGCTTTGGGTTCTGCCGTCGGTCGCGGCGAACAGATCGGATACGTTGAACAGGTTCTTGACGTTTCGGGACAGACCGAGCTTGAGTCGCAAAGACTTGATGTCGAGGCGCAGCAGCGGGAGGTCGAGGCTCGAAAGTTGGAACTGCGAAATACGGTCCTTTCGCTACAGTCGCAGCAAGCACAGACACGTGCCACTGCGGGCCAGGCAAGGACGCGTCTCGCTCAGGCGCAGCGTGAACTTCGAAGGTCGCAGAATCTTCTTGAGGTTGGTGCAGTGCCTCGAAAACGTGTCGAAGAAGCTCAAACAGCCGTTAATGTCATCGACGATGAGGTAGCTGCAGCCGATAAGCAGGTTATTTTATTGGGCGACCAGATCAAATCGGCTCAGGCAGGGCAGGCTATTTTCCGCTCGCCTACCGTCAGACAACCGTCTCGAAATTTCCCTTTGATTTCGCCCATAACGGGGATAATCGACCAGATCAAAGCCACGAGCGGCCAGCAGGTCGCGAGCGGAGCCGAGTTACTGAACGTCGTGAATTTGTCCACCGTCCTTTTAGAAGCTCAGGTTTTTGAGAAAGATCTCGCGACGATTCGCGAATCCACGAGAGCAAGTTTCACATCTTCGGCTTTGCTCGGAGAGGTTTACACGATCGGTACGGCTGACGGTGACGGACGCCTGGTCTCGATCGGGCAAACCGTAAATGACCAGACGCGGACCGTGCCGGTCATATATGAGGTCAAGAATCCTTTCAACCGTCTCAAGGATGGCAATTTTATCGAGATCACGATCGACACGAGCGGCAACAGGCAAGTTCTGGCCGTGCCGAAGTCAGCGGTAGTTCGTGAGCAGGCAGAGACTTTTGTGTTTATCTTCGACGGCGGGGAGACGTTCGAGAAGCGTCAGGTCGCACTCGGAGCGGAAGGTGCGGATTTCTACGAGATCGTATCAGGATTAAAAGAGGGCGATCGAGTCGTTATCGAAGGAGTTTATCAGCTACGGACTACTCAGGCGGGGGAGTGAGTTACGGGTACAGCCCATGAAATGAACGAACAATCGGAAATTGTCTCGATAAATCGAAAGACTTACGCGAATGCCAAAGTGCTCGATTACTATGACGGACTCACGGAACTTTTCCCTGCTGAGAAGGGACTTTTTGAACATCTGTCTTCGAAAATCGAGAAGGCAAGAATTTTGGATATCGGAGTAGGCGGAGGTAGAACAACTCAATACTTGTTACCGCGTGCTTCTGCTTATACGGGCATTGATTATGTGCCGGAATTTATCGTCCGGGTTAAGAAAAAATATCCGACTGGCACTTTCATTGTCGGTGATGCCAGAGATTTGGGCGAGTTCAATGATGAGGCCTTTGATTTTGTCCTATTTTCTTACAACGGTATTGATGTCGTCTTGCACGAAGACCGGATAAGAATACTAAACGAAATGAATCGCGTACTGAAAAAAGGCGGAATGATAATGTTTTCGAGCCATAATCGCGATTACCGACACTTTAGAAAACCGTATTGGCTTACTGAACCTAAATTCAATTTATCGTTCGTAAAGAATCTACTTTCGTACGTCTTCTTTTTGCCACGTCATCTGCGGATGAGAAAACACGAGGTTTTCAATGACGAATACGGCATCGTCAATGATCAAGACCACCGTTTTTCGCTGCTCGTTTATTACATTAACGTCAGCCGACAGATCAAGCAGCTTGAAGATACCGGTATGTCGGATGTCAAGGCATACAACATGAAGGGCGATCAGGTGATCGCGGACAAAGATTCTTTCTGGATTTACTACTTGGCCACCAAGTGATTAAGGAAAAGGAATATGAGAAAAATATTTATTTTGGGAACCGTTTTAATAATTTCAACTATTGCCGTCTTTTTTACGGCATGTACTAGCGGGACAAATTCGCAACGCGTTGACAACGTAAATGTCGCGAATACGGTTGCTAGCGAAACAAATTCCGCGAACGCGGCAGTTTCGGATTCAGCATTCAAAGTTGATTTCAAAACGGAGCCGGGTCAGATTCAGGCCGGTGCTCCGGCGATGCTGGTTTTTACCGTTAAGGACAGTAAGAATGCGGTGGTGAAGGATCTGCAGGTCGTTCACGAAAAGCCGATGCACTTGCTGATCGTCTCGAAGGACCTTTCCGAGTTCTATCACGTCCATCCCGAGCCGTCAGCCGACGGATCTTATCGAGTGCAGCACACGTTTCCGAACGGCGGCGATTATAAGTTCTACGCCGACTTCACGCCGCCTAATGCGAAGCAAGTGGTCGAACGCATTGATGTGAAGGTCTCGGGAACTGAAAGAACGAAAGTCGCTCTCGTTGCGGATACAAAACTGGAAAAATCTGTCGATGGCGTGAAAGTGACGATGAAGCCGAGTGCGAAGATCGAAGCGGGACAGGAACTGACGCTTGATTTCGCGGTCTTTGACGCAAAAACCGGAAAGCCTGCGACCGATCTGCAAAATTACCTGGGCGAATTGGCGCACTTCGTCATTATCAGCGAAGACCTCGTTGACTTTGTCCATGCTCACCCGATGGCGAAAGGCGAAAAGATGGACGGGATGAAGATGGACGGCGATATGAAGGAAAAAGATCATAACGCCGACGGTCATTCGCACGGGGCAGATTCGAAAGAATCGAACAAACCGAGTGCTTACGAAGTTTCGGCACACACGGCTTTTCCACGGGCTGGGCTTTACAAGCTTTGGGCACAGTTTCAACGCGGCGGGAAGGTCATCAGCGTTCCGTTTGTCGTAAATGTTCCGGCAGGTTCGGCTAAACAGGTGAAGGCGGCGAATGTGCCCGCAGGTGCGACAAAAATTACCGTTTCATCGAACGGTTACGAGCCGTCATCGATTCCGGTTGTTAAAGGCCAGCCGGTCAAATTGGCGTTCTATCGAGCCGACTCGGAAAACTGCGGCGGCGAAGTCGTCTTTGCCAAGCAAAAAATCCGCAAGAAACTGGCAGTCGGCGAGACCGTCCTGGTCGAATTCACTCCAACCGACGCCGGCGAGATCGCGTTTGCATGCGGAATGGACATGCTCAGCGGCAAAGTCATCGTGACCGAAAACTAAAATTTTGAGAAGTAACTTAAAGGGAGAACGAGAAATGACCAAATTCAAAATATTTCTGACATTAACAGCAGTGATAGTTATAGCTGGAGGAGCCTTCGGCGTAATGACCGCCGTAGTTGAGGCCCACACGCGGACCGTGAAGGTAAAGGTGGATAAGAACGGCTTTTCGCCTTCGTCGATCGATATAGAAGCCGGTCATAAGCTAAATCTTGTGTTTAACCGAGCGAACGACAAGAACTGCGGCAGCAAAGTCGTATTTGCAAAGCTAGGGATCAGCAAAGCTCTGCCTGTGGGTAAGGACGTCGTTGTCAGCATCACGCCGAAGGAGTCGGGACAAATATCATTTGCCTGCGGAATGGGCATGTATAAGGGAAGCATTGTCGTTAGCGAAGGTTGATAGAGCTTCAGTCAAAAGGGGGACGAAAATGAAAACACTATTATTGACGGCCACGTTTGGGCTGGCTGCCGTAGGCTTGGCCGCGTGCGGTCAGGCGGGCAGTAACTCTGGTTCCATGAATCACAATTCGATGATGAAGAATTCGAATTCGGCAATGAATATGAACGGCATGGATCACAATTCGATGCCGATGAACTCGAACATGACCATGGATCATTCGGCAATGAAAAGTTCGCCGAATGCAGCGAGCCAGCCTTACGATCTGCAGTTTATCGACACGATGACCGCCCATCATAAGGGAGCCGTGGACATGGCGAAGATGGTAGACGGCAAAACGCAGAATGCCGACATTAAGAAGTTCGCCGCTCAGATCATTGCCGATCAGGAAAAGGAGATCGGCCAGATGAAAAATTGGCGTGAGAAATGGTTTGCAGGCAAGCCGGCCGCCATGAACATGGAAATGCCGAGGATGATGGATTCCATGAAGATGGATATGGCAAAACTTACAAATTCCAAAGACAAGGAATTTGACCTAGCGTTTATCGACATGATGACTCCTCATCATGTTGGAGCCGTCACAATGGCGAAAGAAGCATTGCAGAAAAGTGAAAAGGATGAGATCAAAACGCTAGCCGGTCAGATTATCAAAGCTCAAGAAGCTGAGATAAAGATGATGAGCGAGTGGAAGGCGAAGTGGAGCAAATAGAAGTCCGCGCACCTGATTCAAAATGCTAAATGGTGTTATCAAATGGTCCCTTCAGAACCGGTTGATCGTCGTCGCGATCTCTGCACTTTTGCTTGTCTGGGGCAGTTACGTGGCGTTGAATTTGCCGGTTGATGTATTTCCGGATCTGAATAAACCGACGATCACGGTTCTAACCGAAGCCAACGGCTTGGCACCCGAAGAGGTCGAGACCCAGGTGTCTTTTCCGATCGAGACCGTGATGAATGGTGTCCCAGGCGTGTCCCGAGTTCGCTCCGTAAGCGGCGTCGGGTTGTCCATCGTTTACGTTGAGTTTGAATGGGGAACGGATATTTACCGAAACCGGCAGCTTGTTTCGGAAAAGATAACCGAAGCGCGCGAGCAATTACCGGAAGGAGTGTCACCATTTCTCGCTCCCATCTCGTCAATAATGGGCGAGATCATGCTGATCGCGGTGTCGAGCAAGGATGGAACGACTGACCCTTTGGAACTGCGAACCTTGGCAGACTGGACCATCCGTCCTCGGCTGTTGACTATCACTGGGGTTTCTCAGGTTATTCCCATCGGAGGAGGCGTAAAACAATATCAGGCTCTTGTTTCACCTGAAAAGCTAAGGCAGTTTGGCATCACCATTGAGGATGTTTCGGTTGCGCTGGAGAAATCGAATATCAACTCCACCGGTGGCTTTGTAGATGCCCAATCGCAGGAGTACCTTGTTCGGAACCTCGGCAGGTTTTATTCGATCGACGAACTGAAGCAAACCGTTGTCGCGTATCGTAACAACACGCCTATTCGTTTAGGTGATGTAGCCGAAGTACAGTTTGGCGCGAAGATAAAGCGGGGTGAGGCTGGAACGAACGGAAAGCCCGCCGTCATTGTTTCCGTCCAAAAGCAGCCTGGGGCAAGCACTCAAGATCTGACAGAACAGGTTGACGAAGCGGTAAAGGAACTGCAAAAAACGCTGCCCCCCGACGTTGAGATAAATCCGAATCTCTTCCGGCAAGCCAACTTTATCAACGCCTCCATCGGCAACGTTACCGAAGGATTGCGTGACGGTGCGATCCTTGTCGCGATTGTACTGTTTCTGTTTTTGCTCAATTTTCGCACCACCTTTATTACACTCACGGCGATTCCGCTTTCCTTCATCGTAACCTTTCTTATTCTCTACGCTTTCGGGATCAGTGTTAATACCATGACCCTCGGCGGCTTGGCGGTAGCGATCGGCGAATTGGTTGACGATGCGATCGTGGACATTGAGAATATCTTCCGTCGACTCGGCGAAAACCGGAACCTTGAAAATCCGCGTCCCTCCATTGAAGTGATTTATCACGCCTCGCTCGAGGTGCGCTCTTCCATCATTTATGCGACGGTGATCGTCGCCCTTGTGTTTATTCCGCTGTTCGCCTTATCAGGGGTCGAAGGAAGATTGCTCGCTCCCTTAGGCCTCGCGTACATTACGGCACTCGTGGCATCTCTGTTCGTAAGTTTGACCGTGACGCCCGTCTTAGCGTCATATCTGTTGCCGCAAACATTTAGGCGAAAGGAGAGAAAGCCGGTCAACGATCCGGTTGAGATCGATCACGAAGATGAGAATCGTACCTCTATTTTCGCGAGGATAGGGCGGTGGTTTCGGTCTTCGTCGGCTGAGGAACACCAGGACAGCTTCATAGTTCGCTGGTTAAAGAAATACGACACGCGGCTTCTACATTGGACGCTCCGTCATCCTTACAAAGTCGTCTCCGGGGTAGCGCTGGTGTTCATCTTGACGATGGCCACGCTCCCGTTTGTTGGTACATCATTCTTGCCGGAGTTCAACGAAGGAACGCTTACCGTCAATGTTCAGGCCCAGCCCGGTACTTCTCTGACTGAATCCAATCGCATCGGCCAAATTTCCGAGAAACTACTCTTAGAGGTGCCCGAAGTTATATCGACCGGACGTAGGACGGGAAGGGCCGAGCTCGACGAACATGCCGAAGGTGTTCACTACACCGAGATCGATGTTGATTTAAAGAAATCGGATCGTTCGCGTGAGGAGATCCTTTCGGCGATCCGAGACAAACTCGCGGTCGTTCCCGGAGTTACCACTAATGTAGGACAGCCGATCTCTCATCGGTTGGATCATTTGCAGTCCGGTGTTAGAGCCCAGATCGCGGTCAAGTTGTTCGGCGACGATCTGGCTACACTGCGTTCAAAGGCTGAGGAGATTCGCAATACGATCCAAACCGTCGAAGGGGCAACGGACGTTTCGGTTGAGCGGCAGGTGCTGATCCCGCAGGTGCGATTTAATGTTGACCGCGTCAAGGCGGCGCAATATGGACTGCGGCCGGGCGAGGTTACGCAGACATTGGAAACAGCTTTGAATGGGCGAACCGTCTCGCAAGCCATTGATGGAGCTCGACGTTATGACGTGGTGGTTCGTTTTGATGAGGCGTCTCGCAACAGTCTGGATGCGCTCCAGAATGTCACCATTGACACACCGCAGGGAACCCAAATTCCTATTTCGGCGGTGGCTGCCGTTGAGAATTTTCCGGGACCGAACCAGATCTTACGTGAGGACACAAAACGCCGAATTGTAATTGGAGCGAACGTCGCGGGACGTGATCTTGGCTCCGTCGTGAGTGACATTCAAAGCCGTGTCGCAACACAAGTTCAACTGCCGACCGGCTACTTCCTCGAATATGGAGGGCAGTTTCAGGCATCGCAGGAGGCTAACAGAACTTTATCGCTACTTTCGATCTTCTCGCTTGTTGCGATCTTTTTTCTTCTGATAAAAGCCTTTGGCGACTGGCGGGTAGCGCTTCAGGTAATGATAAACATCCCCCTAGCGTTGATAGGAGCCGTCTGGGCCTTGCATCTCTCGGGCGGCGTGTTTTCGATCGCGACAATGGTCGGATTCGTATCGCTGGTTGGGATCACATCGCGGAACGGGATCATGATGATCTCGCATTACCTGCACTTGATGAAAGAGGAGGGCGAGGATTTTACCGAACACATGATAGTCCGCGGTTCATTGGAAAGGCTCGTTCCCGTCCTTATGACCGCTCTAACCGCGGGGCTTTCGCTCATACCCTTCATCCTTGCCGCCGACGCCCCGGGAAAAGAGATCCTGCATCCACTCGCAGTTGTCGTTTTAGGCGGCATCCTGACCTCGACTCTGCTCGACCAAATTGTTACCCCGGCAATCTTTTATAAATTCGGACGGCCAAGTGCGGAGCGAGTTATCGCGGAACGCGAACGAGGGGTGTCCAGTCCAGGTGACTGGGAGCAAGATCCGGCTGATAACGCAACGGGCTTTCCACCTAAGAATCCAGTTCCGGTTACGGAAGGCTAATCGTGTTTCTGAACATTGTTTCAGACCCTTAATCAGATAACGGAGAAAAACTATGAATACATTAAATTTGCCCAAGCTTTTGGTTGGTGGGTTGTTGCTTGGCGCCTGCGCACTTGGATTAAAGTCTAGCTTCCCAGTCTACGCACAAACCGACGAAGTAAAGGCCGTGACGGACGTGATGACACGCGAAGCTCTGGCAGTCGAACAAGGCGATCTTGCGGCCCTCGATAGGATCTGGGCGAACAGCGAAGATGTCACGGTCTTCGAAAGCGGGCACGCCAACTACGGTTGGAATGACTACCGCAATACGCATCTCGCTCCAGAACTTAAGGAATTCAAAAATACGAAGTACTCGTTTTCCGATATGAAGGTAAAGGTCGATGGCAAGACGGCGTGGGTGACATTCAAATACAGTCTCGCCGCTGAGATGGGAACGAGAAAAGTAGAAAGCGGCGGCCTTGGTACGGCAGTCTTAGAAAAACGCGAAGACAAATGGCGGATCGTTCACTGGCATTCAAGCGCACCTCGCCGAGCCCCGGCTCCTGCTGCATCTCCGACTCCTAAAGCGTAGTTTAGTTTTGCTCGACCCTGTATAAGGACATGTTAGAAGGGAGTCCAGAAGTTTATACGGTCGATGAGCAAGAAGGCGTCGGGTCGTGCCTATTGTGCCCGACGCCATTTTTTCCGAATAGATGAGGAATCGATCACGGTAATGATGACTGCAACAGTTCTGGCCAAGCAATCGGATGTATCGCTTTACACGGTCAGGCACTATACGCGCATCGGGTTGCTAAAGCCGGCCCGTAATACGCAAAACAACTACAAGGTTTATCAGCCTTCAGACGCCGTGCGTGTACGCTTTATAAAAGCGGCCGGCAATCTGGGATTTTCGCTCGCCGAGATCGCGGATATTTTAAAAGAGGCGAAAGAGGGGAATACGCCGTGTCCGATGGTCCGGGAAATTATCGTCCGCCGCATTGCGGAGAATCAACGAAAGATCAAAGAGATGCAGAAACTCCAACGGAAAATGGAGAAAGCCCTTCAGGACTGGTCAAAAATGAGGAATTCAATGCCAACGGGCGACTCGGTTTGCCATTTGATCGAGTCGGTAAGCGAGACAGCAAGTTAGGGCTTGACCTGACCCCTGCTGACAGGTTGTAAAATTGTTCTTGTCGGTACTTTTAATGACAGGAGTGATAAAAAATATGACGGAAAACGAAACAACCACGGCTGAAACTTTCATTGACCCAATTTGCGGAATGCACGTCCAATCGGCAAATGCTGCCGGTAGCCTTAACCAGGATGGAGAAACTTATTATTTCTGCTCGACAGCCTGTCTGCAGAAATTCATGGCTCCGAACGACATTAACTCGGCGAGCTGTTGCGGCGGTAACTAGGGAAATTTGAAAACCGCAAGGAGGGTTCATGACAGAAACTGGAAAACAGGTTGCAAAAACAGACGAATTCACTGATCCGATTTGCGGAATGACCGTCGATCCGGAGACGGCCGCAGGAACTTTTAATCATGAGGGAAAGACTAACTATTTTTGCTCTAAGGGCTGCTTGCAGAAATTTATCGCTAAGACGCAGGACGTTCCCGTGAGTGGTTTTGTCGCGATCGGACGGGAACAAAACGGGATCGGACCGGAACAAAAAGAAACCGTTTCGCATGGAGAGATGAACGCTACGCACGAAGGAGAATTTGTCGATCCGGTGTGTGGAATGACGGTCGAGCCCGAGACTTCGGCGGGAGAATATGATTTTGAGGGCCAGACTTATTACTTCTGCTCGACTGGCTGCTTGAATAAGTTCAAACAAAATCCGGCAAGCTTCCTTAAGGAGAAAACCGAGGAAGCACTAGACGCACAAAGCAAGGGCGTCGAGTACACCTGCCCGATGCATCCGGAAGTGGTGCAAATAGGTCCGGGAAGCTGTCCAAAATGCGGGATGGCGCTTGAGCCCAAGGTGATGACGCTAGACGATGCTCCTGACCCGGAGTACATCGATATGAACCGGCGTTTCTGGATTTCCGCCGTATTGACCCTTCCGGTTTTTGCTCTGGCGATGGCGGAAATGCTGCCGAACTTTCACGACTTAATTTCGCCCAACCTTTCTATTTGGATACAGTTCGTTCTTGCGACGCCTGTCGTCCTGTGGGGCGGATTTCCTTTCTTCCAGCGTGGATGGGCTTCGGTCAAAAATGTCAGCCCGAATATGTTCACGCTGATCGCGATCGGAACAGGAGCGGCCTATCTCTTTAGTCTATTTGCACTGTTCTTTCCTGATCTGTTCCCGGCGTCGATGCGTAATGTGCATACGGGTCTAATCGCTGCATATTTTGAAGCAGCGGCAGTGATCACGACGCTTGTTCTTCTCGGACAAGTTCTTGAGCTTCGAGCCAGAAGCCAAACCTCAAGCGCGATCAAGGCGCTGCTCGGCCTCGCGCCGGAAACCGCGATCGTTGTTTTCGACGACGGCACCGAGGCCGAGATTGCACTCAAGGATGTACAGATGGGCGCGAGATTGAGGGTTAAGGCGAACGAAAAAATCCCGACCGATGGAGCGATCCTGGAAGGCGATACTTCGGTCGATGAGTCGATGGTGACGGGCGAATCGATCCCGGTCGAAAAGACGGTGGGCGACAAAGTGATCGGCGGAACGATTAATGGCCGACGCGGGTTTGTAATGAAAGCGGAAAAGGTCGGTAGCGACACGCTGCTCGCGCAGATCGTTCGGATGGTTGGCGAGGCCCAGCGTTCGAGAGCTCCGATCCAGCGTCTGGTCGATGTAGTTTCGGCCTATTTTGTCCCGGCGGTGATTGTCGTTGCGATTGTCGCGTTCGCCGTGTGGCTGATCTTCGGTAGTTTTGCTTACGCCATGGTCGCAGCCGTTTCAGTGCTGATCATTGCCTGCCCGTGTGCTTTGGGCCTGGCGACGCCGATGTCGATCATGGTCGGCACGGGACACGGTGCTCGGCACGGCGTATTAGTTAAGAAAGCGGAGGCCTTGGAGATTCTGGAAAAGGTGAATTCGATTGTCGTTGATAAGACGGGCACTTTGACCGAGGGAAAGCCGCGGCTCCAGAGCATAATTTCAAATTTCGAATCTCAGATTTCAGACAATGAAGTTTTAAAACTCGCCGCCAGCCTTGAAAAATCGAGCGAGCATCCGCTTGCCGAAGCGATCATCAGAGGAGCCGAAGAGAAAAGCATTGAATTGGCAAAGGTGGAAGATTTTGAATCGATCACAGGGAAAGGGATAACGGGATCGATTGACGGGAAAAAAGTGTTACTCGGCAATGGAAAGCTGATGACGGACAACAACATTGATTTTCCGCCAGATGGAAAAGCGGACGGACTTCGAGCCGAAGGGCAGACCGTTATGTTCGTCGCCGTTGACGGCAAGGCGGCTGGGTTAGTCGGCGTCGCCGACACGATAAAGGAGTCTGCGAAAGAAGCAATCGACGAACTGCATCGACAAAACATCGAAGTCGTCATGATGACCGGCGATAATGCAATTACGGCCGACGCAGTAGCCAAAAAGCTGGGCATCGACAAGGTTTTCGCCGACGTGTTGCCCGAGCAAAAGGCGGAAAAGATCAAAGAGCTGCAAGCCAGCGGGAAAATCGTTGCAATGGCCGGCGACGGAGTGAACGACGCCCCGGCGCTTGCCCAAGCACAGGTCGGGATCGCAATGGGAACAGGAACCGACGTTGCGATGGAATCTGCCGACATAACACTTCTCAAAGGCGACCTTCGAGGTATCCTTCGCGCGAAAAAGCTGAGCGAAGCGACAATGAAGAACATCCGTCAGAACTTGTTCTTTGCATTCATCTACAATCTCGTCGGCGTCCCAATCGCTGCGGGAGTTCTGTATCCCGTTTTCGGCTTGTTGCTAAGTCCGATGATCGCGAGTGCAGCAATGACTTTTAGTTCTGTTTCGGTAATCGGCAATGCACTGCGGTTACGAAATTTGAAATTGTGAGAGGAATGAACAACGAAAAGTACATACCGGCTCTGAGCTACGATTGGCTAACGGGCTTTTACGATCCGGTAGTGGCTCTTACGACTCGCGAAAACGCTTTCAAGAATGCGTTGGCTGATCAAGCGGGGATCGCCGCTGGTCATCGCACTCTTGATCTAGGCTGTGGCACAGCGACGCTATCTATCTTGTTGAAACAGAAACAGCCGAACGCTGTGATTGTCGGGATTGACGGTGATGCGAAGATCTTACAAATAGCAAGAAAGAAGGCACGCAAGGCCGGCGTTGACATTACCTTCGACGAGGGAATGTCGTTTGATCTGCCTTACGAAGACGAATCCTTCGACCGGATTGTTTCCAGCCTTTTCTTTCATCACCTATCTCGGGAAAGCAAGTTGGAAACGCTGCGCGAAGTAAACCGCGTTCTTAAGCCCGATGGCGAGTTTCATGTCGCAGACTGGGGGCTGCCCACTAGTCGTTTAATCCGCGGGGCGTCATATCTGATTCAATTTCTGGACGGTTTTGAAACGACTGCCGATAATTTCAATGGCTTACTGCCGAGACTGATAACGGATGCCGGGTTTTCATTCGTCGAGGAAACGGTTCATTTCAACAGCGTGTTCGGAACCATAAGATTGCACAAATGCCTAAGATAAAACTGGAGGACATATGAAAACAAAGATCATTTTTTTCGCAATGACGGTGGTTTTGACGACCCTGTCGGTCTTTGCACACGACCTTTTCTTAAAGCCAGCGAGCTTTTTTGTAAAGGTTAACGAGAAGATCTCTATCAGCGTAATGAACGGCACCTTTCAGGAAAGCGAGGGAGCGGTGGCGTTCGCGCGTTTGACGGATGTGAGTGTTGTTTCGCCTTCGGGCACGCGTTCGAATCCTGCCGAGGCGAATTTTACAAAAAATGAAACCACCGCATTTCTCAATGTTACGCCGACCGAGGCCGGAACCCACGTCGTCGGCCTTTCCACCTCGTGGCGCGAGAACGCACTCGCGGCAAAAGAATTCAACGAATACCTGCCCGCCGAAGGCATCCCGGACATTCTGGAAAACCGAAAGCGCGACGGCGAACTCGATAAGGACGCTCGTTACCGTTATTCGAAATATGTCAAAACGATCTTTCAGGCGGGCGATAAACCAACCGACAGCTACAAAACCAACCTCGGATACGCCGTCGAGATGATCCCTCAGCAAAATCCCTACAAACTAAAAAAGGGAGCCACGCTTGACATACTCTGTCTCAAGGATGGGAAGCCCCTTGCGGGCCAGATAGTAACGACCGGCTACGAGTCTTCAGGCAAAATGCTCGGCGAATCCAGTGCCCGTACCGACAAGGACGGCCTGTTCAGAATCAAACTGACAGGCGCTGGCAGATGGTACGCCAAATTTATCAATATGGTAAAGATCGACGACCCCAAGGTGAATTACGAATCAAAATGGGCGACGCTAACATTTGAAATCAAGTAATGAGGAGATCGAAATGAAAAAACAAACAATCTTAATAATAATTTTAACGCTGTCGTTGGTTGCGTCGATTTTCGCGCACGATTTGTTTCTTAAGACGGATAGCTATTTTCTGAAGCCTAACTCGAAATTTTCCGTGAAGGTGATGAACGGAACGTTTCTGGCGAGCGAGGGAGCGGTTAGCTATGCGCGGCTAAATGATGTGAGTGTCGTTTCGGGTGGGAATCGCGTACATCCAGTGGAGGCCGATCTTACTAAGGACGAAACGACCGCCTTTCTAAACCTGACAACCGGGGCGGCGGGAACCTATGTCGTTGGACTGTCGACCAAACCGCGAGAAATCGCATTAAAGGCAGCAGATTTTAACGAGTATCTCCGCGAAGACGGCTTGCCCGACACGCTCGAAGAACGCCGCAAGACCGGCGAACTAGAAAAGGACGCAGTGGAGCGTTATGCAAAACATGTTAAGGCGATTATGCAGGTAGGCAACAGGCAGTCGGACGACTACAAAACCGTACTGGGCTACCCCGTTGAGCTCGTTCCAAAGCAGAATCCTTACGGTCTTAAAAAAGGCGACACGATCGATATCCTTATGTCTAACAAAGACGGCAAACCGCTATGAATCGGTTAAAATTTCGCCGGACGCGAGGAAAACGGCAAGTTAAAGCCTACGCCCGAACTCAGAAGCGACGCGAATGGCTTCGTAAAGTTGAAGCTTGACGGATCCGGTAAGTGGTATGTCAAATTCATCAACATGGCGAAACTCGACGACCCGAAACTAAATTACGAATCAAAATGGACGACGCTGACTTTTGAGATCAAGTAACCTTGCGGTTTAAAGACGTTCTATGGATCTTCAATATTTCATAGTGATCGTAATCATTCTTGGAGCGATTATCTTCGCCGCGAAAACCGTGGTTCCGAAACGCCGTGCCTTTTCGCCAAAATCCGGCTGCGGCGACGATTGCGGTTGTGGAAAGGGATGACAAAATCGCTGCTAGACGAGTTGATTCCGAAACAACACCCACAAAATTGCAGCGTTCCTAGTGTTAGGAGCGTTACATGTTTGACGGGGCACTGTCTGGGTGTTTGCGATAAGATAAGATCGGCATGACAAAGTCTGCGGCCAAAATTCTACTAATTGACGACGATGACTCATTGCGTCGGGTTCTCGAATTCCAACTTAGCGAGGCTGGTTACGTCGTCATGAGTGAGAGCGATGGACGTAATGCACTGAAGTTGTTCTCGACCGAGGAAGTTAATTGCGTGATCACCGATTGGCGAATGCCGAAAATATCTGGATCACAACTGGTTCAGCAGGCAACGGCGATCAACAGCGAGGTACCGATCATTGTTATTACGGCGTTTGGAGATGTCGATACAGCGGTCGAAGCAATGCGTGGTGGGGCCTTTGATTTTATTACCAAGCCCTTCAACCGACAGGAGATTCTGCTTACAGTAGAGAAAGCATTAAAGTACGGCACGGCCTTGGCGGAGAATCGCAGGCTGAGACGTCAGATTCATGAGGAATTTCGGATCGAGAATGTTGTCGGTACATCTGAAAAGATGTTGCAAGTTTTTGACCTGGTTGAGAGAGTATCAAAAACAAATGTAACAGTTTTGATTGAAGGCGAGACCGGAACAGGGAAGGAATTGATCGCGAAAGGAATACACTTTTCCGGCACACGCAATAATAACCCTTTTGTTGCCATCAACTGTGCGGCTTTACCAGAAACGCTAATCGAGGCAGAGCTATTTGGATATAAGAAGGGAGCGTTCACTGGTGCTGTTGGAGAATCGAGGGGTAAATTTGAGGAAGCTAACGGCGGAACCTTATTCCTTGATGAGATAAGCACCATGCCTCTACAATCGCAAACAAGGCTTTTGAGGGTTTTACAGGAGCAGGAAGTAACACGCCTGGGCGAGAACAACCCGCGTAAAATAGATGTTCGAATAATTGCTGCGACCAACGAAAACCTACCGGAACTTATAAAAGAGAACGCCTTCCGCGAGGATCTTTATTACCGACTAGCGGTAGTTCCGATCACTATTCCACCGCTGCGTGAACGCCGAGAGGATCTACCGGTTTTGACTGAACATTTTGTTACCCGATCTGCTTCGAAACATGGGATGAGGCCGCCAAAGATAGAGCGCGACGTGTTCAAGGTATTCTTCGATTATCCGTGGATGGGGAATGTTCGCGAACTAGAGAATCTCGTAGAAAGAATGGTGGTCCTTTCGGACGGCGATACTTTAACTCTCACCGACGTCCCAGAAACCGTAAAATACCCGTCTTCGACGAAGAGTGAATTGTGGTTTGACCTGCCTTTTGAGCCAATAAGTTTAGAAGCCTTAGAACGGGAGATCATACGTACCTCACTTCTCCGGCATGACGGCAATCAGTCACAAACTTCAAAATATTTAGGGATTACTCGAAGCGCGCTTATCTATCGCATACAAAAGTACGGTTTAGAGGAGTCGGGTTCCAGCATCTCGGACGAATAGATGGATACGCAGAACTTCAACCTCGCCTCTTCGCGAAACCGACTGTATATATGGGTCGTTATTGCGGCTGTGATCATCCTTATAACGATCCTGCACTTTCTCACACCGACTGATCAGATCGTTTGGCACGAGATATATCAGCGGCTTTACTACATTCCGATAATAGCCGCAGCATTGATATTTGGGCTAAGAGGTGGCTTGGCCGCGTCAATATTCACAACCGTCATTTACTCGCCTCACATCTATATTCACTGGCAGCAGGGACACTTCGATTATTCAATAAACCAATATGCCGAAATTGTGATCTTTAATCTCGTTGGTGGAATAATGGGAGCACTCGGCGACCGGCTCCGTAAGTCCAGGGAACGAGCCGAAAGAAATGCGGAGGAAAAGAGAATAGCTTACGACGAGCTGCAAACAACGTTTCAACAACTACTACAGGCTGAAAAATTGGCGTCGCTAGGCGAACTTTCGGCTGGCATCGTTCACGAGGTCCGAAACCCCCTTGCGTCGATAAAGGGAGCTATCGAGATACTAGAGGACGAGCTAATGGTGGACAGTCCTCGGCGTGAGTTCGTTGGTCTTGCAAAAGGTGAAATAGATAGGTTGGACCAGCTGGTCGGCGAGTTTCTTCGATTCGCTCGCCCTGCCAAACCGTCCAAGACGCCAACTGATCTCAATGAGATTGTAGATTCAATTACGGGATTGATTGCGAATCAGGCTGCGAACCAGTCTGTTACCGTCATTAGCGATCTCCAGAAGAACCTTCCACTGATTTCCGTCGATGCGGAGCAAATAAAGCAAGTGGTACTAAATTTAGCGATTAACGGTCTACAGGCCATGTCCCAGTCAACCGGTGCCGAGAAGACCCTTTCGTTCAAAACTTTCCAGCAAATCAGTGAATTGATAATTGAAGTCACAGATTCGGGTTCCGGTGTTGACCCGAAGAATCTCTCGAAGATATTCGACCCGTTCTACACTACCAAGGAGAAAGGAGTTGGGCTCGGCCTTTCCATTGCTCATAAGATCGTGACCCAGCACGGAGGGCATTTAACGGCAAAATGTACTACTCATCTGACTACCTTTACGTTGGCAATACCTCTCGACCCGGCGCCGAGTTCGTGACGGGAGATCAATTCCGCATCCCTAGAGACTGACAATCAGAACACGTTACCAGGCAAGATACATTTGGAACTTTCGTGGCGAAACCAGACTTGAACGGCTATTCGGTCGTTCGCAATGTTTTGGTTTAACAGAATCTGTGACTTTTTGTTTTGTTCATTGACTCGCTGAATGGTGCATTTCAATCTCACCACCTCGTCACCTCGCTTCATACTTCCCATTGTTTTTCCAAAGTAGGTCATCGCAACCTTACGAATTACAATAAAAGGCGTCGTATTTATATCGACCCTATAGATCTGATACATCCCTTTTTCGACTATCCGATCGCCAACTCTAATTGGCGAAGAAACGTGAAATTCCCCGTCTTTGTCGACACCGATCAGCTTTTCCTTTTGGGCAAGACCCGGAATCGTAAACAAGGTGCCCAAGGCGATGAAAATGACAAATCTTAGGAACAATATCTCATTCATGGAATTCACCTCTCATTAGCAGATGAAACTACCCCTAAAATACTCGAGGTGTGCATCCACACTATTTTTTTCAAATGAAAACTTGCATGAAAACAAGTCTTTAAAGTATCTGGAGTCAATACTTGTGCCACGCCTAATATCCTGAGAGCCCCGTTGTATATGGGCGAGCCCTACTGACTTTTACGCTATGGCAAGGAAAAAAACATAACAAAGCGCGGGAAAATTCGCGTTTTGCACCGCACACCGGTTGTTGCAGTTAAACGATGAGTGAAACCGACTTTGTTTATTTTGAAATTTGTGACGTGAATCACTGTTTTATTGGAAAAAGTCGGAGTATACTGTGATCAATGTTCACTCGGGTCCTAATTCTTTTCGTGCTTTTTGCAATCGCCGGTGGCGTAGTGGCGGGGACACCGCTTCACTCGCCAAGCGGTAAGATGATGAAATGTTGCGATAAGGCAAAAAGCAAGGACACGTCACCCTCAGCTGAAGCTGCTCGCCTTTGTTGCGCGACAAACTGCTCGAATACGGCGCCCATCTCGCTCGGTGGCTCGTTTAACTTCACTCCTTCCAACATAACGATCTACAAATCCATCGCCGATCAGATCGCAGCTTTGTTCCCAAATCCAAAAGCCGCACCGTCTGTGTCGCCTCAGTATTTGCGCACAACGTTGACGCCCACTTTCCAGCCCAAATACCTTCAACATAATTCGTTCCTAATATAGTTCGATGGTGAAGTGCGCCCTTTTTTGGGGTGTAATGCGCCTTTGCGACTGTTACAACGTGTTTCTGCGAACTACTTTGTAGGCGTCGGAACTCTAAAGACATTTTCAATATAGGAGACTAAAAAATGAGAAAGACAGTTATATTCACCAGTTTATTGACCTTAATCGGAGTGATCTCAATATTCACGGCATGCAGTTCCGGCTCGCAGCCTACAGCCGAGAACCCGGTACAAGGAAAAGTTATCAAAAGCGGTTCGATTAACAATTTGACGGTTTCGGTGTCAAGCGATACGGGCAAAGTCAAAAATGGCGAGCAGGAACTAATGCTTGCTTTTACGGATGCTTCGGGCAAAGCGGTTGATGTGGGAGCGGCTTCGCTCAATTTCTATATGCCCGCGATGGGTTCGATGGGGGCGATGAATAACGCAGCGGCTTTGACCACCACCCGCACTCCCGGCGTTTACCGAGCCAAAGTCAAGATCGAGATGACCGGCGGATGGGAGATGCAAATTGCATACGAGGGGCCGGCTGGAAAAGGAAAAACATCGATACCTGTCACCGCTCAATAGGTGGACGAAGTAGGATGATTTTTGTTTTTTTATTCTTATGGCGCGGTTAAATGTCCGCAGAAAATATTAAAACAAGGGTGTTGTTAATATGATTAATTGGCTTATCGACTGGTCGCTCAAGAACCGCGTCATCGTAATTGCGATTTATATTGCACTGGCGATCGCGGGCTATTACGCCCTTGTAAAGACCCCGATCGATGCCATCCCTGACCTCTCGGATAACCAGGTCATAGTTTTTACCGATTGGGCCGGACGTTCGCCGCGAGAGGTAGAGGACCAGGTTACCTATCCGCTTGTAACGAGCCTTCAGGGGCTACCCGGCGTTCGCACCGTTAGGGCGAGTTCAGCCTTCAGCTTCTCGATGGTCAATATTATCTTTGAGGATAATGTCGATCTTTACTGGGCCCGGACACGAGTGCTCGAGCGCCTAAATCTCGTCACGAAACAATTGCCTCAGGGTGTTGTGCCAACGCTCGGCCCGGACGCGACCGGTCTTGGCCAGGTATATTGGTACACGCTCGAATCGGACGAGATGAGCCTCCGGGATCTGCGCACGCTGCAGGACTGGTTCGTGCGTTATCAGCTTAATTCAACGCCGGGGATCGCCGAGGTCGCAACAGTCGGCGGCTTTGTTCAGCAGTATCAGGTGGACATCGATCCTAACAAGCTGCGAGCTTATAGCATTCCTTTATCCACTGTAGTCGAGGCGGTCGAACGGTCGAATAACAATATCGGTGGTAACGTCGTTGAGCAGGGCGGCGAATGGGCCGTTGTCCGCGGTATCGGGCTTGTTGAATCGGTCGCGGATGTCGAGAATATCGTCGTCGGCTCTCAGAACGGCACTCCGATCTACGTCCGAAACCTCGGCGAAGTCAAACTCGGCAACGCCTTTCGGACAGGCTCGCTCGATAAAAACGGTAAGGAAGCTGTCGGGGGCGTTGTCATAATGCGTTACGGCATCAGCGCCCTGGAGGCAATCGAGAACGTCAAGAAAAAGATCGAGGAGATCAAACCCGGTCTCCCTCCGGGCGTTCGGCTGGTTCCATTTTATGACCGTACCGATCTGATCAACCGCACTGCAAATACGCTCACATGGGCGTTGACCGAAGAGTTCATCCTCGTAACAATCGTAAATCTGCTGTTCCTCGCTCATTTTCGTTCGACGCTGATAGTTACGATACCTCTGTTGCTCGCCGCACTTGCCGCGTTCCTCTTGATGTATATCTTTGGGATCACGTCAAACATCATGTCGCTAGCCGGTATCGCGATCGCGGTGTCAGACCTCGTGGATGCTGGAATTGTCGTGACAGAGAATGCTTATCGAGCGATCGAGAAGGAGGGAGTGAGCTTTTCCGACAGAAAGCGTGTTTGGGAGGTAGTGCTCGACGCGACCAAAATGGTCGGGCGCCCGATTGTCGCATCGATAGCGATCATTGTTATCGCCTTTATCCCTGTCTTTGCATTAACAGGACAAGAAGGAAAACTTTTTCACCCGCTAGCGTTCACTAAAACCTTCGCGATGATCGCGGCGGCTATAATCGCTGTCACACTGATCCCGGTTCTTTGCGGCTATCTGCTCGGCGGGAAACTGCGGCCCGAAGAGTGGAATCCGATCATGCGCTTTTTGCGCCGCGTGTACAAGCCACTGCTAATAGTCGCACTGCGGAATCGACTCGCCACGGTTTTGCTCGCTCTGGCGTTTTTCTCGGGTGCAATGATTGTTGCGACTCAAATCGGCAGCGAGTTCATGCCGCCGTTGAATGAAGGCGACCTGCTGTACATGCCGGTGACAGATCCCGCAATTTCACTTGACGAGGCAACCCGGATTCTTAGCAAACAAGACGAGATATTGAAAACTTTTCCCGAAGTTGAATGGGCGGTTGGGAAGGCCGGACGCGCCGAAACTTCGACAGATCCCTCACCCATTAACATGAACGAAACCATCGTTCATTTGAAGCCCGAAGCTCAGTGGCGTGATGGGATGACGCGAGAGAAACTGGTTGCGGAAATGGACGAAGCGACCCGCATGCCGGGCGTAACAAACATCTGGACGCAGCCGATCATCAATCGCATTGAAATGCTTGCCACCGGTATCCGCTCACAGGTAGGCATCAAGATCTTCGGCAACGACCTCGATACCTTGGAAGAAACAGCGAGGCAAATTGCGGCGGTGGTAAAGGATGTGCCCGGAGCGGCTGACGTTTATCCCGAGCGGATCGGCGGAGCTCCTTATATCGATATTGACATTGACCGCACGGCGGCTGCCCGGTACGGCATTGATGTCGCGACTATTCAGGATGTGATCGAAAAAGGAATCGGCGAAACAAATCTGACCGTGACGATCGAAGGGCGACGAAGGTTTCCCATCCGTGTACGCTATTCACCCGAGTTTCGCTCGTCACCGGTTGCGATCGGCCAGATTCCGATAACCTCTCCGAGTGGAGGGGCAATCCCACTTTCGCAGCTTGCCGATATTCGCAACCTCGAAGGGCCATCGATGATCCAGAGCGAGAACGGCCTGCTTCGCGGGACGGTTCTGCTCAACATTCGCGGCCGCGATATCGGGAGTTTCGTGGAGGAAGCTAAGGATGCTATTCGCGACAAAGTTGAGATGCCCGCGGGTTACTACATCACATGGAGCGGCCAATACGAAAACCAGGAACGGGCCCGCCAGCGGCTGTTGATCGTGGTCCCAATCGTCCTGCTTATCATTTTTGCCACCCTCTATATTACTTATCACTCCTTTCTCGAAGCGGCGCATATTCTACTTGCGGTGCCGTTCGCCTTGACGGGAGGCTTCTACCTGCTTTGGATGTTGCAGTACAACTTTTCGGTCGCGGTATGGGTCGGTTTTATTGCCCTTTTTGGAGCGGCTGTGCAGACGACGATAGTAATGGTCGTTTATTTAGAAGAGGCAGTTAAGCGTAAAGCGGACGAACTCGGCCAGCTTGATAGGGAATCTTTGCTCGAAGCAGTCACCGAAGGCGCTCTTCTTCGACTTCGTCCCAAAGTAATGACAGTTATGACAATTGTTGTCGGGCTCTTGCCGATCATGTGGAGCTCCGGCGCGGGGTCAGAAGTAATGAGGCCACTTGCGACTCCGGTTTTTGGCGGCATGGTTTCGAGCCTCCTGCATGTGCTGATCGTAACGCCGGTCATTTTTTATTGGCTTAGAGAACGCGAGTTGAAACGGAATGAAAATTTGTAAGATTACAGGCAGTCTCCCGATGACCGATTGGAGCGCAAGCGTCCCGCTTGGAGTGCCATCGCGAGACGGCAACAAGGTTTTCACGCGTTCGAGCTCGTGGCAAGCTAGAACGCTTGCTCTCAGATCCGTTGTTAAATTATTCACGTTCGGGTTTCTATTTGCGCTGGCGGCGACGGCTCAGACAGTCCAGAGCGGCCAGTCGGTTTCGCTCCCGTATTTAAATCCGCAAGGTGGCATGACGGCTGACGTCGCCGTTGCTTTAGCGCTCGAAAACAATGGCGAAATGCAAGCATTGCGCAAGGAGATCGACGCAGCGAGGGCATTGGTCAAACAAGCGGGTTTGCGAGCGAATCCAAAGCTGACCGCCAGCGGAGCAAACCAGATCGGCGGCGCTGATAATAATCAAATGGCCGAGGCCATGTTGCCGCTTGAGCTTGGCGGACGTCGAGCAGCCCGAGTTGCCGTCGCAAAACGAGAGTTAGAAATTCGCGAGTTGGCGCTTGAGAATCAGGAACGTCTGCTCGCCGTTGACGTTCGCATCAAATTTGGTGAGGCGTTGGCCGCGATCAAGAAGCTTGATGTTACCGAAAAAACGCTAGTAGCAGCAAAGCAAGGTTACGAGCTAGTCAAAGCCAGGGTTGCCGAAGGAAAGATCGCACCGCTCGAACAAAACATTTTTCTCGTGGAGGTCAACCGTTTGCAATCGATCCGTGAGACTTCCGAGGGAAGGGTGGAGACGGCAATGTTCGAACTTCGTAATTTGATCAGTATAAAGCCGGAAGAACCGCTGCGTCTTCGCGGCGATTTCAACGACCTAATCGCAACGCCGCCTTCAGTCTCCGGATCAACCGATTACGCTTTGCGTGAGCGTCCCGATCTGAAAGGTGCAAGGACAATGGACCAACTGGCTGTCGCACAAATCGAGAAGGCAAAGTCTGAAGGGCGGATCGATGCAAGCGTCAAGGCGGGTTACCAGCGCATGAACACGGGCTTTATGCTCAGCGGTTTTGATGATCGCGGCCTTTTGCGTCCCATTCAGGATGTATTTCACTTTTTCACCTTTGGGGTTGAGATTGATCTTCCGCTACTCAACCGAAATCAAGGCGCGGTCGAAGCCGCAAAATTCGATCGAGAAGCCGCTCAAAGGCGGATTGAGTTTGGCGAGCTTACTATCCGGCGCGAAGTTGCCGTAGCCTTGGCTCGATATAACCGTGCGGCCCGTTCGCTCTCCATATTTCAAAACGGCGTCCGCGACCAGGCAAATTCTAATTTGCAGGTAATTTGGCAAACCTACGAACTTGGTTCGAGAAGTTTGCTTGACTACATTGCCGAGCAACGGCGTTTTCTCGATGTCGAGAACGAATTGATCGAAGCCGAACTCGAAACATACATAGCAAACATTGAGATCATGCGGGCGACCAATGCACCGGAGTTAAAAAGGAAATGAGCGAAGAAAATAACGAAGAGTTCGTCGAAGAAATAGGAACGGGCGAAAATTCGAAGCCAACACCGAATCGAAAGCCGCTGTATATCGCATTATCAGTCATCGGCGTTGTTATAGCGGGAGCCCTGCTTTTTTGGTATTTGCGTTCGCGTGAGGGTGGAAATGCCGTCCCGGCCCCACGGACGGTCACATTCGACGACAACAGCGCCGGACAAACGACAGAAAATACGGCTGAACAAACTGTCACCATTCTGCCCGATCAGGTTGAAAAGATCGGCCTAAAGATAGAAACAGTTGGAGAAACGTTATCGAGTGAAGCAATAGACGTGGCATCAACTGGCGTCGTTCAGTCAAATGCCTACAAAGAAACGCCGGTGATCTCGCTGCTCGGCGGGGTACTGCGTTCTGTAAGAGGCGAACTAGGCCAGTATGTTGGCAAAGGCCAAACGCTTGCCGTTATCTTCAGTGATGAACTTGCAGCGTCTCAATCGCGCTATCTGGCCTTGCAAACCGACGCTCAGGCCGCACGGCAAAACTACGACCGGACAGCAAAACTCGTTAAGATCAGCCCCGTGAGCAATACCGAGGTTGACCAAATGTTGGCGAGGTTCAAGACCGTTCAGGCGGAGTTGGAAGAAAATCGTAAGAGACATGACCGAACCCGCAAGCTGCTTGAAATAGGCGCCGTCAGCCGCGAGGAATTTGAACAGGCGACGACAAAATTACGCACGTCCGAGGCCGACGTTGAAGAAACGAAAAAGCGATTTGATCGTGCGGTCAAGGTCGCCGAGATCAATCCTGTCAGCCGAAACGAATTTGAGCAGGCCGCCGTCAAACGCCAAACGGCCGAATCCGACCTTGCGACCGCGAAGCAAAGGCTTTTGTTGCTAGGTTTGTCACCGCAAAAAGTAAATACACTCCGCTCCCCATCGCAAATAACGTCGGAGATCGCATTGATGGCGCCTATATCTGGCACGATCACGAAGCGAGACGTCAACGCGGGTGAGGTTGTCGAGGCAAACAAGGAATTGATGCGTGTTACAAATCTCGGAAGCGTTTGGGTTATCGCTCAGGTTTTTGAAAAGGACCTTTCATCGGTTCGTGATGGAAGCGGAGCAAGCGTTACAACCGGCGCCTATCCTGACAGACTCTTTCGCGGTCACGTAACCTATATCGACCCAAATATCAACCCAGAAACGCGCACCGCACAAGTCCGCGTCGAACTCGACAACCCGGGACAAGTCTTGAAGATCGGAATGTACGTAAACGTCGCCTTTGGAGCGGGTGGGATGGCCGAACGCACAATGCCGATGATCCCGTCGTCTGCCGTCCAAAATATGAACGACAAACAGGTTGTTTTCGTCGCCACCGACAAACCAAATGTCTTTAATATAAAACCGGTGCGTCTCGGCAAAGAAAACAACGGTAAGTTTGTCGTTCTCGAAGGGCTGAATGTCGGCGACAAGATTGTGACGGACGGCAGTTTCCTGCTCCGTGCTGAAATACTAAAAAAGGACCCGACGCATCATTAACGTCGGATACGAGCTGTCAGAGTACGGTCTGCTTTGCCGCACATTTAAGGAGAACATGATGGTTATAGATTTGGTTTGTAAAATGAAGATTGACGAAGAAGCCGCCAGTTATTCGTTGAATTATGAAGGCAGGGACTACTTTTTTTGTTCGGAAGGGTGTATGGAAGAATTCACGCGTAGGCCGCTTGAGTACGTAAAATCCGATTGGCCGGTCCCAACGTAGGAGAAAATAGCGATGTGTAGATTTCTCGGTTATTTGGGAAGCGAAATTTTGCTCGCTGACCTGATTTCGAATCCGGCTAACTCACTCATTCGTCAAAGCTATAAGTCCAAAGAGCGAAGTGAGCCACTAAATGGCGACGGGTTTGGCGTTGGTTGGTATTCACCAGCGATTTCCAACGAGGCTTGTGTTTTTACCAGCATAACTCCGGCCTGGAACAACCGGAACCTGTTGAATTTGGCCCAACATATCCGATCACCCTGTTTTTTCGCTCACGTTCGATCCGCATCGCCTGGAATGGTTGTCTCCGAAAGTAATTGTCATCCATTCCGTCAAGGGCGATTTATGTGGATGCACAACGGTACGAT
Organism: Acidobacteriota bacterium; assembly: GCA_019639115.1. Classification (GTDB taxonomy): domain Bacteria; phylum Acidobacteriota; class Blastocatellia; order Pyrinomonadales; family Pyrinomonadaceae; genus OLB17. The sequence goes on along the minus strand of JAHBSM010000002.1, from coordinate 228,993 downwards.
TGAGGGCTTTAGTTCGATAAAGCGCCGCCTGCGACACTCGTTGACTGACGAGATCTATCAGACGATTGAAGGCACCACGGATTCAGAACACGCTTTTGCTGTTTTCTTAAACCTTCTCGGTCGACACACGGAAAAACTAGGAGCAGCGAATTTGGCGAGCGGATTGGTGAAAACCATTCGCCAACTTGAGGAATGGGCGAATGAAGCTGGAATCAAAAAGCCTTCAATTTATAACTTTGCGGTTACCGATGGGGAGAATCTTGTAACAGTTCGTTATGTCTCGAATCCGCAAATTGAGCCGATTTCACTCTACTTTTCAAATCGCGGAAGATACATGTACCGCGAAGGGAAGTTTGAAATAGTTCAATCCGACAGCGAACGAAGCGGAATCATCATTGCTTCCGAGAGATTGACCGATGATAGTACGAGTTGGACTAGAGTCGCCCCAAATCACGTCGTAATTGTTGATAGTCGATTGGACGTAATGGTACAACTTCTACCGAACGTGCGGGTCAGTTAAATAAGTCCCGCAAATGGCTAACCAGGCAGAGTCCGCCGAGAGCTGCATCGTCGTTCAAGATCTTTTCCATTTCGAGATTTCCCGCATTTCACTTGATGGTCCGTCCGCCGGTTTCGGGGAAGGTTTTCAAAGACGCTCTGCATTGTAGAAACTACTTTTCCACACCCCCAAAACAACATCAATCAGAAAGAGGCTAACGTCGCCTTCATTTGTCACTGCAATATGTTGTTTGACAGTGCCGACAGCGTCTTGTACTTTTATTAATATGAAATTGAAAATCGTTTTCAATAAGATTATCATGTTTTTTTTGAGGCTTGTAGTCTAACTGGTGTTTTTATGAAAAGTATTGCTGTGAGATCCGTTGCTTTTAGTTTAGCCTTTTCCATTTTTGCCATAATCGGCTATTCACAGATGCGTAACGGCGTGGAGGGGAGAATCGTTGACAGTAACGGCGACGTAGTTGCGGGAGCAACGCTGACAGTGCGGCACCAAGATGTCCGGTTGGCTGCAAAAGCCGTTGTAACAGACGGCGAAGGCCGGTACTCGCTTACAAATATGTCAGATGGCAAGTATGACGTTACGATCGGTGCCATAGGTTTTGCGACATTACGCAGTGAAATGACAATCCCGTCGACGCAGCCCATCGTCTTTACCATAATACCCAGGGGCATTGCGGTGGACGTTTCCGTTACGTCAAGCTATCTCGCCGGAACCCCGGAAAGCCTTTCGGAAATTCCGGGTTCTATCGAACGGATCGATAGGCAAACACTGGAAAACAGCCGCGCATTCAATTTCTCCGAAGTGCTGAGGAAAGTATCCGGTGTGAATGTAAGGGACGAAGAGGGGTTCGGTTTGCGGCCCAACATCGGCATTCGCGGCACCAATCCGACGCGCTCAACGAAGGTGTTGCTGCTTGAAGACGGCCTTCCATTGTCTTATGCGCCCTATGGAGATAATGCGTCTTACTACCATCCTCCGGTAGAGAGATACGAGTCGATCGAGATCCTGAAGGGATCAGGTCAGATTGCATATGGCCCACAAACGATCGCTGGCCTAGTCAACTATCTGACACCCAATCCGCCCGATAAACCAACTTTTAATTTCAAACTAGAAGGCGGAAATAGAAGGTTTTTCAACGGCGGAGCAGGCTTTGGCGGCACGTTCGGTAAACTTGGCACGATTTTTAATTTCAATCATAAGCAGGGTAACGGATCGAAAGAGAACACAAGTTTTAAGCTATATGATTTTTCAAACAAATCGGTTTTGCAGTTAAATGCTCGCAACGCCCTGACCGGAAAATTTACATTCTTTCGTGAGGATTCGAATCTAACCTACACAGGTGCGACCGAGGCGGAATTCGCCGCAGATCCCCGCGGCAACATATTTAAGAACGATTTCTTTTATGGCCGCAGGTCCGGTTTCTCGTTGCAGCACGCGGCAGTTCTGACCTCTAAAATCAATCTTACGACTAGCTTTTACTCTAACTACTTTTCGCGCGACTGGTGGCGTCAGTCATCCAATTCGAACCAACGTCCAAATCGTTTGAATGTCGATCCCGATTGCCTCAGTCTGGCCGCTTTGAACACCACCTGCGGCAACGAGGGGCGAATTCGCGACTATCTTACTCAAGGCGTCGAGACGCGGCTGACCACAAACTTCGATTTTGGATCAGTCGCTAACGAACTTGTCGTCGGCTTTAGGATTCATCGCGAAGACCAGGAACGGGTCCAGCGAAACGGCGATCTTCCAACATCGCGCGATGGAGTCATTGCTGAAAACAACGAGCGGAAGGCGCTCGCTCAATCCGGATTTATTCAACATCGCTTTACTTGGAAGAATCTTGCATTGACGCCGGGCGTACGTTTTGAGCGCGTAGTTTTTAGCCGAACAAATCGTCTCGCCAACAACGGAGCGGGGGCGACCGGTGAAACTACCGTGACCGAGATCATTCCGGGTTTTGGCATCGCTTACTCGGGTGTTAAGAACACTACGTTGTTTGCCGGTGTTCATCGGGGCTTTTCGCCGCCGAGGGCAGAGGATGTGGTAACAAATACTGGCGGCGTGATCGAACTTGATTCGGAATTGAGTTGGAACTATGAGGTTGGAGTGCGTACCCGGCCACTCAGAGGAACCGAATTTTCGGCCGCATTCTTCCGCAACGATTATCAGAATCAGATTGTAGCGGCTTCGATCGCTGGCGGGGCGGCCTTTACAAACGGCGGAGCCACACTACAGCAGGGGTTTGAATTCACTGGCCAGATCGACTCCGGCTCTCTTTTTCGCAGCCCCCATAACGTTTATCTACGAACCGCATATACCTTTTTGCCAACGGCGGAGTTTCGCGGGATTCGTTTGAGTTCCATCACAAGTTCGGCAACACTTAACGTTTACTGCCCGACCACCAGGCGGGTATCGGCCACCAGTTGTTCGATTACTGAGAATCACCTTCCGTATGCACCGAGTGTTCTTATGACGACAAGCATCGGCTATTCGCATTCCCGCGGTTTCGACGCTTTTGTGGAAAATGTTTACATCGGGCGCCAGTTCGGCGACGATTTGAACGCGGTTAACCCGAACTCGAATGGCCAGCTTGGAGCGATACCAAGCCAGACGTATTGGAACGCGACAGCAAACTACCGCGTAGAGAAATGGAGGACGACATTTTTTGTTACGGGTAAGAACTTGCTCGACCGGATATACATCATTGACCGTACGCGTGGATTGCTGCCCTCAGGTCCGCGTCTCGTTCAAACCGGAATCAAGGTGAGTTTTTAATTTGGCAGAGGCGAAATATCCGTAGGAAACACGGAGTTTCGCTTTGAGTGTAGAAAGCCTTAATCTATGCACTCCGCAGTTCGCGTCTTGCACCTGAAAAGACACGGAATGCGGAACGCAGAAAAAGCACCACCAAAGCGAGAGCGATTAGAATGTCAGGCCAGCCGGACTGTGTGAACCAGACCGCACCAGCCGCGACGAAGACCGAGATATTCGACGCTATATCGTTCCGCGAACATTCCCACACCGAACTCATATTGACATCGTCCGTCTTGTGTCGCGTAAGCAGATAGAGGCATACCGAATTTCCGACGAGGGCAAGCAAACTTACCACGCCCATTATTTCAAAAATAGGAACCGTCGGAACGATTAGTTTGTAGATCACCTGTCCAAGTACAACGAGCGCCGCGAGAAGAATCAAACCACCTTTGAACAAAGCGACGTGAGCCTTAGCCTGAGACGATTTATAAACAACATAAAGGCTTAGCCCGTAGGTCATTGCATCGCCAAGATTGTCAAGCGAATCGGACAACAGCGCACTCGAACCCGCGTAAATGCCCGCACCGATACCCGCGGCAAACATTACGACGTTTATCCCAAGCACGATCTTTAGCGTCAAACTCTGCTTCTCCAGCAACGCCTCTATCGCACAATCATCCTCACAACAAGCCATAACTACACCATCTTCAGAATAGGTGAATGCTGAAAGGTTATCAACGAGTGATGCAGTCGGGCGCGCGTTTTCCATCATTTCAAACCAAGACATGAAGCCCGACGGACGAGTCTGTGACGACGACCTCGGGTTGAGACCTGTATGAAAAAATTGAGCGGTTGGCATTGGATAGGTTATGTTATATTCTCCTTGATGAGGGAGCGAATGCCGTCCTTCTGGCAAATAGTTCGCCTCGGATGTTTGATTCCGATAGGCCAACTTGGTTGCAGGTTGGTTGCAGCGTTGCTGATCACGGCCTGTTAGTGTTGAATCGAGACAACCGTTAAGTTGTTGATTCTAAGAAGTTTTGAGCAGTTTTGACAAATTATACAAACCTACCTAAATCGCTTGGGGTGCGAGAGGTCGTGAGTTCAAATCTCGCCGTCCCGACCAATAAACATGGGGCTTTCGATGGATTTCGAAAGCCCCATTTTTCGTTGTTTCCCTACGGCCACGAGAGGGCGGGTTGCTAAACCTCTTGATTGCCACATTTACGAAGCCCGACCCGTCAGAAAAAGCGCCTCCATTTTGCAACCAACTTTCTGTACCTCAAGTTAGAGTCATTCTGGTGAGCGGACGCACCAACCACGGTGCGAGGAAGAACCAACTGACGTTCTGGCGTTCCAAATTCCACCCTTTTATACCAATTCCCAGCAAATAAGCGGCTGACAGTCAGCGGAATAGAACTTGCGAAAGGCTACGCGAGGGGCGTTGTTTACGTGCTTCGATTACGGGCCAACGCAAATCTATTCACGAAGCATATGTCTGTTTACAAACGATACAACGGTAAGCGAGTCTCATCCTCCCATCCCGACTACTCGAAAGCTCGATGGTGGATCTATAAGCGGCTGAAAGGGAAGGTCATTCATCAGAGTGTTCCCGAAGCGAAGACCAAACAAGAAGCTGAATTGGCCGAGCGACAGATAATCAAGGCGTCCTTCGATCATAGCTATAACGTTACAGATACCACCACCACTCTTGCCTCGTTCATCGATGAGAAGTATCGGCCTTATGTCCAGCAGAACAACGTCAACAAGGGAGCTAAGGAGCTTTACATAAGGCTTCTACTTGGTCATTTCAAGAAGCAAACATTGTCCAGCATCAGCCCTCAGGATTGTCGAAACTGTAGAACCAAGCTTCAGACTCGCCAGAACAAACGCAAGAAAGAAAGTGAACTGTCACCGGCGTCGATAAACCGGATCATGTCCACACTTTCTAAGATTTTTAGCTTAGCGTGTGAAGAGGGAATTCTGGAACGTAACCCGATGCAGTACGTAAAGGCTCTGCCAGAGCCACCGCCACGGAGGCGGCTGCTCAATGAAAAACAAAAGCAAGATCTTTGGAAAGAACTTGAGAAGGACACTCTGTTGTATAGGCTGATAGTCTTGGCCGTGAATCTTCCGCTACGCCGTGGCCAACTAATGGCCATCACCGAAGATTTTATCGACTTTGAAAACGAGCAAGTTCTCGTGATCGGCTCAAAGGGACGGCCGCCACGTCTTGTTCCGCTCAACGCCACGGCAACGAAAGTTCTTAAAGCGATGATCGAGGACGAACAGCTGCCTTTCCCGGTAAAGGACTTTCGCAAGCGATGGTACACCGCACTCCGCAATGCCGGCATAAATAAGAAGGGCGGAACAAGGGAAGAGAATTACCACTTTCACGATCTTCGCAGCTACTTCGCGAGTGAACTCATCAAACGAAACACGAATCCGCTGATAGTGCAGAACCTATTCGCCCACTCTGACATGAGCATTACTACGGTTTACGCTCAGACGGATGACAAATTGCTGCTGGAAGCCGTGAAGCGTCTTGACGAGATCGACGATGGAGAGTCTCTATAGTTCTTGTTCTAATGGAAGTTCCAAGGTCACGATGAGAGTCAAGCGGATGGCCAAATCACTTTCGACGGTCGACCATCTAGGTCTTGGTAACTCGGGTGCAGAATGGCCGATCGAATTCCTGCCTTTGTTCGATTTCGACTGCCAGTCGATATTCCTCGGGCGTGTTCAAATTAAAGAACAAAGACTCGGATCCTGGAATATCCTCGATTTCGGCGAGCCCAAGTACCCGTGACTTTAGTTGCTCCCTCAGCCGCTGTAATCGCCAATCACTATCGGATAACATATTTTTGATCGAGGGAAGACAGGAGTTCCGCCGGTACAGACCGCAAAGCGGTTGAATGCGTCCGTCAGGCTGTTCGGCGAAGATCGCATCGACCGCGATCACGTGAGGGGTAAAGTCATGCCGTAGAATGTCTGCCATCCGAGTCATCAATTCGCCTGTGATAAACGGCAGGTCACAGGCAAGTACTGCAACCCAATCGGTCTTAGCGTTTACAAGCGCTGTGTATAGACCCACTATTGACCCGCGGGAATTACTCTTAGTGGGATGATCTTGAATTAACGGAAGCGAAGTGGTCTCGCCGGTTATATTGCCAACAACATAGACTTTGTCTGAGATGGAACCGAGCGTATCCGCAGCACGGTCGACGAGCGTCCTGCCGCCTAGCAATAATGCCGCTTTGTTTTGCCCCATTCGCCGGCTGAGGCCACCCGCCAATACGAATCCGTCTATCATTGGCATTGTACTCTTAAAGTATTCAAGGTGTACGTCCTCGCCGTTTGGTGTCGGGTAAGGAAACTCGGCCAGCAAACCCAATTCAAGACACTTTTAATGAGATCAACGTCATTTAGCTCGGTCGCTCGCAGTTCTTTCGGTTGTAAAACCACCAGTTAATAAAGGTGGCAACTACAAAAAATACGGTTAAGCCGATAAAGAATGGATCGACGGTTCCGGTCGCCGAGAGTACTGTGCTGATCAACATCGAGAATATGAACGGGCCGTACGCAGCGACGGCTGCCGTCCAACCGATCACGCCTGCAGCCTGTCGCGGATTGTGTCCGAAAATGATCGGAAATTGACGAAACGTCGCTGCATTGCCCATTCCCGTGAAGAAAAAGAGGGTCAGCATAAGCGTCACAAATAATCCGAACTGATCAACCGACGTCGGTGCGAAGAGACCCAACGCTATCATTGCGGTCGTTCCTGTAATTAGTGCAATTCCACAGATAGTCGTCAAGACCGCTCCGCCGACCTTGTCAGCTACAAAACCAAATAGCACCCGGCTGGCCGATCCAATTAGCGGTCCCCAAAATGCATATTTGAGCGGATCCGGCGGGTTAGGAAAGCCTCCATACAGAGTCTTGATGAGCAAGGGAAACGCTGCTGCGAGGCCTGAGAAACCTCCGAAGGTCATCAGATAAGTAACGGTGCAAAACCATGTGTGCTTGTCTTTAAAGATATCTAGCTGTTCGGTAAATGACGCTTTGATCGGCACGCTTCGCAACAATACCCAAGCCAAGATTCCCAGGATGATCAATAGGGGAACGTACCAGAATGCCGCATTCTGGAGCCATATAGAATTTGATCCTGTGACTGCCTTGGTGTTTGGATCGATCGTTTGTATCGTCTGCGAACCACCGATCATCGCAAAAGTGATGATCATAGGTGTCGCGAATTGAGCGAGACTCACGCCAAAATTGCCAATGCCGGCCTGAATTCCAAGTGCTGTTCCCTGTAATCGCTTTGGAAAGAACACGCTGGTACTCGGCATGAATGACGAAAAATCGCCGCCTCCAAACCCGGCCGAAAAGGCCAGCAGCATGAACAACCAGAACGGCGTCTCCGGATTCATTATCGCCAAACCTATTCCGATGCACGGGATGAGCTTCAAAAATGTGGCGAAGGTAATGATCTTTCGAGTGCCAAATATAGGTAGCAGGAATGTGTGGATGATCCGCAAAGTTCCGCCAGCGAGACCGGGCATGGCTGCAAGCCAGAAGAGCTGGGATGTAGAGAACTTAAAGCCGATCCCGGGCAGTTTGACGACGATCGCACTCATCATAAACCACGTCGCGAATGAGATCGTAAGCGTTATCGTTGTGACGATCAGGGTCCGCCAGGCGATCTTGCTTCCGCTTGTTTCCCAAAAATCGACATCTTCGGGAGTCCATTTTTCTAACCAGGCTGACATAAATTATTTCCTTATTCCTCAATTTTCTTCATCAGTTCCGGCTGCTGCTCGTGCATCATTTTCTGAATTACCCGATGCATCCAGACCAAACAGACTGCTGAAAGAACCAGCATCATCATCCACGAACTCGTCCAAAGGCCGGTCTCATCAAGCAAATAGCCAAAGATGATCGGGCTTACGAAACCGCCAAGGCCGCCCAGAACTCCAACCATTCCGCCAACGACGCCAACTTCCTCGGGGAAATATTCAGGTATATGCTTATATACAGCCGCCTTGCCGACGCCCCAGACAATCCCCAGCAGCATCACTATTCCAGCGAATATCCATACGTTGGCCTGAAAAAAGATCTTCGTGGTTCCTTTCGCCAGGAGCTCTTTCCGTTTTACTTCCTGGCCGACCTGTACGACCGGTTCCTGCCAGATCTCTTTTGTGGGGAAAACAAGCATTTGCTCCTGTTCGGTCGAGAGGTTTTCCTGCTTAGCTATTACTTGATATCTCTTGTCGCCGACGGTTACAGAATTAACGTCGACGCCGGTTACAATACCATCACGTTCCGCAACGACCCCCTTGCCTGGTGACGATATTTCCATTTTCGGGATGATCAACAGAGCGGATAGCAATAACGAAAGGCTGAGAACGCCGTACATCACCTTTCGACCGCCAAACCGATCGCTTAGCCAGCCGCCGAAAGCTCTGATTACACCTGACGGAAAGCTAAAAAGTGCGGCTAGAAACCCCGCCGTAACTAATGGCAAATAATAGACGTTTACAAAATACGGGACGAGCCATTGTGAAAAAGCGACAAAGCATCCAAAAACAAGAAAATAGTACAGTCCAAACCGCCACACGCGAATTTTTTTGAGAGGGGCTAGCTGCTCCGTAAAAGTCTTTGCCACCCATAGTGGCTTCTTATTTGTCGTTGCCACAAAAAACATAACGCCTGTAACCGCGAGAACCGCCGCATAGACTATCGGCAGTCTTCGCCAGGCTTCGATGTCAGAACCATTGGCTGTAAACGTGTTGAGCAAGGTTGGAGCCACGAGAGTCGTGATTGCCGAACCGGCGTTTCCGGCGCCGAAGATGCCTAGAGCGAACCCTTGTTTTGATCTCGGGAACCAAACAGATGTATAGGCAATACCGATCGAAAAGCTCACGCCGACTAGCCCGAATCCGAAACTACAAAGTGCGAAACCGATGAATGAATCGACCGTTGAAAGAAGAAACATTGGGACTGAACAGAGTAGCAAGGTCGCGGTCATTACCGGTTTGCCTCCGAACTTGTCTGTCAGCATACCCGCAGGCAGACGAAAAATAGAGCCGGCAAGGACCGGAATTCCCATTAGCCATCCGATTTCGGAGGCGGTCCATTTGTAGACCTGGTTTACCGACAGAAAGGTAACAAGGACGCCATTTAGCATCCACGCTGAAAAACATATGGTGAACGCGAGTGTATTTAATATCAGTATCCGGATCGCTCCGGGCGGGGTCGTTGATTCCATGATCGAAAAGCACGAAGACCTAACCACATCCATGCCATACAGCTACCAAGCAATGGCTGTGCCCAGTTTCATCTAGCTTGTGAGGGGGGCTAAACGCTTGTGTTGCAACTATTTAGCTACAAATAGCGGACAAAGCGAACCGTGAAGCGTGGAAAACTTCGCGCTTGGATGAGCCTTAAGGACCTCTAAAAAGCCAATCCTCGAATGGACTAATTTATTCTCCTCCCGACGTCGGACGCCACCATAGGAAGATCGTCAACGCAAGCACCCAGCAAATACCCGAAGCAATAACGAGCGGGGCCAGTTGCGCGTAAGCATTGGCCAGTGCTGCTTCAACAGCAGCGGAGAGTATCCAGAGCTGTGCAACATTGATCATAACAAGCATCGCGAGACGGGCCTGCCAAACGGCGGCAAGTCCGCGGCTCTGGGGCCTAGTGTGTTTCGAGTTATCCTTCATGGCCGCGAACCTCCCTTTTCACTGCAAAGATCTCACCGTTGATCGTCTCAAGCTCAATTTTGTCGAGCGGACGCGGCGGCGGGCCATACAACACCTCGCCCGTCTTGGAACTGAAACCACCGTTGTGGCACGGGCATTCGAGACGGTCATTTTCCCGAGAGTAGAAAACCGGACAAGACAAATGCGTGCATTTCTGACCAAAAGCTGCGTAGTTTCCGTCAGTGCCACGTACCAAAATTGCGGTATCTTCCGCAGCCGGATAGGAGAAATTGAGGGCTGAACCAGGTTCGATGCTCATTGCACCGTCGATCTTCGCCGGAGTGAACTTCGCTGGCGTTCGGGCATCATATGCGGCTTTGCCTGCAAATCCGGCCGCACCGACGAATAATGCGCTTGAAGTCAAAAAGAGAAAGTTGCAAAACTCGCGCCTTGTAACCTGTGCCTCGCTGTCGCGCTCGTAAGGGAACTCGGCCTGGTACGGCGCAGTCGCCGTTCGGACGTTACTTTCGTCCGACACTTCGCTGTCTGCGGCCAGGATCTTGTTAACTACTTCTTGATCGAATGCTTTAGAATTCATTGCTCTTATCGGATTCCTCCACTTGGGTGTCTATCCACGATTCTTCACTCTTGGGTGGGCCATCGAGGGCGATCTGTCCCTCAAAAACTCCGCAGCCGTCGATGCTAACTTCGTCGGCATCCGTCGGCAACATCATATAGACTTTTGTCTTGACACTTTGATTGCCAAAAACGTGGGCGTTGACCGGTTTGGTCCTCCGCAGTGGAACGATCTGTTCAAAAGTACCGAACGACAAAGCGCCGGTTGGGCAGACGCTAGCACACATTGGCTTGAGCCCCTCGCTTGTGCGGTCGTAGCACATATCGCACTTCATTTGCAGATGCATTGCCGAGTTGTATTTAGGAACACCGAAGGGACAGGCGTTCACGCAATTGCGGCAATCGAGACAACGTGGTTTCAGAGCGGACATGACCACACCATCTTCATTTTGTTTGATCGCATCCGCCGGGCAAACCATCGCGCAGGTCGGCTCTTCGCAGTGCATACAGATGGTCGGCATCGTTGCCGTTGTCTCGCTACGGTCGATGTAGTCAACAAAGATCATCGAGTAGCCCTTATGCGTTGAGCATTCGCGGCAAGCGGCGACACAGGATCTGCATCCTATACATCGCTGCGGATCGATAAACATGGTTTCATTCATGCGTTATTTTCCTCTCTGTACTTCGTTCCGCGACGTACCTTTTCGCACTTCACCTAGTATCGGCAGTTCTCTCGTGTGTATTTTCTCTAATCGGGCAGCACATGCCTTGAATTCCGGTATCTTAGACGTCGGGTCGAGCGCTCCGTTAGTGATCTGATTTGCTGCGAGTTCCTCGCCCCAGTGATACGGGATAAAGATCGTGTCAGGCCGAATGGTCTTTACCACCAGTGCAGGAAAAATACCTTCACCTCGACGCGAGATCACCTTGACCCGCTCGCCGTCGTTGATCTTGTATTTCATCGCTGTTTCAGGATGGATCTCAACGAAGGGTTCCGGACACTGCTGAACAAGAAAGCCGATACGCCGTGTCTGATTTCCAGACAAATATTGATGAACAATGCGCCCGCTGGTGAAAATCAATGGATACTCTTCATCCGGTAACTCGGCGGCTCCTTTGTATTCGATCGCGTGAAATTTGGCCTTCCCGTCGTCGTGAGCGAACCGCTCCTCAAACAGACGCGGCGTCCCTGTGCTCTCCTCGGTCGAACACGGCCAGAATACACCGTCTTGCTTGTCGATCTTTTCGTAGGTAATGCCGAAATAATCCGCCTTACCGCCTTTGGACGCGACGCGTAGTTCGTCAAATATCTCTCTTGGCGACTCAAATTGAAAGTACTTACCGCGTCCCATACGGCGAGCGATCTCCTGAAGTGTTCGCCAATCCTGGCGAGCTTCTCCGGGCGGGTCGATTGCCTTGTTGATCTTGATAACGCGTCCCTCGCCGCTGGTTGTTGTGCCTTCGTCCTCTGACCATGTCGTGCCGGGTAGGACGACATCGGCGTATCGGGCACTCTCGGACAAAAAGAAATCGATGCAGACGTTAAACTCAAGTCCTTCGAGCGACTTGCGTACTTGATTAGTATCCGGCAAAGAGACCATCATGTTGCTGCAAATCGACAGCAGACCTCTTATCTCGCCCTCACGCATCTTGTTGAATAACTCGACCGCCGACACGCCTGGTTGAGGTAATTCGGAATCGTCGATGCCCCATACTTCAGCGATGTATTTCCGATGTTCCGGATTAAGCATCGATCGATATCCGGGAAGTTGATCAGCCTTTTGGCCATGTTCACGGCCGCCTTGTCCGTTGCCTTGTCCGGTGATGGTGCCATAGCCCCGGCCCTCGGAGCCGATCTTACCGGTCGCAAGTGCGATGTTGATGTAACTGAGTACGTTCTCGGTTCCGTTGGAATGATGTTCGATGCCGCGAGCATGCATGATCATTCCAGTCTTTGCTCGGCCGTAAAGCCGTGCGGCTTGAATGATCTTTTCCGCCGGAACACCGGATATTTCGGATGCGACGTCGGGCGGATAATTCAATGCAGCCGCTTTCGCAGCCTCCCAATCATTTGTACGACTATCGATAAAGGCCTGATCGATGAGGTTTTCGCTGATTAGTACGTTCAAGATACCGTTCGCGACCGCAACGTCCGTTCCCGGTTTGAGTTGTAAATGCAAATCACCTTGCCGAGCCGTCGGGGTTTCACGCGGATCGATGACGATCCACACACCGCCGTTGTCGCGTTGTTTCCACAAAAATCCGTTAAGGATCGGAAACGTCTCAGCACAATTTGCTCCGGCGATGATAAGAACTTCGGCATGAGGAATGTCGCTCCACGGATTTGCCGCCCGGTCGATGCCGAACGCCTTGTTGTTGCCACCTGCGGCTGAAGCCATACATAGCCGGCCGTTATAATCAATATATCTGGTCTGCAAACCAAGACGGGCAAACTTACCGACAAGATATGTCTTTTCAGTCGTTAGCGACGAGCCCGAATAAACAGCGATCGCGTCTTTTCCGTATTTTTCCTGCAGCCCCTTAAATTTCTCAACGATCAGATCGAGAGCCTCGTCCCAGCTTGCCCGTTCAAAATTACCGTTTCGCTTTATCAGCGGATATTCCAGCCGATCTGGGTGATGTGTCTGTAGATAGGCCGTCACTCCCTTGGGACACAGACGGCCCTCGTTAACCGGAAAATCGTAACGCGGTTCGACGCCGACAACATGATTCTTTTCGACCAGCAGATTCATGCCGCATTGCATTCCGCAGTATGGGCAATGGGTCGGCACCATCTTATCGACCTTTCGCTCGGCACTCCAACCACCGATCGGCTCATCGTGCAGATGTGGTCCGAAACGGTCAATTATGCTTGCGAGATTTTCTACTTTTGACATTGTTATTTATTCGCCGTCTGCACGAGTGCCATGAAAGACCTTATCCGGGCGGTCCATGAGCACAGAGTATGCTAGCCCGCGCATTACACGTTTGCAGCGAGGGCAATAGTCCTGAAGCGTTTCGCCATTTTCCATCGTATAGTCAAAACCAACCTTTTCTACGACACTCTTCAAATCGCCGAGCCACATAACGGATGCGAATTCCACACCACACCGCCGGCATTTTGCCTGCTCCATCTCTTTTGCTCGCTGCTGATAAAGTTCCACCCCGATCGATGCTGGACGCTGTACGATATGAAACAGCTTTCCAAACGGCAAGAAGAAAAGTGTCATTATCACGATCGCTTGGTGGGTCAGTGCGATGAACGAGTACATATATCCGCCGAAATACGTGCTCGATGCCGTTAGCATAAGACCCGAGACACAGATCGCAATCAACAGAAGATGCGGAACAAAATCCAAAAGAAATTGCTGGACCGCAATTGCTCCGCGGTCTTTTAATCGGCGATGGATCGCAATAGCACAGCCCGCTAGCACCATGATGGCGGTGAAATTGAGTGCCTTGAACGTAAAAAAAGCCATTACGCTGTGGACGTCCATCGACTGCACTGGAAAGCCGAATAGATAGGCCCTGTACGCCGTATCGCCTTCAAGTTTGAAATGTATCCAGCCCCAAACCAGCGGAAATGTGATGGCGGCTGATAGGATGCAGCCCCACATGATCAAGAAGTGCATCAGCCATCTTGATCTGGCCCGTTTGAAGATAAACTTCTGCGCGAGCATATTAATGCCTACCGTTTTTGTCGCATCCAGCGTATTGCGGGCAAATTTCTTTCGCTGGAAAAACAACTTTAGCCCTCGAGAAAAATACGCACGTGTCGCGGGTCTCTGAAGCCAAACTGCATATCGGAAAAAGATAGCTCCAAAGGCAACGATACTCGCGATCAGATATCCAAAAAGGGCCGAGTCGAAATGTTCAAGATTACGCGAACCGATGATAACGAGAGCAGTCAAAGCTGCCGACGCTCCGAGCCCAATTAAGGTCGGGTTACGATAGTCAATCGAATTCGCTAGCTGTGTTTTATCTATGGCCATTCGGGTTTCCTATAAGGCAATTACTCAGTGGATGCAAAATGAGTGCCAGCTAAATAGACGGTCATTTTGCCCGCCCTCACATCAATTCGTTAACTTTAGAATTGGATTATATAATTGACTCGCTACTCGCGGAAATTTTACAGCGCGTATTTTTGTCGGCTAGCAGCGTGAAAGCTCGCGCTTAGAGAACTGCCGAGCCGAAACGCCTAGAATGAATAGGACGCGCCCAAGTTCACATGATTTGATATCTGGAGGCCGCTAAGAAAGTAGTTTGTCCTCAAACGTCTAAATTCCGCCCCGAGAGTGAACTGAGGAGTGAACCTGTAGGCTATATTTGTGGCGATTACAAGGTTCCTCGTCCGCCAATCACGACCGGAAAAACTTAAAAGGTCTCGGTCATTCGGGTCATCAATGCCGAGAGAACCGTACAGCGTCAATCGATCGTGAAGGGCCGGTGGCGTAAAACCGACCTGCATCCAACCGCCGCGTGTGCCGATCGAGCGGACACCTGATCGAACAAGTGACGAGCCAACACGATAAGCGAAATCATTGTTGTAACTTTGAAAGATACCTGCCTGAAAACCTCCAAGATTGCGTCCGGCAAAGGCTTCGCCGGAAGCGGTGATACGTTCGCTAAGCGGGATGTTCCAATCCAGCGCAAATCCAACTGACTCGATGTCATTACGGGCATTCGTTGCCCCGGTAAAAACCCGTGATCGACCGTAGTGGCCGGAAAGGCCAATACTGCCCGGCTTTTTTGCACCGAACCAGTTCTTGTTAGCGAATGCGATCCGACTCTGAATGAATGGAAGCCTGGAGGTAGCCCCACTTGTAGGTTGAACAGAGAAGGCGGCGTTCGTCGCGAAATCCCCGGTTTGTGGCTCGAGTAACGCCCCTTGCCAGGTTAGGTGATCACCGATCTTACGTTCTAGCCGTACTTGAGGAAGCCGCGCCCAGTTATTTCCGGCGGCCGCCATTTGTGGATTGCCGGCAGTTGCAATCGATGTAGGATTGACCGGCGCAAAGACCATCCAGTCCTGGCCGATCGTCACCGATGTCCGTTCCCAATCAAGACGGGCATATGTCAGACGAACTCTAAAGATCCCAAAATTCTCACCGATCCCGACCGACGGGAAGCCACCGAAGAAATCGCCCTCGATGACTGCCCCTAGACGAGCCTTTCCGACCTTGGCTCCCTCAAGTTTGATGCCAAGTCTCGTTTGCCTGACGCTTGCACTCGTATTCCCGCTGCCGGTTGGTGTGGCAAAAATGGGGACATCGGCATTATTCGTACCACCGCTGTTTCCAAATGCGTTAAAAAATATCGTTCCGTACGGAGTAAGGCGTGCGCTGCCGATATCAACGCCAAGGTCGTTCTTCTTTTGAGGCTCGGCGTCTTTGGTGGCAGCGGGAACCTCGCGCGCAGCTACAGCATTCGTTACCTTCTCATCCTTGGACGTGTCGACTACTGGGGACTCGGCTTGTTTCAATTTGGCAAGCTCATCGCTGATCGCTTTGAGTTTTGTCTCAAGCTCAACTACCTGTTTCTGAAGTTCCACAAGGGTGGGCTGAGTTGGAGTTTGAGCAACCCCAACAGACGCAAGTGCTGCGACGAAAGCCATCATTATGACGGGACTGGTTAAGTGTTTCATTGAGTTTACTGACATTGCTCCACTTCTCTAATAGTTATCAGTTCTTGACAAAGCAATTTATGATTTGCATCACAAAATGCGAATATTAAGTGTCGGGAACCCCACTTGGGTTAAAAACCGTCCGAATATGTCTGTTTCTATTAGTCAAATATCGAGCCACTTCAGTACCGAATTAAGCGGCAGTCTTTTAGCGGTTGGCTCGAAAAAGACCTTTGGTACCGGAGAACACGTTTTCTTCGAGGGAGATCAGGCAACATTTTTGCCGATCATATTGGCGGGAACGATCAAAATGGTTCGTTATCCCGAGGCGGGTAAGGAGATAATAATTGGCATGTTTCAGGCGGGCGAGATTTTTGCGATTCCGCCGGCGATGGACGGCAAGACGTTTCCGGCAACCGCCGTTGCAATTGAGGACAGCTCACTATTGTTGGTTCCGCGAGAAGATTTTTTGGAATTGATGCGATCATCATCTGAATTTTCTTCACTCGTCCTAAATCGTATGTGCGGCATTCTGCGTGACCGTGCCGAGACTGTTCAGATCATGGCGACGCCATCGGCCGAGCACCGCATCGCGACTGTCATCTTACGTCTGGCAGGTGAAATGAAAGCAGGTGAAATAAAGAAAATCACACATCGACGGCAGGATATAGCTGAGATGGCGGGGCTCTCACTAGAAACCACGATTCGGGGCATCCGGAAGCTCGCGAAAAATGGCCATTTGAAAATAATCGGCGGAAGAATATTCGTCGAAACGACTGAGAATCTTCGAGCTTTGGTCCGTTAGGATTTTGTATTTGAAACGTGATCTGGATCATATTCGGTCAACCGAACTTCATGTTAATTTCCATCTTGGTGAGCATTGGATCATGAAAATTCGAATAAGAGAGAATACCCTTCGTTTTCGTCTTCGACGCTCTGAAGTCGAGACTTTTGATCGCACGGGAACCATCGGGGACACTGTCCGTTTTGGTGTAGGAAGGAACGACTTTGGTTACTCGCTCGAAAAGACTCTCCAAAGTGATTTTTCCGCTTCATTTATTGGTGGAACGATAGCCGTACAGGTGCCTGCCGCGGCTGCTGACAAATGGGCCAAGTCAGATGAGGTCAGTCTTGCCGGTACTTATTTTGCAGACGAGCAAACTCAATTAAAGATCCTGATCGAAAAAGACTTTGTGTGTCTGAACGCTCACAATGACGAAGACCAGTCTGACCGCTACCCTCATCCCAAAGGCGACGACGCCTGCTGAACTCAATAATTTCTCGAACATGACCGAGATCATATTTCCTCCTGTATATACCGGCGACAATGATGTTGGAGTATACATTTGGAGGATGAATTAATGCTTAGTGTTCAAGGTAAGACAGTACGCGAAATAGCACTTGAGATGCCGTTGACGACTCGCGTCTTTGAGGAATTCAAGATCGACTATTGTTGTCATGGAGACACGCCGTTCGACGACGCCTGTCGAAACGTAGGGGCGATACCGGAAATCGTGAAAGAGAAGATAGATAGCGTTTTGGACGAATCAATAATTAGCGATCAAGATTCGTTCTCTAATATGGACTTGAGCGATCTCGTCGATCATATTTTGGATAAGCATCACGTCTATACACGCGACGAAATGAGCCATTTGACACCGTTGATGGCTAAAGTCGCTAGTCGTCATGGCGATCACTATACTTATCTTCTTGAATTGAAAGACCTGTTTCAGGCGTTGTGTGATGATCTCGAACCGCACATGATGAAAGAAGAAATGGTCCTTTTCCCCTACATCCAGAAGCTAGCGTATGCCGCTGCAAATCACCATCAGGTTCCATATCCGCCATTTGGAACGGTTCAGCATCCGGTAAGTATGATGAATGTCGAGCATGAAGAAGTAGGCGAACTGTTGGCCAAAATGCGCGAGATCACAAACGATTACAAATTGCCGGACGGAGCTTGCCCGAGTTTTACCGCGCTTTTTCATAGGTTAGGTGAGCTTGAGCGAGACTTACACCAGCACATTCATCTGGAGAACAATCTCCTCTTTCCCCGTGCGATCGAACTCGAACAGAATGCCCGAGCCTGATACTCGCTCCGAATGAATTTAGATATGGCAACTGCCGCACCGATCACAACACCCCATAGAGCTGTTCGCGTGCGGCAAGTCGCTCTGCCCACGGAACACGGCGGATGGGCCTTTTTGCTCGAACCCCTAGCCGCCGGGATGGCGATCGCGTTTTCAGCGGGAGCTCCTTGGATCGCCCTTATTACCGTAGGTGCGTTTCTAACGCGACAGCCATTGAAGGTCCTCATCGCCGACCGATTTGGAATGCGCAATAGGGCTCGTGCCGGTCTGGCGCTTCGTTTCTTGGTCGGCTATGGTGCGATCTTCGCCTTGGGTATTGCGGGCACGCTGTTTACAGTCGGCGTTCAGCCTTTACTTCCTTTTGTTTTGGTCCTGCCGTTCGCTGGCTTTCAGATATATATTGATGCATCGGGACAAAGCCGTAAGCTTATACCCGAGTTGACCGGAGCAATTGTTATGTCTGCGTCGATGGCATCGATCGGACTATCGGCCAATATGCCGTTCGCGAATGCCGTCGCTCTATGGGCGATCTTTGCGTCAAGGTCAATTGCCTCTATTCTTTATGTTCGTGAGCGACTTCGTCTGGAAAAAGGTAAGTGGTATTCCCGGATTATCCCGACACTCGCCCATGTCGCGGCTCTTCTTCTAGTATCAATGTTAGCTTTCTACGGCCTTAGTTCGTTTTTGACGATTATGGCTATGTCGATATTGGCCTATCGAGCTATCGCGGGACTTTCACCGGGGCGAACCAGAATGAAAGCGATGCAGATAGGCGTCTGGGAGATCATCTACGGCACGGCCGTCGTATTGTCGGTCGTGATCGGACACCACGCCGGATTCTGATACGATAGCGACCTCGTAAGGCGGCTTGGATCCCGAATTTATGCACAATGTAGACATTGATCTTGTCGAGATGTCGCTCGATATTATCAAATACGCGATCAGCCGTATTTCCGATACCGATCCAAAGCTTGGCTTTCCTCGGAAGGCAGAGGAGTTAAAGGCTCTCGTAGGCGATACGGTCACACCTGAAGGCATCGGCGGCGAGAGGGCATTTGCCCTATTTAAGGACGTATTGGTCAAAGCGAGTGTCCCGATCGATCATCCCCGGCATCTTGCGTTCGTACCCGCATCTCCGACCCGGGCGGCTGTTATGTTCGATCTCGTCACCTCAGCAACCAGTGTTCATGGGGCTTTCTGGCTGGAAGGAGCCGGCTGTATCTTTGCCGAGAACCAAGCAATGGAATGGTTGGTCTCACTAACGGGAATGCCCGCCGGTGCATTTGGTGTTTTTACAAGCGGAGGCACTGAGGCAAATCTTTCCGCAATGGTCACCGCTCGCGAATATTGGCGAGAGGGGGACGAACGCAATTCTAAAACCCGTGGCATCGTGATTGCCTCAAATGGTGCCCATTCGTCGATCAATGCGATGGCGAAAGTCATAGACGCCGATGTCCTCCTGATCGAAACGGAGAGCCGCCTTGAAAGCTCTCATTTGGCAGAGACTCTTGCACAAATGTCTGCGGAAGACCGTGCCAGGGTCTTCGCTGTGATAGCAACGGCCGGTACGACCAACGCGGGAATAATTGACGATCTCGCGGGTATCGCCACGATATGTAGATCAGAGGAGATCTGGTTTCACGTTGATGCCGCCTACGGTGGCGGAGCATTGGCAGCCCGTTCGGTGCGTCACCTTTTTAACGGTATCGAACAAGCCGACAGCGTCACTATCGATCCTCACAAGTGGCTATTTTCACCTTACGATTGCGGTGCGATCATCTATCGAGATCCGAAACTCGCAAAGAAAGCCCACGCCCAGGAAGGTTCCTACCTCGATATCTTCAGCGACGAAGGGGCAAAGGGATTTAATCCGTCGGATTATCAGATACAGCTAACCCGGCGCGTACGCGGCCTGCCGTTGTGGTTCTCATTGGCAACGCACGGCACGGACAGGTACGAAAAGGCTATCGAACGTGGGATCGAACTCGCTCAGATCGCCGGCCGACTGATATCGGAATGCGAACATACAGAACTCGTCAGAGAACCCAGTCTTTCCTGCGTCCTGTACCGTCGAAAAGGATGGGAGGCCGAGGACTACCGGGCCTGGACCTATAAGAATCACAAGTCGGGGTTCGCTCTGGTCGCTCCAACCAAATGGAGAAACCCGGAAGGCCCCGAAACTGTTTCGAGGTTCTGTTTCATCAACCCGGACACCACTGAAAAAGACATCCGGGATATTCTATTCACGATGGCATGATTTGTAAGAATCCAAAGGTATTAAATCGCTCCACCGCACTCAAACTTAGATTCATCCTCGTCATCGAGCACCGGCAAAAATATTTGTTTCGATTTATCCTTGTCCGGGCCAACGCGCTCATACAGCGCCGCCCCTGCAAGCTTAAGGTAATTTATCCCGGATGCCGCAAGCAACTTAGCCAGCCTTTGGGCGTATTTTGAAATATGATCGTCGACAAACGTTATTGCTGCCCTGGAAGTTACATCTGCACTTTCGTTGTCACCGATTTCTAGAGCATAAAGTTCTTTTAGTCGCAGGTACGCGACGAATCCGGTCTCGACCGCAACGTGATCAGGTACCTCGTCCGTGGTCGGTTTATATGAGAAAGCGTTGTAAAAGCTATTCAATTCCGCCAGCATGTAACCCGGTTGAACCCAGCCGCGATAGCTTACTTCGCGACCTGGGGCCGGTCCGCCAGGTCCGAAAATGGAATGAAATAGTCCTTCACTGGCCTCTTTCTGAGCGGCTTTTGCGGCACGTTTCAGTTTCTTGTCTCTAACGGGGTTTGCGAGATCTGCGACCTGCTTTAGCCAAGCATTTGACGGACAATCGAATAGTAGGCTTATCAGCCGCCATTCCGCCGCCTCGGCGAGCAAATCTCTTGTGTTGCTTTCCAGGGTTTTCATAATGGACACCTAGTTAATGCTTTTCCCCGCGAAGTCTCACGCGGTCAAGCATTTGATACTTTTCTTTATCGGATAGTAGTCCGTCGAGCATTGGATAAAGGAAATCGCGTTCACGCCGGTCGTGATGGCTACAGAGGCGAAGGTAAAACGCTTCGCGATCCAAAAGCTGAAGGAGTACGCGGTCAAGCTCAGATTCGGCCGGCATTTCACTTATCGTTTGCTTGAACATCCCAAGGTACGAACGCATCTTGGCGTGATCGTCATAGAAGAGTTTCGGAGACCCAGCTACAGGGAAGTTAGCCCGCTCTTCATAAACCGGCAGCAAGATGCTTTCTTCGTCCGCCATATGATTAAGAAGCGTGGACTCGTAAGCATAGAGAATGCGGACAGCCTTTTCAAAATCAAAATGAAGCAGTGCCCGCTGGTGCTCGAAGAATAACTCGTCGATCACCTTATGAACCTCCATGAGATCACTGATCACCGCCATAGTTTCTCCTGATCACTTCAATATCAGCGGTACCCAACCGGTCCGCATCTTTCTTGCACCAACCTCGATGTGGGAGCCTTCCCAGACCGCAAACGCGATCTGCGATGGCGTCGCTGCTGAGAAGCCGGCTGGCATTGGCCGCGAGATGACGACGGCCCAACCTTTAGCCGTTTTGACGCCCTTTCCTTTGGAGACGGCGCTCGGTGCCGGCGATAATGTGCTCGGCCCTTCGGCGATTAGGTCTTCGACTGGTTGATCGCGAGGTCCAGAACGCCGGTTTCCGAGTGCTCGTGCCGGAGAGTACCGCGCCGCGGTCTCCGCCTGAGCCTGCGTGTTATTCTCTAGGGGCTTCGCCTCCGCCGGGTAATGATCAATTGATGCATTCGGATAGATCGCGTTGATATTATCGGCTCGTCCTTCAACGATCGCCTGCCAATCGGCACGCCAGTATGAGATCTCAACGGTCTTCCCGACCTCGCCCATTTGCGGGGCTGGGACATTCGAATCGACCTTGGAAGGAAGCTGTACCGCACAACCGTCAATGAAATGTCGAGGCCCTGGCATGTCGCTTTGGCTAGCGTCCAGCCATTCGAGCCTAAAAGCTATTTCGCTGCCGTTGGTGATCGCCTTGACCATCACCTCAGACGTCGACGGTTCTAAAAGACGCGGCTCTACGAGATCCTGCAGGATCATTTTCGATGCGTGGAGCGAGACTGCATC
The DNA here is from genome assembly GCA_019639115.1 of Acidobacteriota bacterium. GTDB lineage: Bacteria > Acidobacteriota > Blastocatellia > Pyrinomonadales > Pyrinomonadaceae > OLB17. The sequence goes on along the minus strand of JAHBSM010000002.1, from coordinate 206,597 downwards.
CCAGACGGCTGCATTTGGATCAAGCGTGATCTCCTTGACCTGGGCGACATTAACCTCGGGCGTCGGGACCTGAATCTTAGTGCACGAAGTCGCGAATAAAAGAGCCAAAATAGTGAGCGACGTTACGAATCGCATAAAAAACCTCCTCACGGACAATTGGTGCGCGTGATCTGATAGAGCTTGTCGTATGCCGGGCGAATGTGTACCGGCTCCTCAAACGGAACATTGACCAGCTCTTTTCCATTCTCATCCATCCCGATAGCCTTATCACCGACCCGCTTCCATTTGCGCATGATTGCCTCGGTCGAGCCGAATAAGCCTAATAAGCTGGTCAGGTCCTGGTCGTTCGGTGCGTTTCGGTAGATCTCGACTGCCTTATCGGTACCAGGGCCGAACATCTGGCGGGTAAACGCCGTTGGAACATGGATCGGCGGAATGTAGTAAACGTTTGGCTCAAGGCCGAACTGGGGGAAGAGCGGCAAGGCGACTTTCTTGATATGGACAAGATAATCGATTGGGTTGTCGGCCTCGGCCTTGTCCGGAGTATTGATAAATCCGGCAACGCGGATCTTACCAATGCAATTTGCGAAACACTGCGGCGACAGCCCTTGCTCGATCTTCGGATAACAGGCGATGCATTTTTCCGATGTCGACGTCATCGGGTTGAAAAACACCTTCTTATACGGACAGCCGCGAACACATTCCTGATAGCCGCGGCAGCGGTTTTGGTCGACGAGCACGATGCCGTCCTCGGGTCGCTTGTAGATCGAACCTCGAGGGCATGATGCCAAGCAACCCGGATAAGTGCAGTGATTGCAGATACGGGCGAGATAGTAGAACCAAGCCATCGCGTGCGGGATCTCGATACTGGCACCGTGTTCTACGCCGCCTGCACAATCGTCTTCGCCAACGTTTGGATAGGCGTAGTCTTCATCTTCAGGCCGCCAGCCAAGAACGCGCTCGCCGGCTGGTGCCGATTCAAAAATGGTACTGCCTTTGTAAACGGGTTTACCGCCTTCTTCACCCCAATTTTGACCGTCTAGCAAACTAAGAAGATTGAGGTCCCATGCTAGTGGATATGAGCCATACGGCTTTGTTTCGACGTTGTTCCAGAGCATATACTCCTGCCCCTTGCCGGATGTCCACGTCGTTTTGCACGCCAGCGTGCACGTTTGGCACGCGATACATTTATTCGTATCGAAAACGGCTGCAAATTGTTTTTGCGGCCTACTTTCGGGATACCAATAGGACATTTCTCGTCCGAGCTGCCAGTTATTTACGCGTGCCATAGTTTTTTCTCCGTATTGTTATCTTTTCCGTCTTTAGAGCTTGGGTGCGGCGTTATTGTAAGGGTCGCAGATGACGTCTCGAGAACGAAGATCTGCCTGCCGACATGCGTTGTCCGGGCGGCCAGAGCAAGGGAGGCGATCGCGAGGACAAGAACAACGAGTGCGTTCCATCGAGCAAAAGCCTTACCGCGGATCATCCGGATCAGACCGACGAGAGCTAGTACGCCAGTCAGTTCGATCGCGACAAATGTTGGCAGGGCAGAGGTCCTGTGGGCGACTATATTTCTCCAGGGCGGTCCGGACATAAGGTGAGCTCCCTTCCCGGCTATCTCACCCGTTGCGTAGACCGCTAACGTAACCAACGACGTTACGACGAATAATCCTAGACTCGCCCGCATGACGTAGCTGTCCCGCCGCCACATTCCATAAAGGAGCAGCGCAAGGCCGAGTGCCATCCCGATAAGTGGAATGTAGTTCAGAAAAATGTGTATTCGTGCCGGATCCATTTAGTTCACTACTTCTTGCCGACAAAATCTCCTGCAATGTAACGCTTCATTGCATCCGATTCATTTCTCGGCCGGATGCCAAGCTTGGTCGGACGCCATAGCGGCTCGTCGCCGATGCCGCCGGGTTCGGCCTTGGTGATCTTTATAAATGATTCACGCGGAGCACCCGTTGGACAGTGAATATCGGCCGCAAAACCCTTGCCCATCTCTTGGCCGAACATTCCTTTGCGAACCAGCGAATCGGTCATCCAGGTCGGTTTCAGCCAGCCGCGGGTCGCAGATTGATGCGAGCCGGAGCGGAACATGGCTTGGTAGTTTGTCCGCGGATTCTTTGCTAGGCCGTCCTTACGCTCTTGCTGTCCCTGCTGCGAACCGGGCGTCGCGCCGTACATGTTGAACCACATACGCGTCACGCCGCGGGGCGTACCCGGATAATACCTTGCACGGCAGAGCAGCCGGGCGAATGCATAATTCTTCTTATCCTTTTGCCATCCGCGGAACGGACGATCCTCGGGATCGGCGTCTATCCACACATAATCGCCGTCATTGACGCCGAGCTCTTGAGCGTCCGAAGGATTGATATCGACGTATCCCTCGGTGACAAACGGCGAGCGCTTGTCCCGGCGGTAGATATCGCCGAACGGCCCAAAAAGCATGGCGTTCATATCCGTGTCGATCGGTGTGGTGTGCGAACCGTGGCGGAATTTCGGCGTGTGGAATATGAACTTGTAATCGTCCTTGATCAGAGGATGAGCCGTCTGTTTCGCTTCTGCCCAAGTGTAGATGACGTTGCGGCCGCAGCGAGTTTCGCAGCTTAGGTCGTCGCGTTTTACGCCGTAATCCTCCGGGGTCTTCGGCCGCATCGCTTCGTGTGGCGCCGATATGATGATATTTGGCTCATAGAATGTCGAATCAACCGGTTCGCGGTGAACGGGCAGATTCTCGCCGGCGTCGATAAACTCATCCTCTTCGCGATAGAATTCGAGCCTGCCGCTCTTTGTGTACCAAGGTGTCGCGTCGACTAATTGATCGTATCCGACATTCTTAGGCGTCGTTCGGCTGTTGATGATTGCCGGTACGCCGTTGATCGCCTTTTCGTGAAGATCGCTGAACTTATAGCCCTTAGTGTTGGTCGAATGGTCGAGTATCCGCTGCAGATAGACGTCCGTCCTATCCTCGCGGACAAATTTCCAGTAGTCGTTAAAGCGATTGTCCCCAGTCAGATCAGCGAGTTTTGACGCAACCGTAGCGTAAACCTCGATATCGCCGATCGTATTGAAGATCCGAGGGATCGGAGTTTTTGGAAAGACAAGCAGGAACGGATTTGTGACCGACGCCGTCATGTCCGGATGTTTAAGCTCCGCCCAGGAATCTACGCCGAAAACGACGTCCGCCCATTCGCATGACGTCGACCACCACCACTCGTTGACCGCGATCAATTCGATCTTGGGCAGAGCGTTGACGACCATGTTGTAGTGCCATTTGACATTACCGAGGATCGAATTGGCGTTGGCGAACCAGAGCGATTTCGTAGGGCACGGCATATGGGACTTGCCGGTCAAAAGCGCGTTACCCACGCGCAGAGGATGGTCCTCATGATTATAGTAGTGGGCCGATTCTGCCCTCCAATACTGCTTCGGGCGAGCGGGTTTTGTTTCGTCTAGCTCAATGTCGAATGGATCCTCGTTAATGTACTGCGGTGCTCCGTTAAACAGTGCGGTGCGATAATTTCCGGCATAAGATCCGACGTTGCCACCGATCTTGCCGACATTTCCCGTGAGAGACGCGAGCAGGAATACGTCGCGGTCCTTGTTATCGCTGTTAAAGAACTGGTTCGGGCCCATTCCCAATGCAAAAAGTGTCGTCCCGGGATCTTGGGCAAAATGCCGGGCCAGTTTCTGCACGGCGGCGGCCGGAGCCCAAGTCAGTTCCTCAACGGTCTGCGGCGTGAAATGTGACGCGTACTCCTTGACGAGATCGAAGACTGGACGACATCTTACCTTGGTACCGTCGGCGAGCGTGACCTCGATCGAGCCCTCAAGCATTGCGTCGACAGCCTTGGAATTCTTACCAACATCGTCACGCGTGAGCGGCTGAGCAGCATTCTTTTTCGCATCCCAAAAGACGTAATCGCCCCATTCAAGCCGGAGCTTTTCGGGCACGACATTCTTCACCGTCTGTTGGATAGGCGGAGGTGCCTTTTCACCATCCTTTACGATAAATGTCTGTTTTAGAACTGCCGGATCGCCGCCGAAAACTTCTGCTGCCTTGAGATATTTGAGCGTGTCCATCCGGACAAGGATCGGCATGTCCGTCCACTGCTGCACATATTCCTTGTCATACAGGTTTTCCTGCATGATGACGTTGGCACAACCGAGTGCGAGAGCCGGCGTAGTTCCGGGACGGACGACTAGGACATCGTCTCCTTTCGTGGCCGTAGCCGAGTATTCGCAGGCGATCACGACGACCCGTGTGCCTTTCATTCGAGCCTCGGTCAGCCAGTGTGCGTCTGGCATCTTCGTGGTGATCCAGTTCATTCCCCAGACGACAACGGTTTTGGCTTGCTCGACTGAGTTGAGATCGAATTCGACAGTCTGCTGGCCCGTAACCATCGTGTGGCCGGGTGGCAGATCAGTGTGCCATGAATAATTGTCAAAGCCCTTGGGCCCCATCGCCTTGTCGGGCCCGACTCCGCGGATGTGCGAATCAAGCAAGGCGATCGAATTCGCCATTCGGTACATTCCGAAAACACGCGTCATACCAAGCAGCGGCATGCCGCCGCGAAACTTCATAACCTGCGTACCGACGCCCTGCGTGGCCTCGATCGTCGCTTCGTCGTAATGCTGTTCCTTGAGCTTTCGCTTGCCCTCGTCGCCGGTGTATGTTTCGGCGATGTTCTTCAGCGCAGCTGCCACAATAACGGCCCCTTCGTCATGTGACATTCGCACCCATTCATCGCGAGCGCGCTGGAAATATTGTTCAGGCGGACGCCCGTCGGCACCGCGAGGGAAACCTGCCTCGTACCATTTCTTATAACCGGCTCGGACCATCGTTCCGTTTACTCGCCGGTCGCCATAAAAGCGCCGCGTTAGAGCAAGGCCCTTCTGGCAGACACGCGGATCCCACCGATGCGAAGTGCCGTTGCCGAGCAGATCGACGGCCTCGCCATATTTCATTGTCGGGCCGATGCGTGTGATCACACCCTGACGGACATGCGCGTTGAGCAAACAGTTGTGCGTGTCGTTTGGAGCACAGGTAAATGTATAACGCGAATCATAAGCCCACAGGTCGCGATAGACCTTTTCCCAATCACGGTTCGGATAGGCGGCCAACGGATTTGCTATTGCCTCAAGGCCCCAGGCATTTGTTGTTGATGCCACCAGCGCCCCAAATCCGGCTGCAGTGATCCTCGCCATAAATTCGCGTCTTGAGATCTCTTTTTTCATATCATTCCTCGTTTTATGCTCAACTATTTTGCGCCTAATGAACGTATATAAACCACGATCGACTCGACCTCGGCTTGGGTTAATGCTCTGCGGATCGGCGACGGATCTCCGAATCCTTGCATCACAGTCCCGCTCCTACCACGTGTGATCGTCCCGACCAGAAAGGTGTCTGAAACGCTCGACAAAAACATTTTGTTGTTGAGCGCCGGACCATCTGCACCGACACCATTTTTTCCATGACAACCCGCGCAATTTGAAGTAAAAAGTGTGGCTCCGTATGATGCATCACCTCGCGCCCACAATTGAGCCTTGGAATCAGGTTGTGCCTGGATGTTCCCACCGAGCCAGCGAATGTAGGCGATAACAGCGCGAATCTCTTCGTCGTTGAATCCATTCACACGGTCACCCCAAGCCAGCATCGGACGTCCTGGTCGGCCATTCCGTATCGTTTGGAAGAGAAAATCGTCAGAGGCAAGCTGCAGGAACTCAGGACTTGTTATCGACGGATTCGGAACAAGGCCCGGAAAACGGGTTCCACGGCCGTCTGCCGCGTGACAACTTGAACACACTGCGGTGTAAATGGTCTCGCCGTCCTTAGCAAACTCGCGCTCGCCGAAACGCATTGCCCGGACGCGGTCTTTCGGAAGATAAACGTCGGGCAAAGTGCGCCGTCTGAGCGAAAGTGTATAGAGCGTCAGCAGGTCGATCTGGCTATCAGACAAGCCAAGTGCGGGCATTTGCGAACCCGCCACCGTGGACGCAGGTGAACGGAAATGCTGGACGACCCAGTTGGTTAGAGTGTGATCGCCCGGAACTTTTGAGAAGTTAAGCTGGTTCGGATCTTTGAAACCGGAGAGCGATAGATTCACGCCTGCATCGCCGCCAAACGTGCCCACCGTGTGGCAGCCTGCACATCCAACCGTGTTGAACTGAGCCTTTGCCTCAATTAGTTTAGGTGCACCCATTTGGGTATCGAGAAATATCTTCAGAGCCGAGCGGTCTGCTTCATTTACCTCACGAAATAACGTTTTCCAAGCCGCTTCAGTCGCCTGCTGAGACTTTTGCAGGTGAGCCGCGTACCATTCAGCGTTGTAGCCTTTGAGGCCGACATGGGATAGGTCGGGGCCTTCCATGCCGGTCAGATTGCCGCCCGGACGCAGCGTGCCGCCGCGGCCGTCGAGGCGATGACACGCGTAACAGTCTAGTCTTTCAAACGTCTTACGGGCGTTCTCGAGCCTCGGCAGATTTGGTACATTGAGCGGCGTGTGACAGGTTCCGCAGCTTGCGTAGGCATACTTCGCGGGCAGCATCGGCTCGGTCCAGAAGTGAACATTCCCGTGAGCGTCGTCTTTCTCAGTTGCCTGTCCTTGTCCGCCGTGACAAGTCGTGCAGCCGATCTCGGTCGGGGAATGGACGACCGGCATGTGAGTTGCTCCAACTTTCTGGTCGGTCGTGATCTGTTCGCCGGATGCCATCCCGACATGGCAAGTAACGCAGCGGTCTGTGACTTTGAGTTGCGGGTTCACTATCTGCCGGAGGCGTTGATCGATCGGGCCTTCCGTGGACTTAGCGTTCCCCTGGATGCCGTGCCAGTCTTTCATGAAGTTCTCGGACACGGCTGCGGCAGCGAGGAGCAGGAACACGCCGATACTTGAAACCATCAACAGATATTTATTCTTGTTCATTGCGTCAATGGCCTCCCCAATCAGACGGCGACCAGAAGAAATCCCAGTTCGGCCCGCGGAAATATGTACCGATCACGGTCAACACAATGAAACCGCATAGAAAGCACGTAAACAGGGCCAGTGCACCTGCACGAGTCGAGTTGTATCTTCGAACGGCCCATATCGAATACGCCGCGTAGATCGCCGTCAGGACCGTCCCGGGATTGATAAATGTAATAAACAGCTGAGGGATATCGGGGAACCACTCCCGCAGCCAACCGAAGTGGATCGCAAAAGCCTCGACACCGATAGAGGCCACGAATCCGACAACGATCGACCATTTGACCAGTTTCCAGCCACCCGGACCGCCAAACCATTCGCCTGTTCCTTCCTTTTCACGGTCGAGAAATGGGATCAGACCCAAGCCGATCACGCACAGCATTGGAATGCCAATGCCGCCCATGAATGCCGAGAACGAGACGATCTCTTGCAGCCCGAGGAAATACCACGGTGCTTTTGCCGGATTCTCAGGAACGAGCGGATTTGCGAGCTCTTTCAACGGTGCGTCGGAGACAAACGCAAGGGCGACGCAGATCAATGTCGTCAGCATCAGTACCCCCAGCTCGGCGTAAAATAGGTGCGGCATTGACGGAACGGTGTGCTCCGGCCCGCTGCCGACCGCTGATGTTTTGCCTTTGACGACGGCGGCAAGATGATATGTTTTCGTCGGTGCGTCGGTGAAGACCGGATAGAATTCTTTCGCTTCCTCGGCAACCAGTTCATCCGCGTTCGCCGGTTTCGCGAGCCCGCCATCCTTTCTTATCCTCCAGAAATGCACGGCCATCAACATGACAAGCGCCAGAGGCAAGATCATCACGTGAAGCAGATAGAATCTGATCAATGCTTCCTCGCCGACCTTATCGGAACCGAGCAAGATCTCGCGCTGCAGGCCGCCGATATCTGCCCAAGCCGTGATTCCAAGTGCATCAGTGATCTCACGAGGACTCTGGGCGATATTGGCTCCGATCGTGATCGCCCAGTATGCGAGTTGGTCCCAAGGAAGCAGATAGCCCGTAAATGACAAGCCCAATGTAGTTACCAGCAAACCCCAACCAATGAACCAGTTAAATTCCCGCGGTTTCCGGTACGAGGCCGTGTAAAACGCCCTCGCCATATGCAGGATGACGGCGATCACCATCACGTTGGCGGCCCAGCGGTGAATATTTCGCATGAACCGGCCCGTCGGTACGATGAAATGAATGTCCTTGATCGATTGATAGGCCACGTCCGGATACGGCTTGTAATAGAACATCAGCAGGATGCCGGTGACCAGTGTTATCAGAAATGCTGCGGTCGTCATTATGCCGAGCCCCATCGTCGTGCTCCAACGCAGGCTCCAGAGGTGTGTGCGGACCGAATGAAGATGGAGAAAGACGTTGCCGAAGATAAACGACGACCGCGTGCGATCGGTCTTTGGCGGACCGCCGCGAAACATCGCCCGATAGACGTGATTCGGGATGGCTCGCAGATTGATCCAGAATTCGTGTAATGCTGAATAGCCTTCTGCTTTCATGATCTACACCTTTGTTCCGGTCTTTACAGTTGCTTCCTCGTCAATGGTGAGAACGCCTCCATTTTTTGAGACTCTCAGCCATGGCAGCGGTGTCGGGGCCGGCCCTTTCCTTACCGTTCCGTCTTTTTGAAAACCCGACCCGTGACAGGGACAGTCAAATCCGGCCGCGCTTGTCTTCACGATGCATCCTAAATGGGTGCAAACGGTCGAGATCGCAAAGACACCATCGGCATCTCGAAAGACCGCGACGTTTCGCCCCGGCGGTACAAAGGCTTCACCCTCCGGCAACGTGTCTGGTAACGCGACATTGAATTTCTTTGCCGGCGAAGCCGACACGGCTGCCTTTGGAAGTTTGAGCATCCCAAAGATTGAGAGTGCGAATGCCGCCGCCATCGAACCCAGGGCTGCGAGTCCCAGAAAATCCCGCCGGGGCATCGGTTCTGGGTCAAAACGTGATCTCTTTTCACTTGGATGTGTTGTCATACAGAACTCCAATTTGTTGAAAATGTGACTCGTTCCATCGAGATCGCATCGACAGGACAGCGGATCGCACATAGAGCACACCGAATGCAGCGATCCTCGTCCTTCAGGATCGCCGAGTTTTCGCTTAGATCGACGTCTTTGCCAATTGACGAATCGATCATTTGTCCGATATCAGTGTCAAACTCCAGATTGTCGAGTGAGATCAGCTTCAAACATTCGGTCGGGCAAACGTCAGCGCAGCCACCGCAAAGCACGCACCGGCTACCGTCAAACACAGGCGTTACGCCGCAATCAAGACAACGGGAAGCCTCACGCATCGCTTCATCGCGGCTGTAACCGATCTCGACCACGTTCTCGGGATGCTCGAGCCGCTCGGACGGCTCGATCGTCGGCACCTCGACGCGGCGGATCGATTCGTAACCGCGTTCACGACGGTATCGGTCAAGAACGACATGGGTTTTCACTAGTTCATGCTCGAGCGTGTTACCGGTCAGATATTGATAAACGGAACGCGCCGCTGCCTTGCCGGACGCGACTGCGTCGATCAGCAAACGCGTTCCGTGGGCGAGATCGCCTGCGACAAAGACCCCTTTGGCAGTGGTCTGCAGTGTGACGGGGTCAACTTTCAGCCAGTCGCCTCGCATTCGCTCTACGTCCAGTCCGCCGTCCTCCAAAAAAGAAAGTGCCGGTGCTTGGCCGACAGCAAGAAGCACAGTGTCGCAGCGAATAACCTTCTTTTCCTCGTCATCGTAAAGCGGTGAGAATTTTCGATCTTCATCGTAGACGCGCAGGCATTTGCGAAACCCGACGCCGGTCACATTGCCTTTTTCATCGCGGACCACCTCGGTCGGCCCCCAACCGTTGCTGCGCTTGATGCCTTCCTCGTCGCCCTCGACGATCTCGATCGTGTCCGCAGGCATTTCTTCCGCATCTTCAAGCGAGACCAGGTGAACGTTTGCCGTCTCGGAAAGCCTCGCGGCCGTGCGTGCCGTGTCAAAAGCTATCTGGCGGACGACCGACCTCGCGACGTCATAAGCAACATTTCCGCCGCCGATGACAACGATCTCACTTCCCATGTCGATATCTTCGCCGAGTGACACCGCACGCAGAAGATCGACGCCTCCGATAACTCCAGGACCATCCTCACCGGTCAAACCGAGGCCGCGTGATGATTTGGCACCTACCGCGATGATCACCGCCGCAGAATCCTCGCGGAGCTCGGCAAACGAAATATCTTCGCCAACCTTTACTCCGCAACGAATCTCAACGCCGAGAGCCTCGATGACGGCAACTTCCTTCTCGATCAACTCGCGCGGCAGTCGATATGCCGGAACGCCTACCGCCAGCATTCCCGCTGCGACAGGCTCGATCTCAAATACGACGGGCTTGAATCCCATCAAAGCCAGGTCGTGAGCGGCCGATAGGCCAGCGGGGCCGGCTCCAATGATCGCGATCTTTTCGCCATCGCCTTTTTCGATCGAACTCGAGGTCGCGGATCTCAAGAGCGCCGCCATTTCCTCGGCATCTCCGGCGACGGGCGGTATAAAGTTCCTGATCGAGTCCAACACCTCGCTCGTCGGCCTCACCTCCGGCCCGAACTGATCGCAAGCAAATCGCTTGAGTGCTCGAATTGCGATCGGTCGGTCTCGGCCGACGAACATTCCGTCGTCATTTACTTTGGGGATCTTTCCGCGGCGGCAGGCGATCTCGCACGGGGCCCCGCAAATGCGGCCGCAGATCGAGGCAAAAGGATTCGGACCGCGTGCTATTAAATATGCTTCTTCAAACCGTCCATCCGCAATCGCCCGAACATAACCGCGTGCGTCCGTATGAACGGGACACGCCACTTGGCAAGAGATCAGGTTTTGATGGTAGTTCGCGTCCGGGACGTGAACGTTGAGCCGCATCATAGTCTTCTGTTGTCACAAAATGAGTGAAACAGTTGGAATGCTATGCGGGTTGGAATGCTCAGAATATGACTTAAGTCATGTTTTGACGAATATTTTTAGCCGCCGATTGAGCTCATCGACCGTGAGGGATTTTTAAATGTTGAGGAACCAATCGTGTGGCCAAACTTTTTTCTTGCGACAGCAAAACGAATAAGTTCGGTTACCTCGCTTCGAGACCCGCCGCTTCTCAGCAATCCTCTTACGTCATATTCTTCGGTAGAGAATAAACATGTTCTTACCTGCCCATCGGCCGTTAGTCGAATTCGCGAACATTCGCCGCAAAAGGCATTTGTGACGGAAGCGATCAGACCGATCTCGCCGCCTGTGCCGTCAGCAAAGCGATACCTCCATGCTGTCTCACCTCTGCGGAACGGGTTTATAAGAACTATTGGAAAGGCCGAATTTATTGTTTCCCGGATCTCAGTGGCGGGGACCAGATGTTTGCGATCCCAGATACGCCCACTATCAAGTGGCATGAACTCGATGAATCTGACGGTTAAATTGCTTCCTCTTGCAAATCGAGCAAGATCAACGATCTCATCGTCATTTCTGCCCCGGACGATCACGGCGTTGACCTTTATGTAAGGATATCCGGCAGATCGGGCGGCCTCAATCGAGTCGAGCACGTTGGAGAGTTTGTCGGAGCCCGTAATTGAGCGAAATGTGCCCGGCTTTAGACTGTCCAGCGACAAGGTCACCCGATCCAGGCCACTCGATCGTAACAGGGCGGCTTTACTTGCGAAGTTGCTACCGTTAGTGATCATAGCGAGTTCTTGAAGGCCACGGCGTTTGAGGCTTGAGAGTTCAGCAACAAGTAGATCGAGTCCCTTCCTGACCATGGGCTCGCCGCCGGTCAGCCGTATCTTTTCAATCCCGAGAGAGACGAACACATCACAGAGAAAGTGTATCTCGTCGAAGGTCAAAAGATTCGGATCACTTGAGGTGCAAGGGGCCGGATCAGGATCGCAATAGAAACATCGAAAATTACAGCGATCCGTCACTGATACGCGCAGATCCTTGATTTTTCGATTGAAGGAATCAAACAACATTTCCTGTTCTACCGCCGCTGTTCTTAGTCATGAGCCCACTTACAGTTTTGACTCTACTTGCGGTGCCGTTTGCGAATCTTCTTGGCCGAACTTCTATTCCGGTTCTCTCTCGAGATTTAAGGTCTCACTCCGCACGGCGAGAAAACATGATCTGCGTCATATTGATACTTTCGTGTGAACGATATATTTCCAGTTTCTGACGCTGGGACCGCTTACAGGAAAGTATTGCTGCATAATCGTGGATGAGGTGCAATGCTAATGCACTGGAAATATTGTCCACCACGGTGGTTTATTAATGAGCCAGAACAACTAAGCTTGCTGGTGGTTTGTGACATTGATTGATAATAAATGTCACAAACCACCAGACCGCAAAATTGGTGTTTACTTTCGATCAGAATGTGTTATTTTTAATCTTCTCTCACGACACATTTATCAACATTCTACAAGGGAATAATCTCGACCAGTTGGTTGCAAGATGGTTGCACTTTTCCCGACGCATACCTACTTAAAGCTTATAAGCGACAAGCAAGTTGCCGACTTTGATTGGTTTTGAGCGATTGTGAGAACTTGCGATTAACCCTCAGGTTGGTTGGGGTGCGAGAGGTCGCTGGTTCAAATCCAGTCGTCCCGACCATTTAGCAGGGGCCCGTCGAAGTTACTCTTCGGCCGGTTTTGCTTTGTCAGATCCGAGGCCGCCCGGTGACGGCTCTACAATGGTCTCCGTAGGGTCTTCGGCAATTGATGCATCCGTTAGTTCCGGAAACATGCGAGCGTGCAGCCTCACAATTGCGAATTGGATCGCGTAGATCGCGGATCCAGCCGCGGCCGCAAGGATGAATCCAAGATAAGGCCTAAATGCAATGGTTGGCGCTGGCATACCGTTCGCTCTTAGAAAATCGACATACGAGCCTTCCGCACCGAAATAGAAAACACAAATTGCAAGAGCGAAGTAGGCAAATGTGGCCCAAAGGGCCCACGCGTTTCGACGCGTCCAAGCCTTGACAATAGCCAGCGCCAACAATACGGCGGACGAGAACCATATACACGTGAGAGCGATCGAGCTGTTGTATAGATAGCCCGCCGCGGCGTCTGCAGGGGATCCGATGCTCCCAAGCCACGTCCATGCGTACCATAAGAGAATTCCGGTGGCAGCCACTGATGCGGCCAAAACGATTAAATAGATCTTTGCGAGCATATCGGGATTTTAGACATGCTCTTAGGAAAATACAATGCCCGGGCCTGATCGCTCGGGCCCGGACACTGAGGTCGGATCAAGTATCAGGATCATTTGGGCCTGACGACAACGTATGTCACCTGGCCGCGTCTCGATACAAGGAGTGCAACTGGTTTGCCGCCGGCATCAGCGAGGGCAGATCTGACGTCGTCTGTTGTCTTCACGGGCTTGCGGTTGACCTCTAGCAGCACGTCGCCCCGCGTGAGCCCGGCTTCGGCCGCAGGGCCGGCGGGGTCGATATCGCTGATCACAAGTCCGTCCGTCGAATCAAGACCGAGCTGCTTTGCGATCTGCGGTGTGACCGGCTGCAACGACACTCCTAATTTGCCGCCTTGGTCGCCGGAACCTTCGCTCTTTTCATCGTTCTTGGCACCGGCCGCGGCCTTATCGGCGTCTGATTCGTCGAGCGTAGCCGACAATTCAGTCTCTGACCCGTTGCGTATGACCGTGAGTTTGATCGCTGTTCCCGGCGGCGTCTGCGCGACCTTGTTTCTCAGAGCGTTACTATCCTCAACCTTCTCGCCGTTGACGGCGATGATGACATCCTCTCGCTTCAGGCCGGCTTTGTCAGCGGCGCTTCCTGGCTTGACGTTACTGACAAGAACGCCGACCGAGTCCTTTAGCTTGAGTGCTTCGGCGGTGTCGGCATCGATGTTCTGGATATTGATACCAAGCTGGCCTCGGCGAACGCGACCGTTTGCGATGAGCTGCTCCATCACGGTCCGAGCCATATTCGAGGGGATCGCGAACCCGATACCAATATTGCCGCCTGATGCCCCTCCCGGCGAAAGGATCTGCGAATTTATACCTATTAGCTCTCCGCCGAGGTTGACAAGTGCGCCGCCCGAATTGCCCCGGTTTATCGGAGCGTCAGTTTGCAGAAAATCCTCATAGCTGCCGTCGCTTAGTCCTGTTCGCCGACTTTTGGCCGAGATGATGCCGGCTGTAACGGACTGGCCGATATCCAATGGATTCCCAATTGCTAGAACGATGTCTCCCACGCGCACGCTATCTGAATTGCCAAGAGTAAGGAACGGAAGGTCAGTCGCTTCGACCTTTATCACAGCGAGATCGCTTGGCTTGTCCGTGCCGACGATCTTAGCGTCGAACGAACGATTGTCGTTGGTTATGACAGTGATCTTCTGGGCTCCTTCGACGACGTGATTGTTCGTCAAGATCGTTCCGTCCGATTTGACGATAACGCCCGATCCGGCACCGCGTTCGATCCGAGGCTGCTGCCTTGGCTGCTGCTGCGGCGGAAACCCAAATTGTCGAAACAGGTCGTCGCCAAATGGCGACTGCATCATACCCGGCCCCTCGGTCTCCTTTCGTTCGGCGCGGATCCGGACTACCGCAGGCGTTGTCTTCTCGACCACGTCCGCGTACGATGCCCTGACCCCGTCGATCACCAGTGGCTGGGGCGGCTGCACCGGAGCCGCATCGGGCTCAGCTTTTGCCCCGAAAAGCCCGGGTTTACAAGATGCGGTAAACAGAAGTGAAAATCCTACCAATAACGTAAGTTTTCGAGCGTCAAACATTTCAGGTCTCTCCAAATGGTTAAGTGCCGCACCTTTTTCGGAGCGGCGATCTTTCTATGAAAGCATCAGCGACATTTAACGAAATTTGCCCGACCATTGTTCAAGCAATATCAATGTCCAGAGGACTGCAAGCCCAATTTTGGCGAACGGTCGAGAAATGCGTAACAAAGCGATTTGTATATTAGCTTTGCGCAAAGGAATGCAGGGGAATCGTATTGTTCGACGTACGAATATTCAACGAGGTCCATACCGACGATACGCTTCCTCTCGGCGACGCGTCGGATCATCTCGAGGGTCTCATACCAGCCAAGCCCGCCGGGCTCCGGTGTGCCGGTGGTCGGGACAAGCGACGGATCTAGCCCGTCTATGTCGATCGTAAGATACACTTCGTCGGTCAGCGAATCGACGGCATTGTCTATCCAGTCAGTACGTCCGACGACGTCGCGAGCCCAAAATATCTTCGTTGGCAGATCATCGTCGCGAAGCGAGCGAGCTTCGTCGGCAGAAATTGATCTGATCCCGACCTGCACCGAGGGGATCCGGAGATCCTTGACCACACGGGCCATTATCGAAGCATGAGAGTGCTTTGTACCGTCGTACTCGTCGCGGAGATCAGCGTGAGCGTCGATCTGCAGTACGCTCAACTGTGGGAATCGCTCCTTGTGAGCTCTGATCACAGGACCCGAAACTGAATGCTCACCTCCTATCATGCAGATGAATTTATCCGAATCAAGCAGCCGCTTCGTCTCGTCGTAGAGCGCCGCCATCATCGATTCGGGGGTCGGGAGCGGCTCGAAGGCCTGCAATGTGTGGATACCGAGCTTGTACGGTTCCGAATCGGTCTCGTCATCGTAGAGTTCCATATTGCGCGAGGCGTCGATGATCGCCATCGCTCCTTCGCCGGTTCCGGTACCATACGAGACAGTTCCTTCATACGAGATCGGCCAGACCAAAACCGAAGCCCCTTCAAAGCTTGAAAGGGCCTCGTCATCTATTCCGCCGAAATTCATTGGCAAATTTGCTGATTCACTCATTTCATTCGGATCACGGAACGTCAATAGTAAGATCGCGGCCTGAGAAGCTAAATGTTGGACGCTTCCTTCCTTTCATGAATTTCGCCGCTGTCTGTGACAACGCAGTGATGATCATCGGCAAAGCGATCGAAGGATCACACGGGACGTATGCGGTCGTGGCTCCACGCTGAAGTTTTCCGAACATGGATGTGTGCGTATTGCCGTAGGCTGGCGTCCTGATGTCTCCCGGCACTGTGTCAGTGGCTATCGATATAGCATATTTGTGGCCGCGGACGTTGGTTCGCGTCAGATATGCCGTGATCTCGGCGACATTCACCATGCTTTGGCTTTCGGTGCTTCCGAGAGCGATCATTGCCGAACTGCGGGTTCGCATAGCGATCTGATTCAGCTCGAGTGCGTCGTGGCCGAGGTCAAATCCGATATTGATCTTTTTGTCGAACTTTGCTCTCGCAATGCCAATTGCCATCTCTGAGCCCGCAAGATCCGGGCAATAGATCGGGATACGCGATTTGAAACACGAGGTGAGAATGCCGTCCTCATGTGCGATCTCGGATAATTCGCGTCCGAGCAAATGCAGGAACTCGCGGATCGAATAGGTACGTGTCAGATCGAGCTGATTGATAACGCTTCCGATCCACTCGTCGGCTTCCTGGTACTCTTCGAAATTGGCAAGCACGTCACCGAATCGCATCACTTCAGATCCCTGAAGCTCCGAATCATCCATACTCGGGTGTGCTTGAAAATGATCTCGGCCGAGGGTCTCGTGAATGTCGTGATAGAGTACGTCGCCGCCCATTACACAGACATCGACGAAGCGATTCTTGATCACATAGGAGATGAGCCGTCTCATTCCGGATGTTATCAAGTTACCCGAACCGCATAGATAGATCGTCGAATTGTCATCGAGCATATCCAACCAGATCCGATGTGCTTCGGCGAGCTGTCGGGCGCCGAAACCGGCTCCCTCCATTTTTTCCAGCAACCCGGCGACCGAACGGTCTCTGTCGATGGGTACCGGACGCGTCGGGACCGAAAGGAACTTCGACGCCTTAGATTTCTTTTGAGCTACCATAATTTCTCCAGACTAAAAATATTTCGTCGCTATACGCCGTACGGCCTGACCTCAAGAGCCGTTCGGGGTTAGATATGTATAGCTGTCGACCTGAGTTTCGTAGAACTCGATCAGATCGTTACCCTCCTTGGGTGTGAGATCCCCTGATTTGATCCGGGACAGAACCATTCGCCGGAACGTATCGTGCAGATGAGTCGCATCGAACCGGACGCTCGACAATGAATCACCAAGCGTGGCTCCAAAGATGACCTTCTTTATGATGTAACCTTCTTCTCCGATGAAAATATGTGCTTCGTGGGGCACACCGAAGAGGTTATGGTTGTTGCCCATGACCTCTTGATACGCTCCGACAAGCATCATTGCGAGATAGTAGGGTTCTCCTTTTACAAGCTTGTGCAGCTCGAGAACCGGTTTGACATCGTGAAGATCGACAAATTTGTCCACGATGCCGTCCGAATCGCAAGTGATATCACACAGCGTAGCATATTCGGTCGGCGTTTTGTTGAGTTTATGGATCGGGATTATAGGGAACAGTTGTTCAAGCGCCCAGTTGTCCGGCATTGAACGAAACACCGAGAAATTCGCAAGGTATTTCGCGCACATTAGCCGTCTCAGGTCATCAAATTCCTCTGAGACATACTTCTTCATCTGGGCGTACTGATCAGCTTTCTCGCATATGTCCCAGAAAAGTACTTCGCCTTTGCCTTTCGATTCGAGCGAGATCAACCCCAGGTTGAACATCGTGAAAAGCTCATCTCGGTGCTCGAGAGCGTCGTGGTAATACTCTCGATAATTTTTTGCGTTGATCGTCTCGCGCAGGTCAAATAGTTCTCGAACGACCTCCGGGTCGTCAACAGTGATCTGCATCGGAGTGAGGTCTTCGACAACCGTTTCGATCTCGTCCTGCACATTGGTGACGAGGATCGCATGATAGGCCGAAAGGTATCTGCCTGATTCCTGAATGATCGTCGGATGCGGGACGTTCTCGTCATCGCAAACGGTCTTGATCACGTAGATCACATCATTCGCAAACTCTCGGGCGTTGTAGTTGGCCGATGATTCGAATGAAGTACGCGAGCCGTCATAATCGACAGCCATTCCGCCGCCCACATCAAGATAGTCGATCGGCAATCCCATTTGCCTGATCTTCGCGTAGGTCCGGGCGGCCTCTTTCATTGCGTTCTTTATACGCTTGATGTCAGTCAACTGAGAACCAATATGAAAGTGGAGCAGCCTCAGCATATCGCTTCGGCCGGCTTCCTGGAGCCGCCTGACGACCTCAAGGATCTCCGTCGTCGTAAGGCCAAACTTGGCAGCTTCACCGCCGCTCTTTTCCCATTTGCCCGATCCTTTCGAGTACAGCTTTACGCGAACTCCGACCATAGGCAAAGGGATCGACGGGTTGTTCTTGGTCGATTCTTCTGCCAGCCGCAGAGTGTGATCGAGTTCACTAAGCTTCTCGATAACGATAACGACGTTCTTTCCCGCAGCGGCTCCAGCAAATGCCAGTTCGACGAATTCACGATCTTTGAATCCGTTTAGTACGAGCAGGCTGTCCTTGGCCTGGTCCAGGCCGAGGGCGGCATATAGCTCGGCTTTAGACCCGGCTTCGAGGCCAAACCCGTAGCGCGAGCCCTCGCGAAGGTATTCCTCAATTACGGCCCGATTTTGATTTACCTTCATCGGGAACACGCAAAGGTGCCCGCCGTCGTATTCGAATTCTTTGATCGATTTACGAAATGCTATCTGAAGCTTACGGATCTGCCCAAAAATGAGTTGAGGGAATCGGAGGAGGATCGGCGTGTTGACGCCTCTTTTCCTGAGGTCGTCGACTATTTCCTTAACGTCGGCCTGGAGATTCTCATTCTCGGGAGCATGAACGACCAGGTTACCTTTCCTGTTGACGCCGAAGTAGTCAGCACCCCAGTTATCGATTCCGTAGGTCTCTACGGTCTTCTCAATTATGGTACTCAAGGCCCAATGCTCCCGACATAAAATAGCCGCCTGCTTCCGGCGGCAGAAAAACCAATAGCTTAGCAAATATATCGAATGCAAACAATACCCTTAATCTGCAACCGGTTTGAGATCGACTTTGGCATAAAGTTTGCGATACCGACAGACGGATAGAAGGCCCGGAGGGCGGCAAATGCGAAGGAAAAGCCCCAAATAGACTGGTTTTGCCGTCGCGGGTCGGATAACCGATGCCGCAAGTTGTCAATTTTGAGTGCCAAAAAATGTCACTTTGACGGCGTTTGAATATTTGAGAGGTTAAATGGAATGAGCAAATCTAGAGAAAGCGGCTTTTCGCTCATCGAACTGCTGGTCGTAGTTGTCGTTGTCGGCATCATCGCATCCATAGCAATACCCGGGCTTCAGAAAGGGATCCGGGCTGCAGAGAACGGGACAACCTTTGCGACGATGCGAACGATCTCGTCGAGCCAAGTTGGTTACTATTCGCAAAACAGTCGATTCGGCAGACTCCCCGAGATAAATTACGCGCTCAGCGATGGAGTTGGAACGGTCAACGGCAATCAGATCGTTCGAGGTAAATTCATCTTTGAAATGGTCCCGGCTGATCCATCGGACCTCGACTTGAGGACGGGATACACCGTCACCGCGACGCGAAACGTAGCAGGTGAAGGCATCATATACAAATACGAATTGACGCAAGCCGGAGAGATCCGCCAGATCCTTCCGTAATCCGCTCCCGCGGCTAACTCCGCCGGCCTCTCGCCCCCGTGGCCGGCTCATTATAGGTGCCAAAAATGAACCTTTTCGAAGACCTTGTCATCGAATTGAAAGAAGAGAACCTGCTCGAAGATATCGCGATCGATATCCCGGGGCGATCCGATAGTATCAGCCCGTCTGACACGGCCGCGGATGATCGATCCGAAGCGGATGACCTCGAGCACGTACAGATCCCGGAGATACCTTCTTACACGAACGGCAACGGTCACGTAGATCATTTATCTGAGTCGATCCACGGTGAAGATTCGCCGGAGATAGACGGTTTCGCCGAGTCTTATGAGGGATCAGACCCCGATCCGCTGATCAATGTGCCCGGCCCGGTCGAGCCTGAGGCTGCGGACGCAGCCGATCTGCAACTCATGGGCAGCGGCGACACTGTGAAGATCCGCCGTCCCGCCTCTGAAGCCGAATTCTATAAAAAGCGAGCAAACAACGAGGTCAATAGCCTGGAACTCGTCGATCACGTAATATCCGCGATCGAACGAGAGCACCTAAAGATCGTTCCGCAAACGTTCGATTCCCTCGAAGCAAAAAAGGCGCTTCACCATTTTGTTCAGGTGGCTGATTCGGTCGATGCCGACGCCCACAAGGAAGCCGAATTCAAGCTGATGGAATCGACTGAGGCTTGGTGCTCGGCGATAGCGGTCCGCGATCGGCACATCGGCGTCTCGGTGCTCCGCCGGTATTGCGAGACGTGCAAGCCAATGCTGAGTTCGCAGGCAATGCTCGCTCTCGCGAGGTTCTACCGCAATCTGCCATACAGCGAGAACGTGCGCGGCAAATTCGATTTCATCATCACGCGATTGTTCTCAAAACAGCTCGAGGACGAAACTCGGCGTTTGATATTCACGACAGACGAAATGCTTGGCCACATTCGGACGCTTTATGCTGATTGGTCAAGCATCCCGCTTTACAATATCGCCGCCGAGGATGTGACCCGAACGGCGCTTACCTCTAAGAGTTTTGCAGAACTTGCTGTAGAAGCGGAGAGCGCCGGATCGTTCGACGACCTGATCCGAAGTGATTTCTTCAATCGATTGAGGCTTTTCAAAGAGAGCATCGCTGAGCTGTTCTTTGCGCCGCAGGTCACGGCAGCCGCGATCGAGTGCAACGTCAGGATCGGCAACGCCTATGTCGAGCTCATCGACAAAGAACGCAGGGGATCCGGTGCCGAAGGGATACATGACAGGTTTGCCGGGCTGGATCACGAGATAGTCTCGGAAGTTACCGGCAAATCGCTCGATCTAGTAGAGATACTGCGTGGTCTCGAGGCCAGGCCCGAGCCAGCGGAGCCGCCCGAGCCGATCCTATACGACCAATCATCTGACCAGTCCGGATCGGGCCACGTGGCCGTCGCTGATAAAGCAAAGCCAAAGCTCCCGATGCGCGTCCCGGGAACGGTCGGAAGAGGACGGTTCGCCGTCAATTTCTGGCTGCTAGTCGTGAGCGTTGCACTGATCACCGCTTCCGTAGGCATCTGGTTCTGGGGGAATTTCTATGTCGAGGACGAGCAGACCTCAGTATCGGCTGCGAGGACATTCGATGCCGAAAGATCGCCATTTGCCGAGCACCTGAAGATCGGCCGCATCAGCGGCGACACTTTCTACGGAGTCTTGAAGCCCAGTTGGGAGACAATGCCAAAAGAAAAGCGTGAAGAACTGCTTCGTTCGGTATTGAATGCGGGAAGCGAAGGTGGCTGGAAGTCAGTGTCGTTGATGAATTCTCAAGGAAAGTCCGTGGCCTTCGCGTCCGCGTCAAAGTTCGAAATTACCGCAGATTAGCGGCTCAGGCCGTTTGCGTCGATGACTCTAAGGTAGGCGTCGCGAATGTTCATTCTCGCGAGATTTATCCTGTCGATCAATTCATCTGCGTTCTCACATCTAGTTCGTTCAGCGACCCGACCTAAAGCTGTAGCATTGCCGCGAGGGATCGAGGTCCTTCGCCCGACAATGAGACGAAGCTCGTGATCGACGGCCGCAAGCAGCGAATATCCATCTGCGAATATGTCCGCGGCTGTTTCGTCGAGTGATCCGAACTCAGCCAAACGACGTATAGTTGCGAGCGTCGATCTATCGTCGGGGTCGTTTTCCACGCTATCGCAAAGCTGCAGGCATCTCGTGGCGAAATAAACATCGAGCATACCGCCGGGACCATACTTTATGTCGATGTCACGCGAGTGACGCGTTCGGCCTCGGCTTTCGAGCCCTGTCCTGATCCTGTGCGTTTCTGACTTGAGCTCTTTGTGCGAGAGCTTTGAAGCGCGATCAAATATTATGCTCCGCACCTCTTTTGCGACCGAATCACCGAGGCTCATGTCGCCCCCAGCCGGCCTCAATTTAAGGTATGCCAGCATCTCCCAGATCGCTGCGTCACGCTTGAAGTACTCCGCCATCGTTCGTCCCGGCAAGGCGCTGACCCCGTTCGAACCATATGGGCGCAATCTGAGATCGACCCTATACATGCTACCGTCGCGGGTCATCGACGACAGCACGGTCACAAAAAGTTCGGCCGCTCGCGCATAAAGTTCGGGAGCAGCCGAGCTCTCGTCGTCATATACGAGAATAAGGTCAAGATCCGAACCGTAATCGAGGCCGCGGCTGCCAAGTTTGCCGAGTCCAAGTACGGAGAGCGGCATGCCGTTATCCGTCGGACGCGGAACGAGTTCGCTCTCAACGACCTTGATCGCAGCATCGATCGAGGCTTCGGCCAGCAATGTCTGTGATCGCTTTGCATCCCGAGTACTGATCGATCCGAATGCATCAGCTGCCGCGATCTTTGTGATCTCTGCCGTCCAAAGTCGGCGAAGCGCGGCCAATTTGTCCCTGAAAGTGTCCGTATCGATAACGGAAAGCATCCGTTCCTTGTATCCGGCGTCATCCGGATCGAAGGGTTTCGCCAACGCTTCGAGTATGTCCGGCCGGGTTCGAGCTACCGCAGCGAAATGCGGGGACGCAGCCTCGAATCGTGCGACCATCGGATCGTCCGTCGTTCCGGAATGTTCCTTGGTGGAGCCTTCCTCAAGGCTGGTGGTATCACTTTTAACAATATCAACTCGAGCCGCAGCTTGTGAGAATATTCGCTCGTATATCCGCGAGACGGCACGTCGGTGATCTTCTAACGCGGTTTCGAAGTCGCCTATCGAGCCGAACATCACCCTTTGGCCGAGCAGCTTGAGACGCACCGGATCGCTGGGAATGGTGTGAGTCTGTATCCCGCTCTCCATTTGGAGCACATGTTCTGTTCTTCGAAGAAATTCGTAAGCAGCGACGAGTGAGGTCAGTTCGGAGGTCGAGATGTGCCCTCGGTCGGCCAGCCTGCTAAGGCTAATAAGCGTGTGCGGCGAACGCATCCACCTGTCAGTTCCGTATGCCAGTTGGAGTGCCTGAGCAATGAATTCTATCTCACGGATCCCGCCCTTTCCGAGCTTGACGTTGTAACCGGCGCCTTCGGGAGCATTGCGATCGATCTCCGATTTCGACCTGCGGACGCTTGCCAGAGCTTCGTCTGTCGAGTCGAACGCCCCGAAGACTATCTCTTCGACGTCTGAATTGAATCTTGAGTAAAGGATAGCGTCACCTGCCGACGCACGAGATCTCAGGAGCACTTGCAGTTCCCAGGGCCGGGCCTCGGTCCGGTAATATCGAACCATGTCCGGCACACTCAAGGCGAGAGCGCCAATGCGTCCATGCGGCCGAAGCCGAAGATCGACTCGGTATGCTCCTCCTTCGCCTGATCTCTCGCCGACAAGTTTGCTGACGATCTCAGCGACCTTTGAGTAGTACTCCCTGACAGTTACGGCACCTTTTGTGCCGCCCGTGGTCACTCCTTCATCGGAGTACATAAATACCAGATCGATGTCGGACGAATAATTCAGTTCACGCGACCCGAGTTTGCCCAGAGCCACCACACAGAACGAAACGCCGGTATCTCGGCCCTTTTCATCCTGCCTAAGCGGCATCCCGAATCGGATGGCCGCCTGGCGGTCGGCCTCGGCTAGCCCAGACTCGAGTATCGCGTCCGCGAGATTTGAGATCTCCTCAGTTATCTCCGCGACAGTTGCCAGACGTCGAATGTCGCGAAGATAGATACGAAGGAGTTCGCGTCGCCGGAATCGAGCGTAAACGGTCGCTAGGTCGAGTGAAGAATTGGTCAGAGCAAAACGTGCAAGCGATTCCATTATCGCCTCTTTGCTTTTT
This sequence comes from Acidobacteriota bacterium, assembly GCA_019639115.1. Taxonomy (GTDB): domain Bacteria; phylum Acidobacteriota; class Blastocatellia; order Pyrinomonadales; family Pyrinomonadaceae; genus OLB17. The sequence goes on along the minus strand of JAHBSM010000002.1, from coordinate 182,816 downwards.
ACCGAGGTGTCCTTGCGTTGTCGGTCAAGCCAGGGCAGATACTTGGGGTGCTGCAGTATGGTTGTCGCGAGGAACGGCGAGAATGCCGTGATCGTGACGACATCGGACAACAGCGGTTCGTTTCGTGACAAGGACGCGAATGACGACGGATGCCGATCTTCGAGCGCCTTTAGGAATCTGCGCGGTTCGTCGCTGTCCGGCAGCTCGTCTATGAGTTGGTCGATCCTCGTCATCTTCGGAATCTCGCGGCTTCTATGCCATAGGTCTTTATCTTATAACCGAGGATCCGCTCTGTGGTGGACAAGGCCCTTGCCGCGCGAGCGATATTGCCGCGGCTTGATTTCAAAGCATCCTGGATCAGGTCGCGTTCAAAGGTCTCGACGGCCCGCGACAGCGAGATATTTGTGACCGTTCGGCTCGCCTCCGCGGTCTGAAGGGTCGGCGGTAGATGTCGGCCGTGTATCACGCTCGAATCACATGCTATCACCGCGCGCTCGATCGCGTTCTCGAGTTCGCGAACGTTTCCGGGGAAATGGTATGCCGTAAGCATATCGATCGCGGGGGTCGAGATGCGCTTGATCCGCTTGCCATAGGCGGCCCCGTGTTTTTCGACGAAGTGTTCAGCTAACAAAAGCACGTCCGATTTTCGTTCCCTCAACGCTGGCAGGAATATCGTGAAAAGTCCGATGCTCTCAAGCAGTTCAGAAAGGAAAGAGCCCGACGCGGTCAGATCCTCAAGCGGCCGTCGGCTGGCGGCAATGACGCGAACCTTAGATCTCTTTATCGGTGCCGTGCCGGGCCGGATGACCTGACGACGTTCGATCAAAGAAAGCAGCCTGGCCTGTATCGGCAAAGACAGATCTGCGATCTCGTCGATGAACAAGGTCCCGCCTTCCGCCTCGTCTATCTTGCCCTTGCGAGCTTTCGCACCGTCCATTCTGCCCGGGTCTTGTGTGCCAAACAATTCGGACTCGATCATCTCGCTCGGTATAGAACCACAGCCGAACTTGACGAAGGGCCGTTTAGAACGAAGGCTGTTGTAATGGATCGTGCCGGCGATCATTTCCTTTCCGGTCCCGGCTTCACCTCGCAGCAGAACGTTAGCGTTCGATCGCGCAACCTGCGAAACCTGGCCGGCCACCTGCCGCATCGGCCCGGAATTGCCGATAATGTTTGCGAGGTCAAATCGCTCCTGGAGCTCCAGTCGCTGCGAGTGACTCTCATCTTCTTCGATCGCAGAGACCTCACGGCGAAGTCGGTCCATGCGATACGCCGCCGCAATAAGGTTGGCGGCAGTCGCCAGCACCGACCTCACGACCTTCCTGTCTCGATGTTTCCGTTTGTCGATCGCGACCGAAACGGAGCCGAGACAAGCGTTGTCGATGACCAACGGATGGGAGAATATCTCCGACGTTATCGCCGGATCGGCAAGGAACTCGAGACTAGGCTCGTCGTTGACAAGGATATTGTCCGCTTCGCCTCTTTCTATCGCACGCGATAAAGCAGTGCGCGTCGCTCTCGCTTCGAGTCGCCGAAACGCAACGGCGTCGAGTCCGGCAGCCGCTGCGACATTGATCTCGCCGGTCTCGAGGTCCTCGAATAGAACAAATCCGTACAAGGCCTTGAGTCCAGAGACCATTATCTCGCAGATCCGCGTACTATCGGACCGCAAACCCGCAGGTTCGGAAGCGACGTCGGTCATTAGCACGGTCAGATCGAGATGTTCCTGCATTTCTACTACAAAAATGTAGGAAATCGGCCTAATTTTCAACTAAGGACCGAGCTTTATCTGTGCCGGCGGCTCAAGGTATCATTTGTAGGGTGAATTTCGAATGATGCTTTTGGTCGATCATGGTGTCGTGCGGGTCAGGCTCGAAGATTATCTTCTTCGAGTTTTTCCTCGGCTCAGTAAGATGTACATCCGCGATGTGATCCGGGCCGGCGAATGCGAGGTCAACGGACGTGTCGAAAATATAGGATACCGTCTCAGGACAAATGACGTCATCGAGATCGCACTCGACCCGGACAGGGAGACGGCAATGAGTCCCGATCCTATACCTCTCGATTTCGTTTTCGAAGATGAGGATATCATCGTTGTAAACAAATCCGCCGGCATGCTGACCCATCCATCGCATCGGGAAAATCGTGGCACGCTTCTGAATGCACTGGTCCACCATCTAAATTGGAGGACAGGCAACGAGGCGAAGCAGAACGGGGATGAATGCCGGGAGATGCTACGACCCGGGCTACCGCATCGTCTCGACAAAGCGACCTCCGGGCTGATCGTTGCGGCAAAGAACGCTCGTGCTCATCGGATTGTCTCGGGCCAGTTCATGCAAAAACGTGTAGAAAAAAGGTATTTGGCTCTGGTCGAAGGCATCGTTGAACAAGATGACGGAGTGATCTCGGCTCCGATCGGGCGATTTCCGGAGTTAAAACTTTGGGGGGTCAAGGACGACGGAAAGCCCGCCGAGACTCGATTCTGGGTCCGAGAGCGACGCGACGGCAAGACCCTTTTAGAACTAGAACCTATCACCGGCCGTACGAATCAGCTCCGAATTCACTGCGAACACCTCGGCCATCCGATCGTCGGCGACGTCGCAAGAGGCGGTGGCGAGTACGTTCGCCTGTGCTTGCACGCATTCCGGCTCGGGTTGCGTCATCCGACGACGGGCGAGAATCTGAGTTTTGTTCGTGAGATCGAATTCTGAAACTACTCGAGGACGATGTCAAAGTATCTATCCCGCGTCCCTTTCCGAAAACGTATCTCGACGGCATAACTTCGGCCGGCCTCGAGTGTCCAGCATCCCTCGCCGTATCCATCGTAGTATTTGCCATCCGCGTATAGCGTATTAGACCAGAGTTTGAAACAATAACGGCCCGACGTGGTGAAGCTATAGGTGGCGGAGGCAGTCGGTTTTGATGTATCGACGCGGAAATCCCTTCGGCTGTCGTTGGTGCCGAGCGTCATGACGATGTACTCCCACCGCTGGCCTGCAGCGACGTTCAACGTATCCTTGATCGTAACCGACCCGGATACCGCAGCAGGCACGGGCACAGCGGCCCGCTTGCCGTAAAGCCTCTGAATACCGACAACATCTAATGCAGAGAGAACCCCATCATTGTTCCAACGAGGGTTGCAGTAGTTCATCACGCTGTTCGGGTCATACTCAGTCAGCAAGAGTCCACCTGTCTTTCGGCTCTCGGTCTTGCAGGTCGAGTCTGCTCGGTCTTGTTCGTGCATCAGCCCGAGAGCGTGTCCGAACTCATGCAGTGCGACGCTCGTTATACAAGAAGGCCTTCGTTCGGCGGCCTGGCAGCTCGGCGAGAAGTTGCGGAAAGTGAAGTTGAGCTCCATCCCGTTTCGGACTCCGTCCATGAATCGGCCGATGCCGGAATTCGATCGTGTATCGGCAATCAGTATCCGGATGCCTCGCGAGTCGGCCTGACACGTTCCCCAACCATAAAAGTTAACGTTGGCGACGGATCCCCATGTGCTCAGTATCTTGGAGCGCACCCAGCCGGTCTCTTGTTGAGAACCACCGGGGTTTTCCCAGCAAACCGGAATATAGGTGATGCCGTTCGATGAAGCAGGCCATTGCCAGCCCGAGATGGAGCTGGCATCGAGCCGGAAGTCGCCCTGAGCGATCACGGAAACACTAAGCAAAAAAAGAAGAAATAGCGATGGGGTGGCTGTTCGTTTCCACGATCTCATTTTGGGTGATCTCCTTACATAGCAGTTGATGCAGGCGAATCACAGACGGAAACGCATCGCCTTGTGCACGTTGATGCGCATCCGGCGACATCGAGTTGTAACCAAAATTGCGAGACCGATCCGGTGAACCTGCCGATCCGCTAACCGTCAGCCGGAGAGGCCTCGTCCTGATAAGGATCGTGCAGCACGACGGGCTTCTCAGAGCGCTTACGGAGCTTGATGTTCAGCATCTCAACGAACACAGAGAACGCCATCGCAAAGTAGATATATCCTTTCGGGATATGGATCTCGATACCTTCGACCACAAGAGTGAATCCGATCAAAAGCAGGAATGCAAGGGCAAGCATCTTGAGCGTGGGGTGCCGCTGAACAAATGCGCCGATAGAGCCTGCGAAGAACATCATCGCGATGATCGACACCACGACGGCGGCGATCATAATGCCGACATTGCTCACCATCCCGATGGCCGTGATCACCGAATCCAACGAGAAGACGATATCAAGCAGGCCGATCTGTATGATCACCGCGCCGAATGACGAGAATACGCGCTTCGCCGCATGGCCGGATTCACCCTCGAGCGATCCGTGGATCTCGTGGGTCGATTTGCCGATCAGGAAGAGTCCGCCAACGATCAGGATCAGGTCGCGGCCCGAGACCGGATGGCCAAATACCGTGAACAGAGGGAACGTCAACTGCATCACCCATGTCAGTGAAAGCAAGAGCAAGACGCGAAACCCGAGAGCCAGGAGCAGCCCTATGAACCGCGCACGCGGCTGATCCTTTTCCGGCAGTTTGCCGGATAGGATAGAGATAAAAATAATGTTGTCGATGCCGAGCACGAGCTCGAGCACCGAAAGCGTCAAGAACGCTATCCATAACTGAGGGTCGGTCAGCCAATCCATATGAACGATCTACTACTCATTAACAGCCTTGCAGCCGCGGGCACCTGCCGTGTCGCCGAGTTCACGAGCACGGGCGTTCTGACCGGTCGAAGGTTCGACCACGTCGGTCACGCACGCGCCGGCCTTACCGATCTTGGCGACCATCAGGTAGGAAGTACTCTTTTGAGAATCCTCGGGATCTGCAACGTTGTACCGCACTATGATCGCAAATGGTACGCCGCCTTTCGAGCGCCATTCGATCTTCTCGCCGACGGCCGAAAAGCCAGGGTAGAAGCTCCAGAAATTGAGTTCGAATCGCTTCCCGGCAGGTGTTACGATGTCGATCGTTTGTCTGAGGTCGCCCTCGATCACGCGTGCCTTAAAACCGCCGACGCCTGCACATTCGCCAACATATGAGCCGGCACCCGACGCCGTTGCCCTTATGGTTCGACATTTCTTGGAGTCGGTGCTGGTATAGGTGCCGGTCACCTGCGCACCCGCCGTTGAGATCGCAATTATCGTCAGGACAACTGCTAAAAGAATTGTTTTCATATTTTGAAATGACTGAAAGCTAGATCAGATCTTAAAAACGACCCGGCCATCTACGACCGTGGCCACGGCGCGTCCTCTGAATTTCCATCCGCTGAACGGCGAGTTCTTCGACCGCGACCGCGAATCGGCGTTAGTGTAAGTCCATTCGAGTTCCGGGTCAATTATTGTCAGATCGGCAGCCGATCCGGGCCGCAATGTGCCGCGTCCTTTGAGGCCGAAGATCCGTGCTGGGTTGGCCGAACACATTTCGACTAGACGCTCGAGTCCGATCACTCCTCTGTGAACAAGTTCGTTGAACGCGAGTCCAAGGGCCGTCTCGAGTCCCGTGACGCCAAATGGGGCACGGTCGAACTCAAGAGCTTTCTCGTCGTGATGGTGCGGAGCGTGGTCAGTCGCAATTGCGTCGATCGTTCCATCTCTGATGCCTTCGATCACGGCGTCGAGATGCTCACGACTCCGCAGCGGCGGTGCCATTTTGAAATTGGTGTCATAGCCCTCTACACGTTCGTCAGTCAGGGTGAAGTGGTGCGGCGTTACCTCGCAGGTAACGTTAAGTCCTTGCTCTTTGGCTCTCCGGACCGCATCGACAGCACCTTTGGTCGAGACATGCGCGATGTGCACGTGCGCGCCGGTCTCAGCCGCGAGAAGTATGTCGCGGACCGCGTCGATGTCCTCGGCGAGGGCGGGCATTCCCTTAAGTCCGAGCAGCAGGGAAATACGTCCCTCGTGCATCACGCCTCCGGACGAAAGCGACTTGTCCTCGCAATGGTCGATCACAGGCAGGTCAAAATCCTTTGCATACTGCATCGCCCGAAGCATGATACCGGCGTTAGGCACAGGCCGCCCGTCATCGGACACTGCCACGGCTCCCGCGGCTTTCATCTCGCCCATTTCGGCTAGCTCAGCTCCGTCTGACGATTTAGTGATCGCGCCGATGGGGAACACGTTTGCAAGCCCGGCGTGTTCCGCCTGTTCGATCATATATCGAGTGATCGCCGCATTGTCGTTCACAGGATCCGTATTCGGCATCGGGCAAACCGACGTCCAACCGCCCGCAACTGCCGCCGCGCAGCCGCTCGCAATGGTTTCCTTGTGCTCTTGGCCCGGCTCACGCAAATGCACGTGCATATCTATAAAGCCGGGAGCGACAAGCAGGCCGCTAGCGTCAAAAACCTCGCAGTCCGTCGGCGGTTGCTCGTTAGGTTTTATCCACGCCGCAACTTTGCTATCCTCGATCAGGACAGACATTCCAGTATTTTCTTGAGCGTCCGGGTCAATGAGATGACCGTTCGCGATCAACAACTTCATAAATTAATGCGAGGCCGAGCCTCCCGTCGCGAGATAGAGTACGGCCATTCGAACGGCGACGCCGTATTTCACCTGGTCTAGGATCAAAGAACGCGAGCTGTCGGCGACTTCGGATGCGATCTCGATGCCGCGATTCATCGGCCCCGGGTGCAAGACGATGGCGTCAGTCTTTGCGAGCTCCAGACGCTCATTCGTGAGACCGTAATGGATCGAATACTCCCTGAGCGTCGGGAAATATGCGGAATCCTGCCTTTCGCGCTGAATTCGAAGGATCATTACAACATCGGCTCCACGAATGGCATCCTCGATGTGCGGAACGACCGTCATTCCTTTTTCGACGAAGTGACTGAAACCGCCCGGTACGAGCGTTCCCGGGCCGGCTACGCGGACCTTCGCACCGAGTTTTGTCAGTAGATGAATGTTGGACCGAGCGACGCGGCTGTGCAGAATGTCGCCGACGATAGCTACTTCGAGGCCCTCTATCGACCCCTTGTGCTCGCGAATGGTCATCGCGTCGAGCAGCGCCTGCGTCGGATGTTCGTTCGCACCGTCACCGGCATTGATTATTGCGGCTCGGCTGACGTTCGCGAGTTGATGAGGCACGCCGGCGCTGCCGTGCCGTACGACGATGCAATCCGGGTCCATCGCGTCGAGATTAAGCGCGGTATCCACCAACGTCTCGCCCTTGGCGACGCTGGACGATGAGACGCTAATATTAACGGCGTCCGCCGAAAGCCGTTTAGCGGCGATCTCAAATGAGGTCCGGGTCCTGGTCGAGTTCTCAAAGAACAGGTTGATGACTGTCTTTCCGCGCAGGGCCGGCACCTTTTTGATCTCGCGAGTATTGACCTCGCGAAAATTCTCAGCCGTATCCAATATGCCTATGATCTCCGAAGCGGAGATGTTGCGGATGCCCAGAAGGTCGCGTCTTCTAAAGGGTTTTTCCATTCCAGGGTCCAAAAAAAACAGGCCGTCAAGCCTGTTCAACTCCTCTCAAATATTCCGACGGCTTCGACGTCGTCATATTCTTTGAGCATCACTTTGATTATCTCGGTTTGCTTGGTTGGCACCATTTTGCCCACAAAATCAGCCTGAATAGGCAGCTCACGGTGTTCGCTGCCGCGATCTATAAGCACCGCAAGCTGGACCTTACGCGGACGGCCGAAATCCATTAATTGATCAAGGGCTGCGCGTATCGTCCGGCCGGTATAGAGCACATCATCGACAAGTATAACGTTCTTGCCATCTATGTCCTCGTCGAGTTCCGTTCGGTTGACCACGGGATTCGCTCCGACGGTCGAAAGATCGTCGCGGTACAACGTAATATCCAGAATTCCATAGAGCGGACGCTGTCCTTCGAGAGCTTCGATCTTGTCGGTGATCGTCTCAGCCAATGGAACCCCTCGACGCCGAATACCGACAATGTAGAGATCGTCGGCCCCTTTATTCTTCTCAACGATCTCGGTCGCAAGCCGCCGCATCGCACGTTTCATCGCGGCCGCATCCATGATGCGCGACTTCTCGACCAGTTTTATTTCGTCTCCCATTTGTCGAAGAATCGTAACAAACGCTAAAGCAAAGTTCAAAATCGCGGCCTATCCGTCATACCAAGGTTGGTTGCGACAAAAGGATTATTTACAATGGCGGCACGATGTCATTCTTATGGGAAAAGCTGCTTCGGCCGGCTGCATTCGCTTTCGAGGCGGAACACGCACATGATCTCGGGATAAGGGCACTGAAGCATGGCTTAGCTCGCGCATTCTATGTCGAGGACCCCGCGTTCGGCCTGAACCCGTTTGAACTATTCGGGCTCAGATTTGCTAATCCGCTCGGTATCGCGGCTGGGTTTGACAAGAACGGGATGGTGCTCGAACCGCTTGCTCGGCTGGGTTTCGGTTTCATCGAGGCCGGGACTGTAACGCTTCGTCCCCAGCCCGGGAATCCGAAACCCAGAATGTTTCGTCTTCCCGAAGATCGAGCGTTGATAAACCGGCTAGGCTTCAACAATCTGGGTGCTGCGGCCCTGGTCGCGAATATCAGAGAGAACCAACGCAGATGTGTGATAGGGATCAACATCGGCAAGAACAAGGACGTCCCAAATGAGGAAGCCGTCGAGGCGTTCGCGAAGACCTTTGAGGTCGTGCATCCAGTTGCGGATTACATCGCTATAAATGTTTCGTCGCCGAATACTCCGGGACTCCGAGATCTGCAACGTTCTGACGCGTTCGAGCCGCTAGTCGCGGAATTACAGGCACGCAACAGGGAACTGGGTCGCAAGCCCCTTTTGGTCAAGATCGCTCCGGACCTCGACGATGCGGGGATAAAGGAGATCACTGATATTTGTATCGACGCAGGTATCGATGGGATGATCGCCACAAATACGACAGTTGCCAGACGAGCGCTTAGAACGCCTGACGTCGAACAGATAGGAGACGGCGGCCTAAGCGGGGCGCCGTTATTCGATCGGTCTAATGACGTGATCAGGACGGTCTTTCGCCACTCCGGGGGTCGGATGCCGATAATCGGTGTCGGCGGAGTCTTCACGGCTAACGATGCTTTCGCGAAGATAAGTGCCGGAGCGTCGCTGATACAGGCATACACCGGTTTTGTTTACGGAGGGCCGGCGTTTGCCAAAGAAATAGTTACCGGACTTGGCAAGATACTGCGAGAGCGAGGTTTTGCGGATGTTAGGAGCGCGGTTGGCTGCGAGGCATTGTGAATTAGATCGGCCACATAGGTGCGATTTCCATTGGTTGACACGTTTGGATGAGGCGGTATAATCATACTTTTGCCTTTTGCGGCCATTTGCCGACATTGGCGCTCATTGAAAATGTTGATCGAGATCGCAACCGTTGGCAGTGAACGAAAGAGTGTGTCAACCGTCTTTGATCCGAGATCGTTCGAACTCGGATCGGACTTGCAGTTGATGAGCGACGTTCTTGTTAACGCGGATATCTGGGCTGACGATGACGGCGTGCATATCGCCGGCTCTGTCAGTACGACCTTGGAAAGCCCTTGCTCTCGATGCCTGGAAGCCGTGAAGATCGAACTCGTCAGGCCTTTCGACGATGTCTTCGTCGAGTCGTTTTCTGAAGCCGACAGCGTCGAACTGGCAATTGATGAACTCGACGCATCGGTGATAACTGACGGATCGATCGACATTAGAGAGGTCGTTAGGGAACAAATATTGTTGGCTGTTCCTGAACAGCCGCTTTGCAGAAGCGGATGCAAGGGGCTCTGCGAGTTTTGCGGAGCCGATCTTAATAAGATCGGCTGCGAATGTGGGACTGAGATCGTCGATCCGAGATGGTCCGCATTGAAGACCTTGAAAGAGGATCTGAACTGAGATAACACCGGCCGGTAGGCGGCCGTTATGGAAACCTAACTACTATGCCAAATCCTAAACGACGACATTCACATGCCCGTACACGGACCCGCCGTGCGCACGATTCATTAAAAACGCCGCAATTTTACCTGGACAAGGACTCGGGCGAGGCAAAGGTGCCTCATCGTATCGATGCGAAGACAGGTGAATACAAGGGCCGCAAGATCGTTGACGTCAAAGAATCAGAATAGGCGTTTGCGACGACCTGACGATCTTGGATAATCTGTACTCCGAAATGGGACAAAACGCGGGCATTCTCGGTATGGGTCACTCGTATCCGGAGGGCATTCTCACGAATGCCGATCTGGAGAGATTGGTAGAAACCAGCGACGAGTGGATCACTACGCGAACAGGCATCAAGCAGCGTCACAAAGCTGCCGAAAACGAATATACCTCGCAATTTGGCACGCGCGCGGCGAAGCAATCTCTGGATAGAGCCGGCCTCAAGCCTGAGGATATTGACATCATTGTCTGCGCAACCACGACCCCGGATCAGATCATGCCTTCAACAGGGGCGTTGATCCAGGCTCAGCTTGGTGCGGTCAACGCGGCGGGCATGGATGTATTCGCAGCGTGCTCGGGATTCTTGTACGGCCTCACGATGGTCGAATCGATGATCCGCACCGGACAGATCCGATACGCACTGGTGATCGGGGCCGAGGTTCTGACTAAATACGTCGATTACACCGACCGTGGAACGTGCGTCATCTTTGGCGACGGTGCCGGGGCAGCAGTGCTCGGGCCGGTTCCTGAAGGAAAGGGAATACTCGCGACAAAGATCCGCTCGGACGGCCGCTATGAGGAACAGCTCTACGCGCCGGGCGGCGGAACTAAGCTTGGGACGACCCATGAGACCATAGATAACAGGGAACATTTCTTCAAGATGAAGGGCAACGAGCTTTTCAAGGTCGCGGTCAGGTCAATGGCTGATATCTCGGCTGAAATGCTTGAAAAAGCTGGATATACGGTCGATGACGTGGATCTGGTCATCCCGCACCAGGCGAACCAGCGGATCACGGACGCCGTAGCTTCACGGCTCGGCGTGGCCGAAGAGAAGGTGTATTCGAACATCGCGTTTCACGGCAATACTTCGTCAGCTTCTATCCCCATAGCGATGGATGAATGTATTGAATCAGGCCGCATAAAAGAGGGTAGCCTAGTGCTGCTCACTGCGTTTGGCGGCGGTGTTACATGGGGCGGGACCGTCGTACGTTTCTGATGAGCAAGACCGCGTATATCTTTCCCGGGCAGGGCTCGCAGGCCGTCGGAATGGGCAAGCTCCTGTTCGACGATTTTGCCTCCGCACGAGAAGTTTTTGAGATAGCGGATGAAGCGCTTGGCTTTGCACTGTCTGAGATGTGTTTCAGCGGTGACGAGGCAGAGCTTCAACTAACTGCTAATACACAGCCGGCTATATTGACCACTTCGGTTGCTGCCTACCGAGCCGCTCGTGAGGCGGGAATGCCTAAACCTGATATAGTCGCCGGACATAGCCTTGGGGAATATTCTGCGCTTGTTGCGGCGGGCGTGTTAGATCTGGCCGATGCAGTGCGAACTGTCCGCAAGCGAGGGACGTATATGCAGGATGCGGTGCCTGTTGGCGTCGGGGCGATGGCCGCGATACTCGGGCTGGACGTTCCAACTGTGGAAGCGGGTTGTGCAGATGCGGCGAAAGGACAAGTCTGCTCACCGGCCAATATCAACTCGCCGTCACAAGTGGTAATTGCGGGCAATGCCGAAGCCGTCGATCGAGCGTGCGACTTGCTTAAAGAACGCGGAGCCAAACGTGCGATCAGGCTAAACGTGTCCGCACCGTTCCATTGTGCATTGATGATGCCGGCGCAGGAGCTACTTGAGAAGGACCTGAACGAGCTATCGTATGGCGAATTCGAGTTCCCGATCGTACATAACGTCGATGCTCAACAGAATTCGGCCGCAGCGGAAGTCGCCGATAAATTGACCCGACAAGTGTCAGCGCCGGTGCGTTGGTTGGAGAGCGTCCAATCGATGAAGAGCCTTGGGGTGACACGTTTTGTCGAGATAGGCCCGGGAAAAGTTTTGTCAGGCCTCGTTCGGCAGATAGACCGAGACGCTATTTATAGTAATATTGAAGACACGGTCAGTTTACGCAATACTCTTGAAACCCTATAAAAAGGAGAAACTATGTCAGAAGTACAGGATAAGATCAAACAGATCATCGTCGATGAACTTGGAGTCGATGAGGCCGAAGTCACCGAAAATGCCCGTTTCATCGAAGACCTCGGTGCGGATTCGCTCGACCTCGTTGAGCTCGTGATGCGGTTCGAAGAAGAATTCGACATTGAGATACCCGATGATGACGCTGAAAAGATCCAAAGCGTTCGCGATGCGTACGCCTACGTCGAGCAGCACAAGGGCTAACCAGTTCCAGGAAATTGACGGTGGACAATGGAGAAGTTTCTTCATTGTCCATTGTCTGTTTACCGTAATCAATTGAATTATGAAACGTCGAGTTGTAGTAACGGGCTTGGGGCTGGTCACAGCGCTGGGTAACGACGTCGCATCGACCTGGCAAGGCTTGATAGAAGGCCGCAGCGGTGCCGACGCGATCAAGAAATTCGATGCGTCCGAGTTTCCGGTCAGGTTCGCGTGTGAGGTCAAGGACTTCGATCCGCTTAGCTTCCTGGATAAGAAAGAGGCACGGCGAATGGGGGCATTCACGCACTTTGCCCTGGCTGCTTCTGACGAAGCCATCAGGCACAGCGGCCTGGTCATTGACGAATCGAATGCCGACATGGTCGGCACATATATCAGCTCCGGGATAGGCGACTTTTGGGCGATCGAACGCGAACACGAGAAGCTTCTAAAATCCGGGCCAGATCGAGTGTCACCGTTCTTTATTGTTTCTGCGATCGTCAATCTGGCGGCCGGCAATGTCTCGATACGGCATGGAGCCAAAGGTCCAAATTCAGCGACCGCGACGGCTTGCTCGGCAGGTGCTCATGCGATCGGAGACAGTTTTCGGCTGATAGAACGCGGCGATGCGGATGCAATGATCTGCGGCGGGGCGGAGAGTGCCATCACACCGATGTCGGTCGCCGGATTTGCCTCGATGAGAGCATTGTCCACCCGAAACGACGATCCGGTACACGCTTCGCGTCCTTTTGACGCAGATAGGGACGGATTTGTGATCGGTGAAGGTGCCGGACTGTTGATCCTCGAGGAACTTGAATTCGCTAAACGGCGCGGCGCCAATATTCTTGCGGAGATCGCTGGCTACGGAATGAGCGGAGATGCTTTTCACGTGACGATGCCGGACGAAACGGGTTCGGGTGCCATACGTGTTATGGAGCGAGCTATAAAGGACGCCGGCATCTCTCCGGATCGTATCGGTTACATTAACGCGCACGGCACCTCTACTCCGTACAATGATAAGTTCGAGACCTTGGCTATAAAGAAGGTATTCGGAGATCGGGCATATGAGATACCGGTCAGCTCGACCAAATCGATGACCGGCCACGCGCTCGGTGCTGCCGGCGGTTTGGAGGCTGTATTCTCGGTGAAGGCCTTGCTTGAGAACAAGCTGCCGCCCACGATCAATTATGTGACGCCGGATCCCGATTGTGACCTCGATTACGTGCCGAACGCGGCACGTGACGCTGAGGTCGAGTATGTGCTGTCGAACAATTTCGGGTTCGGCGGGACCAATGCGTGCTTGATCTTCAAGCGATTCTCAGAATAGAGAGGCCGGCGTTTCGTGATCGATTTGAACGCGAAACGCCGTTCTTGTATCATCTGAATGAATCATCATTCATTTTTAATATGAAAATCATCGTTCTAATGAAGCAGGTCGCCAACAAGGACGCGGTCCTCAGGATCGCCGGCGACGAGAAGTGGATCAATGAGGCTGATGTCGCCTGGCAGACAAATGAATCTGACGGCTATGCTCTCGAAGAAGCTCTGAGGACCGTCGAGGCAAAAGGCGAAGGCGAAGTTGTCGTGTGCACATTAGGCCCCCAGGGAGCAAAGACCGTTATCAAAGACGCTCTGGCTCGCGGAGCCAATCGTGCGATACATGTGGTCGTTGACGACAGCAAGTCGCTATCTTCATACCAGATCGCGAAAACCATCGCAGACGCGATAAAAGAGGAGAACGCCGATCTTGTCTTTACAGGACTTCAGTCAGATGACGCGAGCTTTGGTCAAACGGGTGTGATACTTGCTGAACTGCTCGGTATCCCGCATGCGACGATAGTCATTGAGGTCGATCGGGCGAGCCTGGGGGACACGCTCAGGGTCAAACGCGAATTGGAAAGCGGCTGGTACCAGTGGTTCACGTACAAACTGCCGGCGTTGCTCACGATCCAGTCCGGCATTTCTCAGATCCGCTATGCCAGCTTGAAGGGGATCATGGCGGCAAAATCAAAAGAGATCCGCGAAGTGACACCGGCGGTCGAGGAGTTCGCTTCTGCATCGGCCATTCAGAAGGTCTATATGCCGCTTAAGACAAAACAGACACAGATATTAGGTAACGGCGACGCAAAAGCGGGCGCTGTCGAACTCGTCGAAAAGCTCCGGTCGGAGGTGCGGATAATATGATCTTGGTATTCATCGAACATAAGGACTGCGTCCTTAATAAAACGTCGCTCGAAGCGATAGCTGCGGCACAATCGATCGGAAAGGATCTCGGCCTCGGTGTGACGGCAGTCCTGCCATGCGATAAGGATTGCTCGCTCGCCCAGGAGATAGCTGGTTACGCGGTCGAGAAGGTTTTGATCGCTAAGAATGAGAAGCTCGGGACCTACACCCCCGACGCTTACGCCGATGCGTGGGAGCATGTGATCAAAGCATTGGCTCCGAAATACGTCGTAATGTCCCACACATATCAGGTTCGCGATTTCGCACCAAAGGTGGCTGCCAGGCTGGGCCGGGAAGTGGTCGGCGACTGCATCCGGTACCGTGCCGAGGGCGGCAAGCTGGTGCTCACACGCCGCATTTTTCTCGGCAAACTCGATGCAGACGTTACTCTGGGCGGCGATGCTCCCTATTTCGTAACTTTCCAATCAGGCGCATTTAGAGGCGACGCCGCGGAGAAGGGCAGCGGTGCGGTAGAAACAATGGAAGTTACTATCGGTGATGTGAGAATGACGCCGGAAGCTCCATTCCAGGAAGCAAAAGCCTCGGTCGACCTCACGAGATCTGAGATCATCGTTGCTGTAGGCCGCGGGATCAAATCTCAGGAGAATATCGCTGTCGCTCAGCAGTTGGCAGACGCTCTCGGGGCTGACCTTGCTGCGTCGAGGCCGATTTGCGATAGTGAGTGGCTGCCCATCGACCGCCAAATTGGTTCTTCGGGCCAGACCGTCGCTCCGAAGCTGTACATAGCGCTGGGTATTTCCGGAGCTATACAGCACATTGTCGGAATGAAGAACGCAGGTACGATAGTGGCGGTCAACAAGGACGCCGAGGCCCCGATCTTCGATATTGCGGATTACGGGATCGTCGGCGATCTGTTTGAGGCCGTTCCGGTCCTGGTTGACGAGATCGCCAAAGCTAAAGGCTAGCAGTTCGTTAAATTGTTTCGCCACGGAAACACATGGTCGCAAGTGCCTGTGTTACCGTGGCGAAGATCTTTATAGACCGGCAGCCGCCCTGATATCGGCGATGATGATCTTGGTCATCTTGAACATCGCCTCAGCTGCGTTCTTGTATCTCTCTCGATCGGGCCCGCTCAATAGATCCATCAAGATACGAGGCGTCACCTGCCAGGATACGCCAAATTTATCAACAACCCAGCCGCATGGCTGCTGTTCGCCTCCCTCGCTCAGGCCGTCGTATAGCAAGTCGATCTCTTCCTGCGTATTCGCTTCGATCATAAGCGAAAATGCCTGGGTGAATACGAAGTTCGGATGCGGACCGGCGTTATAGCAATAGAACCGTTGTCCCTCGATCTCAAATGTGCCGCCAGCCGCAGCCCCGTCAGGACCCGCGATCGTTGAAACGATCTTGCAATTCGGTATGACAGAAGCATAGAAATCCATTGCCTCCATCGCTTGGTCGTTGAACATCAAAAATGTAGTTACCTTTTGCATTCTTGTCTCCTAATTGTCACTTATTTGTCAGAGGCTAAGTCGAGCGACATCAATAATTGGTCGAGCTTTTCATATCCGTCGTTCACGCCCCGCTCCATTCCGCTGGCGATCATTCCGTCGCGATCCTCTACCGAGAAGAACACAGACTGGTGTATTACTCGGCACCTGCCTTCCGGCAGGGTTTCAAATGTCGTTTTCCCCATTATCACGTGTCCGCGCTCGGGCAGTCCGTCAAACTCGAATGTGCCGATGAATCGATCAGGTGAATGAACCTCGTGGTTGACGCCAAAAAAAGAGTATTTGTGTCCATCGCGTTCGTGCGTGTATCGGTATGAGCCGCCGTCGCGGAAATCCCATTCTTCGATTGTCATTCTCATCCCGTGCGGGCCGACCCACTGCTGATACAATTCAGGTTCGGTGTGGGCCCGCCAGACCATCTCTCGCGATGCATTAAATTCCCTTGTGATGAAAAGCTCCTGCTTTCCCGGTTCTGCGATCACTGCGGCCTTATTATTCATAGACATCTCCTAGGATCATTCAAATGGCAGCATCGGCATACTCGATGCGGGTTCCTTCATTGATTCCAGCAGGGAATCGAGTCGGCGGAACTCTGCTTCTTTTACGGCAGTGAATTGCCTGACCCATCTTTCGAGTTCACTAAGTTTCGTGGGATTCATATAGTAGAGCCTCTGTTGGGCAAGCTTATCGACACGCACGAGGTCAGCTTCACGTAATACTTTAAGGTGCTGGGAGATCGCCGGAGGACTCGACTTGAAACGTCGGTAAATGCTGGTCGCGGGCATTTTGCCGTTCGATGCCAGCATCGTTAAGATCTCACGTCGCGTTGGTTCGGCAATGGCGGTGAATACATCCATTTCATCTATAATAAAGCAAACACTTAATTAAGTCAAATACGAAATAAAGAATCAAAAAAATGGGAGAACTCACTTTTGAGATCTCCCGGTCTCGTAATGGGACGGCCTAGCGAACTATGTCACTCACGAGTTTTCCATTTATGAAAGTTCCCGTACAGTGCGACGTCCATTCGAATGGATCTCCGTCATACATAGCGATGTCGGCGTCCTTACCGACGACCAGCGAACCAACTCGTCCGTCTACCCCGAGAAGCTTTGCCGCATCTATCGTTATCATTGCCAGGGCGTCTCGCTGCGATAGGCCATTCTGAGCGGCCATCGCCGCCTCAAAAAGTACGACGCGCGTTTTAGGAACGTAACTCTCGTATCCGCTCTGCAACGCGGTCAGGATACCGGCCGCCTTGAGTTTCGCCGCATCCTCGAGCGAAAGTGATTCCGTGTCGCCGCCTGCGCGAGCCATCGTCGGATGCACGATCACGGGAAATCCGGAAGCCTTTATCTCATTCATTACCAGTTGGGCTTCAGAAACTCCATCGAGAACGATCTTGATATCGAATTCCTTGGCGATACGCAGCGCCGACATTATATCCTGGGCTTTGTGAGCCGTGATCAGTAGAGGGACCTCGCGTTTGATCACGCTCACGAAAGCGAGAGATCGGAGGTCGCGCGGCTGGTCCGACTTTTTCGCGTTCTCCTGAGCCTTTATCAACTCGGCCCTTAACATGGCGATCTGTTTGCCTCTCGTTCCCGGTGATCGGCCCTGGCCCGAATTAGCAGCTTCGCCGAGTGTTACGGCTATCATGGCCGTAGGAATGATCGTGGCTTCATCGACATTCTTCCCGGTCGTCTTTGCGATCATCGTCTGCCCCGAAACCAAAGCCGAAGGCTGATGCCCGGTGTGAATGGTCGTTACTCCAAATGATCGTACCCATTCGATCAGCTTTTCTTCGGCATTATAGGCGTCGATCGCACGGAGCTCCGGTTGGATCGCTCCGCTTCCGTCCAGAGCCATTTGGTCGTGCGGCTGATTCAGATAACCATTCAGTCCGATGACGGTGTGGGCATCGATGAGTCCCGGGGTCACGACCTTTGCCGAATAAACCCTGAAATCAGCAGGTATCTGCACCTGAGAGGCAGGTCCGATCGCAGCAATTTTTCCGTCACGTATGAGGATAACGCCGTTCATGATCGGTTCGCCGGCCATGGTCCAAATGGTCTCGCCCTTTATCGCGATCTGGGCTAACGCGTCGGTCGAGAGGACGTGGAATGCAGCCAAAAGAGCGACCGAGATGACGGCTCGCGTGACTATCTTATAAAGCGTAGTTATTTTGAACTTCATTAGTTTCCACCCCCGATGTCGCCATCAAAACAGTCGATATGTACGTATTTGTCTTCGGTCGCCCCTTTTCCGCCGACCTGTACAAGGTAGTCTTTTGGATCGGACCGGTCGAATACTTTTTTGCCTTCAACCCAGGTTTCCAGTACGTGGGTGTAAACGCTCAACGGGTCGCCGGACAGTATCACAAAGTCAGCGTCCTTGCCGGGCTCGAGCGACCCGACCCGCTTGTCGAGGTCGAGCATGATCGCATTTGCCATTGTTAGCGCATAAAGAGCTTTCTCGCGTGTCATGCCCGCACGTACCGCAAGGCCGGCCGACCGTAGAAACCATCGCGAGTCCGTAATGCCGTCGTCCGTATGAAATCCGACCAGAGCTCCCGCCTTTTCGAGGGCCGCGCCGTTCTCCATCCGAATGTCAACGGTCTCCAGCTTGCCTCCGGGTGAATCTATGAAAATGATCGACGACGGGACTTTAGCCTTTGCGATCTCATCGGCTACTTTCCAAGCTTCGCTTACGTGCTGGAGTACGACCTTAAAGCCGAATTCCTGCTTAAGCCGAAGAACGGTCAGCACATCGTCGTGCCTATGAGTGTGAAAGTGGACAACGCGCTTACCGTCGAGCACCTCGACCAACGCCTCCATGGCTAGATCTCGCGGCGGCAGCTTGGAAACGTCCCCGCCCGCCTTCTTTATCTTTTCGCGGTACTCCTGAGCTTTGATGAACTGCTCGCGGACAAGGGCAGCTGATTTCGCCCTGGTACCGGGGAAATTGCCGCCGCCCGAACGTATCGAATTTGTTCCATTGGCAAACTTGATCCCGCCCATATATTTGCCATCAGCATCGTAGATCAGCAGGTCATCGATCTTTACGGCACCGTCTCTGAGCTTAAGATAGAGGGTCTGTCCGCTGTCGAGATGTCCGGAGCCCGGCATCACATTGACAGTAGTGATGCCGCCGCTTTGGGCTCGCTGGATACCTGACGCCCTGACGTTCACGCTGTCGAGAATGCGTACGTCGGGCTGGATCGGAGCAGAACCGTCTGCTCCCGCAGGCTCGCCGATGTGGCTGTGCGAATCAACGAGGCCGGGCATTATTACCTTGCCTTTGGCATCGATGATCGTGGCATCCGCCGGAGGCCTCGCGCCGGCGGGCCTCACCTCGACGATCTTGCCGCCTCGGATCACGAGTACCCCGTTATCGATCGGAGCACCGACAATAGGGATGATCTTTGCGTTAATGAATGCGATCGGCTTGTCCTGTGCAGCGGCGGTAATGCAGGCAAAGCAAAACAGAAACACGCCAAGTGTCAGTTTCTTCATCTGAGTAATCCTCGAAAATAATATGTGCAGCACGTCAAAAATCGCATCTCGGCGTCCCGGTGTCAAAAGCCGTATCCGTATTATTTATGCAAAAGGAAGTTTTACGCGAAAAACCGCTCCTTCTGGCTCATTCGAATGAAGTTCGATACTTCCACCGTGTGCGGTCACGATACCGTAACAAACGGCGAGCCCGAGCCCCGTCCCTTTCCCGGCGGGTTTTGTGGTAAAGAATGGATCGAACACCCGTCCGGACATCTCGTTCGCGATACCGGCGCCGTCATCGGCGAATTCCAGCACTACACTTTCCTCATCCGAATACGAAGAAATCTCCAATGTGCCGCCGTCGGGCATTGCGTCGCGAGCGTTCAGGAGCAGGTTGAGAAAGACTTGCTGAAGCTGGTCCTCGTCTGCAACGATCTCGGGTAGTCCCGCGCCCATTCGCCGAATAAGCGTGATCTTTTGAAAGGCACGGTCAAAGGTTGCCAGCCGTATGGCAGTTTCTACAACGTCGTTGACATTTAGGGTACTTCGGGCGGCGGGCTTTGATCGGGCCAGGTCTGTCATGTCACCGGTTACCTGCTTTATGCGTTCGATCTGGGCAGAAATGAGCCCGAGCCGTTCTCGCGTTTCGTCCGAGTGGCCGCTTTCTTTGCGCATTATCTGAACAATCGATGAGATGGAAGCTAGAGGATTGTTGACCTCATGCGCAACCCCGGCTGCCAAAGTGCCCATCGCCGCAAGCTTTTCTGTCCGGATGAGCTGGTCGTTCAGCCGCTTCAACTGTTCGATATCAGCCGCCATCTTTCGGCTCATTTCATTGAACGATTCGGCAAGGAGCCCGATCTCGTCGTTGGTCTTTCGCATATCGACGCGTGTGCCGTATCCGCCTTTTGTGACCGCGATTGCCGCCAGAGTGATCCTCTGAATAGGGCGGGACAGGATCCTCAGAACGAGCAGCACAAGAACGAGATTTGGGATCATCGCCGTAATAATGCTGAAAACAAGATATCGACGCCAAGCTTCCTCGTCCATCCCATTGCGAAATGCTAAATAGACGATCGGAACCTGAAAGATCACAAAACTGAGCACGGCGACCGAAGCAATACTTAACGCTACTTTATAAGCGATCGGGAAAAGTCTGAATTGATTGAGTGCTGTCTGCAGCGAGAAAAGCTTGAAATTGAGAATCGCGTAGGCATAGACCACGACGCCGGGAAGTATGAAGAGTGCGCTGAGTGGAAGCAGATCATACCTGCCAAAGTATGGGAAAACAAGGTTCGCGACTGTCTTAAGCGTACCCGTAATGATCAAGCTCCACAGGATCGCGCCTACTTGTTGTCCTGCTTGTGTGCCCCGGTAGCTTGTGTACTTCTGCCACAACACGCGGGCGGCATAAACGAAAACGAAGTAAACGTAAGCGACGAAAGCATATGCGAGCGGTGTCAATTCAATAGCGAACCGGCCCGTGTCGAACCCGATCCTTGTCCAAAGCAATCCGGAGAACGCAGCCGGAACGAGCACGATCGCCGGAGCGAATAGTATAGCTGCCCGTTTACGAGGCGTTCGCGAGCCTTCGGGGAACACCCATGCGAACACGACCATCGCGAACTGCATCAGGAGAGCTATCACGAAGCTAACAGATGCCCACCACCCGGCGGCTTCATCCACCGGAAAGAAATTCCAGAAGATCATGTCCTTGGTGATCCATAACGCAAGGAATGCAATGAATGTCGCGAAGGTCTGATGGGCGCGCGACCGAGGGTCGGCCACGAATACGTAGAATCCTAGACCGACTAGTAAGAATAAGGAGACTATGTAGATCAGTACGAGCATCGATACGGGAATAATTCTACAACTCCTTTGTTTAGAATCCGTACCGATGCTTAACAATTCTTTACGCAGCTCGTCCAAACAAACGGCCGCCTCGAAACGTAACTGATTTGCAAAGGCAAGTGCTTACGGTTAGATTTGCTTTTTGAACTCAATGGATCTACCAGACCTCATTGGTGAAACACTCGACGGCAAGTACCAGATGACGCGCGAATTAGGGCGCGGCGGGATGGGGACCGTGTATCTTGCGACCCATCTCGGCACTGAACGGCCGGTCGCGGTCAAGGTTATCGCTCCGCAATTCATGAGGCGGGCCGAGTTCGTCGAACGCTTTCGTCGAGAGGCAAGGGCGGCAGGCAGGCTTCGGCATCCGAATGTCGTAGATGTCACGGATTTTGGTTTTGCAGAGACTGGTATCGGCCAGGTCGCTTACTTGGTGATGGAGTATCTCGACGGCTGTACGCTCGGCGAGATACTCGACGAAGAGAGAAATCTTCCGGTCGGATGGACCCTCGATATTATCGAACAGGTATGTTCTGCGGTCGACGAGGCACATCAGCAAGGAATCATACACAGGGATCTCAAGCCCGACAATATTTGGCTCGAACCAAACCAACGCGGCGGATATACGGTCAAAGTACTTGATTTTGGTATCGCCAAGCTAGAGGAGCACGAAGCCGACCTTAGCGGTGATGAACGGGGTGTCGAGGGATCGACCCTCACCTATTCGGGGTCCGCCGAAACGACCGTTGCTGACGACCATGCTCTTCATACGCATTCTGGGCTCTCTGAGGGCACCGAGGTGGACGACGCCGGCACCAATATTCTGTCATTAGTGCCGGGCGGAGAAGGGAAGACCGCCATTTTACCGCCTTCGCAGGACTTCGAAGACCAGGACACGGTCGGGACGCGGCTGATCGATAGTCAGATTCCTGATACATCGCAGGGTTCGCTTTCGCTTGTCGGGTCTTCTGCTTCGGCGGATCTAACGCGAGTGGGGGCAGTTCTTGGCACACCGCTTTATATGTCGCCGGAACAATGTCGGGGCGAACATCTCGATCCTAGATCGGACATCTATAGTATCGGCGTTATTACGTATCAGATGCTTGAAGGGCGTACGCCGTTCGAAGGCGATCACCGGGACGTGATGGAGGCTCACAAATCGACCCGGCCTGATCCGATCAGGTCAAAAGGCGTCCGCCGTAAGATGAAACGGGCGATAATGGTGGCGCTTGAAAAGGATCCGAACCTGAGGCCTCAGTCTGCTGAGGGTTTCGCGAGTTCACTCCGGGCGCGATCCGAAGGCATATTTGGCCTTCTGCGAAGGTCACTGGTCATTTATAGCGAACACTTGCCGAAATTTTTATCGCTGTCAGCATTCTTCTCTATCCCGACGATCCTGATCTCGATCTTGCTTCTCGTGATGGCATATTTGAAGAATGTAGAGGCCGTCTCAGAGACTACCGCAGGCACTATTGTCGGCGTTCTCGCGATGATGTTGACTGTTCTGAGTATTTTCGTATCCTACCTGAATATCGGTACGATCACCTGGCTGGTCACACAACATCTGGCGGTTCCGCTGCGTCCCGTCAGGCTGCGACCTGCTTTGCTTCAGGCGCGGCAAAGGTGGCGATCGTTCGCCGGCACCGGGATCATTAGCGTCGTACTGACCTTTGTGATAGGCATACTTACATGCGGCATCGGGTTTTTGGTTCTGAGCGTCGCATGGACGCTGGTTGGGCCCGTCGTGATGATGGAGAAACTGCGTGGCCGGGCCGCTCTGCGTCGCTCGTATGAACTTGTAAAGCGTTCCGTATGGACCTCTGCAGCCGCCGTGCTGATCATGTTCATCATTCCTGCCGTGATCGCAGGTTCGATCTCGTTTGTCGTCAACATCACTGCAAAAGCACTTGACCCGACCGAATCTGTAGTAAAAGTCGGAAGATCGCGATCGGCAGATACAGATAGCGGCCGGGACGAGGATGAAGCCGCGTCCACCGAAAAAAAGGAGGGGCTAAGTTTCAGCTTCGGTTCAGAGCGGAGATTTGCGGTCAAGACAGGAGGCGATGATATGCGATCAAGACTCAAGGCAACATTCCTTGAGTCGCTGATCCAATTGTTCTGGCTACCGATGCAGATAGTGGTTCTTTCATTTTCTGCTATCATTGTCGCATTGCTTTACTTGAAAACGCGGCTTGCTGGCGGTGAATCTATGAACGATCTCATCGAACGATTTGAAGATGATGGCCGTCCAAGGAAAAAGTGGCAGGAACGCGTACGGCAGCGATTGATACAGTCTGGACGTGTCTCCAATCGAACTAAGGAGTGATGAACGGTTCAATTTTGCGGTTACTGGCGGCAGCGGCGATGGCTCTTGCCGCCATTTCGTTCTCTCAAGCACAGACGTTGACACGCTCGATCGATGCGACCTCCGCAATGTCGGTCGATATAGTGAATCCCTCTGGTCGCGTAATTATCCGCACGATCGGGCCCGACGCAGACGAGAAACCATCGATAGTTGCACGCTCGGATCGCTCTATATCCGAGGCTGAACTGACCGTTTCCGCAGGTAAAGCGGCAACCGTGATCCGTGTCGTGCCGCTCGACACAAGGCGCCGGATCGATCTTGAGATATCCGTACCCGAGCGAGCTTCGGCTCGGATCGAGACGGTCGCCGGAGGCATTGACGTCGTCGGCGACCTTTCATCGGTCACTGCCAAAACGGAAACAGGTACGATCGCTACCGACCTGCCAAATACTGAGATCGGATATCTTTTGACTTGGACCGAATCGAAGCCGAGAGTCGTCGCCGATGCGGCATTAGAAAAGACTCGCGAGAAGGCCGCCGGCAGATTTGAGATCAAAGGGACGATCCGACTCGAGAGGGTGGGGCCGATAACCAAAGCCGACGGCGATGCTACGGACGAACCCGCGACGCGTGAGAAGAAGAACAAAAAGGGAGCGACAGCCGCCGGTGCCGTATCTCTTAACTTTACGACGGCCCGAGGAATCATTTTACTCAATGTCCCTCCCAATGAGGTTGGAGGCGACCTTCGCGAACGCCCGTTGACGAATGCCGCCAAGGCCATAGTTCGCAGCGGCGATTCCCTTTTGATGGAAGCCATCAGGCGATCAGCACCGAAATACTTCGCAGACTATTTGCGTTCGCTCCCGCCGATCAAACAGGAGCCGCGGATATCGGAAAAGAGCAGCAGGCCGGAAGTGCCTGCGGGAGGAGCAAAGACCGCGACCGTACGGGTCACCGATATAAAGAACAGGTCGGTCCCCGGGTTGACCGCGGCTGATTTCGAGGTAACTGAGAACGGTGTCGCACGCGAGATCGTCTCAGTAGAACGCTCGACGGCGCCTTTCAATTTGGTACTGCTGGTCGACGTTTCGGGCAGCGTCGAAAATTACGTGAATTTCATCCGAAAGGCGGCAAGAGCATTCGTCGATACTGTAGAAAAGGATGACAAGGTCGCGATCGTGATCTTCAACGACGACGTGAAGGTCTTGTCCGATCTGACGACCGACAAAAAGCGGCTTTCAGCCAGTCTGGATTCATTTGACGCGGGTGGAGCGACAGCGTACTACGATGCCTTGGCCTATACGCTTGCGGACACACTCAGGCCGCTTCGGGGCGAGCGTTCAGCGATCGTTGTACTCACGGACGGCGATGATAATCGCTCATTCCTAGCTTTCGACTCGCTCGCGGGTGCGATCGAGGAGAGCGGAGCTCTGATCTATCCGCTTTACGTGCCCTCCGGGTTGATCGCGGCGGCGGCGTCCGGAGCGAGCATTGACCCGATGCGGAACAAATATATGTCGCTATCGGCACGAAGCGAAGGCGAAGGTGAAAAGCTCGCAAAGATCTCCGGCGGCGTGTATTATCCGATCAGCGAGATCGGCCAGATACAAAAGGCCTACGAGGATATTGTTCTCCAGCTTCGTTCAGCCTACAACGTCACGTTTCGTTCCGATACAGCCTCTTCGGGCGTAAGCCCGAGGCTAAAGATCCGATCGCGACGCGAAGGGACCTATTCGACCATCACCGCTGTTGCGAACAAATGACCCCTGCGAAATGAACGACGAACTTTTCGAATCATTTGCCGAAGCCGCTTCCGAACGTCGGCCGCTCAGCGTTTCAGAACTCAATACGTCGGTCCGTGCAGTCCTAGAGAGCGAATTCTCGGCCGTCTGGGTCGAGGGCGAAGTGGTGAATTTTGTGGCCCACTCTAGCGGGCACTGGTATTTCAATCTTAAGGACGGTAAGGCGTCGGTTAAATGCGTTTGCTGGAAAGGAACGAATGTTCGTATCAGATACAGGCCGGAGAACGGTAATGTCATTCGGGTCCGCGGTAAGGTCACACTGTGGGAGACGGCAGGTTCGTATCAATTGCAGGTCGAATCGCTTGAACCAGCAGGTGAAGGGGCGTTGCTTGCCGCCTTTGAACAGATAAGGGCAAAGCTAGGCTCCGAAGGATTGCTCGATCAAGCATTGAAGCGGCCGCTGCCGTTCTTTCCACGCAAAGTAGGCGTCGTTACGGCGCGCAACGGCGCGGCTTTCCACGACATCATGTCAGTTCTTACGCGAAGGGCGCGTTCTGTGAGCATCGTATTTGCTCCGGCACTTGTTCAAGGCGAAGGCTCAGCGGACAGCATTCGACGCGCTCTCGAAGCACTTAACGAATTCGCTCTCACGCTTGCGCCGTCCGAAAGGATCGACGTAATAATAGTCGGGCGCGGAGGCGGATCGGCCGAGGACCTTTGGGCATTCAATGATGAAATGCTTGCCCGAGCGATCAGAGCGAGCGCGATACCAGTCATTTCAGCTGTCGGTCACGAGATCGACAATACCATTGCGGATGAGATCGCCGATCTGCGCGCGGGTACGCCATCGATCGCCGCCGAGATGGTGGCAGCTCGCGAAGAGGACCTAATGTTCACCTTCGTTGCGGCCGAGGAACGATGTGCCGAACTTCTGGGTCGCCGTATCGAGGATGCAGGATCAGATAGCGAAGGTTTGAAGGTCAGGCTCGTCAGCGCAGTACTGTCCAGGTTGAATCTCGTGAAATTGAGATTCGCCAATGTGTCGTCGCGTGTTTCGCCGGCGACGCTTTCGGCCCGCGTTAGCCGGTCTGCCTCGGCGGTCGATCTTCTTAGCCGCGGGCTTGTAACTTCGACTGTCGGCGGACTCCGCGCCAGGTCGGAAACGTTCAGCGTACTGGCTGCTAAACTCGACGCAATGTCACCTTTGAAAGTGCTAAACCGAGGATTTTCTATCACGGAGGACTCGAACGGCCGGATACTACGTGACCCGTCGGAAGTGAAAAAAGGCGACCGATTGAAAATACTACTCGAAAAGGGCAAACTTGACGCTGAGGTGGTTTGAATTTCTAGCAAGCGGGCAATAAAAGCTAGACACGTCGCGGCTGGAGCCGCGGTCGTCTTGATATTAGCCACCGTTGCCGGTTGGCTTTACTATCAAAGGCTAAAAACAACGCCTCAGTACTCTCTTGCACTTTTGGTTGATGCTGCACGCCGCGATGATCAGAAGACCGTCAATGAAATTGTCGATATCGACGCGGTCGTCAGCGATTTTGTTCCTCAGGTATTAAAGAAGGCCGCTGATCTATATGGCCGGGGCGTGCCTCAGGCGATCATTGACAGACTTGCAGGCATTGCCGAGCCGATCATACCGGCGATCAAGGATCGGGCTCGAGGACAACTGGCAAAAGTTATAAGGGATCGAACGGAGAGTTTTGGCAAGGTTCCTTTTTTCGTTATGGTCTTAGCTGCCGATCGATATCTTGTGATCGAAACAAACGGCGACTCTGCTCTGGTAAAAGGTCGAGAGAATGACCGCCTGGAGCTGAAGATGCAGAGATCGGGTGACCGTTGGCGTGTGGTTGGCATAAATGACGACCAACTTGCGACTGATGTTGCTCGATCCATAGGACAACAGATATTCGCCGCGGCGGTGGAAGGTGTCACGGACAAGGCCGGTGAAATGCTTGGTGTGCCGGATCTGAAGAAGCTCCTGGACCAGGCCGGGGAAATGATCCCATAACATCCCATGACAAAGGAAATCACATTTGAGAAAGCGCTCGAAGAACTGGAAAAGATCGTCGAGCAGTTGGAGTCGGGAGATCTTCCGCTTGAAAAGAGTCTTGAGCTCTTTGAAACTGGTGTGAAACTCTCGAGAAGCTGTCGAGAACGGCTAGCCAATGCTGAGCGGCGGATAGAGCTCCTATCCCGTGACGGCGATGGAGGCCTTACCGCAGTTGAGATCGGTCAAGACGAACTCTGACAAACAGTAAAAAGAAAGACGGCATTCGGTTATCGAATGCCGTCCCCCAAACTGGCTTTGGCCGAGATCAACGCCTGGAACTGAATATCCTCAGTACATACCAGAAAAGAAGTGCAACACTGGCAAACAATGTCAAAGCGGCAGCGACGTGCTGTTTCGTATTGAAACGATGAAGCACATTCGACGTTTCGTAAAGGATCGCCGAGCCAGCGAATCCGACCATAATGAACGCAAACAGATTCCCTAATGTAAAGCCGAAAATTGCACTCACAACGATAAAGCCGAGTGCCGCGAATCCTCCGATCGCTAGGATCGGTCCGAGCCATGAGAAATCGGTTCGCGTCATAAGGACCGTCAACGTGAGTCCTCCGAATAGTCCGAGTGAGACGATGCCAGCCTTTAATATCACGGTCGGGTCGCCCGATGCATACGCCGCGATATACAAAAGCGGTATGAAGATCAAGGCCTCTGCTACGATGAATACTCCGAGCCCTGCATATTGAACGACGGACGAGGTGTCTGAGGCAGCCCATCGGTTGGACAACCACGAGATCACCATGAATCCCGCAAGGACGGCAAGCCAGCCTATACTTCCGCCGGAGAAGACGACCGTTGCTACGAGTTCAGCGATACCCGATGCAAAGAAGAATGCTTCGACGGCGATGAACGCCAATATCGCGAATGCGAGTAAGGCATATGTGCGGCGAATGAATGCCGCGCGTTCAACCGGTGCCGAATCCGCTACAGAATTTCCGAATGTTGAGGTGAGATCTTCCATAAAACATTACCCCTTGAATTTTAGATGTTCGGACGCTGTTTGCGTTCGCCGTTATTGGTCGTTGATCGCGGAGCTCCCTCGTATCAGAGAGTCAACGCTCCAAAGTCCCGAACCTTTGGCTGCGATAT
Organism: Acidobacteriota bacterium; assembly: GCA_019639115.1. GTDB lineage: Bacteria > Acidobacteriota > Blastocatellia > Pyrinomonadales > Pyrinomonadaceae > OLB17. The sequence continues at coordinate 154,325 of JAHBSM010000002.1, read as the reverse complement.
AGAGAAAGGCGAAGGCATACACCGCGGCGAGTTCGCCGCCGTTCATTATCGGCAAGGCGCCTTTAGGCTGGTGGACCATAAAATACGCGACCGCCATGGTTCCGCTAGCAATGAACGCGGCGATACTTGCAAAAAATCCTATCATTATCAGGAATCCGCCGACCAACTCAATGATCGCAGCCGCAAGCACAAGTCCGGCGAGTTCAGCAGCTTTCTCGGATGGCGGCCAACCGAACATTTTCTGAGTGCCGTGAAGCATGAAGCAAAATCCGATCACGATGCGGAATATCGAATACACGTAGTTCGCGTACCGGCCAAGTAGTCTTTCCATCTTACGGCTCCTCTAGGTCTGCGGTCTGAGTGGAACTCTGCCAGTATAGCGCATCAAACCCGCGATCAGAGCAAGCAAAAAGGCCGTCATCGCTGACGGCCCTTCTCAGATCATTGTAATGACGCGCTAGCTTGCGGCTTTCGACACTTCTTCGGGCTCGATGCGAGGTTCAGCAAGGCCAAGATCGCGCGAGCGCCACAGATTCGAGACGAGAAGTTCGCGGATGAAGGTCATTTCCTTCGGCAGCCGGTCGTAGAGCTTGAAGAAAAGATCGTCGTGCATTGCGATCTCCTGCAGCCACATGTCACGGTCGAGGTTCATTACCTTATTGAACTGTTCCTCGGTGAAGTCGAGTCCGCGCCAATCGAGATCTTCGTATCTGGGCATCCAGCCGAGTGGGGTCTCTTTTCCGATCGACTTGCCTCGGGCTCGTTCGACGATCCACTTAAGCACTCGCATGTTCTCGCCGTAGCCGGGCCACGCGAATTTGCCGTTCTCGTCCTTGAGGAACCAATTCACGCTGAAAATGCGTGGCGGTTCGGGGATCTGTCGGCCGAAATTGAGCCAATGTGAGAAATAATCGCCCATATGATAACCGGCGAATGGAAGCATTGCGAACGGATCGCGGCGAACTTCGCCGATATTCCCGAACGCAGCGGCGGTCATCTCAGAGCCCATAGTAGCGGCCATATAAACGCCGAATGCCCAATTGAATGACTGAAGCACGAGCGGGACGACAGAGTTGCGTCGGCCGCCGAAAATGAAAGCGGAGACCGGGACGCCCTTGGGGTCGTTAAATTTCTCGTCTGCGACCGGACACTGGGTGATCGGTGCGGTAAATCTCGCATTCGGATGGGCAGCTTTGGCATCCGAGGCAGGCGTCCAATCGTTGCCCTGCCAATCGATCGCGTGTGCCGGTGGTTCACCGTCCATCCCTTCCCACCAAACGTCGCCGTCGTCGGTCAGAGCCACATTCGTGAATATCGTGTTCTCTTTGATCGACTCCATCGCGTTCGGATTTGTCGAGTAATTCGTTCCGGGCGCGACGCCGAAGAATCCGTTCTCGGGATTGATGGCACGAAGCTTTCCGTTCTCGTCGGGTTTGATCCAGGCAATGTCGTCGCCGACGGTCGTTATCTTCCAGCCCTCTTCCTGGAACGCCTTCGGCGGGATAAGCATTGCAAAATTCGTTTTGCCGCAGGCCGATGGGAAGGCGGCGCAAACGTAATCCTTCCTGCCGTCAGGCGACTCGACGCCGACGATAAGCATATGTTCGGCAAGCCATCCCTGAGCACGGCCGAGTGTCGAAGCGATACGCAGGGCGAGGCATTTCTTGCCGAGCAGAGCGTTGCCGCCGTAGCCGGAGCCGTAGCTTACGATCGAGTTCTCTTCAGGGAAGTGGACGATGTACTTGTCTTTCGGATCGGGCGAGCACGGCCACGAGACGTCCGCCTGGCCGGCAGCGAGCGGCATACCGACCGAGTGAAGACACTTAGTGAATTCGCCGTCGCCCATGGCATCGAGTGCTTGCTGTCCCATACGCGTCATGATGCGCATGTTGACCACAACGTAGGGCGAGTCAGTGATCTCGACGCCGAACTGCGATATCGGTGAGCCGATCGGGCCCATGCAGAACGGAATAACATACATCGTCCGCCCGGTCATCGAACCGTCGAACTTTTTCTTTAAGATCGCCTTCATCTCGAGCGGGTTCATCCAATTATTGGTCGGTCCCGCGTCACCTTTGGCGCGTGAGCAGATGTAGGTTCGGTCTTCGACGCGAGCCACGTCGCTGGGATGAGAGCGTGCAAGGAATGAATTCGGACGCTTTTCCTGATCGAGCTTAATAAAGGTGCCGGCATCGACCATTTCCTGACACAGGCGATCGTATTCCTCCTGCGAGCCGTCGCACCAGTTAACCTTATCGGGCTTGCACAACTGCACCGCTTCGGTCACAAATTTGATCAATTCTTCGTTTGTGATATTCGATGGTATAGAGATGTCTGTCATATAAAATGTGGCCTCCCGCCAAATTCTACTATCATCTGCTCAACGCGGCTCCAGCCCAAACAAAAGAGTAATAAGCCGCAGTTTTCGCAATATTCGCATAGCTTATCATAGCTTCTTTGAAGTGGAAATCGGCACCTCGGTTTCAGACGCTCGTGATCCGTATTGCATCAATGTGTGGGCCGCAACGGTCGCAATTATTATCGCGCCGCCTAGGATCGCCCACTGACTCGGACGTTCTCCGACAAATATAAAGACCCAAACGGGATTGAGCAGCGGCTCAATGAATCCGATTATCGATGCGTCGAGCGGGCGTGTGCCGCCTCGAACGCCTCTGATGAACAGGATATAGCTGATACCGATCTGAAATACTCCGAGAAAGGCGACAGCGGCATAGTCGGTCGCACCTGCTTTGCCAAAGGCCGCGAGCCCCGACGGCAGCGTCAGAAGCGCCAGCAGGAGATTGCCGTAGATGACCGTTATGACGGGGTTCATCCCGGCTGCTCGCGGATGCTTGAGCAGCATGATGTAGAGACCGAGAAATATCCCGGAGCCAAGCGCGGCGACGTTGCCCTGATAATCGCCTACCGAGAGGTCGCCTACGAAAAATAGAGACATGCCGGCGATACACAGGACCACGGTCGCAAGGTCCCGCCAATGGAAGCGTTCACCGATGACAAACGGAGCAAGTATAAGAATATAGACCGGCGCCGTGTATTGCAGAAAGATCGCGTTGGCGGCGGTCGTGTGCTTGGTTGCCCAAACAAAAAGGAACAGCAGCGTAGCGTAGATGCCGCTGCACATCAGCCCGAACAGATCGATCCTGAGGCCGTCGCGGCGCGTGATCAGCAAAACAGTCAGACCCGCAAGCAGGGAACGAAAGAATGTGACCTGGTAGGCGTCGAGCTCGGTCGCCAGCTTAATGAACATCCCGCCGGTACTCCAAAGGAGCACGGCGAAAACCACAAGCCAGACAGGCGAGATCGACGAACTATTCGATGACATTCGTCCATCTTAACGCAGTCACGTCCCGGAACGCATACATCACGCGCTGTCGACGTTTCTTTATCTATAAAAGCAGGGCTTGACAGATCAGTTTGTAACAGGTAAAGTTACAAATGCTCAGACAGCAACGCAGTGTTCGCTCGATCCTGAGCTAATTTTTTTGTTTTCAAATGTAACATTGATTGTTACAAACAGGTAGTTTCAGGAGGCAGATAATGTCACAAAAGATCGCACTTATAACCGGAGCCAATCGCGGGATCGGATTTGAAACAGCTCGTCAGTTGGCAAAACAGGGTATCAAGGTCCTGATCGGTGCCCGAACCGAAGCAAAGGGCCTCGAGGCCGAATCGGCCCTAAAAAATGAAGGGCTCGATGCAGAATACATCGATCTCGACGTCGATAACGCGGCGACCCACGCCGAGGCAGCAAAGACCATCGAAGCCAAGTACGGCAAGCTCGATATACTGATCAATAACGCGGGCATCTTTCTAAGCGACGAGTTCGACGCGGACGGCAAGATGGTCCCGGCAAGCAAGGTCAGCCAGGAGACGCTGCGCAAGACGTTCGACACTAACTTCTTTAACACGATCGCCGTAACCCAGGCGTTGTTGCCGCTCGTCAAACGATCGGAAGCGGGCCGGATCGTATTTTTGTCGAGCGGGCTCGGCTCGTTGGGACTTCACTCTGACCCCACCTCTCCGATCTACAACTACAAGGTGCCGGCATATAACATCTCAAAAACAGCTTTGAACGGATATGTTGTTCATCTGGCTCACGAGCTGCGCGGCACGAATATCAAAGTGAATACGGCTCATCCGGGGTCCGTCGTCACTGATATGAATGCGAACGGCGAAATTCCGGTCGAGGAAGGTGCGAAAACTTCGGTTGCTCTCGCAACGCTGCCGGACGACGGCCATTCAGGGAAATTCATTCATCTAGGCCAGGAATTGCCCTGGTGAATCAAGTACGCCGCGAGGCGGACGCATCAAAGCCCGTAGGGAAAGCGATCAACTTTCACTGCGGGCTTTTGCAATTTGGCAACTCGTCGGCCTTATTCGCCGGTCACTGCCGAAGCGATGGTCTCGCGTAGCCGTTTGGCTGATGTCGTGTTCGGCTCGAGGACCACTTCGTCGACATTGTTGTACACCTTTTTGCCAAAAACGGCGTTCCATGGTGGTATCACCAGCGTGGCATTGCCCTGTGCCCTGGTCTGGCAAGCGAGCCGGATGAACGGAGCGTCATCGGCCGGCTGATCGTAGCCGAACACCTTCATTGCCCGACGCTCACGCGGTTTGACCGGGCCGAGCTTTTCCGCGCCGCCGAGTACGCCGACCCAGCATGTACCGCAGCTCGCCGAGGTACACTCGATCGGTATCGGGCCATCCCAGCACCGGTCATCTTTAGATTGCCAATCTTGCGAATGGTCGGATTGCGCGGCCGAAACGACCTCTTGATCGAGAATCACAGGCAGCTTGCCCGCGTACGCTGATGCCTGAAATGCAACCGTGAACTTCTTGTCAACGGTTTTCAGAAAGCCGAAAAATCCTTGGGAATCGTCCGAGTTTCGCTCGACGACGATCGCGTCGGGGCTTTTACGCATCAAGCCGGCCGGCTCTGCGACCTCACCTTTGGCAGCTCGGAATGCATCGATGCCGACCTGGTTGAGCGTCATCAGACCGGCTGCCGCAATTGCGTTCGTGAGGGTTCGGTCGGCTTTGACCTTTTCTGAAACGCGCATCGAGACGTCCTTGATCAATTCTACAAGTGATGACGGTTCGCCTTTATATTCATCGGCGACCTTCTCGATCTTGCATTTGACCGCGGGCCAATAACGGTGGCCGTACAGAAAATGATGCGAGGTATCGATCTGTCCGGCAAGCTCGAACTCGCCTTTCATAACGATACCGTTGAGCGTGGCCTCGCGATCTTCGGCCGCGTCGATGAATCGTTTAAGCTCAAGTGGATAGAATCGGAACCAGATCTGGACGGCCGCTCTGTCCACCTCGTGAATGGCCGGCAGCAGCTCTTCAACGGCGGAAAGCCAATCGGCTCCCGAAAATTTAGCTAGGTTCTCAGTCAATACAGTGCTCATATACGCCTCAAGACGAAACGAAAATTAAAACAAAATCGAAGCGGGTAGGCAAACGCAGCGGGAATAGGATCACGACATCGAACGTTTGCGGAAGAACGCCAGCGCAAAACTCATAAGGATGCCGATAGCCGATGCGGCAATGCTCCATCGTGTGCGGTCCGGTTCCACAAAGCTCAGATCGAGAGTGCATTCGCCAGCTGGGAGATCGACCATTAGGATGCCGTCCTCAGCCTTTCGCGTGGCAAGCGGCACCTCCTCGCGGCCGCAAACGGCCTTCGCCTTCCACAGCGGATAATAATAAGAACGGATCCGAACGGAGCCTGCGGGTCCGTCTGCGATGCGGAATTGCCGACTGTGACTCCCGACCTCGATCGGTTCGATCACACGACCGACAGCGTCGGCCGGTCCCTCGATGTGGGCCAGATCCTTCAATTCGGCGGCATCCGGCGGCAGCCAATCAGTAAAACTGCGGCCGCCTCGGTTAGCCTCGGCCCGCGCGAGAAATTGGTCACGCGTCAGAAAGTCGCTGTCGATCACCAATTCATAGGTGCCGTACACGAGCGAAAGGACAAATGGCAGCACGAAAATGATATGCAAGGCTCGGAATTTTCTGTCGCGGATACGGGCCGTCCACGCCGCAAGTGATACGACGATCGCAGGGGTCGCTGCGACCACCGCGATCGATAACCAGCGATGGGGAAACTGAATATCGGGTAGTTTCGGCACCGCTGCCCAAACTGGACGGCTCAGCTCCGTCGTCATATATACGGCAAATAGTGCAACGACGAACGCCGCTCGGACCGGACGACCGATGGAGCGGTCGTCGATCTTGCGGCCGCGAATAATATCGCGAATGAAATAGAGCGCCGGGAATAGAAGTCCGATCGTCAATCCCGCTATGAGACTGGCGAAAAACGTATTGAGATTCGTCGGCGTAAATGGTGACAGGGCGAAATTGTTCGTGTATAGATAATGATCCGAGGTGACCTTGTAGCCGGCCTGGACCCACGGCAATTCTGCGATCACTTTGACCCAGAACGGCGCGCTTATCGCAAGTCCCAGCACCAGAGCGCACGTGGCGGCGAAGAGGCGTTTTACACTCCGCTTTCCGTTGATCAGGAGCAAAGTAAAAATCGCAAGACCGATGAACGACGTGAGCGTGGTCGGGACGTGAGAGAGAACGATCGCCGCGGCAGCACCCGCCGTCAACGAAATGCTCGACGGTGACAGGCGTTCATCCGACATCGTCCGATCCAGACCCAGAAAGACCCAGGGCAGGAATGCCGCTGCGGTGAATTCGAGCAAAAGCGAAGCCTGGTAAAACTGGGCCGCGTGATACGGCATCAGGCAATAGATCGCAGCCGCCGCTGCCGCCCATCCGGGTGTGATCGTTCGCTTGGCAAACATATACATCCCGACGGCTCCGATCACCGACAGGATCGTAAATATCAACAACAGCCCTGCATACCAATCGCCCGTTAGCCAGCGCCCGCCCGACAACAAATAGAACATCAGCGGCGGATAGAACCGAAAACGTGCATCGCCGAATCCGTTGTTCGACTCCGCCAACCATCCGGGCATGATGTTGCCGCGGGCGAGTTCGTCATAAAACGGCTGTACGAGGCGAAAATGAGCATCGAGGTCCGCCCCCAGAGGCACGCCCCACGTCAACGCGGGCAACATAAAAGCAACGCCGCAAAATGCAGCAAAGATCAAGTATCTGACCTCTGCACGTCTGCCGGAGATCGTTCGTTCTGTCGCCATTGATGGATGAGTGTAACTGAAAACGTCCTCGAGCTTAATGCCAAAGCATAGGCGAAGGCTTCGGCGGCACTGAGAGCAGGTTCGGATCCAGTCGTTAATTGGCAAATCTTGGAAGGGGAAATTACCGCAAAGTAATTTCCCTTGACAAATGTTCCGGGGGGGGGGGGGTAAACTTTCAATGAGTTTCGATATCTATTTCCCATGAAAGACTTACTTCCGCAAGTCGGTCAAACTCGTTTGGAGCAGGTTGCTTCGGTTGCGGTGATCTTGGCCGCGATCGGCCTAATTGTTTTCGTAGCAAAGAGCCTCACAACAACTATTTCCGGCCAGCCCGGCCGCTCATTGCCGTCCGCACCAAAGTTGGGTGATGTTCTGGAGATCAACGGGAAGCCGCTCATTGGTGATCGGCCCAGTTTGGTTTTCGTTTTGTCAACTACCTGCCGGTTCTGCATGGAGAGCACCGACTTTTACCGCCGCCTATTCCAGGAAAGAGACCCAGCTAAATTAGCCTTTGTTGCACTGATCTACGAAAATGCCGAATCGGCGACCGAATACTTTAAAGGGAGATCGCTTTTATTCGACTCGGTCGCAAAGGCCGAACCCGGGACCATTCGACATTACGGAACACCAACTCTTATTCTCGTGGATGCGCAAGGCAAGGTAATTCATTCGTGGGTGGGCAAGCTTTCCGATGCCCAAGAAAAGGAGGTCAGGGACTCTTTGCTAAAAGCAGCAAGAAGTGAGTTTGACGTGTCTTCTGTCTTTGCAATCAGCAGATCTCTAAGAAGCTAAACGAAAAGTGGATCCTTATGGAGGTTTTATGAAACGCCGAAATCAATCGAGAATAATTCGTCAATGTTGGCTTTTGCTTTTTTTAGGGCTTGGATTCGGTATTGTATTAACTCGGTCGATCGGAGCAGAGGCGTCCGAATCAGTCTGTATTCAGTAGTGCGAGTCCACCGAAAACGCCTGTGTAGATATGTGCGCAGGCACATGTGGTTCCGAGGGAAGCAGGGTGGGCTGCGACAGTTGCCTATCCTCATGTTTGGCTCAATTTTCGAATTGTATGAGGCGAGCGACCTGGTGCGAGGGTGAAACGGTTACGCCCGGTGCCTATTCAGTAAATTTCGGGACATTGTGTCCGACCAATACTATACCGTATTGCTCGAATGCAGCGATGAACGAGAACGGCTACTGGTTGACGTGCAGGGCTTTTGATCAATATGATTGCGTTAGCTGTCCACCGGGATACGTTTGCGACTCCCAACTTCCACCCTGTCCGTATTAAAGGCTGTCATCGGAGGATATGTCAATGATGAAGCGAATGACATCACGGTCTTACCTTTCAGGAGCCCCTAGATCAGTAATGTTTGGTTTGTTGCTGTTAGGCTTAGCGACCGTTGCTTCGGGCCAGGACGAAAAGATATCGATCGAGAGCCAATTTGTCCGAGTTCCCGTCCTGGTCACAGATCGCGATGGTCGATCGATAGTTCGGCTTAAACGTGATGACCTCGTGCTGTTTGAAAATGGAGTACGACAGGAAATCAGCTCGTTCGAATCAGTGGACAGCCCGATCACGATCCTACTCCTCGTTGATCGCAGTAGATCAATGTATCCATACTTTCCTAAATTGGACAGTTCGATCTCAGCTTTTATCCAAAAATTGCGACCCGATGACGGCCTGATCATTTTAACGTTCGCCGACTCGGTCGAGGAGATGCTGCCATTGACTCAAGTACGCAATTTGCCGGAAGTTATCCAATTGCGAAAGCGAAACGACGAAACAACAAGGCTCTATCGAGCGATCGATACAGCAATTACTATGCTCGACAATATACATGGTCGGACTGCCATCGTTCTTTTCTCTAATGGTCTAAGCGGAGAGGGCGATCGACTCAAGTCGAAAACACTCGAACGATTGAAAGAAGCGCGGTCTGTAGTGTATCCGGTATTTTTCCCGACCCAATTGTGTGATTTGCGAAACGCGGGTCCGTATTATCCGAAGTCGCCAAACGCAAAGTCCGCGGCCGATATAGTCGATTACAACGATTTGGTGCGCCTAGGGCCGTCGCCGGCCACCAAAACACTTGAAAATGCTCGGAAATTCATGCTCGATGTTGCCGCAAGTTCGGGTGGACGCTTTATAGAAATGGACGGGAAGATATCCCTCGTTGATGCGTTCCTGCAGATCGTTGAGGAGTTGAGCCGTCAGTATCAGATCGGATACGAGCCCAAAATACCCGGAAAGCAGGGTGAATCGCGAAAGATCTCCGTTAAGGTGAATATCCCTGGATCGACGGTACGGGCCCGAAACACAGTCGTATTTTCGCAGACACGGCCATCAATGAAAGGACCTGACGTCGCTAAAAAGCCGCAATGACGGAAGTTCTGTCGGGGCATTTTGGAAAATGGAACGGGCGCAAGGTAATGGTGGTCTTTACCGACGGCGGTGAACAAATGGTTCCCAGGAAAACGGAACTGGAACAGCAGCTTGCTGATCTAGACGTCATCGTATTTCCGATCTTCTATCAGTCGGCGCCGTTGGCAATCAGTGCACGCAAATCGGTTTCTTTTGCCCAGTTTGTTTAACTCCCACACATCGAACCGTTTTACAAGTTTGCGATTCTCACGGGTGGTTGTCTATTGATAGATCGGCAGCAAAGCCTCGAAACTGGGCTCATAAGCGCGGTTTCTGGTGTTCGCCGAACCTATGTCCTGGATATTTACCCGAACGAAGGGGTAAAAGGCCAAGCGGGAAACATACAGATCATTAGTCGCGATAAATCGTTGACGATCACCGCTCGGCGTACGATCAGGGTTGAAAAGATCCGAATTCGATGAGAGTCGCGGGCGGCCGCGTGGTTGTGATAATTTGCCTGCCGAAGTTAACGGCATCGATCGAGATCCGGGCCGTGAACTACTAATATTCTGTTCCCGGGCCGCTAGAGAAATGACTCTTAGGTTGTTGGAGGTTATGAGCGCGTTGCCCTTGACAATGGGAGCCGAAATACATAATGCCTAAAGTTTCGGACTCTGGGGTCTGGGACGTCTTTATTGGATTTTGCCTGTAAAGACGGGATTTTTGAGAATCGACGACAGGAATTGTTGCGTAAAGGCGCGGTCACCACCGGCCGCCGGCGTTGATATTGATTGACAGTTCCGGCAGGGTTCAAAGGTCGTGGGTGGGCAAAGCGTCACCTTTGGTCGAGGATGAGATCCTTGCCTTACTTCAGTGAGATGGCCAGCGGCCTGTATTTTGAGTTGAAAAGGAGATGACAATGCATAAGATATACCGCAAGATCATTACCGTAGGTATCTTTGTAGCCGGATGCATCATTGTAAACGGCACGACCGCGAAGGCACCGCTAGGATGCTGGCAGACCGCTCTTGAGCGTTGGAGTCAATGCGATTCTGTTTACTCCGGAATTAGACTTAATTTCCAAGCGATACAGGGAAGTCCGCCGGTCGCGCTTTGTTCGGCCACCGCAAACGCAGCATGTCAACACGATCCGTATCCGTCAACATGTTGGACAAATGCATACAATGCTTGTGTTGATAGCATCACCGCCGCGTGGAATAATAGGGCAACGACCTACGGAGACTGTCTTGGTCAAGAAGGACACGCGTCAAACTGCCTCGAGGATGTCGAGTTCAATTGCAACGATGCTGCAAACAGGGCACAACAATGCTCGGCTGCATTTGCGGGCGGCGATGACCTGGGTGCTTCATTTATTTGCAGGTCTGCTAGTGGCGTAGATTCTTGCCAATGACCTTTTCTGACAAAGGGAGTGGGCGTACGGCCCACTCCACGTTTTATCGCGACCCGGTTCGGATACTTTATGCCTTCCGCTGCAAAGAGGTTTTGGCTTCATATAGATCGCTGGAGGAATGCGGTGCCTTGCGGGCTGTTTCTATTGGTTTTTTTCCTTTCTCTTGTCGTGCAAGTGTTCTCTCAAAATGAGAATGAACCGATCCGTGTTGACACTCTCTTATTACGAATCCCGATCATAGTTACTAGTCAAGACGGTAAGTCGGTTCCCGGTCTCAGCAAGAATGACATTAGGGTCGTCAGCAATGGCTTGGATGTAGACATTGTCTCCCTAAGCGAATTAGAAAACGACCTCACATTAGCCATATTAGTGGACGTCAGTTGCAGCATGGCATCTGAATTAGGAGCGGTCAAAAAACACGCGAACCAACTGATCGACCAATTGGAGCCGAACGACAAAGTGATGATCGTGGCATTTCGGCGGAAGGTCGAGATGCTCTCGAATTTTACATCTGACAAAAGACTTCTAAGGCAAAAGATCGCGACATTAAGCACTCCATCGATCTCTAACATAGATACGTGCGGAACCGGGGTCCTATACGACGCGATGTCGGAAATCTTGTCGGGACCATTTGGGAAACTAAGCGGGCGCAAGGTAATGGTGGTTTTTACCGACGGCGGGGAACAAATGGTTCCCAGGAAAACGGAACTCGAACAGCAGCTTGCCGATCTAGACGTCATCGTTTTTCCGATCTTCTATCAGTCGACGCCGTTGGCAATCGGTGCACGCAAATCGGTTTCTTTTGCCCAGTTTGTTGAACTCCCACACATCGAACCGCTTTACGAGTTTGCGCTTCTCACGGGTGGTCGTCTATTGATAGATCGGCAACAGAACTTCGAAGCTGGGCTCAAAAGCGCGGTTTCCGGTGTTCGCCGAACCTATGTCCTGGATATTTACCCGAACGAAGGGGTAAAAGGCCAAGCGGGAAACATACAGATCATTAGTCGCGATAAATCGTTGACGATCACCGCTCGGCGTACGATCAGGGTTGAAACGATCCGAATTCGATGAGAGCCGCGGGCGGCCGCGTGGTTGTGATAATTTGCCTGCCGAAGTTAACGGCATCGATCGAGATCCGGGCCGTGAACTACTAATATTCTGTTCCCGGGCCGCTAGAGAAATGACTCTTAGGTTGTTGGAGGTTATGAGCGCGTTGCCCTTGACAATGGGAGCCGAAATACATAGTATCTAAAGTTTCGGACTCTGGGGTCTGGGACGTCTTTATTGGGTTTGTCCAGTAAAGACGGGATTTTTGAGAATCGACGACAGGAATTGTTGCGTAAAGGCGCGGTCATCACCGGCCGCCGGCGATAACGAAAACAGCGGACGACGGCGTCCCGAATCCTTTTTTGCCACGCTACAGCAAAGTCGCGATCGCTCCGAGATCAGACATCAATTTAATTCATTCAGCGAGAGCTGCTTGAGCTAACTGCCGGAATTTTTTCCGAGCAAGAGTCAGGTAAGACGGTAGTTTTGCCTTTTGGTACTTAGAGAAATATGCCGACTATCAACCAATTAGTTCGCAAAGGGCGCCAGCGGGTCAAATACAAGACCGCGAGCCCTGCTCTGCAGTCAAATCCGCAAAAGCGCGGCGTTTGCACGCGTGTTTACACCTCGACGCCAAAGAAGCCTAACTCGGCTCTGCGTAAGGTCGCACGTGTTCGTTTGACGAACCAGATCGAGGTCACGACCTACATTCCGGGTATCGGCCACAATTTGCAGGAGCACTCTATCGTGCTCATCCGCGGCGGCCGCGTCAAGGATCTTCCCGGTGTGCGTTATCACGTTATCCGCGGGACGCTCGACGCCTCAGGCGTTGCCAACCGCAATCAGGCACGTTCGAAGTACGGTGCGAAACGTCCGAAAGGAGCGAAATAATTAAGTTATGCCTAGACGTAGAGTTGCAGGAAAAAGAGAGGTCCTTCCCGATCCGATCTATAACAGCATCGCTGTTACCAAATTTATCAATGGCCTGATGTGGGAAGGCAAGAAGTCGGTCGCCGAGAAGATCTTCTACGGCGCGATGGAAAAGCTCGGCGAAAAGGCGGGCGACGAGCCGCTGAAGGTATTTAAGAAGGCTCTCGACACTGTTGCCCCGACCCTCGAGGTCAAATCACGCCGTATCGGCGGTGCGACTTATCAGGTTCCGCTCGAGGTATCACGCGACCGCCGCAACACGCTGGCGATCCGCTGGATCGTGGCCAATTCACGGGGCCGGAGCGAAAAAACAATGGAAGATCGGCTCGTCGGCGAACTTCTCGACGTTGTCAACGGTCGCGGAGGAGCTCTTAAGAAAAAAGACGACGTCCACCGTATGGCAGAGGCGAACAAGGCGTTCGCACATTATCGATTTTAATGCGGTCGTCTGGTTTGCTGGCAGTTGATATAAGGGCTGAGCGGTAAACAACAGACCATTTGTTATGGCAAACATTAGCTTAGACAAATTTAGAAACATCGGGATCATGGCCCACATTGACGCTGGCAAGACCACCGTCACTGAGCGCATTCTCTACTACACCGGTGTTTCGCATAAGATCGGCGAAGTTCACGAAGGAACGGCGACGATGGACTGGATGGAGCAGGAGCAGGAGCGCGGCATTACGATCACCTCCGCCGCTACCACCTGTTTTTGGACGCGCGACGGCGTCGAGCATCGCATCAATATTATTGACACACCGGGCCACGTGGATTTCACGATGGAGGTTGAGCGGTCACTTCGCGTTTTGGACGGAGCGGTGGCCGTTTTTGACGGTGTCGCCGGCGTGGAGCCGCAGTCCGAGACCGTTTGGCGTCAGGCCGACAAGTACGGCGTACCGCGTATCTGCTTTGTGAATAAGCTTGATCGTGCCGGAGCGTCTTTTGAGCGCAGCTTTCAGTCGATCTTGGATCGCCTAGGTGCTAATGCGGTCGCAATGCAAGTTCCGATCGGCCTCGAGGAGCATTTCCAGGGAGTCGTTGACCTCATTTCAATGAAGGCCTTCATTTGGAGTAATGAGGCAAAAGGTGCAAATTACGACATCACGGACATTCCCGCCGATCTTGTTGACAAGGCCAATGAGCAACGTGAAAAGCTGGTCGAGGCGATCTCTGCGATAGATGACGACCTGATGGTCAAGTACCTCGAAGGGGAAGAGATCACCGAAGCCGAGCTCCGTGCCGCACTCAGAAAAGGTACGCTTGAGATGAAGATCGTTCCGGTCTTCACAGGTTCCGCATTTAAAAACAAGGGTGTACAGACGCTGCTCGATGCAGTTGTCGATTATCTCCCGAGCCCTTTGGATATTCCCGCCGTCGAAGGCACGAACCCGAAAACTGACGAGATCGAGACGCGTGCCGCGGATCCGAAAGATCCGTTCGCCGGGCTTGTGTTCAAGCTGATGGCCGACAAACATCTCGGACAGCTCGCCTTTGTTCGTATATATTCTGGGACTGTTTCTTCAGGCTCCTACGTCTACAACACGATCAAGAACACGAAAGAGCGTGTCGGCCGCCTCATGATGATGCACGCTAACAAGCGTGAGGACATCGAGAAAGCATCGGCCGGCGAGATCGTCGCTATCGGCGGCATGAAAAATGTCACGACCGGCGACACGATCTCCGCCGAGGACAAGCACATCATCCTCGAGTCGATGGAGTTCCCGGATCCGGTCGTCCGTGTGGCCGTCGAGCCGAAAACGCGTGCCGACCAGGACAAGATGGGTATCGCACTCAACCGGCTTGCTCAGGAAGACCCGTCATTTCAGGTTTCGACGGACCATGAGACCGGCCAGACGATCATCGCCGGTATGGGCGAGCTGCACCTCGAGATCATCGTTGACCGCATGAAGCGCGAATTCGGCGTCGAGGCGAATGTAGGCAAACCGCAGGTCGCGTACCGCGAAACGATCACGTCGCCTGCTCCGGGCAAAGAGGTCTTCAAGAAGCAGTCCGGCGGCCGCGGACAGTTCGGCCACGTTGAGCTCGAGATCGAGCCGGCACCGGGCGAAGGGTTCGTGTTCGAAGACAAGATCACGGGCGGAGCCATCCCGCGTCAGTTCATCAAGCCGGTCTCCGAAGGTATTCAGGACGCAATGCGGCGCGGATTCCTCGCCGGGTATGAGCTCGTGGATATCAAGGCGTCGCTTGTTTTCGGTTCGTACCACGAGGTCGATTCGGACGAGCGTTCGTTCCACATCGCAGGTAGCCTTGCATTCCAGGATGCCGTCAAGAAGGCAAAGCCGGTCCTGCTCGAACCGATCATGAAGGTCGAGGTCGTGACGCCGGAAGAATATATGGGAGCCGTCAACGGCGACCTTAACCGCCGACGCGGCCAGATCGAGAAGATGGAGCCCCGTCCGGGTAATGTGTCGGTCGTGACGGCATTTGTGCCGCTGAGCGAGATGTTCGGCTACACGACAGACCTTCGCTCGGCTACTCAGGGCCGTGCGACGTCGTCGATGCACTTTGAAAAATATGCTGAGGCGCCGCGTAACGTCGCGGAGGAGATCATCGCCAAGGTCAAAGGGGCCAGCAATTAAGGACTCGGCAGTTATGTGCCGGCTAATTAGTAATTATTAATTGACCAATTATTAATTGAGGGAAGAGGAAAAAGATGAGCAAAGAGAAATTCGACCGTAGCAAGCCGCACGTGAACATAGGGACGATCGGGCACGTGGATCATGGCAAGACGACGTTGACGGCGGCGATCACTAAGGTGATGTCGAAGCACAACCCGAAGATGGTTGTGCGAGCATTTGATTCGATCGACAACGCGCCTGAGGAGAAGGCGAGAGGTATCACGATCGCGACGGCACACGTTGAGTATGAGACGGCAAACCGGCACTACGCGCACGTTGACTGCCCGGGCCACGCTGACTATGTGAAGAACATGATCACGGGAGCGGCCCAGATGGACGGAGCGATCCTGGTGGTAGCAGCGACGGACGGCCCAATGCCGCAGACGCGCGAGCACATCCTGTTGGGCCGCCAGGTCGGCATCCCGACGATGGTGGTCTTTATGAACAAGTGCGACGCGGTGGACGATCCGGAGCTTCTCGAGCTTGTCGAGATGGAGATCCGCGAGCTTCTCTCGAGCTATGAGTATCCGGGCGATGACATTCCTGTCATCCAGGGCTCTGCATTGAAGGCTCTCGAGGGCGACGCCGCCTGGGAGCCGAAGATCGACGAGCTTATGCAGGCTGTGGACGATTTCATCCCGACGCCGGCACGCGAGACGGACAAGCCGTTCCTTATGCCTGTGGAGGATATCTTTACGATCCAGGGCCGCGGCACGGTGGCTACGGGACGTATCGAGCGCGGAGTGATCAACGTGAACGACCCTGTCGAGATCGTCGGTATCCGCGAGACTAAGAACTCTGTGGTGACGGGCGTCGAGATGTTCAAGAAGCTTCTCGATTCGGGTATGGCGGGCGACAACGTCGGCCTCCTGCTCCGCGGTATCGAGCGTAAAGAGATCGAGCGCGGACAGGTGATCGTCAAGCCTGGTTCGATCACGCCGCATACTAAGTTCAAGGCCGAGGCCTATGTGCTGACGAAAGAAGAGGGCGGCCGACACACGCCGTTCTTCACCGGCTACCGTCCGCAGTTCTACTTCCGTACAACTGACGTGACCGGCGTCGCACACCTGCCTGCAGGCGTCGAGATGGTCATGCCGGGCGACAACATCCAGATGGAGATCGAGCTCATCGCTCCGATCGCCATGGAGAAGGGCCTCCGCTTCGCTATCCGCGAAGGCGGCCGTACCGTCGGTGCCGGCACCGTCACGGAGATCGTGGAATAAGATCCGAGAGAGGCGGCCGCAAGAGATGCCATGGACGGCATTGACGAGCGGCCGCTGCTCACCGGTTACAGAATTTTATGTTGAACGAAAAGATCCGCATCAAGCTGAAAGCCTACGACCACCGCGTTCTCGATCAATCTACGAATGAGATCGTGGACACTGCAAAGAGAACCGGAGCTCGGATCGCGGGCCCGATCCCTCTTCCGACAGTGCGGAACAAGTGGACGGTGCTCCGGTCGCCTCACGTCGATAAGAAATCGCGTGAACAGTTCGAGATCAGGACGCATAAACGCTTGATGGACATTCTGGACCCGACGGCGGAAACGGTTGACGCTCTGATGAAACTCGACCTTCCGGCTGGTGTGGATGTGGAGATCAAGGCTTTCGGTAAGAATTAAGTTTGGAGCCCTTGCTTTAGCAGGCTCTTTACAAGGAGTGGCCGCCTAAAGGCGGAACTCATAGCGAGAAGGATATGATCAGTGGAATCATTGGAAGGAAGTTGGGCATGACGCAGCTGTTCGCTGAGGACGGGACCGTTACACCGGTAACTGTCATCAAGGCGGGGCCGTGCGTCGTAGTCCAGACCAAAAGCGCTACGGGCAGGGACGGCTACAACGCAGTGCAGCTGGGGCTTGTCGAAGAAAAGCCTATACGGCTCAAGAATGTGACAAAGCCGCTCCAGGGGCACTTCGAAAAGACCGGCGGTGGGCTTCCTCCGACACGCGTTTTGAAGGAGATCCGTCTCGCGGGTGAGCCGGAAGCCGCCGTAGGCGATCAGGTCAAGGCCGATATATTCACCGACGGAGACAAGATCGAAGTTGTCGGCCGTTCGAAAGGGCGGGGTTTTGCCGGTACGGTCAAGCGTCACAATTTTGCCCGCGGTCCGGAGTCGCACGGTTCTATGAACGTCCGCAAGCCCGGATCGATCGGCCAGTCGGCATATCCGTCGCGCGTGATCAAGGGAACTCGTTCGTCGGGCCACATGGGAGACGATCGCGTAACGATCAAGGGGTTGACGGTCGCAAAGGTCGATATCGATAACAACTTGCTTATGATCCGCGGTGCAGTGCCGGGCGCGAATGGAAGTTTGGTGATAGTCAAGAAAAGTTAAGTGTGCCTGCGTCTGAACGCATGGCTCTGGACTAACGGAGAAAGTTATGCCTACCGTAAAGGTTCGCAATTTGAAGAATAAAGAGGTCGGCGAGGTCGCCTTGTCCGAAGCGGTATTTGGCGCCGAGCTCAACGAAGCTCTGATCCACGCCGCAGTGGTCAATTATCAGGCTAACGGCCGTCAGGGGACGAGCGCGACCAAGACGCGTGGTAATGTTTCAGGCTCCGGAAAGAAGCTCTGGAAACAGAAAGGTACGGGCCGTGCCCGTATCGCATCGCTCAGGTCGCCGCTGTGGAAAGGCGGCGGCAACGTCCATGGCCCTCAGCCGCGCGACTGGTCATACGACATGCCTAAAAAGATGAGGCGCGGAGCGCTTCGCTCGGCACTGTCGGAGAGGCTGCGCGAAGGGAACCTGATCGTTGTTGATGAATTTGGGATCGCTGCACCCAAGACAAAGGACTTTGTTTCTGTAATGGAGGCAATGGGACTCGTCGAGAACAGCAAGCGTGCCAAGACCTTGATCATCGATTCGCTTGATAATGCGAATCTGGTGCTCTCGACGCGAAACATCCAAAAGACAAAGGTCACGAACAGTTTCGGCCTAAATATCTACGACATCGTCTATCACGACAAGGTATTGATATCTAAGGCCGCGATCGATGAGGTGACCCGCTTGCTCGATCCGCGTTCAGAAGAAGGCGCGGCAGCCGAGCCCTCGGCGGAGGAAAAGCCGAAAGCAAAGCGAACAGCCAAGCCGAAAGCCGAGAAGGCAGCGGAAGCCCAGGCTCCCGAAGCACCAACTGAAGCGGTTGCAGAGGTGGTAGAGACGACTGCGGCCGAGACCAATGAGGAGGCGACCAACAATGACTAATATGGGTGTCTGGGAAATATTGAAGGCTCCGGTCGTCACTGAAAAAAGCGTTCTTCTTAAAGAAGATTCGACCGAGGTTGAGGGTCGTAAGAACGGCCAGGTCCTGACCTTCAAGGTAGATCGTAAAGCAACCAAATTGCAGATCAAGGGAGCTGTCGAAGAGATCTTCAATGTCAAGGTCGCCGCGGTCAGGACAGTACAGTACGACGGCAAAATGAAACGCAGAGGCCGCATCGAAGGACGCCGGCCTGCTTGGAAGAAGGCATACGTCACCCTTCGCAAAGGCGAGCCGACGGTCGATTACGCAGAAGCGATCTAACGGATATACGAAGAGCGAATGTTGAATACCGAATGCAGGCTGTCCCTTCGAGATTCAGTATCCGAAATTTAGAATTATGGGAATCAAGAGATTAAAACCGACATCACCGGCACGCAGGTATCAGACCTACCTGACGCGTGACGAGCTGACGCCGGGAGCAACACCCGAGAAATCGTTGCTCGAGGCTAAGAAGCGCATTTCCGGCCGAAACAGCGATGGCAGGATCACGATCCGCCGCCGCGGCGGGGGCCACAAACGTTTCTATCGCATCATCGATTTCAAGCGTGACAAGGCGGGTATCCCGGGCAAGGTCTCGCAGATCGAGTACGATCCGAACCGTTCGGCGCATATCGCCCTCATCACTTATCTTGACGGCGAGAAGCGATACATCATCGCTCCGGTCGGGCTCAAGGTCGGTACGACCGTGCTGAGCGGCGAGGATGCCGACATCCTGCCGGGAAATGCGCTGCCGATCAGAAATATCCCGCTCGGCACCGAGGTTCACAATATCGAGCTTCGGCCCGGCAAGGGCGGACAGTTGGTGCGTTCCGCCGGCGGTTTTGCACAGATCATAGCCAAAGACGGCGAATATGCTCAGCTTCGCATGCCGTCGGGCGAGGTTAGAAAGGTTCCGATGGTCTGCTACGCAACGGTCGGCCAGGTAGGCAATACCGAACACGAGAATGTCTCGCTGGGTAAGGCTGGCCGCAGCCGATGGATGGGAAAACGTCCGAAAGTGCGCGGCGTTGCGATGAATCCGGTCGATCACCCGCATGGCGGCGGTGAGGGCAAAACGAGCGGCGGCCGACATCCGGTAACGCCCTGGGGACAGCCCACCCGTGGTTACAAGACGCGGCGAAACAAGCGCACGAGCAGCATGATCGTCAAGGACAGGAGACGGAAATAACGAATAGCGAATGTCGAATAACGAATTCAAGGTTGTTAGTTCGATATTCAGAATTCAAGTTTCGAGATTTGATATATGCCACGTTCATTAAATAAGGGTCCTTTCATCGACCTGAGCATACAAAAGGTACTCCGCAGGATCGGTGACGGCGCGGCAAAACCACCCGCGATCAAAACATGGTCGCGACGTTCGACGATAACGCCGGACATGGTCGGCCTCACGTTCGGCGTCCATAACGGCAAACGTCATGTACCGGTCTTTGTGACGGAGAACATGGTCGGCCACAAGCTGGGTGAGTTCTCGCCGACAAGGGTCTTCAAGGGGCACCCGGGGACGAAAGCTGAAAAGGCCGCTAAGAGAAAATAACGGAAAAGGTAGCCGGCGACCGCTCGATAATGTGTCGCTCGCCGCATACCAATAGCCGATAACCATTAAGAAAATGGAAGCTGTAGCTAAAACAAAATATCTGAAAGGCAGCCCTCGCAAGGCACGTCTTGTGGTCGATCTGATCCGCGGCGAGAATGTCTCGCGTGCGCTTGCGATCCTCAAATTCACTCAGAAACGTGCCGCTGACCCGATCGCCAAGTGCCTGAGTTCCGCTATCGCAAATGCGACGTACAAGGCGGAGCAGAGCAACATCGCGATCGATCCGGATGACCTATGGGTAAAGGCTTGCTATGTGGACATGGGCCCGACGAAGAATCGCCGGCGTATGCGCCCCGCTCCGCAGGGCCGAGCCTATCGTGAGCAGCGGCATTATTGCCACATCACGATCGAGGTCACCAGCGACGAGAAGCCCAAGACAGAGCAGGAGCTGAAGGCCGAAGAGGCAAAGGCACGACGCGCCGCGGCTCCTAAGAAAGAGAAAAAGAAACCCGCTCCTAAGGTCGCGGAAAAGAAAGAGGCCGCTCAGCCTGGAGCTGTGGAAGAGGTCGAAGCTCCGATCGAGGCGGCCGAAGCCGCCCAGGAAGCACCGGCTGAAACGGTCGAAACAGCAGCCGAAGCAGCACCAGCGGAAGCGGTTGAGGTCGAGACGGGGGCGGAGGCTGACGCAAGCGATGCCGAAGTCACAACCGAAACTGACGTGACGGAAGAAGCGGCCGATGCAGAGCCGGCGGCCGAAACGAACGAGGAAGCGGAGAAGCAGTAGTTCAAGCGGGCCGCAAGGCACGCCACACGAAGAATATGGGACAGAAAGTTCATCCATACGGATTCAGGGTCGGGTACAACAAGGATTGGCATTCGCATTGGTTCGCCAAACAGGACTATGCAGCTTTTCTTGCCGAAGATCTCAAGCTCAAGCGCGACCTCAAGAAGAAGTTCGCGGGCGGCGGCGTATCGCATATTGATATCGAACGCGCGGCGGCTCGGCTCAAGATCGTGATCTACACGTCGAGGCCCGGTATCATCATCGGTCGCAAAGGTGCCGAGATCGACAAGCTTCGTGAGGACCTGTCCCGCAAGACCGGACGCGAGGTCATGATCTCGATCCTCGAGATCAAGCATCCTGAGCTCAACGCTCAGCTTCAGGCCGAGAAGATCGCACAGCAGCTCGAGAAACGTATCGCGTTTCGTCGTGCGATGAAAAAGACGATGGAAGAATCGCAGCGGTTCGGTGCCCAGGGGATAAAGGTGATGATCTCCGGACGGCTGAACGGGGCTGAGATCGCCCGGACCGAATGGTCGCTGCAGGGGCGTTTGCCGCTCCATACGCTGCGTGCCGATATCGATTACGGTTTCGCCGAGGCGCTGACGACGTTCGGTATCATTGGCGTCAAGGTGTGGATCTACCGCGGCGAGATACTCGATCCGAATGCATCTATCGCTCGCGGAACGACCACCGATCCGATGAATGAGGTCAAAGTAGATCGCGGCGCGATGCGTGAACGCAGGCCGAGGAGAGACGATAGAAGATAGCTGACAGTGAATGGAGAATAGTGAACGGTCAGAGACCATAGGTTCACTTCGATCCACGATTCACGATCCACGAGGTTTTTATTATGTTGATGCCAAAAAAGGTCAAGCACCGCCGAGTGATGAAAGGGCGGATGCGCGGAAAAGCGACCAGAGGCGAAAAGCTGAATTTTGGTGACTTCGGGCTTAAGACGCTCGAAGCGGGCTGGATAACCGACCGCCAGATCGAAGCGGCTCGTATCGCGATGACCCGTCACGTCAAACGCGGCGGCAAGATCTGGATCCGGATGTTCCCGGACAAGCCGATCACCAAGAAACCGGCTGAGACCCGTATGGGCTCGGGCAAAGGAGCTCCGGACCACTGGGTGGCGGTGGTCAAACCGGGCCGCGTACTTTACGAGATACAGGGCGTCGATGAAACGCTGGCTCGCGAGGCAATGAGGCTGGCTGCACAGAAGCTGCCGGTCAAGGTCAAGTTCGTGACCCGCAAAGACCTCGAAGGAGGCATTGTTTAGTAATGAAACGGAAGGAACAATTGGATCAGCTCAACGGAATGAGCGTAGAGGAATTGAAGGAACAGGCCGACGCGCTCAAGGAGTCGCTCTTCAGGCTTCGGTTCCGCAAATCTCTCGGCGTGGGCGATACGCTCAAGGACATCCGACGTGAGAAGAAGACGCTGGCACGTGTTTACACGCTGCTAAACGAGAAATCGGCGGAAAAGGAGGCTTCGGCCGCCTAAGGCAGAACGCAGAAAAAAATGCCAAACAATATCACAGAAAACGAGATCGAAGAGACGGCCAACGAAACGCCGGTCGTGCCTGCGGACGAGAGCGCGGCTGAGGCTGCACCCGCCGAGCCTGCGGAGACTGCCGCGGCATCGACGGCGGACGGCTCCGCATCGAAGACTCATAAACGTGCAGAACGCGTAGGTATCGTAGCTTCGGACAAAATGACCAAAACGGTCGTCGTTCGCGTCGATCGCCTGGTCAAACATCCGATGTACCGAAAGTACATCAAGCGCCGTAAGAAATTCATGGCTCATGACGAAATGGGTGCGAAGATCGGCGATAAAGTGAGGATCATCGAGACGCGGCCTATGTCGGCAAGGAAACGCTGGCGCGTCGTTGAGATCATTCAGCGAGCAGAGCTTTAGTCCGTGGCTCGTCGATCGCATGGCATTCTGTTCGTCACGATCGGCCTACAACGGACATATTGAGGTGGCCTTATGATACAAATGCAGACCTCGTTGTCGGTAGCCGACAACTCAGGTGCAAAAAGAGTGGAGATGATCATGCCGGTAGGCGGATCGACGAGCAAGATCGCAAGGCTCGGCGATACGATCAAGGTGACGGTCAAGGAAGCGGCGCCGGATGGCACCGCGAAAAAAGGCAAGGTCTATAACGCCGTGATCGTACGCACTCGTAAGGAGGTCCGCCGAAAGGACGGATCGTATATCAGGTTCGACGAGAATGCGGCGGTTCTGATCAAAGAGGACGGAACTCCGATAGGGACCCGCGTGTTCGGCCCGGTCGCCCGCGAGCTCCGCGAACGTAACTTTATGAAGATCGTGAGCCTGGCTCCGGAAGTGATATAGAAAGGAAGGCAAGGCCGGGATTCGTAACAAAGAAATGAAAGCTGTAAAGACAGGAACAGTCAAAAGCAAGATCAGGCGAGGCGACCAGGTCGTTTTTATCGCAGGCAAGGAGTATAACCGCTACGATTCAGCCGGCAACCGCCAGCCGTATCGCGGCCGCGTGATAGCGGTCGATCCGCGCGGCGGCCGCGTAAAGGTCGAAGGTGCGATGATGGTCAAACGCCATCGCAAACCGGTGCCGCAGCTCAATCGCGAAGGCGGCATCATAGAGCAAGAGGCCTGGGTCAACGTCTCGAACGTCGCATTGATCGATCCGGACACGGGCAAGCCGACTCGAGTGAAGATGGAGATACGCGACGGCCAAAAGGTCCGTGTTGCCAAGAGCGGCAAGGTCATTGCCGATACGGGCGGCTACAAGCGAGAAACGACGAAGCCCGAAACGGACGCTCCGGCTGCCGGAGAAGCTGATCCGAATTAAGATTCTTGTCCCGGTAGTGTGAAACGCAGGTCCCGGGGCCGAGTAAGGAGAGAGGTCAAAAAATGGCCAGACTTAGAGATAAATACAAGAAAGAGGTCGCACCTTCGCTTGCGAAGGAATTCGCGATCGAGAACCCGATGGCGGTTCCCAAGATCGAGAAGATCGTCGTCAATATGGGCCTGGGTGAAGCTTCGGCCAATGCGAAGATCCTGGATGTGGCGACGGAAGAGCTGAAAGCCATCACGGGGCAGAAGCCCGTCGTGACCAAGGCAAAGAAATCGATCGCGGCATTCAAGCTCCGACAGGGAATGTCGATCGGAACGATGGTCACGCTCAGAGGCGACCGGATGTATGAGTTCCTCGATCGTTTGATCTCGGTCGCGCTTCCGCGAGTTCGCGATTTTCGCGGCATCTCGGCAAAAGCGTTCGACGGGCGAGGCAATTACACCCTCGGCGTCAGGGAACAATTGATCTTCCCTGAGATCGATTTTAATAAAGTTGATAAGACACGGGGCATGAATATCTCGATCGTGACCACGGCGAGGAATGACGACGAGGCACGAGCGCTTCTGAAAGGAATGGGGATGCCGTTCAGGCAATAAGTTTATGGCAAAGATCAGCAAGGTAGTGAAGAACGAACGCCGGAAGGACAAGGTCGCTCTGTACGCAGAGCGGCGAGCAGCCCTGAAACGGATCATCAAGGATCCGAAATCGTCAGCGGCTGACGTGGATGCGGCAGTGCTCAAACTGCAAAAGATGCCGCGCGATGCTAGCCCGGTCCGCGTACGGAACCGTTGTTCCCAAACCGGCAGGCCGCGAGGTTATCTGCGTAAGTTCGGCATCTCGCGTGTCTCTCTGCGCGAGCTTGCCCTCGAGGGCCAGATCCCCGGAGTCGTCAAATCGAGTTGGTAGCAGGTTAAACCTTTGTTCCGATCACGGCCGGCAACGGCCTCGGCCCAAAGAGCGAAATTACGGAGTGATTTATAGGAATGACAGATCCAATAGCCGATATGCTCACACGCATCCGCAACGCCATCGCTGCGAATCATCCGCGTGTTGATATACCGGGTTCGAAGCTGAAACTTGAGGTGGCCCGTATCCTAAAGGAAGAGGGTTATATCAACAGCTTCACCACAAAAGGCGAGGGGCCTAAGTACGCGATACGGGTATTTCTCCGCTACGATTCGAAGGGGCTGCCTTCGATCACGCATCTTGCTCGGGTCTCGAAACCCGGCCGCCGCGTTTATGTCGGATCGAAGGATATCCCGAAGGTGCTGGGCGGATACGGTATCAATATCGTTTCTACCTCACGCGGATTGATGAGCGACAAACGAGCCCGCAGTGAGAACGTCGGGGGCGAGATACTGGCTGAAGTTTATTAAGTAAGGACAAGGGATGAAGGGCACGGCCTATCGCCGAGCCAGCCAATCCGAAAAAGAATATGTCGAGAGTTGGAAAAAAACCGATCACGATCCCTGCCGGCGTCACCGTTACGATCGCGGGCTCTGAGATCGAGGTAAAGGGCCCGAAAGGCACGCTGAAGACGCCGATCCCTCAAGGGATCTCGTTCAAGCAGGAGGACGGGTCGCTTGTCGCCGAGAGGGCGGACGACCATATGGCGGCGTTCCATGGCCTTGCTCGTGCGTTGGCAAATAATGCCATCGTCGGCGTGACCGAAGGATTTACCAAGGAAATGGACATCGTCGGCGTCGGTTACAAAGCCGAGGTCCAAGGCAAGAAGCTTGTTTTCGCACTCGGTTATTCGCATCCGGTCGAGTACGTGCTGCCTGACGGCGTCGAGGCCAAGGCCGAACGCGTAAATACGAAAACGAACATCAATCAGTATCAGACGACGCTGACGCTGACCGGCATAGACAAGCAAAAGCTTGGCCAGGTCGCCGCCGAGCTCAACAGGCTGCGCAAGCCTGATGCTTACAAAGGCAAAGGCGTACGATACGCTGATAAATACTATAGGCTGAAGCCCGGCAAGACGGGTAAATAGCGTGAACTAGACAGCGGGGCCGCGACGGTCGAACGACCTGAGGCTCGGCTCCGCAGATATCCAAAGTTATGGCACAGAAGAGCAGAGCAGATATACGACAGGGCGTTCACAGCCGCATACGAAAGAAAGTTCGCGGCACGGCCGACAGGCCCCGTCTCGCGGTTTACCGCAGTCTCAATCATATTTATGCTCAGGTGATCGACGATCAGAACGGCAAGACGCTTGCAACGGCATCGACCACGGAGAAAGGCCTCGGGGTCAAGACCGGCGGCAATGTCGAAGCCGCCCGATTGGTGGGCAAGACGATTGCCGAACGGGCGCAGAAAGCCGGCATCGAGAGCGTTGTGTTCGATCGCGGCGGCTATGTATATCACGGCCGCGTGAAGGCTCTGATCGACGCTTCGCGCGAAGCAGGTCTCAATAAACACGAAGTCAGGGAGGAAGCGGCCGCGGAATAAGAACCGCGGGTGTCCGGGCCCGACAGGATCAGTATCTATGGCAATCAAAAAGCAGAGAATTTCGCCGACCGGGTTGATCCTCAAGGATCAGTTGATCTCGATCAACCGAGTCACTAAGGTCGTAAAAGGCGGTAAGAACCTTTCGTTCGCGGCTCTGGTGGTCGTCGGTGACGAATCGGGCCACGTCGGATTCGGCACGGGTAAAGCAAAGGAAGTGCCCAACGCGATCAAAAAGGCGGTAGAAGCGGCTAAGAATAATCTGATCCGCGTTCCGCTGATCGATGGCACGCTTCCCCACGAGATGATCGGAGAGTACGGAGCGGGTCGCGTCCTGCTCAAGCCGGCGGCAGAAGGAACTGGCGTTATCGCCGGCGGTGCCGTACGCGCCGTTTTGCAGAGCCTGGGCGTGCATAACGTACGTACCAAGATCCTGGGGACCAACAATCCCCACAACGTGATCAGGGCTACATTCAACGGCCTTACGAGAATGAAGGATCCGATGGAAGTCGCTCGTTTGCGAGGAAAGCAGGTTGAAGAGATCGTATAGGCACTGCGTCGAGCTTGCTTGGCCCGTTTCTCGAGAGAGCGGCACGGAAGCGAAGACGCGGCCTAGAGTATAAGATCATGGCAAAAAAGACTGAAAACAAAGGCGGAGAGATCAAGATCCAGTACTATCGGAGCATGATCGGCTACGCCAAAGACCAAAAGGCGGTCGTCAAAGGGCTCGGCATCACCAAGCTCAACCAGACGGTCACACGTCCGGATTCGCCGGCCATGCGCGGCATGGTGGCCAAGGTACCGCATTTATTGAGGATCGTGGAATAGTCGTCTCGGCCAGGCGTGTGCGGCGCGAATCGCAGCGGCACGACCGGCCTCGAGAGCTAAGGTCAATAGTTATGGCTTTATCATTGAACAATTTACATCCGGCTCCGGGATCGACGCATAAGAAAAAGCGTGTCGGGCGTGGCCCGGGCTCAGGGCTTGGCAAAACCTCGGGCCGCGGCCATAAGGGACAGAAATCGCGGTCCGGCTATTCGAGCCGTCCGGGATTCGAGGGCGGCCAGATGCCGCTCCAGCGTCGTTTGCCGAAACGCGGATTTACCAACATATTCAAGAAGCAGTGGATCGAGATCAGCCTTGCCAAGATCGACGCGAATTTCAACGCCGGTGATACCGTGACGCCTGAGCTGCTGCATGAACGCGGCCTGATCAAAAAGGCTAAGCACGATCTCGTGATCCTTGGCAACGGCGAACTGACCAAAAAGCTCGAGATCTCGGCGCATCGCTTTACCAAGACGGCAAAGGACAAGATCGAGAAAGCCGGAGGTTCGGCCTCGGTCATCTCGAAACAGACCGCTGAGTGAATTTGACCGTGTCGCGCACTTCGGGCGTGCCCGAGAGCGACAACGTCGTGTGCCATCCACTTAAAGCTGGCAATTGAATTTTTATGGAGAAGTTCTTTAGCGCCGTCCAGAACATGTTCAAGGTCCCCGAGCTGAGGAAGAGGATCCTCTTCACGCTCGGGCTTCTTGCCGTTTACAGGCTCGGCGCCCACGTGACCGCACCGGGGATCAACAAAGCTCAGCTCGAAAGAGTGTGGGGCGAAGTGGCCGGAACGCTTCTCGGCGTGCTCGATCTGTTCTCGGGCGGTAATTTTCGCACGATCTCGGTATTCGCTCTCGGTGTGACCCCGTACATCACGGCGTCGATCATTATGCAGCTGATGCCGGTGCTGTCGCCTGCGGTCAAAAAGATACAGGAAGAGGGCGAGGTCGGGCGGCAAAAGCTGAACCAATGGACGCGCTATCTGACGGTAGGACTCTGTTCGGTGCAGACATTCTTTGTGGCGACCTGGCTCCAGCGCAATCAGATAATCGGCGCCGGATGGTGGTCCACGGCGATGATCGTCATTACGCTCACGACCGGCACGATCTTTGTGATGTGGCTTGGTGAGCAGATCACCGAACGCGGAATCGGCAACGGCATATCGCTTTTGATCTTTGCCGGTATCGTGATCGGGCTGCCGCGCGGCATTACCCAGATCAGCGACCGCGTCAGCAGCGGCGACGCAACTCAGACGCTCGGCGTGATCTTTTTGTTCGTCGTTCTGATCGCGTTGATCGCCGTTATAGTTTACATAGAATCGGCACGGCGAAATATAGCCATTAGTTACGCCAGCCGACGGGTCGGGAATCAAACATTTCGCGGCCAGGACACCAGTCTGCCTCTCAAGATAAATATGGGCGGCGTGATACCCGTGATCTTTGCTTCGTCGGTCCTCGCTCTGCCCCAGACGTTGTTCTCGGCATTTCCGCCGGATCAGAACGAGCCGAACTCGACCTGGGCGAAGGTGTTCCAGTTCTTTCAGCAGTTCCACGGCGGCGATCCGTATTACGAGCTCGTCTTTATCTCGCTGATCGTGCTGTTCACATTCTTTTACATCACGATCGTATTCAATACGGACGAGGTGGCGGACAACCTGCGAAAGCACGGCGGATTTATCGCCGGTATCCGTCCCGGAGCCCCGACGGCTGAGTATCTGAACGGCATCCTGACGCGTCTGACCACGGTCGGTGCTATTTATCTGGCTCTCGTGGCATTTATTCCGCAGCTTCTGCTGAGCGGTTTCAAGGTGGCGCGGCTTCCGTTCGTAGGTACCGCGATCGACAATTTCTTTACGGCCACGCCGGGACTCAATTGGATCCCGACTGGGCTCGGATATCAGTTCTATTTTGGCGGCACGAGCCTGCTAATTCTTGTCGGTGTGGCAATGGATACGGCAGCCCAGATCGAGGCGCAGCTCGTGATGAGAAATTACGAGGGCTTTCTCGGAGCGGGTTCGCGGCTGCGCGGCCGCCGCAGCTAGGGAAATTGGCCACAGAGAAACTCGATTTCCGATCGGCGGTCTCGATAGACCGCGTCTGATCGAGCCGGGTTCTCTGTGGCAAAAGGTTTTTTTGTGGATAAGATCATTGTATTGATCGGTGCTCCCGGGGCAGGCAAAGGGACCCAAGCAAGGCTCCTCGACGAACGCCGCGGGATACCGCAGATATCGACGGGCGATATGTTCCGCGAGATGAAGACTCTCGATACGCCGCTCGCTCGCGAAGTTCAGGAGATAATGGCTTCGGGTAAGCTGGTCTCCGACGAGGTCACTTACCGGGTCGTTCGCGAACGCACTGCGAGAGAGGACTGCAGAGGAACGTACGTGCTCGACGGTTATCCGCGGACTGCGGTTCAGGCCGAGCAGCTTGAGGAACTGGCAAGGGAGCAGGGCAAAGAGATACGCGCGATCGAGGTGGACGTTCCGCGTGACGAGCTGCTCAAACGGCTCACGGGACGGAGGTCGTGCCCGGTCTGCGGTGAGATCTACAACATCTATTCGCGTCCACCAAAGAACGATGGACGCTGTGACCTTCATCCCGATGCGGAGCTGCTGCATCGTGCGGATGATAACGAGGAAAGCGTGATGACGCGGCTCGACACTTACGCAGCGAACACAGAGCCGCTCATCGCCTATTATGCCGCCTCGGGCAGGCTTTCAAAGGTGGACGGAACGGGCGAGGTCGAGGCCATTTATTCGGCGATCAGCGATCTCATCTGATAGCTCAGCGGTGACGAAATGATAATCGCGAAGACAGCGAAAGATCTGGACAAGATGCGTGACGTAGGTGAACTGATCGCCGGCGTTCGCGAGTCGCTGCGTACGATGGTCGCCCCGGGCATCACCACGCTAGAGCTCAATGCAGCGGCTGAGCGTATGATACGGGATGCAGGAGCCATCCCGACCTTTATCGGTTACCACGGCTTTCCGTTCGCTATCTGCGCGTCCGTTAATGACGAGATCGTTCACGGATTCTCAAAAGATGTGCCGCTAAAGGAAGGCGACATCGTATCGCTCGATATGGCAGCCACCTATCAGGGCTTCGTGGGCGATACCGCGATGACCGTTCCGGTCGGCGCGATCACGGACGAATTGAAACAACTGATAAAGGTGACCGAGGAATGCCTGGATCTGGGCATCAGGGCGGCGCGGGTCAATAACCGGATCGGCGATATCGGCTGGGCGGTCCAGCAGCACGCGGAGAGATACGGTTACGGCATTGTGCGTGACTACACAGGGCACGGCATAGGCCGTCACATGCACGAAGCGCCGCAGATACCAAATTATGGCCGGCCGGGCACGAAGGAAAATATCAGAGCCGGATATTGTTTTGCGATCGAGCCGATGCTTAATCTCGGTACCGAGCGAACCAAAACTTTGAGCGATGGCTGGACGGTCGTGACATTGGACGGCCTGCAGTCGGCGCACGCGGAACACACCATAGCCGTGACCGCTGATGGGCCTGAGATATTGACCTTGACGCGGGAACAGAAGCGGTCGATGGCATCGGCTGTGGCCGTCGAGAGCCGCAGCGAGAGCGGGGACTTGAAAAGTTCCCTCGAAACGGTTAACATCTAAGGTTTGTCCCCATTGCGGGATATGTTGCTTTAGAGTTTATGTCTAAAGAAGAAGCGATAGAGGTCACGGCCACTGTGCTCGAGACGCTGCCGAACGCTATGTTCAAGGTGGCGGTCGATGAGAATCAGCACGAGGTCCTGGCTCACATATCCGGGAAGATGCGAAAGAATTTCATACGTATCCTTCCCGGCGACAAGGTGCTGGTGGAGCTTTCTCCATACGACCTCAAGCGTGGGCGGATCACATATCGTTATAAGTAGGTGAAAGACAATGAAAGTAAGGCCATCAGTAAAAAAGATCTGCGATAAATGTAAGGTCATTCACCGCAAGGGCATCGTTCGGGTGATCTGCGAGAACCCAAAGCATAAGCAGAGGCAGGGATAATAGAATTATGGCTCGTGTAGCAGGTGTTGATCTACCGCCCAACAAAAGGGCACAAATCGGAATGACCTACATCTACGGTGTGGGCAGGTCGCGCGCGACCGCGATCCTCGGACAGGCGGGCATTGGCCCGGACGTGAAGATCCGTGACCTAAGCGAGGACGAACTGAACAAGATCCGCGCGATCCTTGACCAGGAAGGCGATATCGAAGGCGACCTGAGAAAGCGTGTTCAGATGGACATCAAGCGATTGATGGACATCGGCTGCTATCGCGGGCTTCGCCATCGGCGCGGCCTCCCGGTCCGCGGCCAGAGGACCAGCACGAATGCAAGGACCCGCAAGGGCCCGCGTAAGGCGGCAGTCGCCAAAAAGAAGGCACCCGGCAAGAAGTGATCGTTTTTTGACCACGGAGGCCGGCTGTTATGAAATCAGATCGAACGGCCGCCCCCGGTGGTACTTTTGAATTCAATGGCAAAAGCAGCAGCTAAGAAAAAGACCTTTAAGAAGAAGGAGAAGCGGAATATACCGGTCGGCATAGTCCACATCTCCGCTTCGTTCAACAATACGCTAATCTCGATCACTGATACGCAGGGCAATCTGCTGGCGCAGTGTTCGTCGGGTGCCCGCGGATTTCGCGGCAGCCGGAAAGGGACGCCGTTTGCGGCCCAGCAGGCTGCAAATGAAGTGGCGAGAAAAGCGGTCGAGGCGGGCATGCGCGAAGCCGAGGTCAGGGTCAAGGGCCCGGGCGGCGGCCGTGAATCAGCGATCCGTGCGGTCAGCCAGGCCGGGATCAGGGTAACCTCGATCCGCGATACGACGCCGATACCTCACAACGGATGCCGTCCGCCGAAGCGCCGCAGGGTCTGATGACGCTGGAGCGGAGCGTTTGAATTTTTAATGCCGCAATATGGCGGCAACTATCTAAAGGAAGAAGAGGGCTCGTCCTTCGTAAACTTTTTCGCGGGGAGATCACGGTGCGGCCGGGCTCAAAAGCCTGTCCGGCTCGATCTTCATCGACGAAGGCAGAAACATTATGGCTAGATATAGAGATGCGGTGTGCCGCCTGTGCCGCCGTGAAGGTGCAAAGTTATTTCTCAAGGGCGACAGGTGTTTCAAACCGTCGTGCGCCATTGAAAAACGCGGGACCAATCCGCCGGGACAGCATGGTGCTGCCCGCCGCAAGATGCTTGCCGGCTACGGCGAACAGCTTCGCGAGAAGCAAAAGGTCAAGCGCATCTATTTCATCCTCGAAAAGCAATTCAGGACCTACTTTGAAAAGGCCCGACGTCAAAAAGGCGTCACGGGCGAAAATCTACTTTTCATGCTTGAGCGCCGTTTAGATAACGTGGTTTACCGCTCAGGCTTTTCGACCTCGAGGCGTCAGGCACGACAGCTCGTGAATCACGGGCACGTACTGGTCAACGGCCGAAAGGTCAACATTCCTTCGTTCCAGGTCAAAGCCGGCGATATTGTGTCGGTGAAGCCAGGAACGCAGCGAAACCCGCACGTGGACGGAGCATGGCAGACCGCTGCCGGCCGCGGCCGCCCGTCATGGCTCAATGCTGTGGGCAAGGACCTATCGGTCACTGTCGCTGCTCTGCCAAAGCGTGAGGACATCGATCAGAACATCAACGAACAGTTGATCGTAGAGCTTTACAGCAAGTAATAGTTTAGCTGAGTTGGCCAAAGTAGCCGTGCCTGAGGGTCCGTTCTTGCTTTTGGCCGCACGGGGACACGGCCAACTCATTTGAAAGTAAAAGAACAAATATGAGTCATTCAAACTGGACAGATTTTATGATGCCGTCGCGTCTTGTCGCTGACAATTCGACGCTGACGGATCGTTACGGAAAATTCCTGGCCTCGCCGTTCGAGCGCGGTTTTGGTACGACTATCGGCAACTCGATCCGCAGAGCTCTATTGTCGTCGATAGAAGGCGCGGCTATAACGGCCGTCAAGATACAGGGCGTCGAGCATGAGTTCTCGTCGATCAAAGGCGTCGTAGAGGACGCTACCGACGTTATCCTCAACCTTAAACAGGTTCCGTTCAAGCTGAATGGGGCCGGGCCAAAAACGCTCTCGATCAGCAAGAGCGGAGCAGGCGAAGTAACGAGCGCCGATATAGAAACGGACGGCGACGTCGAGGTGCTGGATAAGGACGTCCACATCGCCACGATCGGTACCGGCGGTTCGCTCAACGTCGAAATGCGGCTGAAACAGGGCCGCGGTTATGTCGGAGCCGAGGTCAACAACGACGACGACCTGTCGGTCGGGTATATCCCGGTGGATTCGGTCCATACTCCGATCAAGAAGGTCAATTATGCCGTCGATAAGACGCGGCAGGGCTCGAACACCGAATATGACCGCCTGACCCTCGAGGTCTGGACCGACGGCAGCGTCACCCCCGAATACGCGATCGGACTCGGCGCAAAACTCGTCAAGGATCATATGGCGATCTTCATCAACTTCGAAGAAGAAGAGGAAGAATACAAATATGAGGACATTGCCCGTCCGCCGCTGATGCGCAATGACCTGCTGGACAAATCGGTGGATGAATTGGAGCTATCGGTCCGAGCTTATAATTGCCTCAAGAATGCCGACATCCGTTCGATCCGCGACCTTATTCGCAGGAGCGAAAAGGACATGCTGAACACAAAGAATTTCGGCAAAAAGTCGCTGACGGAGATCAAGGATATGCTCCACGGCATGGGACTTGATTTCGGTATGGAATTCGACGAGCAAGGGAATCCTATTCCCGGCTCTGGCGGCAGAGACCTCGACTAGGGCCGATCGGCCGGGAGCCTCGGCCCTCGGATCCGGTTTTTAAAGAAATGAGACACTTAAAAGCACATCGTAAACTTGGACGCACGACCGAGCACCGTATGTCGATGCTGAGAAACCTGGCGACCTCGCTGGTCAATGCCGAAAAGGAACACATCGTGACCACGGTCCAGAAAGCCAAGGAGCTCCGTCCTTTTGTAGAAAAAGCGATAACGCTTGCCAAAAAGGCACAAGACCTTAGCGGCGACGGCGCGGCCGCCCGCGAGGTTCATCTTCGAAGGCAGGCTGCCGCATTCTTCCACGCAGGTAACTCGACATACAAGGCCGAGCAGAGCCGCTTTCGAGGTAAAAAGGGAGAGGCCAAGACAAAGATCGAACGAACTGCGGGTGTCAAAGCGGTTCAGCGGCTTTTCAACGAACTCGGCGTGCGCTATAAAGACCGTGATGGCGGTTACACCAGGATAATCCGCCTCGGCAACCGCCAGGGCGACAATGCCCAGATGGCGGTCATCGAGTTAGTGGACAATCCGCGTGAACTTGCCGCTAAAGGCTAGTCTGCGGGAGGATCGTACCAATGAGTGAGATGACCGCGTCGGCGGCCGCACCGGATGACGGCCCGGCAGGATCGAAAAAGCCGAAACGTATGTCGCAAGATCCCTCTTTCAATATGGATGAGCTCCAGGCTTTGGCCGCGCTCGTCAACGAACACGGGTTCACGGATTTCGAGTTCGAGAATGAGAATATTCGCGTCCGGCTGAGTAAGACGAACCTGCAGGCAGCACCTTTGGCCGCGGTTGCTGCAGCTCCGGCCGCAGTTCCGGCCACAGCACCGGCGGCGCCTGCGGAGCAGGCTGCCGTGCCTGCGGCTGACCCTGATGCCGGACTCGAGAAGATCCTGTCGCCGATCGTCGGCACATTCTACCGAGCACCCGGGCCGGACAAGGATCCGTATGTTTCAGAAGGGTCCAGAGTGGACCCGAATACGACGGTTTGTATCGTCGAGGCGATGAAGCTCATGAACGAGATCCAGGCCGAGACCTCCGGCGAGATCGTAAAGATCTATGTCGAGAACGGCCAGCCGGTCGAGTTTGGCCAGCCGTTATTTGCCGTCAAGAAATAGGCCGGGCCCAGCCACAGAGCGTACAGAGTAGTTCAGGGAATTTGCTTACGGGTTTTCTGCTCTGTGACGACTGTGGCTAGATCTTTTTATGCGTGAGATCAAAAAGATCCTTATAGCGAACAGAGGCGAGATAGCTTGCCGTATCATCTGGTCGTGCAAGGAAATGGGCATAAAGACCGTTGCTGTTCATTCAGAAGCGGATCGCGAGGCTCTGCATGTTCGTTTTGCGGATGAGGCAGTCTGTATCGGGCCGGCTCCGTCGGCCGAGAGCTATCTTAATATTCCCTCAATAATAAGCGCCGCTGAGATCACGAACGTTGACGGGGTCCATCCGGGCTACGGTTTTCTGGCCGAGTCGGCGACGTTCGCAAAGATCTGCGAGGATTGCAATATCAAATTCATCGGGCCGAGGCCGGACGTGATCGCAATGATGGGCGACAAGGTCGAGGCCCGGCGGACGATGACGGAGGCCGGAGTGCCTATACTTCCCGGCAGTCCGGACCCTATCGAGTCAGCCGAAGAAGCCAAGCGGCTCGCTCTCGAGATCGGTTTTCCTCTGATCATCAAAGCTGCGGCGGGCGGCGGCGGACGCGGGATGAGGATCGTGCGGCAGGAGAGCGAGTTGGTTGGCCAGCTCGAGACCGCACAGGCCGAAGCACTGGCGGCATTCAAGAACGGCGCTGTCTATATCGAACGATATATCGAGCGTCCGCGTCATATCGAGATACAGGTGCTGGCGGATGAACACGGCAACGTCATTCATCTCGGCGAACGCGAATGCACCATCCAGCGTCGCCATCAGAAACTATTGGAAGAGGCTCCCTCGCCCGCGATCTCAAAGGAACTTCGCGACCAGATGGGCGCCGTCGCGGTAAAGGCTTGCCAGGAGATAGGCTACACGAGTGCCGGAACGTTCGAGTTCCTGCTCGACGAGGACGATAGCTTCTATTTCATGGAGATGAATACCCGCATCCAGGTCGAACATCCGGTAACGGAAATGGTGACGCTGGCGGATATAGTACGGAATCAGGTGCGCATCGCGACCGGCGAGAATATCGGCTACACCCAGGATGAGGTCCAGATAGTCGGCCATTCGATCGAGTGCAGGATCAACGCTGAGGATCCGGTCAAATTCACTCCAAGCCCGGGACGGATCACGGCGTTCAACATACCGGGAGGGCCCGGGGTCAGGGTCGATACTGCCGTTTATCCGGGTTATATGGTGCCGCCGTATTACGACTCGATGATCGCAAAATTGATCGTCCATGCCCGGACGAGGGAATTGGCGATCGCTCGTATGCAGCGGGCTCTCGACATGATGGTGATCGAAGGCATCAAGACCACGATCCCGCTTCATCGTGCAATAATGGCCGAAGAAAATTTCCGTCGAGGGAACTTCTCGACGAAGTTCATGGAAGAATTCAAATACGAGGTGTAAATTGCTCTTAGTATTTGATTATGTTAGATTTAGATGAGCAATTAGAGATAATTGTTCGAGTGATCTTTCGCGGTTCTCGACATAAGATCGAGGTTACTGCGTAAAAAAGGAGAGGCTGATTTAGCAGATAGAAGCAATGTCAACAGCAACAGAAGTAAAAGCAAAGATAGTAGACGATTTCAAGACACACGGCAGCGATACAGGGTCGTCAGAGGTCCAGATCGCATTGCTCACGCGGCGTATCAATGACCTGACCGAGCATTTCAAGATCCATAAGAAAGACAACAACTCGCGTCGCGGGCTGCTCAAATTGGTCTCGACGCGGCGTAAGCTTCTTAACTACCTGCGAAAGCGCGATATCGACTCGTATCACAAGATGATCGAGCGGCTCGGACTGCGCAGGTAGCACACTAGATAATGTTCGCGGGGCGATGTTCCCGCGACATTTTGAATATCGACGGGCTTCTTCGAGCCCGATAAAAAGAATGGTCCGATCGAAGAGGGTATCATAGGCCGCTGAACGTGACAGCAAACAATGTCGGTGTATTCCTCGGGCCTCGTCGAAGTAGATTTACGAAAGAGACGGCAGAGCTTCACGGTGCGCTCTCCCGTCTCTTTTTTTGTAGGTAACAAATGTCAAAGAAATATTTGAAAGAGTCGATCAAGCTGGGCAACCGCGAGCTGATCGTCGAAACAGGAAAGGTTGCAAAGCAGGCAGACGGTTCGGTGGTGATCAGATACGGAGACACGATGCTCCTGGTCGCCGCAGTTTCCGCTCGGCACGCCAAAGAAGGGCTCGATTTTTTCCCTCTTACAGTTGAGTATCGTGAGAACACATTTTCGGCAGGCCGGATCCCGGGTAACTATTTCCGCCGAGAAGGCCGCCCGAGCGAGAAAGAAGTGCTCACGTGCCGCTTGATCGACCGTCCCGTCAGGCCGTTGTTCGCCGACGGATATAGGTTCGAGACTCAGATCGTTGCTTCGGTGATCTCAGCCGACCAGGAGAATGACCCTGACGTGATCGCCATCACGGGTGCGTCGTGTGCTCTTTACCTCTCTGATATTCCGTTCCACGATCCTATCGCGGGCGTACGGATCGGGCTTATTGACGGCAAATATCTGATCAATCCGACCTATGACGAGCGTCGCGACAGCGAACTCAACCTGATCGTGGCCGGTACGGAAGATGCGATCTGCATGGTCGAATGCGAGGCCAATGAAGTAGAAGAGAAGATCATGGTCGAAGCGATGATGCTCGCTCATCGCGAGATCAAACGCGTCTGTCTCTGGCAAAAAGAACTATTCAAGGCGCTCGAGATCACAAAGCGCCAGTACGAGCCGCCGACCATCGATGAAGGTGTGCTCGCCGAGGTCGAAAAGAATTTCGCCGATCGGCTTCGTGAAGCTCTCGACTCGACCGGCCGCGACAAGCTTTCGGTATATGCCGGCATCGACGCGCTTAAGAAAGAGGTCGTTGAGAGCTTTCCTGAGGACCAGCCGGAAACGCGAGCTGTTGCCGGCAAGGCATTCAACCATCTCAAGGAAAAGATCTTTCGCGACGATATGCTGCTAAACAAGCGTCGTCCCGATGGCCGTCGATTCTCTGAGATCAGGCCTATTTCCTGCGAGGTCGGCTGGCTGCCGCGGGTCCACGGTTCAGCGCTTTTTACGCGCGGTGAGACGCAGGCGATCGTTACCTCCACGCTCGGCACCAAGATGGACGAGCAATACATGGACGATCTCGAGAAAGGCGAGGTGAAGCGCCGCTTTATGCTGCACTACAACTTTCCGCCTTATTCAGTCGGTGAGACCGGACGATTCGGTTCTTCGTCGCGGCGAGAGATCGGCCACGGCAACCTCGCACGCCGGGCGATCGAGGCTGTACTGCCGAGCGAAGAGGATTTCCCTTATACGCTTAGGATCGTATCGGATATCACGGAGTCGAACGGCTCTTCGTCAATGGCGACGGTCTGCGGCGGCATCCTGAGCCTGATGGATGCGGGTGTTCCGATCAAGAAGCCGGTGGCCGGTGTGGCGATGGGACTGGTGATGGAGGGCAACCGCTATGCGATCTTGTCCGATATCGCAGGAGCCGAGGACCACTATGGCGATATGGATTTCAAGGTTACGGGAACAGCCGATGGCATCACGGCCCTGCAGATGGACATCAAGGTCAGCGGCATCAACGCCATGATCCTGCACGAAGCTCTCGAACAGGCCAAAAAAGGACGCCTTCACATCCTCGAGATAATGAAACAGGCCATCGAGGAGCCGCGTGAGGACATCTCGCCCTATGCGCCGAGGATAATCACGATCAAGATCAATCCGGACAAGATCCGCGACGTGATCGGCAAAGGCGGCTCGACTATCCGTGCCCTGACCGAGGAGACCGGAGCCAAGATCGACGTCGAGGACGACGGTACGATCCTAATCGCGACCGCCGACGGCGAAGCGGCACAGGAAGCGATCGCCCGCATCAGGGCTCTGACGGCCGAGGCTGAGATCGGCGAGACCTATCTCGGAACGGTCTCGAGGATCGTTGATTTCGGCGCATTCGTTGAGATCATGCCCGGACTCGACGGACTTCTTCACATCTCGGAGATCTCGGATCGCCGGGTCAAGGACGTAAGGGACGAACTGAAGGAAGGCCAGCAGATCCTCGTCAAATGTATCGGTAAGGAAGGCAACAAGATCAAATTGTCGCGAAAGGCCGTCATCGCCGAAGAAAAGGCAAAGGCCGGCGGCGAAGCCGAATAGATCGATACGCAAATTTTGGAATGCCGGGCCGGTTGTCACTTTACTGTGGCAGCCGGTCCTTTTTTTCTTCCGGTGATCAAAAAAAGTCCGAAATATCCTGGAAATCCTGCGGAATTGGTCATATTTTCCCACCGACATCATAGAAATACCGCGATTTTGGCGGCTTGATGGTTAAAAAAAGCGACTAAGTACTTGCATTTGCCTGCACTTACTGTTATTTTTTTCACCTGCCCCAAAATTTCAGTTCACATTGAGAGTGCCAACCGAACTGTGAAAGGTATTTCTTTCGCTGGGATCTTTTTGTCAAGGTACTTGAAATGAGAAACTCGAATCTTAGACCGTTCTTATCGGCGCTCTGCCTGTTGGCAGTGTTTGCGGGCTTCAGCCGCGTTTCGGCCGGACCTATACGTTTTGACCAAGTGGTCCAGGTAATGAATGCTCATCCCGCTAAGGGCGAGAGCTTCAACTTCGCACGCCTGCGCGTCGCCAGCCCGTACAGCGGCATCGTTATCGGCATCGACGATGGCGATGATGATAAGAAAAAGAAGGATCAGAAGCCGACCCAGGACACACGCGTCATCACGGAGACACGGACCGACATAGTCGAAGACGAGGTCTGCGACTGCGATCAGATCGAGCCTGACAAGGAGCGAAAGTTCCCGAAATGGGCACTTCTCGGACTCGCAGCGATCCCCGTCGCTTTTATCCTGATAAAGAACAAAAAGGATACGCCGACGCCGACACCGACGACGCCGACCACACCGACGCCGACGATAACGCCGACGCCAACGCCGACCGCGACGCCGACGGTGACGCCGACCCCGCCGATAACGCCGACGCCGACGCCGCCTGAACCGGTTCCCGAGCCGATCACGATACTTCTCTTCGGCACAGGACTAGCCGGAGTGGGGCTTGCGGCCCGTCGCCGATTGCGAAAGGGTTCGTCGGCTGACAGTGACGAAAGCGGTCAACTGCGATATTATGTCCGCGGGCCGTCGGACCCGGTTCGATGGCCCCGAGACAATGTTCGGACAAGACCTCGGTGCCGATGCGGTGCGGAGACATTAGAGGAAGATGAAAATGCGAAACAGCAGGATCAGATTTGTGATACTCGCGGCGTTTGCCGTATTGATCGGTGCGTCGAGCGTATTCGCGGGCGGCGATCGCAATCGTGACAAGCGGCTGAAGACCGAGGGAATACTGAGCGTCAAAACATCACCCGTTGCTTATCCGATGAGGATCGACGGTAACGATGAGGGAATGACCGGCGTTGGCGTCGGCCGCGAGATCTATCTCACTCCCGGATTCCATACGCTGGAGATCATCGGCCCGGGCGGTAAGATCTACAAACAGGAGATCGAGATACGTCGCGGCCTGAAACACTGCGTCTGCCTAAAATCGATCGAAGAGATCATTACCAAGAATTGTCCGTATCGATTCCATCTCGAGGGCCCCGACCGTGTGGTCGAGGGCGATATGGTGACATTTGCGGCCGTTCCCGATGTCGCATCGCCAATACCTGTCAAATATCAGTGGCGCGTATCGCCCGATTGGGTGCGGGTGGTCAGCGGACAAGGTACGCCGACGATCACGATCGATTCTGCGGGGCTGGGCGGCCGTACGATCAACGCGGAACTCGATGTCAACGATGACGTCTATGACAATCGCTGCCGCCAGGTCATCTCGGTGCCTACCGATGTAGATCGCAAGCCTGAAAGGCCGACCATGATCCGCTGCGACGAATTTGAATCACGTTCGGCCGACGACGACAAGGCACGTCTCGACAACTGCGTCATTCAGGTCCAGAACATCCCGAATGCGATGCTCTATGTGATCATCTATCCGGGCACGGACAAGGCCAGCACGACTAGAAATACTTACGAAAGGCTGTCGAAACGGGCACTTGACTATATGGTGCGAAACCGCGGACTCGATCCGCGAAGGATCCAAATAGTGAGGGGCAGCCCGAGGCCCAGGACGACCTACGAACTGGTGATCGTCCCGACCGGAGCCGAGCCGCCGACCTTCGATTAGGTCACACATCACCTGTGAACCGCCTGTAAGCTGTCCCGATCACACGGGACAGCTTTTTTTTGTAAGTTGAACGAATGCGGCCGCGTCGAGCCGCGTAAATATGAATTGGCGGATACAAACTGCTAAAATCTTTCCCTTCAGGCTCCGCAGTTCGCTGCGAACGCACATTTTTATATGTCAGCACCAAATATCGAGACCATAGTATCGCTGGCCAAGCGCCGAGGATTCGTTTTTCCTGCATCCGAGCTCTACGGAGGGCTCGGTTCGTCGTGGGATTATGGCCCGCTCGGTGTCGAGCTGGCGAATAACATAAAACAGGCGTGGTGGCGTTGGGCGGTGTACGAACGCGACGACATCGAAGGTGTCGATTCAGCGATCATCCAAAACCGGCTCGTGTGGAAATACTCCGGCCACGAGGATACGTTCTCCGATCCGCTGGTCGATTGCCGCGAATGCAAGACGAGGCTGCGCGAGGACAAGCTCGATCGCGATGCGGGTGGAAGGCCGGTGTGTTCGAATTGCGGCTCGACCAACCTGACCGAATCGCGGGCGTTCAACCTGATGTTCCGGACGACGGTCGGTGCTGCCTCAGCCGACGACGACCCGACGGCGCTTGCATATCTGAGGCCCGAGACCGCACAAGGGATATTTATAAATTTCAAGAACGTGCTCGATACATCGCGGCGAAAACTGCCGTTCGGCATCGCTCAGATCGGAAAGGCGTTCAGGAATGAGGTCACGCCCGGCAATTTCATATTTCGGACGCGTGAGTTCGAACAAATGGAGATCGAATATTTCTGCAGGCCCGAGGATGCTCCCAGGATCCATCAAGAGTGGATCGATGCCTACGACGCGTTTCTCGATTCCATCGGAATTCGATCGGAGAATATCAAACACTACGAACAGTCGAAAGCGGAATTGGCGCATTACAGCGATCGGACCGTAGATCTTCTCTACAGGTTCTTTCCCGAACGCGAAGATGAAGAGAAGCAGTTCGACGAGCTTCTTGGTATAGCCAACAGGACAGATTACGATCTTCGAGTCCATTCCAAGAAGCCCGAGGACAGCGAAGGTAAGCGGATCAATCCCGATTCGACCGAAGACCTCTCGTATTTCGATCCGGCGACGAACGAGCGATTCTATCCTTACTGTATCGAGCCGTCGATCGGCGTCAACCGCACTTTGCTTGCCGTGATGATGGACGCCTACGAGGAGCGAACCAATGACAAAGGCGAGACGCGGGTCATGCTCAAGCTCAAACCCGAACTTGCTCCTATCAAGGCTGCGGTGCTGCCGCTCGCTAAGAACAAACCTGAGATCGTGGAGATGGCAAAGGCGATCAGAAAGGATCTGCAGCGAACGATGCGGGCCGTTTATGACGACACCGGCGGAATAGGAAAACTGTACGCCCGCCAGGACGAAATAGGCACGCCGTTCTGCGTCACGGTCGATCACGAATCGCTCGAGGACAATGCGGTCACGGTTCGCCATCGCGACACTTGGGAACAGGAACGTATCGCTGTTGATGCTCTCGCGAGCTATCTCAATGACCGGCTTAGCAAATGAGTAACGTTCGCAGGTTCGGGTCCCGGATTGCGGCTTTGGGTATTTCGGTGGCCGCGGTGCTGTTGGTCACCTTTGTGATGCTGGAAATGGGTGACCGGGTCAATCCTACGACCGTGGCGCTCGGCCTGCTCCTTACGATCCTGATCTCGGCGACTTTCCTCGGACGCAATCCGGCACTGGCGGCCTCGTTGGCTGCGATGCTTTGCTTCAATTTCTTTTTTCTGCCGCCGATCCGGACGTGGACCATTGCGGACCCGCAGAATCTGGTTGCGTGGGCTGCATTTACGATAACTGCGGTCATAGCAGGCGAACTGTCAGCATTTGCGAAACGCAGGGCCGACGAATCAAAGGAACTTTACAACGAGCTTCAGGTGGCATTTGACGAAGCGGCAAAGACCGAAGCCCTGCGACAGAGCGAGAAGATGAAATCCGCTTTGCTCGACGCGGTGACGCACGACCTGCGGACACCACTGACCTCGATAAAGGCGTCGGTCACAACGCTCCTCGACAGCGAGGGCGGTCATCGGACGATCGAGCTCGACAGCCGGGGACGCAAGGAGTTCCTTGATATCATCAACGAGGAGACCGACCGGCTAAATAAGTTCATTGAAGGCATGGTCGAGCTTGCGAGGGTAGAGTCCGGCGGGACGCTCTCGACCGGCTCGCTCTCGTCGGTGGAAGAAGCGATCGCGGCGGCCATTGTCCGAGCCGAGAGCCTGGCGGGAGAACATAGGATCACTGTACGAACCGACGCAGACCTGCCGCTGGTCAAGGCGGATGCGCGAGCCGTTGCAGAGGTTATATTCAATCTGCTCGACAACGCCGTGAAGTACTCGCCGGACGGCACCAAGATCACGATCACGGCTCGACGCTCCGACAACGGGGTCGAAGTTTCCGTCAATGATCAAGGGCAGGGCATTCCGGTCGAGATGCGCGAACGTGTATTTGAGAAATTCACTCGCGGGGCAAGCGGCCGGCACGGCGGGCTCGGGCTGGGTCTTGCTATCGCAAAAGGGCTGGCCGAGGGCCAGAACGGAAGTATAGTCATAACCGAGGGCGACAACGGCATTGGCACTAAGGTCATCGTGACCCTTGCAATTGGAGAATGAACGGCGACCATAGAAAAGTACTCGTGGTAGATGATGAGCCGCAGATAACGCGTGTTCTGCGACACAGCCTGGCCGCACACGGATACGA
This sequence comes from Acidobacteriota bacterium, assembly GCA_019639115.1. Taxonomy (GTDB): domain Bacteria; phylum Acidobacteriota; class Blastocatellia; order Pyrinomonadales; family Pyrinomonadaceae; genus OLB17. Next base: position 110,129 of record JAHBSM010000002.1, on the reverse strand, counting down.
TGTACGTACCGCCGCCGACGGACTATCCGCATTGGATACGTTTCGGGATTGGGGCCCCGAGTTGGTGATCACCGACCTCCAGATGCCTGAGGTTGACGGCATCGAATTCTGCCGGGAGATAAGGAAGATGTCGGATGTGCCCCTGATCGTTCTCTCGGTAAAGGGCGAGGAACGGACAAAGGTCGAGGCGCTGGACGCCGGAGCCGATGACTACGTCACCAAACCATTCGGCATAGACGAGCTGCTGGCTCGGGTTCGCGCCGCGCTTCGCCGTGTGCCGTCTGGTTCGGAAACTGCAGCGATCCTCGAGGACGGGGCATTTCGGATCGACATTCCCACGCGATCGGTCACGGTCGGCGGCAGGGATGTGCACCTGACCCCTAAGGAGTTCGATCTCCTGGTCTATTTTTTTCAGAATCGGGGCAAGGTGCTGACCCACAGGACCGTGCTGGCGGCGATCTGGGGCGGCAATTATACCGAGCAGACGGAATATCTTCGAGTCTTTGTCGGCCAGCTTCGTAAAAAAATAGAAACCGATCCGGCCCATCCGCACCACATCCTGACCGAGCCCTGGATAGGTTATCGATTCGACCCCGCGATATCCGGATAGCCTTTATAAACTTTTTACGCAGACTTTACCCACCTTTTACACCGCATTGAATAATCTGTGACCGTGTCGGCGTTCTAGTTAGCCGATACGCGATCAGATGTACTCGGTCCAAAGCTCAAACGCATCGATCACAGACAGCCGACAAGAGTCGTCGATGTCGGAACGCCGCTCAGCCAGGCACGGACGGGTCTCGCTGCTCGCGGCCTTCGCCTGCGTGCTCGGCGGTGTCCTGTTGATGGCCGCTGGGCTTTTTTTGTGGCTGCTGCATGGGATGTATCCCGCGGATCTGGTCATTGACAGGACAGCGACCATCTTGTTGTGCGTCGGGCTGCTTACCATCGCGGCCGGTGCCCTATTCATCGACGAAGGACGCGATGGGCAGGACCAGATCGCCACGCAGGAGCGAGAAATAGGCCTTATGGGAGATCAAAAATGATCAATGACGCGATTTATCTTGCCATCATCGTTGGATTCTTTGTTTCGTGTGCGGGGTACATATGGTTTTGCGATCGATCGATGAATGGAGGTTCGAACAAATGAACGCTGAGACGGCCGCGGCACTTGTGCTGACGCTTGGGCTTGTTGTTTACCTGACCTACGCGCTATTGCGTCCCGAGAGGTTCTAAACCTGTGAACATGAACGTTTACGGCATAGTTCAAATAGTCATCTACCTCGTGGTGCTGACCCTGCTGACCAAACCTGTCGGTATCTACATTGCCAGGGTTTACGCCGGTGAAAGGACCGGGCCGGAGGCCGTATTTGGCCCGATCGAGCGTTCATTGTATAGGATCTGCCGCGTCGATCCGGCGACGGAGATGAACTGGCGGCAGTATGGCGCGGCCACGCTGATGTTCAGCCTGGTGTGCGGTGTCTCGGTCTATCTCATCCAGCGGTTGCAGTATTTCCTGCCGCTCAATCCGGCCGGGCTTTCGGGCCCCTCGCCCGACTCGTCATTCAATACCGCCGTGTCGTTCATGACTAATACGAACTGGCAGGGCTACAGCGGCGAGACGACCATGAGCTACTTTACGCAAATGACTGCGTTGACGGTGCAGAACTTCGTCTCGGCAGCAGTAGGGATGGCATTGGCGATCGTGTTCATACGAGGCATCGCTCGATTTGAGACCGACCGGCTGGGGAATTTTTGGGCGGACGTGGTAAGAGGAACGCTCTACATTCTATTGCCCATTTCGCTGGCAGCCGCGATCTTCTTTGTGTCTCAGGGAGTCATACAGAATTTCAGGGAATATGACCTCGCTCAAACGCTCGACGGAGGAATACAAACCATCGCGCAGGGCCCGGCCGCCTCGCAGATCGCGATCAAGCAGCTTGGGACGAACGGCGGAGGATTCTTTGGCGTCAATTCTGCGCATCCTTTTGAGAACCCTACGCCTTTGACGGACTTCGTTCAGATGCTTCTGATCCTGTTGATCCCGGCCGGGTTCACTTACACGCTTGGACGAATGGTGCGGTCGCAGCGACACGGCTGGGCGGTGTACGGGGCGATGATGGTCCTTTTGATCGCGGGCATCGCTCTGTCCTATTGGGCAGAATCACAAGGCAATCCGCTATTTCCCGGCAGCGTCGATCAGGCCGTGGCCGGCGGCAATATGGAGGGAAAAGAGGTGCGGTTCGGGGTGGCGAATTCGGCGCTGTGGGCGACTCTGACGACCGCCGCGTCAAACGGAAGCGTCAATTCGATGCATGACAGTTTTACTCCTCTCGGCGGCCTCGTCCCGCTGCTCAATATCCAACTCGGCGAGGTGATATTCGGCGGCGTGGGAGCAGGTATGTACGGCATGCTCGTGATGATCATTCTTACGGTATTCATCGCTGGCCTAATGGTCGGCAGAACGCCCGAATATCTTGGGAATAAGATCGAGGCGTATGACATCAAGATGGCAATGCTCTACATACTGATCTTTCCGTTGTCGGTGCTGGGCCTCACCGCAGTCTCGGTGCTGATGCCGGATGCAGGGCTCTCCTCGCTGAACAATCCCGGAGCTCATGGCCTGTCAGAGGTGCTATTCGCGTTCACGTCCGCGACCGGAAACAACGGATCTGCCTTTGCAGGATTGAACGCGAATACGGCCTGGTACAACACCTCGCTCGGGATCGCGATCCTGGTCGGCCGGTTCTATATGATCATCCCGGTGCTAGCGATCGCGGGCAGCCTGGCAGGCAAAAGGGAAGTTCCGGCCAGCCTCGGGACGTTCCCTGTGAACACCGCGATGTTCGCTGTCCTGCTTGTAAGCGTGATACTGATCGTCGGAGCGTTGACGTTCTTTCCGGTGCTGAGCCTGTCGCCGATCCTGGAGCACCTGCAGATGATCAATGGACAGGTGATGTGATATGAAAAGAGCTATCTCGATCTGGGACAAGACTATCATTAGGCAGGCGCTCGCCGGGTCGGTAAAAAAACTCGACCCGCGAACGATGATTAAGAATCCGGTGATGTTCATTGTCGAACTCGGAGCCGCGTTCCTTACCGTTCGATGGCTGACGGCGGTTGCGACCGGAGCTGAAACGGAGCCTTTGTTCGGCCTGCAGATCACGGTTTGGCTGTGGTTCACGGTTCTGTTTGCCAACTTTGCCGAAGCAATGGCCGAGGGACGCGGAAAGGCACAGGCGGATACACTTCGCAGGTCGAAGACCGAGACCACCGCGAACCTGATAGAGGCGAACGGGGAAACGAGGGAGATCGCCGCGACCGATCTCAGAAAAGGCGACGTCGTTCGCGTCAACGCGGGCGAGTTCATACCCGGCGACGGCGAGGTGATCGAGGGTGTCGCCTCAGTCGATGAATCGGCGATCACGGGCGAATCTGCACCCGTCATACGCGAGAGCGGCGGCGATCGGTCGGCGGTGACCGGCGGCACACGCGTACTCTCCGATTGGATCGTAGTTAGGATCTCATCCGATCCCGGCGAGACATTCATCGACAGGATGATCGCCTTGGTAGAGGGCGCCGCACGCCAAAAGACACCGAACGAGATCGCGCTTCACATTCTCCTGGTCGGACTGACCATAATCTTCCTATTCGCCGTCGTCACGCTTCAGCCTTTTGCGATCTATTCCGGTGCTCCGCAGACGATCTTTGTGCTCATTTCGCTGCTTGTTTGCCTGATACCTACGACGATCGGCGGCTTGCTTTCTGCTATTGGTATCGCGGGCATGGACAGGCTGATACAACACAATGTACTCGCGATGAGCGGCCGGGCTGTCGAGGCCGCGGGCGATGTCAATACGCTGCTTCTCGACAAAACAGGTACGATAACGCTCGGCAATCGGCAAGCCAGCGAGTTCATTCCGCTGCCCGGCGTTTCCGACGCCGAGCTTGCAGACGCCGCCCAATTGTCATCCTTGGCCGACGAGACGCCCGAGGGCAGGTCGATCGTCGTATTTGCAAAGGAAAAGTATGGGCTGCGTGGGCGTGAGCTGCACGAGATGGCCGACATGGCCTCTTTCATATCGTTTTCCGCCCAGACGCGGATGTCTGGGGTTGACCTCAACGGCCGAAAAATACGCAAAGGCTCGGTCGACGCGATCGAGCGATACATCGCAGAGCAGGGAGGACATACTCCCGACGGGCTCCGCGACGTCGTCGAGAAGATCGGCCGCTCCGGAGGCACGCCGCTGGTTGTAGCCGATGGCAAGACCGCCCTCGGCGTGATCTATCTGAAAGACGTTGTAAAGGGTGGGATGCGCGAGCGGTTCCAACAGCTTCGGCGTATGGGCATTAAGACCGTGATGATCACGGGCGACAATCCGCTTACTGCCGCTTCGATCGCGAATGAGGCGGGCGTGGACGATTTCCTGGCCGAGGCAACACCGGAGGAGAAAATGGCGTTGATCAAACGCGAACAAGCTGAGGGGAAGCTCGTTGCGATGACCGGCGACGGTACGAACGACGCGCCTGCGCTGGCCCAAGCCGATGTCGGGGTCGCGATGAATACGGGCACACAGGCGGCCAAAGAAGCCGGCAACATGGTCGATCTCGACAGCGATCCGACCAAGCTGATCGAGGTCGTCGAGATCGGCAAGCAGCTATTGATGACACGCGGAGCCCTGACCACATTCTCGATCGCAAATGATGTCGCCAAGTATTTCGCGATCATTCCGGCGATGTTCGCCGCCTCGTTCCCGGTGCTGAACACGCTGAATATCATGGCGCTCTCGACACCGAGATCGGCGATACTCTCAGCCGTTATATTCAATGCGTTGGTCATCATCGGGCTCATCCCGCTCGCGCTCAAAGGCGTTAGCTACCGCCCGATGTCCGCTTCGTCCCTGCTCAAACGCAATTTGCTCATTTACGGATTCGGCGGGCTGATCACACCGTTCGTAGGCATCAAGCTGATCGACATCGTCATCTCTGCCATCGGTCTTGCTTGATCCGGAGTTAAGATGAAACTTCTATACACATCGACGTTAATGTTGCTGGCAATGACGATCCTGCTAGGCGGCGTTTATCCTTTGGCCGTGTGGGGCGTCGGGCAGCTCCTATTCCCTTCGGAGGCGAACGGGTCCCTGATCTATCGCGATGGAAAGGTCGCGGGTTCGCGGCTGATCGGCCAGAGATCCTCGTCGCCGGGCTATTTTTATTCTCGTCCGTCTGCGGCGGGTGACGGCTATGACGCCGCGGCCTCGGCCGGATCGAACCTCGGCCCGACTAACCGGGTTTTAATAGAACGTGTTGCTGCTGAGGCCGACCGGCTGAGCTTTGATGGCCCGCAGAGGCCTGTGCCCGCGGACCTCGTGACCACCAGCGGATCGGGGCTCGATCCGCACATATCGCCTGCGGCCGCAGAGTTTCAGGTGCCCAGGGTCGCGAAAGAGAGAGGGATCGCAGAGGGTCGCGTTCGCGAACTGGTGGCGAAATACACCTCGGGACGGGAACTCGGCATTTTTGGCGAGCCTCGCGTCAATGTGCTTGGGCTGAACATCGAACTGGACGAAACGGCTAAAAATGTTCGTTGATACGGAGATCACCGAGATGCCATCACGCGAAACGGGCACGCGTCCGTCGCCCGAGGCGATCCTGCAACGGCTTCAAGACAACGAGCAGGCCAAGCTGCGGGTGTATATTGGTGCCGCTGCAGGTGTCGGCAAGACCTATCAAATGCTCGAGGATGCTCATCAGCTTCGCGAACAGGGCATTGATGTCGTCATAGGAATAGTCGAAACTCATGGACGGGCCGAGACCGAGGAAAAACTCGGCGATCTTGAGATCGTGAAGCCGCGATTGGTCGAGTATCGCGGTGCGGTGTTTGAAGAACTCGACCTGGATGCCGTGATCGCTCGTCGGCCTGCGGTGGCGATAATAGACGAACTTGCTCACACGAACATAGCCGGGGCGAGGAATCCCAAGCGTTATCAGGACGTCAAGGAACTGCTGGAAAACGGCATCTCTGTCATCACGGCGATCAATATTCAACACATAGAATCGCTTAACGACGTCGTCGAGCGAACCACGGGCGTGCAGGTTCGCGAGACAGTGCCTGACTGTTTCTTCAAACGCGCTGACGAGGTGATCGATGTCGATGTATCGGTCGACACTCTGCGGACCCGGCTGCGTCAGGGCAAGATCTATTCAGTCGAGAAGATCGAACAGTCGCTCAACAATTTCTTTAGAAAAGGGAATCTCTCGACGCTGCGGGAACTATCGCTTCGCCATGTCGCCCAGTTCCAATCGACGCAGGATCAGGAATATCGCACACGCGAAGGCCTCGACCAGCCGGTGATACCGGAGAAAGTAATGGTCTGTCTGGCATCGCGCGGCAGCGGCAAAAAGCTGATCCGGACCGGCGCGCGTATCGCGGGCCGCCTGGCGACCGACGATTGGTTCGCCGTGTATGTCGAAACACCAAAGGAGGCAGAGGGCCGGATCGATCCGCGCGCATATGGAGCTCTCCAGGAGAACATACGTCTCGCGGCATCGCTCGGGGCGAAAGTCGTCAAACTTAAAGGCAGCAACGTCGCTGACGCTCTGCTCGATTTTGCAAGACAAAACGCCATAACGCACGTCATATTCGGGCAATCGGCCCGCTCCCGCTGGCAGATCATACTCAAGGGTTCGGTGATCAACCGATTTCTGCGTGAGGTCAAGGATGCTGCCGTTCACGTTATTCCGCTCGACAAAGGCGACGACTAGATTGCCACTCGGAGCCGTCTTTGATTGAATAGCTATCGTGAGGTGTTCGCTTCGGCGCATCCGATCACGCGATGGCATATCAACGACCGCAAAATGTTATATCACTCGCCGAGGCCGTCAGGGCATCCGGCGGGCGTGCGATGCTCGTCGGCGGCTGCGTGCGCGACGAGCTGATGGGCGTGGCCCCGGAGGACTGGGATCTGGAGGTTTACGGCGTCGAACCCGGCCGGCTATACGAGCTGGTGAAAGGTTTCGGTGAGGTTAACGCCGTCGGTGAATTTTTTGCGGTCTATAAGGTCGGCTCGGACCTCGACGTTTCGATCCCGCGACGCGAGAGCAAAAGCGGCCGCGGGCACCGCGGTTTTGTCATCGAGGGCGACCCGGCGATGTCGTTTCGCGATGCCTGCTCGCGACGCGACCTTACGGTCAACGCGATACTCGCGGATCCGCTCACGGGCGAGATCGTAGATCCGTTTGACGGCAGAAGCGATATAGAACGCCGCGTGCTCCGCATGGTGTCAGCCGACACTTTTGCTGACGACAGCCTGCGTGTGCTCCGCGTGGCGCAGTTCGCGGCGCGATTCCGATTCAGTGTCGATCCTGCGACAGCGGAACTTTGCCGTGCCGTGGACGTGACGGATCTGCCTCGTGAGCGGGTCTGGGGCGAGATCGAGAAGCTGCTTCTGATCGCGGACGAGCCGTCCGTCGGTCTGCGATTCCTTTACGATGTCGGAGCCGTTGCGCAGCTATTCCCCGAGCTTCAGGCTCTAGTCGGCGTGCCGCAGGAACCAGATTGGCATCCGGAAGGCGATGTCGATGTACACACGTTGATGGTGGTTGACGAGGCCCGGCGGCTGATCGACGGACTCGACCGCGGCCGAAAGACTGCCGTCATGCTCGGAGCGCTTTGTCACGACCTGGGCAAACCGCCGACGACGGAATTCATCGACGGACGCATTCGGTCGCGAGGGCACGATGAGGCCGGCGTCGAGCCGACACTCTCGCTACTGGACCGGCTCGGCATTTTCACGCTCGATGGCTTTGACGTGCGCGGACAGGTGGCCGAGCTCGTGCGGTATCACCTAAAACCGGGCGAATACTACAACGCGACGAACCGAGGCAATCCGGTCGGCGACGGAGCATTCAGACGGCTAGCTCGAAAGGTAGAGCCGGATCTGCTCTACCGCGTGGCCAAGGCGGACTCTCTCGGGCGATATCCGGATGGAGATCGCTCGAAGTTGATATTCGGATCGGAGGCTCAGGAGTGGTTCATCGACCGCGTCCGGTCGCTCGATATCGAACGGAACGCACCAGAACCGATATTGAAAGGCCGACATCTGATCGCGTTGGGACTCGATCCCGGGCCAAACTTCAAAGGGATCCTGGATGCCGTTTTTGAGATGCAGCTCGACGGCAAGGTCAAGGAATTGGAACAAGCGGTCTCGGCTGCAAAACAGTTGGCCGCGAGCTAACCTGTGGGCGACAGCGCGGGCGTCGTCAGCTCAGGAACCTCGAACGGATCCGTTCCCTGTTCGGGATCGAGGTCAGGCGGTACAAAGGCCCGGCGAGCTTCGGTAGAGAACAAAAGCTCGCGGCTGTAGTGCTTTAGGGCAAGTTTCGTGTCGTTCAGTTCATCACCGAGCCGGACCGCAAGCTGCACAATGTCGTCGCCGGGGTTGCGTTCGATCATCGACGAGATCTCATTGAGCCAAAATACCGTAAGCGTCTCGTGATAACCGCTCGTCTCAGTGTTCGGGGTGCCGTGGGCGTCGTTGAGCCAATATATGCCGTCACTCATCAAATTTTTGGCCACGCCGAACGGATGACCAAAACAGTAGTGAAGCCCGACCGTCAGATGAGCCAAATGGGTCCATTCTGATTTCGGCAGACTCCTTGACTCGAATGCCGCGACAAGGTCATTGATCTTTTCGATCGAATCGAATCGCATTTTGTTCCTCTTGATCCTTAGCTATCGGGCGTGTCGGCTGCCGGCGGACGGCACGATCGAGCCGCGAAGTTGGAAATATGATAGCCATAATTGCATGATTCCGGAAAACTTCCGGCCGGGAACATGCGGGCCCGGCCGGAGGTTCGTGATGCCTTTGACGAGCCTAGCCTTTTGGCATAGCTGTCTCGAGTATCATCGTCGCAGCTTTCTCGATCAGCGAAGAGAATACGTCCTCGCCGTCGGTCGCGGCTTTTGTCTTGATCGACTTGATGGCGGCGATCGAAGTTGTAGATACGGCCACTAGCGTGAAATCAAGCACGACCTGGTCCTTGGCTTTGACGCTGGCGGCGGCCTGGTTCGCCATATTCTTTGCAGCGTCCTTTGCGCCCTCCTGCACGGCCTGACGTATCGAGCTCGATCCCATCGATCCGAGCGTTCCGCCCATCGGGACTGCGTTCGCGAAGACCGGCACCGCTATGCGTATGACGCTGCTCAGTAACTTTCCGCTCTTCTTTTGCGAGAATGTCGAGTAGAGCACGTAGTCGCAATCTTTCTGCTGCGCTTCGATGTTCGCTTGCAATGCGATCCGAGATTCTATGGGAATGACCTCGATGGTCGGCCCGTCGAGATAGCTGTACCAACGTGTTCGAATGATCTCGCCGATCTCCGAACCCATCGTGTTCTGCTTTAGTTTTGTGCTCGCCTGTACGATTCCGATTCGTATCGTTCCCGGCTGCTTAGGCTCAAGTACGGGAGCTGCTCCCGCCGGTTGGCCGTACGTCTGTCCGGATGCTGTTGCGGCGAATGCTGACATCGCCATTATCAGTAGAATGAAGTATCTCATTGCGTTCGTCTCCAATTTCATAAATGCCGGCGGCTCGGAAGTTCTAGTTCGCTGCCGCCGGGCTGGCTCCGATCTTCGCGGCCGGGATCCCGGTCGTCAGAAACCCTTGGCCTTCTCTGCCTTTGCCCACATCAGAGCGAAAGCCTCGGCATTCCTCATGATGTCGGCGTTTACGACGTTGCCTTGCGGCATCGATCTGATCTGCTGGAGAAAATCCGTGAGCATGCCGTAATGAGCGACGCCGTCCGTGCACGCGTCCCAGGACCTCTGGCCTGTTCTGCTTTTGATAAAACCGCCGACATAGAGCTTGTCGGTGCAAACCTTTGCCGCTTGTGTCAGTTTGATCGGGTCAAGCGTGATCGCCGTCGGCAGTGTCATGAACGGGCTCGGGCCTTTGACCAATCCGTTCAGGTCCGAACCGAAAGCAACGCGTCCCGCCGAGGCGGCACCCATTTGTTTCGAAGCGGCGATGTACTGATTGATCCATGCACCGGTGGTGACGTCATCAGAACCAAGGCCGAACATCCCGCCGAGTTGAGCGATCTTGGCAAGCTGTGCCGGCGTTCGCGAGTTCTCATTCTTGAGCTCGGTTCTCAGGCCCGTATGGCCCGACACGAGCGGATAGCCACCGGGAACGGCCTCGGCTATCTTGAGTATCGCGTCGATCGTCTTGACCGATGAATGGTCGATATCGATCAGCATTCCTTTAGCTACGAGCTTGCGTATCAGCGACTCGCCCAGCGGGCTGAGTCCGGTGCCGTTGACGTGGCCCGATCCTTCGCCGACTTTGTCGCATTTGGGCGGGTCTGGCGGAAAATTCGCGATATCGATGCCGAGTTTCAGCGCTTTGGCTGCTGCGAGCCCCGCGTCAAAGCCGGCGACCTTGAATTTCTTTGTGATGCCGTCGCCGGGCTGGCTACACCTCACGTCCCAATACTTGTGGCGGATGTGGTAGTTCGAAAGATTGAACAGATCCTGGTATATCGCGGTGCCGCCGTACAGGCTGTCGATCAGATGTACGGGGAAAACGTATCTGACACCTTTGGCATATAGGCGATCGATCTCGGCAAATGTCGCGGCCTCGGTCGTGTTGTCCTCGTATTCGCGGGTGGCCGAATTAGGCAAGTTTCGCCTGAAGTTTATGAAATTGCCTATATTGTCGATCTCGACGCCGAGAATAAGAGCCATCTTGTTGGCCGCAACGATCCGGCGCACGTCCGCTGCCGAATAGGCGATCTCCATGAAATCGTTATGCCGTTTGGCAAAGAGCTTCATCTCGTCGATCTGCAGATCGGCCGATTCTTTGTCGCTGACCGGGCCGTCTCCGGGCCCCGATACCGCCGACGCGAGCGTCTGGTTATTCATTGCTAGGCCGATCATCACGCGTTGTCCGCCGTGATATGCGCGCCTCACCCAATCGATCCACATCTTCTGGTGCGTAAGGTCGTTGTATTTCGGATAGTCCTTGAACGTCGGATACCCGGCCGCAAAATTCGGCGTCACCTCTGCTCCGTTCGCCGACTGAAAGCTGTCGAGTATGGACGCGCGAAAGTTATCGCCGCACCTATTGCCAAGGCCGAGTATGTCGGTTCCGCCGTGCGTGGAGTTGTCCTTGTCGAGCGCCTGTTCGATCTTTTCGGCGCGGTAATTCATCCTGCAGTTCTCGTCTGCAGGGATCAGCGACCCGACATCCGGCACTCCGTGGATGAACTTGCGGCCCAACGCCAGGTGAGCCATCGGGTGCGTGTGCAGGTCTGCCCATCCAAAAAGGTTGTTAGGCAAGCTGCGATACATACGCGTGCCGTCGATGCCGACCGGCGGATTGTTGAACGTGATCTCCTGCGGATTTACGATCCGAGAAGCGAGGACGCCGCTTGCGCCGGCCTTGCCCTTCGGCAGATCGACCCAGTCGCCCGTCACGAGAGCGTTCACCTTCTTGCCGATGAATACGCGTGCGAAACTCGGCTTGAATTCGCCGCCCGGATCGCCCCAAAGGTTATTCTCCGCGTAGAAGACAACATCGCCCTCGGGCATCTCTCGTACGTAATAGCTTGCAAAATCGTCGCCGTTCCAGACGCCCGTCAGGTTTCCCGTTCCGCCCGAGAACCCCTCAGGCTTGCTTCGGAGCTTTTCAGTCGTATCGCGCGTGATCGGAGCGAATTTGAGAAAATCGATAGCGTTCGGGACGGACGACGTGACTTTTTTGAGCATATCGCCGCTGAAGCTGATCTCGAACGTGATCGTGCCGCTGGTCTTGGCTCTGCCCTTTGGCACGTCCCACCATTTCGCTTCGACCTTTGTCCCATTGATCGTTCCGGCCAGGACGCTCGCGAAGCTGCCGTCCGAGTTCTCGCCGAAGCCGTAGAGCTTGGTGCCGACCTGACGGAGAAAGAACGAACTCCCGTCGTTGCAGTAGTAATAGCCGTTGATGTCCTTTGCCGACGCCTGGCCAGCAAGCGTGAGCAATGTAATGATCGCAGCGATGACCATTGCGTGTATCTGTGTTGTCCGTTTCATTTCAATTCTCCTGTTGTCATTCGTTCCGGCCGACCGGCCTCGAACTCAAAATCAGGTTAGGACGATCGGCCGATCTCCGAGCCACCCGCTTGGGCAGCTAACGCGACCGGGTTCGCAAATAGATAATTTTGATCGAGGTCCGGCACCAGGAAGTCGATCCTGGCTTCGTCAGAGAACAGCCTCGCCCGGCTGTAGTAATCGAGGGGCAGCGTCGGGTCGCCGCAGATCTCGATCAAGCGGTTGGCCATTTCGGCAAAACCCACGATCGCCGTCGATCCTAAGAACTGCATGATGACGATCATCCAAAAGACAACGCTCGTCTCATGATATTCGCCCGTCAGCGTGATGAGTTTGCCGTGGCGGCGTTCCAGCATCCGTATACCCGAACGCATCCGATCGATCGCTTCGGCAAATGGATAGCGTGCGCATAGATACAGCCCGACGGTCAGGAATTGGAGATGCGTGAACTCGTGCCGGTCGAGGATCCCGGCCTCGAATCGGTCGATCAGATCTATGGCTTCTGCGGTAGTAGAAAAGTGCATAATTACTTCCTCTTATCGATCAGTATTTGAGCGTTGCCCGCTCGCAGGAACCAATCTAACAAGCGAAAGACAAAGAAAAACCACCCTCGCGGGTGGCCATGTGCGCGGTGGTGAAAGTTCGGATCAGACCACGGCCACTTTTCTGGCGGCGGAGAGAACGGCCCCTGCGTCCGCAAGTGTCTTTAGGAAAATGAAAGGAACCACGAAGTATCCGTCCGAGATCGCGGCTGCGAAAATTCCGACAAAGACCGAAAGGAACAGCACTGCCGTTCTGGACATTGCGGGATCGAGGATCTTGGTTGACCGGCCCGCTGCCGTTCCAAAGACGAGCAAAAGGCCCGCAACCTCGAGCACCTCGAATCCGGCCATCGTAGGTATAGCTGAGAGCAGCGCATCGAGATCCGGAGCGGATCGAAGTATCAGGTGTACGAAAGCGAACAGGAAGACGACCGAGGCGGACCAAAAACCGATCGAGAAGACCAGGTATCCCTTGAGCGTCTCGCGGCGTTTGTGGCTATCCGTTCCGCGGCCGATCAGCAGGAATGCCATTGCCGTGAGTATGATGCCGACCGCGGTCTCCACAGCGAAATACGCAAAAGCGGACGAGGCCGAAAAGCTGCGATTGAGGAACATCTCGACAGGGATCAGATTAACTCCGACGATGGATAGGACGGACAGAGCTATGCCGAACGTACGTCTCATACGAGGCTATCTCGCATATAACGGTATGTGATCGATCTGATCATACAAACATGATACAGGCCCGACAGAGTGATGCTTGCGGCATCTCTCGATCGGACCTGTTGTGCGGGGCAAGTGTTCAGTGGAAGACCAGCCCCACACCGATACGGAAGGTATGTCCCCAGAAATTCGATCGATATGCGATCGGGTTATAGTCCACTTGGAATAGACGGATATCCATACGCTTGTTCAGCTTTACATCAAGCCCGCCGCCAAAACTCATCGCGAAATGGTTGGAACCGGTATTGACGTTAATGCAGTTTCCGTTAGCGACCGAACAATTTCGTTGGGTCAAAATGGCAAGACCGAATAACGCATGGGCGAACGGCTTGACCTTGGCCTTTGTAGAATTGTTCTTGATCTGTGGACCACCTAGGAACAATAGTCGTCTGTCCGCGACCTTGAAGTTCCCGTCGTTGCTTAGGTGATTCTCAAATGCACCGGTAACCTCGACCTTCACACCCACGTATTTATGAAAATTACCGCCGGCCGATGCGAACACGTTGTTGAATCGTAACGATTCTTCGGTGACGGCAAACTGATATCCGGCGAAAACTTCCCATTTGTAGAAGCTGTCCGACGTCCGCTGTGAGATCCGCGTACGGAGCTTTCCATTGACAGCATCAGACCCGGCGTCGGCTGGTGTAGGCACTGATGGCGCATTTTCGCTTAATGACGCTGAGGCGGATGTCTGTCCAAAGGTGATGCCGCATATTCCTGTGATCAAGGCGGCGGCAATTGTCATATGCATTATTGTTCTCATAAATTCCTCTCGTTGTTGTCTGGCCTCGAGCAAAGTACTCGCCTTGCCCATCAATCTAAATCTAGCCGTCCGTATTGTGACGGTCACCATCCGTTCGGGTGGCGCGATATCAATACCGTTCGATCTTGCCGGAGCCCCGTGGCGTGCATAAGGGAAGGGGACCACCCTGCGGCAGTCCCGCTGCGGTTGGCTACGGCGGGTGAGATCACTGGGCGAGCGTGCTCAGCGATGCGACAGGGATATCGTCACTCAGCCCGAATTGTCTGAATTGTGTCACGGTGCCTTCGGTCCTGAGGATGTACCATGTGCGGTCGCTCGGCCTGAAAACACACAGGTCGAACGGTTCGTTAGAGTTGTTGTCATAATCTGCGGGGAGCGGAATGTCACCGCTTATCCCCCACTTGGTGGCGAAGAATCCGTTCGTACGGCTCAGAAGTCCGAACCACATACCACTCGATGGACGAAACACGGCAATGTCACTCTTTCTATCACCGTCGTAATCGCCAACGACCGGCTTGTCGCCCGACAGGCCAAATTGGATAGCGGACACCGAGTTGCCTTTGTCTAAATACCAAGTTCCGTTCGACGGGCGAAACACAGCAATGTCTGTAGCGTCCGTCGTGCCGGGAAAATCGCCGATCACCGGGATGTCGCCGTTGGTTCCGAATTGCTTTGCAAGCAATTGTCCGTCGGAGCTGCGAAGTATGTACCATGTTCCTGAGCTTGGCCTGAATACGCCAATATCCGCTCGACCGTCAAAGTCGTAATCGCCGACCACCGGCTTGTCGCCGTTGATGCCCCATTGGATCGCAATGACACTGTTGTCAAAGCTGTGGTTGAGCCACCAGATATAGCTGCCATTCACATTACGAACTACGGCACGGTCGGACCGGCCGTCGCCATCGAAGTCGCCGGGAACAGGCATGTCACCGGCAGCTCCGAACTGAGCAGCCCCAAATGTGTTGGTACCTGCGTCCAGCCAATACCACACGCCGTTCGATGGCCTGAACACCGATATGTCAGCTGCATCAATGTCCAAAACCTCACGAGATGATTCGTCGCGAATGCCGAAACCTGTGTAGGGTCGGGTGCGCGTTATATCCCAGCTTAGATAGCTGTTCCCGGTATTCGAGGCCGGGCCCTCATCGACCGCGATGCGATATGTGACACCTGACCTCGCTCGAAAGATCACACGAGCGTTGCTGGTCGCCGCGTAGTTGTCATTGCTCACTATCCGCGTCAGTGTCGCTAGCGACGAACCTTCGTAAACGGCGATCACCGAATCTGAATTATCAGAAGCTGAGGTCGTGAACGTGTAGCTGATGTCGTATGCTTCGTTGTTCGTGAATTTGAACCATGTCGATCGCTGACCCGCGATGTGGAGCGGTTCGCCGATCTCGCGTGTGGCGTTGAGCCTCGCTAACGATACACGCCCGGACTGAGTGCTGTTGAGTTCCCGAGCGTTAGCGAAATTGTCGTTCGTCGGGTTGTCAGCGGTCTGCCACTGCATCTCAAACGTTCCGCCCTGCGCTGTCGGGTCCTTTGAGACTGCGATGGCGATCCGATAGGTAACCCCAGCGAACGCTCCAAATTCCAGTCTTGGAAGCTGTCCAACAGTGTCATTGTTTCTGGAAATAGTGGTCAGCGGAAACGCGTTGCCGGTGTACGCCGCCATTACAGGGTCAAATCCTGCACTGACGATCTCGAAAACGACCGGCTTGGTTTCCGTCGCGGTCCACGTGAACCAAACCGAGCGATAACCTATATCAGGAGCGAAATCATGTGAGTTTTCGTTCAATTGACGTGAAGCGTCAACGGTAGTACCCATGATCGTCCCGTTCGGTCCCGTGACCACGAGCGCAGCCGCGAGATCGTCGTTCTGCGGAGCTGCTGCAAACGCGCTCGTCCACAATGCTGCGAGCATGAAAAATAAAAGCGAGGCCCGTTTGCCGCCGCTGAAGAATGCGTATCTAAACATCATCTTGATCTCCAAGTTAGATTTGATCTCGCTCGGACGTGTGCCGAACTTGGAGACGATAGTAGGTCTAGATATGGAATTTTTCGCCACCCGTTCGGATAGCTGTTCGAGTCCTACTTGCGGTTTTAGACTATGCGGTTCTTGAGGGCGAGCGATACGGCTTCGCTCTTTGAATGGACCTGCAGTTTCTCGTAGATGTGACGCATGTGAAACTTGATGGTGTTGTAGCTAACGCGTAGCTGTTCGGCGGCGGTCGTATAGTTGTGGCCCTCGACGATCAGTTTCAAAAGGCGGGTCTCGTGGGGCGTCAGGTCGTAATCAACACGTTCGGGCGGGCGGACCTCACGAAAAAGTTTGATGACCCTATTAGCGACCTCGGGCGACATAGGAGCGCCGCCCGAGACCGCCTCGCGAATATTCTCGAGCAGCTTTGCAGGCGGCGTCCGCTTCAGCAAATAGCCGGTCGCTCCCGCACAAAGCGCGTCGAAGATCCGCTCATCGTCGTCATAAACGGTGATCATCAGGATCGTCATCTCGGGGAATTTCTCGTGGAGCTGGCGGGTGCCTTCGATGCCGTCGATACCCGGCAGCCCGATGTCGCTCAGTAATACGTCCGGTACATTTCCCGGTATCTTTACGAACGCCTCTTCCATCGATCGATAGCTGCCGGTCAGAGTGAATCCTTCGGTGAAATCAAGTAGCGTCGCGAGGCCGTCGCGAATAGTTCGTATGTCTTCCACGATGGCTGTCTTGATGATGTTGTCGGGTTCGTTTGCCATTTCCAGATAGATATTGACGTAACGAGACAGGTTTCTCGCCACCCGAACGGGCAGGGAGCCTACTCGCTCGATTCAAACTTTTGCATTCGGTATCAACGATTCATCAAAAGCCTGATTCCGCGGCATGCGGACCCGGACGACCGTTCCTTCACCTGGCACGGACTCGACCACGGCAACGCCGCCATTGGCCAGGGCCCGTCGCCGCATACTCGCCAGGCCGTTGCCCGAGACGTCGTCAGCGTCTTCGCCCTCCGGATTCGACATGTCGAATCCGACTCCGTTATCCCGGATCTCGAATGTCACGTCGTCGCCGGCGATATCAAGCGATATCGACACTTCGTCTGCGCGAGCGTGTTTTGCGATATTATTTACCGCTTCTTTGAATATGAGGTAGATCTCGCGGCGAACGTTGGAATCTAGAACGATCTCGCCTAGGTCTGACGGCTCGTCGAATCGAACGGTGATCCCTTGCTCCGACAACAGGTCGGCGGCGAACCTTCGCATACGCTTCACAAGGTCGCTGAAATGGTCCTTTGTCGGATTGATCGACCAGACGATATCGCTCATTGTACCGATCAGGTCGGAAGATATCTCGGTTATCTTGGACAACGGCTTAGTCGAGATCGCGGAATCGGGACCTCCCGAAGCTCGGGCGACCTCCGACAAGATCGCGATCTGGGTCAAGCTGGCGCCGATATCATCATGCAGGTCGGTCGCGATCCTCGATCGAACGCGTTCGAGTTCGACGATGCGTTCTTCGCGGCTTCGGCGGAGCCTTTCCTCGGCGGCCTTTGCGTCGCTCAATGCGGCATTCACTTCGAGCAGACGGGCGGTCCTGTATCGATAAATAAGGTATCCGACGCCGATCACGATCAGGGCAGCAAGGATCGTGAACCACCGACGCTGCCAGATCGGCGGCAGTATCGTGAACCTCAATGTCGCCGGTTCGCCGAAACTTGCTCCGTCCGGGGTGATCGACCGCACCATCAGCCGATAGTCAGCCGGCCTGAGGTTGGCGAAGTTGAGTGATGTCACGGTCGTCGGCTGGCTCCAATCCTCGTCGGCGCCCTCTAATTTATATTGGAAGCGGACCGAATCGCCTGCTGAGTTGCCCAAGGCAAAGTACCCGATCTGAAAATTATTCTCCTGGCTCGATAGGTCGCCGCGGTCCAGATCGCCTGCTCCGAGCAGGGAAATAGGCTGCTCGACCCCCGCGATCCGTACCGAGCCGAATTTGACCGCGGCCGCCGCTTCAGCGGTATTGTCGGATTCGGGCGAGATCCTCGACACGCCGCCGCCGGTCGCGAACCAAAGGTCGCCGTTCGAGTCCATTGCCGAATCAACGACGAAGTCCGAGGCTAGTCCGTTCGCGATCGAAAAATGCCTGATACCAAGTGTGTTCGGGTCAATGCGGTCGATGCCGCGAGCCGTTCCAGCATAGATGCGGCCGAAGCGGTCCGCGGTCAGCGTCCGAATATTTGAACTTGCCATTCCATCATTCGGCCCGATCTGCTTGACCAATATCGGTGAGGCTGACGGATCGATCTTGAGTAGGCCGGAATTTGACGAGCCAAGCCAGATGGATCCGTCAGGCGTGACCAGTATGTCGGTCATGGTCTGGCCGAATTGAGGCTGCTCTTTCTCCGAGTAGTAAGTGAACCTCTCACCGTCGAACCGTGCCACGCCGCCTGTATAGAACACCATCCAAAGCCCGCCAGATGCGTCTTCGGCAAACGCAGAAGCCGCCTTTGCCGGCGGAAATCCTAGTTCTTCGCCTACTTGTTCGAATCGCGCGGCGCCTTTTCTGAGCCTGGCCACGCCGTTGTCTGCGCTGCCTGTCCCCGAGCCGCGTGAAGAGACCCAGATCGTCCCGGCCGAATCTTCGAATATCTGAAAAGCGGCGTTCGATACCAGTCCGTCCGCTTGTGTGTAAATGTGGTCGGGCCGTCGCCCATCCAGCGACCCGGCGGTAGCCGTGGGTGAAAAGACCGCCGCGCCGCTAGTCGAGAGCACCCACCAGCGGCCCGTACTGTCGCGAAAGGTGTGACGCGAGGTCCATCGCGACTGCGACCCCGGCGGCAGTATCGGCCGCGAAGCGATCATTCTGGCTCCGTCGAATTCCGCTGTTTCGAACCGGGCCTTGCCAAAATACATGCGGCCGTCCGGCCCTTTGCCCACCGAGACATAAGTGGCGTTGGCAGTATCCGCATCCGCACCAAAAGTCGTCATCCCGAGACGGTCGAGACGAACAAGGGACGATTGTCCCGCGATCCAGACGTTGCCGCTTCTGTCCTCGAATATCCGCGTCATCGATCGCGGCAGTCCGTGACGGTGATCGAATCGTGCGGCCGCGCCGCCGCGAAAGTTGTATAGGACGCTTTCGGCCGCGAGCCAGATGCTGCCGTCGCGTCCCGCTATCAGCCCTTTTGACTGTGCGGCGGAATACTCGGCACCGGGCGATATGCGAAGAATGCCGCCGTCGCTGCTTGGCTCCACGATGCCGTCGGGCGAAAGGGGCTTTGCTGCGACGCCAGCGAAAATATCGCGGTCATTGAACCGGTCGTCACCGGAGGGCGCATCGTTAGAAGGTTTGAGAACGTATAGGTCGCCCGAACGTGCGATCCAGAGGCGATCCGTCCGATCGACGGTTATGGCGGAGTTCGTTGCGGTCAATTCGGGCGGCAGACGGTGAAAATCGACCCGGCCGTCGGGGTACTCGCGTACGAGGCCGGTCGTACAATTTATCCAGAGTGAACCGTCGCTCGTTTCAGCGAATCCCTGCACACGCAGTGACTTCGAGATATCGGGCGGGATCGGCAGCCCGGCGTCAACCAATCGGTAGCCGCTCTCGGCCTTTTCCACGTATCTCGGCTCACCGACAGCCAGCCAGGTCCGGCCTCGTTTGTCCGTATAAATATCACCGTGTGAGCCACTTACAAGCTGAGCATCGATCACGAGCCGTGAATTGGACATCTGCGCGCTCGTAGCCGGATCGAACCAGAATGTGCCTCCGCTAGTCGCTATCAGATAATTACCGTCGGGCATCTCGACGACGGACTCGACGTTCGGCGAGACCTCGTCGGAGCCGATCTGGAACGTGACGAACTGAGCGCCGTCGAATCGCGACAGCCCGTCACGGGTCGAGAACCAAATGAAACCCTGCGAATCCTGCGAGATCGAGTTTACAAATCCGCTCCCGAGGCCATCGACCGACGTGTATGTGCGAAGCGGCAGGCTCTCTGCTCGGACATGGATCAAGGCCGCCGCCGCCAACGTAAATGTCAGCAGCCGGCCGAGGCGATCGAGATATCTGGGCAGCGTCATTGGTCTTTGGGCTTGCGGGACGATTTTACACAAATTCGAGTTCACCGCAATACGCAAAAAATGGCCGCCTCGTCGGGGCGGCCTGCTGTCCTAAGCGTAAGTGATAGATATATCAGGCTTTACCTTCGAGGAATGCCTTGAGTCTGCGTGATCGCGAAGGATGCCGCAGCTTCCTCAGGGCCTTTGCCTCGATCTGGCGGATGCGTTCGCGGGTAACTGCGAAATGCTGTCCGACCTCTTCGAGCGTGTGCTCGGAGCCGGTATTGCCCAAGCCGAATCGCATCTTGATCACCTTCTCCTCACGCGGCGTCAGAGTTGCGAGCACCTCGTCGGTGATCTCGCGGAGATTAGAGAACGTAACGCTCTCGGCCGGATTGAGTATCGAACGGTCCTCGATAAAATCGCCAAGATGAGAATCTTCCTCTTCGCCGATCGGCGTTTCGAGCGAGATCGGTTCCTGAGCGATCTTGAGCACCTTTCTAACTTTTGACACCGGGATGTCCATGCGCTTAGCGATCTCCTCGCTGGTCGGCTCCCGTCCAAGTTCCTGAACCAGCAATCGAGAGGTTCGGATCAATTTATTGATCGTCTCGATCATGTGGACCGGGATCCGGATCGTCCTGGCCTGATCGGCGATGGCACGCGTGATCGCCTGCCTGATCCACCAAGTGGCGTACGTAGAGAATTTATAACCGCGCCGCCACTCGAATTTATCCACGGCCTTCATCAGGCCGATATTGCCTTCCTGGATCAGGTCGAGGAACTGCAGTCCGCGATTTGTATATTTCTTGGCGATCGATACAACGAGCCGCAGGTTAGCCTCGACGAGTTCGCGTTTTGCCTTGTTCGTCTCGGCTTCGCCGACCGTGATCGTCTGCAGCGACCGTTTGATCTCGACTGCGGGGAGGTGGTGC
This sequence comes from Acidobacteriota bacterium, assembly GCA_019639115.1. Classification (GTDB taxonomy): domain Bacteria; phylum Acidobacteriota; class Blastocatellia; order Pyrinomonadales; family Pyrinomonadaceae; genus OLB17. Next base: position 89,014 of record JAHBSM010000002.1, on the reverse strand, counting down.
CGCTCTTCGATCGCGGCTATGGCCGCTTTCGCCTCGTTGATGGAGGCGTTGAGCTTACGGCGCTCTGACGGAGTTGGCTTTTTGGCGATCTTTTCATTGATCTTCTTGATCACCCTGTCAGAGTCGTTGATCTCTTTCACGACCTTACGAATAGCGGAGATGAGCACCTGCATAGCTCGTTCCGTAAGGTTGAGGTTCTTTATCTCCTGAGCGATCTCGAGGCGCTGCCTCGCGGTCTTTCGTTTGAGCGTGAGCAGGCGCTTGGTCTTTTTGCCTTCAGATTTTTTCTGCTCATTCACAAGCGAGACCCACGTTTTGAGCGCGGCGTGGAAGTGATGCTTTATGTTCTCGATGCCTTCGATGGTCCATCTGAGATATTCCTCAGCTTTGTCCTCTTCGATCGATATCTCGGCCTGTTCGGCGAACACCACGGTCTCTCTGATGCTCATTCTGCCGTTGATGAGGTCGTCGCCCATCTGTATGAGCCTCTCGACCGCGATCGGCGAACGCGAGATAGCTTTGTGGGTCTTGATCTGGCCGCGTTCTATCCTCTGTGCGATCGAGACCTCGCCCTCGCGATTCAGTAGAGGCACCACGCCCATCTCTCTCAGGTAGAGACGGACAGGGTCATTCGATTTATCCAGGACGCCGGCCGAGAGGTCGAGGTCCATGTCCTCTTCGTCCTCGGCGGCCTCTTCTTCTTCGTCCAAGGCGAGGCTTGAGGCACGCTCGAGCAATTGTGCATCCGTCTCAGCGACGGAGATGTTAGCTCCTTCGAGCCGTTCGAGCACGTCCTCTATTTCGTCCTCGGACATCATGTTCTCGGGGATCTCTCTGTGCAGTTCATCCAGGCTGAGCACCTTCTTTCGCTTCCCTAGAGCCAAGAGGCGGTCAACCAGGTCTTCTTTTTCGTCGTAATCGGGCATATTTGATAACCGGATCGAATTGATCGGGTCTGCCGAAATTTCGTTATCCAACATACTATTTGATACGAAAGTCAGGGCAGAGAAGTTCGCCGCAGGGCGAATTCGATCAAATAGGAAAGTATATCACAAAGTTCGTGCGGAGGTTGAAAGTTCAAGCCGCTGCTTTTCGAGCTGCATCTGTTCTTCCGAAAGCTCCGCGGCCAATTCGTTTTGTTGAGCACTCTCTGCCTGCTCAGCCTCGCGCCGGATCTCGAGGATCCGATTATCGATCGCGATCAATTTAAGCGACGCGAGACAACTGGCCGCAGCCCCTAACGAATCCTCGGGCGATCTGGAAGCGTAACTTGCGCTCTCCGAATAAAGCGAATTTACAAAATCAAGACAACTTTCGTCGCCGTTGAGCGAATCTACGAGAGCATTGGCGATCGATTCCTCATTCACACCATTTCCCGATTCGAATAGTCCGACAAAGGCATCGAAGATCGGCCTTGTTCTGATCGATTCATAGTCAAAGGGTTGGATGGTCTGCATCACTTCTTCACGAACTTCCTTGTCGAATATCAGCAGTCCCAACAATTCCTTTTCGGCAGGCGTCACCTGAAGCCTGGCCGGGGCCGTTGGCCGAGCGATCTGTCCGGGCGGCCTAGACGCACGTTTCTCGTTCTGGATCGAGGACCACAATTCGTGTTCCAAGCTGCTATCGACGTCGAGGCCTTTCAAGATCTTTTTGAAGACCTCACGGCGCTCGACAGCATCGGGGATCAACCGAACTATGGCGAGAGCATCGTTGACCGCTTCGGATTTTTGATGCGGGTTGCTCATGTCACGGCCCGTTTGGACAGAACGAACGACAAAATCCACATATGGGTCGGCCGCTCCCCTTTGCTTCTCATATTCCTTCGGCCCGTTGCCGCGGACGAAATCGTCCGGATCCATACCGTTCGGCAGGGTCAGCACCTTTATGTCCAACCGGTTCGGGAGCAGCAGCTCTACCGCTCGCCGAGCCGCCTTGATGCCCGCCGTGTCGCCGTCGTAATTTATAACGACCTTCTCGGAGAACCGTCTGATCAATCTCGCCTGCTCCTCGGCCAAGGCGGTTCCCAAGCTCGCGACAACATTGCCGATCCCATGCTGCACCAACGAGATCAGGTCCAGGTAGCCCTCGACGAGGATCAGGAATTTTCTCGTCTGGATAGCGCTTTTGTTCTGGTAGAGGCCGTATAGATGCTCGCCCTTGACATAGGCAGGCGTCTCGGGCGAGTTGAGATATTTCGGCGTAGCGTCAGGATCGAGCGATCGCCCGCCGAATGCGACCGGCCGCCCGTTCACATCAAAAATAGGAAAGATCAATCGGTCGCGAAATCGGTCATAGGTTTTCTTCTCTTCGTTTATCTTTACGAGCCCGGAGAGGCCGATCAGTTCGTCGTCGGCACCGGATGCCTTGAGCTCGTTCAGGATCGCGTCCCATGACGCCGGCGCGTATCCGATACGGAATTTCGACCGCATTTCTGCAGTTATCCCGCGTGAGTCGAGATAATCCCGTGCCCTCTTTGCAGCTTGAGTGTCCTCGGCCAGAGCACGCTCCCAAAAGTTCATTGCGAGCCGATTGAGGTCCATCACTCTGTCCGCGGCCTGTTTTTGCTCGTCTCTCCTTTGCCTCGCACGTTTGAAAGCTTCGTCATTTATCGGCTCCGGAAGCGAAACGCCTGAAACGTCAGCGATGCGTTCGACCGCTTCCGGGAACGTCAATCCCTCTGTTTCCATAATGAAATCGATCGCGGATCCGGCCTTACTGCAGCCGAAACACTTATAGAAGCCCTTTTCGGCATTGACGCTAAATGACGGAGTTTTCTCCTGGTGAAAAGGGCAGCAGGCGGTCCAGTTCGCGCCACGCTTCTTCAGATCCGGGACATGGCGTTTTATTATTCCGACGATATCGGCTCTCTGTTTTAGATCATTTAGAAAGTCTTGTGAATACACGGCTGCTAGTTAGATACAGATTCGAGCTTGTTCTTGGCCCTTTCGATGAACGTCCTGATCATCTCGGTGACCCTTGCGGTCATCTCCCGGCTTATCAGGGATTCACCCGCGAGTCCGGCGAGAAGATGCAGATCTCTTGCCGATCGGCGGCGCAATTCGACCATTTGAAGGAACCGGACCTGGGTGCGGTCGATAGCTTTCTCGATGAATTCGGCAGAGAAACGAAGGAAGTTCGCCTGTTCGCCGGGCACCGGCCCCCAATCGATCCGCCCATCGTCGTCGTCTTCGGCCATGACGTCGAACTTTTGTATCATTTTGCCGACGAGCGGTATCTCTGCTTCGACCTTCCAATGCATGATGCCCTGAGCATCTGTATGTATCGCGATCACGCCCGGCATCATAGATGTAAAATTGTCTATGTCAGTGAAAAAATCCCGGACCCTTTCTATCGTAGTCCTGACCTCTACCGTGTCTGAGAATCCTGCTTTTATCGTGAACATCGTTTAATGCCCGCTAGTTCAAAATACACCGGTGAATGCGATGGCGTTAAAGAACGGACGAGTCGTAGAGCGAAAGATACCTCTGAAAAAAGGTTCCTCGGCAAACAATACGACGTGGCCGGCGCCTTCCGGTTCGTCGATGATATAAGATGTGCCGGCAAGCAGCCGCTCCGTGTTGCCTTCCCACACAAAACCTGAGATGGTCAGCGGCCGCGTCGGCGTTGCGTCAAATACCAGAGCATTCGAGCCCTCTTTGGAATAACGGAAAAAATATCCACTTGCCAGCAAAACAGGCAGATCGTTCTGCTGCAGGCCGTAGCTTAGCCAGGTGGTTCGGTCCACGGTCGCCCTCATTATCGAACCCGGAAGTGCGACAGGTACCTTGTTCGCATCCGCCGATGGCGAAGCGATAGGCGGCAGGGCAGGCGCGGCTCCGTCGGCCTTGTCGTTGACCAATTCCTCGCTGGACGGATTCGGGCTTTTTTCGGCCGGGGCCTTCTTTGCTGTTGATGACGCAGGTGTCGGCGACGGCGCAGGTTTATCGCGGTCGTCATCGTGATCCTTTTCGTCGTCACTGCCGACGAGCTTGGTGCTGGTAAGCCCGGTGTCCTTAAGAGCGGCGAAGACCGACGCTCCGCGTGCGGTCACAATTGTGCCGCCCTCGCGTACAAAGTTCCTAAGAGTCTCGATCCCGTCCTTACCGAACATGGAAAAATACATTCCGGGGGAGCCGTCCGGCAGGATCAGAACGTTATAGCCGCGCAGGCCGCCGTTTTTTACGCCTCTGATGGACATCGGCGTGAACCGAACGCCGTATCGATCGAACGTCCACCAGATCGATCCGAAACTTGTTTGATCGACGGCCTCGTCCGCGACCATCGCGATCTTTGGCTGCTGAAGCGACAGCACGGCCTCGCCGCCGATCCCGGTATCGCCTTCGTCGGTGAATCCGGTCGATGCTGCGGTAACGCGAACGCCCATTTCAAGTGCGAGCTTTTTTAGCTCGGCGTGGATCGCATCGGTATTTCTGGTCACTCGGACGACGAATGTCCCAGCAGGCCACATCCGACCCGCGGCACTGAGCTGGCGTGTTGCGACCGCGACCTTGAAATTGCGTTGAAGCAGGCGGATTACCAGCGGCCCGGTCGAGTCTGTGTCATACGGCAGTATGTATGACGATACCTTTTCGGCAGTCGGAAACGAGCCGGTCTGCTGCTCGCGAGTATGAGCTTCGGTCGCCGGCCGTGCGGACACCGACGAGCTTTCCTCGGTCCAATAAGCGTCCAAACCGAACGCGAGTGGAAGCGACCACGCCGTGATATCGTAGAATCCGTAATCTTCCTTTGCCTGGCCCGCCCCTTTCATCTGATTTCGCCGGAATCGGCCCATATTGTCATCGACAAATGCCTTGTCCTGCGGCGTATCCTGCTCGAGGATCGCTTTTATCAGAATTCGCTGCGGTTGATCGAGGTCAACGATATAGCTCCCGGCCGGAAAGGTCCTCGATTCGGCAGCAGCGTCGCGTCGCATATACGAGTGGGCGGTCGTCGATGAAAAACTCTGCGAAGCGACCTTTACCTCGATACGCGAACGCAAAAGGACATCGATCAGTTCCGCTGCCTTCACCCGATCCTTGTCCGGGAGTATGACGATGCGTTTTAGCTTTGCGGTCCTATGGGCCGCCATACCCGAAGCTCGAAAATCGTAGAAATCCTTGAGTCTTCGCTCACGATTGTCAGCAGCGACGGCGAGCGTGGACATCGACGCAACAAAGTGCTTTGCAATAGCCGACCGCAGCGTAACGATCGTCCCATCGTCGCGTGTCCAGGCAAGCCCCTTGGTCCCGCCGCCATCAGTCTCGTAGGTCATCCCGATCGCGCCGTTGAGACTCGGGTACATATCCCAATATCCCGGATAGAATGCGTCATAGACATCACGCACGTAGTAATCCCAATTGTTGCTGTCAAAGGCTTTAGCGTTCGCAGCACCAAACATCTTGTTCCATTCGCCCGTGACGGGCTGGGGCAGATTAGGATTGATGGGTAGAGCCGTTGGCGGAAAAAAGAACTGCGATGGCTGGCCGTGATGATCGACGGCCACCTGCGGATTCCACGCAAGATAGGCACGCTGCATGTTCTGCGTTTCGACCTGAGTAGTGGCTAGGGTGTCGCGGTTCAGGTCAAAGCGATAATGGCTCAGGCGGCCGTATATGGACCAGGGCTCACGATGCTCGAGAGCATATCGATTCGGGTCGCCGATGCCGACCGAGTTGTACCAGGTCACGAACCGCTCGTGCCCGTCCGGATTCTCGCCCGTGAGGACCAGGACGACCGTATTGCGCAGTATGTCGAGCGTACGCTCTTCGTTCGAGGCGGCCAGTTGGTAAACGACCTGCATCATCGCTTCGAACGAAGCCGATTCGTTGCCGTGGATCGTGTATGCCATCCAGGCGATGACAGGCGACCTTGCGGCGATCGCGTTCGCTTCGGACTGCGTCGTGCCTCGTGGGTCAGCGAGTTTTGAATTAGTCTCTTTTATCTGATCCAAGCGGGCTATGTTCTCTGGTGAAGATATCGCCACCAGATGCTGCATCCTGTATTCGTTGGTCAATCCGATGTCAAAGACCTTGACGCGGTCGGGGGCTGCTGCTGCGATCGACCTGATGACCTCCTCCATCTGCGCGTAAGTGGTGTGGTGCGAACCTACGTCATATCTGAGCAGCGATTGGGGAGAAGGAACTTTTGCGTTGTATGGGCCGCGAGTGTAGAAATCGAACGGCGGCTCGGGCTGGCCTGATGTCCGCTGTGCGAGCTGTACCTCGGCAGCATTGGAACCGATAAGGGCCAGAATGGCAATTTTAAGCAAATAGAGGCGAATCTTCATTGTCCAGGACTCCGGTTCGGATACGATTGCTGACCCGGGTAAGCGGTCGGTTAGAAAAAGAATATACTTGTAGTCGTGATACGGCAAAACGACGGCAATGGTTTGAAAAATAGCGGCATATGTTCGCGTTGCGGGTCCCGAAATACAAGGACGTGGGACGAACTCGACGAACTTGAGAGGCGAGCGTTCGAGGCCGCGGCGGGCCGGTATCCGAACTTGGGGCCGGAACGCGAAAGGCACCGCTATTGCCTGCGGTGCCTCGCGATCGAGAACTGCGATGAAACGCTCGCCTAGGGCTGCATATTGACGCCGAAGTCAAAGAACTTCGATCCGACACCCGCGGCCGTATTCGCGTTTCCGCTGTTGAGCAGATAGAAGCCGTATTCACCTTTTTGCAGCGGTGCGGATGGCGTGACGCGAAAGATACCGTTGCCGAGATCCTCAGCCTTGAGAGCGACGACATATTCATCTGACAGCCCGCCTTTCGCTCCCCACGAATTCGACTTGGCTATGGTCACCTCGCGATTGTCGCTGCGTATATTGAACCGCACGAGAGTGAATTCGTTCGGTGTCGAAGGGATGCCGCTCGACGTATTCAGCCCGCCCGACGAAGTGTCGAGGTAAAAATAAAATACAGGCGACGATTCTTTGATCTGCAAGTTCGCATTGCGGCCCGGGAGATTGGTCTTTGTCTTGACCTTGCCGAGCCCGAGCGGAGTGATCGAGGCCGTGAACATGCCGCCCGTGCGGTTCTGACCGGACATGGTCGGCTGGAGCTGCGTCATCTTTCGCTCGCCGTCACGCTCTTCGTAGAGGTAAATGCCGAAACCCTTTTTGACCATTGGGTCGTTCGGGTCGCCCGCAGCTCCGCTGCCGCCGCCCGTTGTAGCCGGCCGGCCGGATTTTGCAGCAAGCATTGCCGCGACGACATCGTCGTGGACGCCGGCCTGCTTCAATTTGATAAGCGAATCGGTCGATAGATCGAACGCCGACTTGGTTGTGTTGATCTTGCCAACAATGATCGATGGAGCGAGTCCCGCTTTTGTAAGCGAGATTACCTCGTCATTGGTCATCGTATCCTGAGCGAAAGCCGATGCCGACAAGAGCATCAAAGCCATCGCCAACATCAGAATCGAAAAAGATCTTTTCATTTTCATAGCACCTCTTAGAAATCTATACGCAGTCCTTGATTCAAAGGACGATCTACTATTCGGCAACTTTCGGCCGCAAGTAAGTCTCGCGTGCCCTAATTATCAGATCAGGCCGATATATCCGGACCCGAAGATAATAACGCTGCCCCGGAGAGCGATCCTGCGAAGGATAATAACCCAATGTATAAGATTTGCGAAGTTCATCGGCTATCTGCGCGAATGCCGAACTTAGGTTGGTCGTCGAGCGCACCTTGTAAACGCGTCCGCCGGTACGTGTAGCGGCCTCGCGAAGGAATTCTGCCGCTTCAGCATAATCCTCAGGCCGCTCGCCGCGTCCCTGCGGCGTATCTACGACATATTTGCGGTCATCCTCATCATAGCGGACCTCAGCATCCTTGCGGCGGTTGCGCTGGACGTCGTCGTAAGTGTCGTACTGTATCGGATAGATCAGCACATCCGATTCCTCGACGTCACGCAAAACGCTCCCGGCGGTCATGCCCGTGCTCGCGGTATCGACGCCGTCGGTCAGGACGACGATAGCCTTTCGGCCTTCGATCTTTGCTAACTGATCATTCAGGACCTGATCCATGGCACCGTAGAACTTAGTGCCCGATCCGACGCGTGCCGCTTCTATGGCGTATCGGAGAGCTCTGCGGTCGTTAGTAGCCTGGCAGAGGATTCGCACGCGTTCGTCAAATGCGACAACCATGACCTTGTCGTCGGGTTTGAGCAGCTCGATGAAAGCCTTTGCTGCAGCTTGTATCTCAGGCAGCTTGAACACGGTGGAGTAGCTCAGGTCGAGCATCAGAGCCACGGTCACGGGCGATTCCTCGGTCGCAAAGTAAGCTATCTCTTGTTCTTCGCCGTTCTCGAAGATGCGGAACTCCTTCTGCGTAAGATCTCCTACAGGCCGGCCTTTTTTTGACATTACGCGGACCGGGACCATCACCAGGTCGGTATTGACGCGGATGACGCCGTCCTTGTCGTCGGTGCCGTCCGAAGCAGACTCTTTAGGAGTGTATGTGTCGTAGCGAGAAGTGCTCTCGGAATATGGCTTCTTATGCGCTGACTGTGAGAGCGCCGCGGCTGCGGACGCGATCACGATCATCGATGTCAGCAGAAGATAACGCATTTGGCTCGAATAGAATTTGATGATACATCAAAACGCCGGGTTTGTTCCGTTAAAGCCGGGAGCCGCGAATGTGCCGTCTATGAAACTTTTCTGTTAAATGTTATGTATAAACATAAAAGTACACTTCAGGTCTGAAAGGCCTCTCTGGGCCCTTTTCCTCTACGAATATGAACATTATGAATGCAAAGCGAATCTTTCTGTCGATGGTCGTCATCCACGCGTTGCTGCTGCCCGGCACGCTTTTGGCTCAGGCCAAAGCAGAGCCGGACATATACGCGGCGATCCGCAAGGAAGGAATGGAGAACTCAAGTATCATGAATACGCTCCATTATTTTACTGATCGATACGGCCCCAGACTGACAGGCAGCCCAAATCACGTAAATGCCGCGAAGTGGGCCGTCAGCCAGATGAAAAACTGGGGCTTCGACGAGGCATATCTCGAGCCTTGGGAATTCGGCCACCCCGGCTGGGTGATCGACCGAAGCATCGGGCTGATGATCTCGCCGGTCTCGGACACGCTTACGTACGAAGTGCTGGCCTGGACGCCTTCGACCAAGGGCACCGTGCGGGCCGAAGCTGTCAACCTTGTGCTGCCTGACCGTCCGACGCAGGAGGAACTGGACGCGTTCTTCGCATCGATGAAAGACAAAGTCCGAGGGAAGATCGTACTCGTAGGGAAGCCGGCCGTCGTTCCGGTCCAGATCGAGCCGCAGCCGAAACGGATACCTGATGACGTCCTCGAGAAACGTTACGACCCGGCGAATCCGCAGCCGCAGGGGCCATTCCCCCAGCCGCCTCCGCCTGTAGCCGGACCTCGCCCGGGAGCTCTGCCGGGGGCTCAGATCAGCGAACAGCTCGACAAGTTCCTGCTTGATAATGACGTAGCTGTCCGCATCAACGACGCTGCGCGCGAACACGGCCAGATACGGGCGTTCAACAACCGCACCTTTGATGTGAGCAAGGTCGTGCCGACCGTTGTGATGCGTAACGAAGATTACGGACGGATCGCGAGGCTGCTTGCCCACGGCACTCCTGTTCAGCTTGAGTTCGACATTCGCACTCGGACGATACCCGACGGTGTCACCAGCTACAACACGATCGGCGAGATCACGGGCACCGACAAAAAGAACGAGGTGATCATGCTTGGCGGACACCTCGATTCGTGGCATGCGGCGACCGGTGCTACTGACAATGCAATAGGCTGCGCGATCATGATGGAAGCGGCTCGAATTCTAAAAGCGATCGGGGTCAAGCCGCGCCGCACGATCCGCGTGGCGCTATGGAGCGGCGAGGAGCAGGGACTGCTGGGCTCGCAAGCCTACGTCCGGCGCCATTTTGGTTCGGTCGAGGCACCGGGGCCGGATTTCGAGCGATTTGGCGGCTATTTCAACATTGACAGCGGGACCGGACGGGCAAGAGGAATGTCGGTATTCGGCCCGCCCGAATCTGCGGCGATACTTCGAGAAGCATTGTCGTCGTTCCGCGACTACGGCTTCATGGGAGTTGTCAATTCGCAGAGCCGAGCACTCGGCGGCAGCGACAATACGTCGTTCAATCAAGCCGGGTTGCCGGGGATCGGCGTTCAGCAGGACCCGATCGAATACGGCTCTCACACCTGGCACACAAATCTCGATACCTATGAACGGATAATCGAGGACGATGTAAAAAGATCGGCAATAGTGATCGCGGCCGCTGTTTACACCCTGGCGATGCGCGACGGGATGCTCCCGCGATACGAGGCCGATAAGATGCCGTCGCTGCCCGGTTCGGTGAGGCCCGCTCCGGCCCCTTCACCGTCACCGAGGCCGTAAACTAAAGGTTTGACCAATTCGATATTGGTTTGCTAGACTATAAGCAGTTTTGATGACTGGGCGTGTTTTGATAAACAATTACACGCCCTTTTTCCCCTAACTACTCTCACCCATTCGCCGCAGGTTCGTTAGCGGCAGATCATTGTAGGACCGGTTGTACAAAGTTTGGAAAGCATAGTTACCCTAATTGCGGCTGAGACGGACATGATGCGCATGTCGGTCACCGGCGCATTCTCCTTAGATGACGTCTTTGAGGCGCTTGAGAGCCTCAGAACAAGATTGTCCGATGAACCTCGGTCGGCCGTATTGCTGGATGGCCGCGGCGTTACCGGCGAGATATTAGAGACGGACCGTTTTCTACTCGGAGCAAAGATAGCAGAGCTATTCGGCGGGCAGATCAAATTTGTCCTCTTGCTCGAGGAGGCCTACATAACAAAACTCGATGAGATCACTGCGAATAATCGAGGCGCACGGCTGCTGGTGACTCATTTAGAGGATGAAGCTTTAGAGTTCCTGGCTCCTTCGATGAGTGCCTGAGTGCTTCGCGAGGGGCAGATATCATTTAGAACACAGCCTGCACAATTTGGATTTCTTGCCTTGCACACCTGTCGTCCATGGTAGATGAGCCAGTGCGGGAGCATTATCCAATGCTCTTTGGGCACAAGTTTGGCGAGGTCGCGTTCGACCTTTTCGGGCGACTCATGCCGGGTCAAGCCGAGCCGACGGGCGAGGCGGCCGACATGCGTATCGACGACGACGCCGGATGCGATCCCGAAAGCATTTCCCATGACCACGTTGGCGGTCTTGCGAGCGACGCCGCCGAGGGTCAGCAGTTCTTCCATCGACATCGGCACCTCGCCTCCGAACTCTTCGATGATCCGTTGGCAGGCCGCCCGGATGTTCTTTGCTTTGTTTCGAAAGAAACCGGTCGAATGGATATCGCGCTCTAATTCGGTTTGCGGTACCGAGAGGTAATCGTGCGGCGTCCGATACTTGCGAAAGAGTTCGGACGTTACGATATTGACGCGCTCGTCCGTGCATTGTGCGGAAAGGATCGTAGCTATCAGAAGCTCAAATGCCGACGTGTGCAGCAGCGCGCAGTGAGCGTCCGGATACTCTGCCTTGAGGCGGCGAATCACTTCGTCGGCCTGCTTTTTCTTACTGATCCTCATAGCATTTTGATGTCCGGTTCGACCACTCGAATTGTTTAGCAACAATTTACAATTTACAATCAGCACTTGAAAGTCACCAGAATGAAAGTTCCATTACTTGACCTAAAAGAACAGAACGATCGGCTGCGGCCCGAGATCGAGGCAGCCCTCGGACGAGTGCTTGACTCCAACGGGTTCATCCTAGGCGATGAGGTCGCCCAGCTCGAAAATGAACTCGCTGAGTATTGCGGTGCCGAGTTCGCGATCGGATGCGCGTCGGGCAGCGATGCGATACTCCTTGCCCTGATGGCTCTCGATGTAGGGCCGGGCGACGAAGTGATCACGACACCTTATAGTTTCTTCGCTACGGTCAGCTCGATCACGCGGCTCGGAGCAACTCCTGTTTTCGTGGACATCGATCCCGCGACCTTTAATCTGGATGCCGGACGGATTGCCGAACGAATGACCGCCGCGACCAAGGCGATCGAGCCCGTCCATCTATTCGGCCAGTGTGCGGATATGGCTGAGATAAACTCGATTGCCGAAGCGCACGGTGCGGCAGTTGTCGAGGATGCGGCACAGGCGATCGGTGCTGAATACCAGGGCCGCAAGGCCGGTTCGATCGGCCGGATGGGATGCTTTAGTTTCTATCCGTCCAAAAATCTCGGCGGGATGGGTGACGGCGGTTTTGTCACGACCAACGACGAGAAGCTGGCAGCGAAGCTGAGAGCTCTGCGGGTGCACGGTTCGGAGGTCAAGTATTACCACAAGTATGTCGGCCTCAACTCGCGTCTGGACGGATTTCAGGGAGCCGTGCTTCGGGTCAAGCTCCCGCATCTCGAGGATTGGACGCGGCGACGGGAGGCGAATGCCGCCCTTTATCGTGAATTGATCGCCGCACGCGGTATCGCCGAAGAGGTGATATTGCCGGCCGCGGATGCGGGTTCGAGGCATATTTACAATCAATTCGTTGTTAGATTGCCTTCGCGTCGTGATGCGGTCCGAGAGTATCTTTCACAGCATGGCGTTGGAACGGATATCTATTATCCGGTCCCGCTCCATCTGCAGGAGTGTTTCGCATATTTGGGCTACCGCCAGGGCGATCTGCCTGAAGCCGAAAAGGCCGCACGTGAATCGCTTGCATTGCCGATCTACCCGGAGCTGCGTGCGGAGCAGGTCGAATACGTCGTCGATACGCTCGAGCGTGCATTGACGGCCGAAGTCCGCTGATAAGAATGCTGATCGAATTCTCAACAGCAAAAGGAAAGCTGATACTGGCTCTTGCTCTGATCGCCAGCCTCGGACTCTGTTGGGTCGGTATCAGGGACCAACTCGGCAGCATGCTCGCAAGCGTCACGCCTCCGGGGGCTGAAGGCGCGGCCGATGTGGCGCGCAACGCCAGATGGCTCGCTCCGACCGACCCGATGACAAAATGGCTCGAGGCAACCGTCGCCAGACAAGTGTTCTCGCCTGAGTCAACGGAGAATTCGACCAGATCTTTTGAAGATGCCGTTAGGCTTTCGCCATATGATTATCGGCTCTGGCTCGAAGCAGGCCGCGCTTATGAGCAGGCGGCAAAATACGATAAGGCCGAGCTTGCTATCACAAGAGCCGTAGAACTCGCTCCGCTGTACGCGTATCCACAATGGCAATACGGCAACTTTCTGCTCCGCCGCGACCGATACGACGAAGCGAAGACGCATCTCAGGCTTGCCACGCGGCGCAATCATCCGTATCGGGAACAGGTATTCTCGTTGGCTTGGGACCTATTTGACAAAGACCCGAGTAAGGTCGAAGAGCTCGCCTATGACGAACCCGACGTGCTCACGGGATTGACGCTTTTTTATGCCGCGCGGGGCCAGGCCGCCGAGGCCCTGCGGGCCTGGGTCAGGCTCGACGATGCCGAACGAGCGCGAAATCCGCAGATAACGGCCGCGATAGCACAGGGTTTGTATGACAGGCGATACTTCGCCGAGGCGCTCGAGTTCTCGCGACAGATAGGGTCGGATGCCGAGTCGGCTCCCGAGACGGTCACCAACGCCGGATTTGAGAAGCTTGTACCGGGAGGCACGGACGCGGGATTTTTTAACTGGAAACTCAGCAGAACGGACGGGAAGATAGACATCTCGCAGGACGGATCCGTCAAGCATTCCGGGAGCCGAAGCCTGAAGATCGGGTTCAAAGGATACACAAAGCCTGACCTATACGCAGCAGGGCAAACGGTGGTGGTCGCGCCCGGGCGTAGCTATCGACTTACGGCCTGGGTCAGGACCGAAAATCTCAGAAGCGCGGGCGGCCCGCAGCTTGAGGTAGTTAATGCCAGGGACGACCGCATCCTCGCAACCAAAGCATTGCCGCAGGGAACGAACGACTGGCAGGAGATATATCTTGATATCGTGGTTCCGGGCGATTCGACCGGTATCACGATCAGAACCGCTCGCGGATTCTGTGACGGATGCCCGATCACGGGAACGCTTTGGTACGACGATGTGGCCCTGAGCAAACGCTGACGCCGCAGTTAACGATGAAAGCCAATAGTTTCAATTTTGTATTGATACTTGCCATGGTCGCTTTTACGGCTTTGGCTTACGGCACGGTACATCAACCGGTGATCGCGCTTTTTTACGTGTTGGTCGCTGTGCTGGTCGTATCGTGGGCGTATCAAGCTATGGCCGCCGGCAGCGCAGCGTTAGATCGCTCGGCGCTGCAGCTTCCGCTTTATTTATTGGCGATCTATGCGTTCATTCAAATTGTGCCTTTCGGGTCGTTCTCGGCCGCGGGACTCGACAATATTCCGAGGACGTTATCCATATCGCCTTTCGATACCGAGCTTGCCGGAGTGCATATCGCTGTGGCCGGGATACTCTTCTCGATGATGCTCGTTTCGCTTGATAGGGCAGAGAGGCTTCGCAAAGTAGTTACGTTCCTGGTGCTGTTCGGGTTCGCATTCGCGTTCTTTGCGATACTGCAATCGTTCCTGTCGCCGACGCGAATATTCGGCATCTATGAGAGGCCGTCGCCGTTCGGCACTTTTGTCAACCGGCATAATTTCGCGGCTTATATGGAGATGACGATCGCCGTGCCCTTGGGCATGCTTATGGCCGGCTCGGTCGAACGCGATCGCAAGCTGCTTTTCATAACCGCGATAGGGATCATGGCCGTTGCTTTGCTTTTGAGCGGTTCGCGCGGAGGCTTGATCGCATTGGTCGCCTCGGTCGCGTTGGCTGCGTTCCTGTCAACGCGACGACACGGCAGGAAAAGCAAACTGATTCGATTCGGCCTTCTGGCCGCGATCGCCGCGATAGTGGTCGGCGGTACTCTTTTGATAGGCGGCGAATCATCCTTTACGCGGATCTCGGATACCGCGAGTTCCGGTGACATCTCTACGAATCGTACTCAGATCTGGGACGTTACGCTCAAGGTGATCCGCGAAAATATGCCTTTCGGTGCGGGCATCGGTGCATTTGGGCAAGCGTACACCAAATTTGACGAGGGAAGCGGCCTGGAACGCGTAGAGCAGGCTCACAACGATTATCTGCAGGCAGCGGCGGACGCGGGCATCGTAGGACTTCTGATCGGAGGTTCGTTCCTTTGGCTGCTTTGGCGGCAAGGCCGTATCGGGATCGCGTCAACTAACGGATTTCGCCGAGGCGTTGCGATCGGTGCCGCCGCCGGTATTTTCGCGATCCTCGTACACAGCCTGTTCGATTTTGTGCTGCATACCACCGCGGTGACCGTCCTTTTCCTGCTGCTTGTCGCGTTGTTGGCCGCGGCCGGGAAGAAATTCAGGGACGACGTCCCCGATATCGATCTTGGACGTCGCGAAAGGAGCCGCTCGAACGTGAGAATGATGAGGCGTTAGATGTCGCTAGCAGCCGCCGGGCGCTGGCCAAAGGGGATGCGTCGCAAAAAGAACCAGACAATTCCGTGCCCGACGTAGAGCGACGCTAGCAGAATCAACGCATATTGGGAATAGAGAAATACGGCTGTCGCGCCTGCGGCCAGGACTATTATCAGCATTATCCCAGCTCTCCCCTTGCCGGCCGACTTGAAGCTAGCATATCTGATACGGCTGACCATCATGATCCCGAGCACCGCGATCAAAGCCATCATCGCATAGCCGTACGAGCGAGCCGCATTCTCTCCGAATGTGCTCAATGGCAGCGGAGAGAAATGTACTATGGCCGCAAGGAGGCCTCCCGCTGGCGGTATCGGCAAGCCAACGAAGTACTTCTTGTCCAATTTTTGCGAGCCTTCAGCCAGGACCCGCGGCCGCATCGACTGAACGTTGAAGCGAGCCAATCGGAACGCACCGCACATCAGGTACATGAAAAGCAGGAACACTCCGATATTGTGGCCGGATGTGTTCTCGTTGAATACGCCGGCGAATCCCCAGGCGTATATCAGAGCCGCCGGTGCAATGCCAAAGGTGAGGACATCAGCCAAAGAATCGAACTGAACGCCGATCTCGGTAGCTGTCTTGGTGGCTCGAGCAACGCGGCCGTCGATAGTGTCAAAAAGTATAGCCAGCCCGATGCCGATCGCCGCCATGTTGAAATATCCGGCGGCCAGATTCGGGTCGATGAACGACGCATGAAATCCGCGTATGGACGCCATCACCGCAAGAAAACCCATTCCGATATTCGCAGCGGTGAATAAAGTCGGAAAAAGGTAAAGACCTTTCTTGAGGCCTTTGTGCGGTTGATCTGTTTGGGTCTCGTCGCTCATTTATGTCGGCAGCTTGGCAAGGACCGTCTCGCCGCCCCGTACCCGGTCTCCCACTTTGACGAAGATCTCGGCCTCAGCAGGAAATGCGACATCTGTACGAGAGCTGAATTTGATCAGGCCGTATCGCTCGCCGCGTTCAAGAGTATCACCTGCTTTTGCTCGGCACACAATGCGTCTTGCCACGATACCCGCGATCTGAGTGCAGAAGATCTCTCTGTCTCCGGCCTCGATGGCAACGACCGCTCGCTCGTTCTCAAAGCTCGCACGATCGTTGGTTGCAGGCAATTTACGTCCAGGGACAAGCTCTACCGAGCGGACCGGCCCGGCTGCGGGAGCACGATTTATATGTACATCGACCGGCGAAAGAAAAACGCTTACCACGACCTGTGTTTCATCCCTGTCAACGCGTGTGACCCTTCCGTCGGCGGACGAAACGATAAGGCCGTCGCCCTCTGGCACTTTCCTTTTCGGGTCTCTGAAAAAGAAGGCCATGAATGCGGCTCCGAGCCCAAATGCGAGTGCAACCGGCCACAGACCGAACAGCGCCGCCGCGGCGCCGAAGATCGCAAATATCAACAAGAACAATGAACCTTCTTGAGCCATTGGATGAACTACCAATACTACACAAACACTTGTCCTAAAGCGAAACGCAAAAAGCCCCGGCGAGACGGCCCCGCCAGGGACAAGAGGAGGAAACTATGAAGACACAAACCAGGAGAGAGGTCAGGTGCGAACCGGATTATCGCGGGCGTAGCTAAAGGCACACCAGGCTGCGATCAGATGTACGACCCAACCCAACAGGCCCGCCGAGCCTATCCACGACACTCCGGTCAATATGAGCCAGACGATACCGACGATGACTCTGCCGTTGTATATCTGCCCCAGGCCGGGGATCAGAAAGCTAAGAAATCCCGCTAGAATAGGTTCACGCATCGTACCAAATCCCTCCGGTATCGATTACGTCATGCCGCGTCCTAAAGTTCCCGGCTTTTGCCTAATGGCCGACATAGCTGTGCAGTATGAAGTGAGCTCCAAAGAATAACGCGACACCCGCAAAGACCGACAAAGAAACACTCGCGTGATGTCCGCCATGGTGATTGACCTCAGGTATCAGGTCGCTGGCGGCTACATACAGCGTCACTCCGCCCGCAAGCGGAAGAGTGTATGCAACGGCTTCGGCCGAGATCGATCCGACGTAATGAAAGATGACCGCACCCGCGAGGGTCGCAAATCCTAAAAGAGAGGTCGCGACCACCACTTTGCGGATCCCGCTCCCGGTTGCCAGGATCATCGAGCCGATCGTGAAGCCCTCGGGGAACTTATGAAGCACTATGGCCACAAACACAATGAATCCGAGTCCTGCGCCGACCTGAGAGGCAGCGGCTATCGCCATGCCGTCCAAAAATGTGTGGATCAGCATACCCGCCGTCGCCGTGTACGCTGTTCGCGTCCTGATCAATTCGCCTGCGTGGACCTCCTCACCGAGGTGAAAGTGCGGCGCGATCGTGTGCTCAAAGAATTGTGTCAGGAGATAACCGACGACGACCAGTAGCATCGGCAGAAAAAGTCCGTTCTCGTCTCCGGGATAACGCTGCTGCCACAGGGATATGATCGCGGGAAACATCTCGAGCAACACAACCGAGAGCATGAATCCCGCGGCCAATGCCAGCAGATACCGCAGGTATCGCCTGCTGAACTCCCGCCAGGCGGAAGGGAACAGGATCATCCCTCCCGCGACGTTACCGAGCGCGGCAAGTGTGCCGAAGATCAATATCTGCAAAAATTCTGGCGACATACAGCGCCCGTAAAAGGCCGCAGAACATCGTATTACAACGCCGACAGATATACCAAAGGGCTCGATCAGGCTTAAGAGACTGCATAACAGCTAAAGCGCTAAAATATCAGTTGACACATTCGCCACAATCGGTTTAATATTCACTTTAGCGTTGATTGACAACCTTGCAGGTATATTTGCAACGGCATAATTGCGTCGGTGGTTTAAGCACCTTAAGCAATAATGCCTCCGAAGTTGATCGGTCAACGCGGCGAACGAACAACGGTCAGTGCAGGACAGGCAAGGCCGTTCTCGTAAGCCGAAAACTTAGATCCACTAAAAATTCAACCAGATCCGGGTGCAGCCGTGCAGCGAAAGCGGACGATTGCCGACGGGAGAAGTCTGCTCTTTGAAGATGGCGTCCTCCGTGACCGAGTTCATTCACAAGACGGTCCTAAGGGACAGGACGGTCGAGCTGATCGCACCCGTCCCGGGCGCCGTTTACGCGGATGCGACGCTGGGCCTCGGCGGCCACAGTGCGGCACTGCTCGATGCGTGCGGTTCCTGCCGGGTGATCGGCATTGACCAGGACGCAGAAGCGATCTCGATATCGAGCGAAGCGCTTGCGAGGTACGGAGATAGATTCGTCGCCGTGCGATCCAATTTCGAGGCGATCGATACGGTGCTCGACGATCTTGGGATAGACCTTATCGACGGTATCGTGGCGGATCTCGGGGTCTCGTCTATGCAGCTCGATGATGCGGAGAGAGGTTTTAGTTTCCGGACCGATTCGGCTCTCGATATGAGGATGGACAGATCGGCGGGCATCCCGACTGCGGCTGAACTGCTCCGGGACACGGACGAAAAGGCACTCGCTGACATCATTTATCAGTATGGCGAGGAAAGGCGTTCGCGGATCATCGCCAGACGGATCGCCGAGCGAAACGCCAAAGGGACGCCCATCGAAACGACGGCGGACCTGGCCGAACTCGTAGAGAAAGCGATCGGACGACGGCCCGGCGACAAGATACATCCGGCGACGAGGACCTTTCAGGCGATACGCATCGCCGTCAATCGCGAGATCGAATTGCTCGAAGGATTTTTGACAAGCGGCATCGGACGGCTGAGGGCCGGAGGGGTATTTGCCGTTATTTCGTTCCATTCGCTCGAGGACCGGATAGTCAAGCGGACGCTCGGCCGGCTTTCGGGAAAATGCACTTGCCCTCCGCGAATGCCCAAATGCGTGTGCGGCGCGGTCAGATCGGTCGAGATCATAACGAAAAAGCCGATCACGCCCGACCAAGACGAGGTCGCCGAAAATCCCAGAGCACGAAGCGCCAAACTTCGGGCTTGCAGAAAACTTTAGACAAGAGTTTCACCGAAGAAAGATACCAACGAGGAGCAGCAACCATGAGCAGAGTGCCACGCAGACGGACATCAACAAAAGATCAGAACGCCGCCGGATCCATCCGCGTTTGGCTGGCGGTCGGGATGTGCCTTGCGATCGTGATCGCAGGCCTATTCTTTGCCGCGACTCAGCATTTCACCTCGATCGATTACAACATGCGGAATGGACGTCTGAGGAAGCAAGTGGACGAACTCGAGTCCGAACGCCGAAGGCTTATCGCTGCAAAAGAGAACTCGGCTTCGCCGGCGGAGCTGCTGCGAACCGCACGCAAGCTGAGCCTGATAGCAGAGCCGGCCGCGACCGCAATTGTGGATCGCCCGGCGGACCCGGCGCGTCCGGTTCTTTCAACTGCAGCGGCTCGACCCCGGCCCGCAGAGAAATTGGTCGCAAAGACCGCGCTGGTCGCTTCGCCGAGTGCTCGGGGCCAGGAGCGGCCGCAGGCGGCCGTCTCGGGTACGGTCGAACGTCAGAGGATCGTTTCGATGGCAAGGTGATCACGGTTTATGGCAAGGACGAAAAGGAACAGCGTCAAGCGAAAATACGACCAGCGTCAGGTGGCTTTCACACGATTTATGTTCATCGTGTGCGTGCTCTCGTTCTGGATGCTGGGCATCGGGGCCAGGCTCGTCCATCTCCAGGTGAACCAGCATAAGGCGCTCAAGGCAATGGCTGTGAGCCAGCGCCAGATCGTAAAACGCGAAAAGCTGATGCGGGGCACCATCTACGACCGGGACGATCGGGCCCTGGCGATGAGCGTACGTGCATATACTCTCTTCGCGGATCCGAGAAAGATCGCGGACCCGGCATCGGCCGCAGGCAAGCTGGCAAAGCTGCTCAAGTTGAATGCTCAGGATCTAGCACGCGGCCTCGCTGATGCCAAAGCGCAGGAGAAAACCTATTTCGGCATCGCAAGAAAGGTCGATGCCGAGACCTACGAGAAAGTTAACAAAGCCCTCGACGACATATCTATAAAGAAAGCCGAGCTGCCGAGATACGAAGGATTATTCTGGGATGAGGACCAGAGGCGGACGTATCCTAACCAGGCGCTCGCATCACAAGTAGTAGGTATCAGCGACGCGGACGACAAAGGGCTTGCGGGTATTGAGCTCTCGCAGAATGGCGTCCTGCAGGGCTCGATAGTCAAGACCCAGATCCAGCACGACAGGCTTGGCCGTGTGGTCGGCCAATCAACGGAAGAAGGCGAAGAACCGGGCGACGTGAAGCTCACGCTTAGCGCGTCGATACAGTTCAAGGTCGAGCAGGCCCTGGCAAATGCCGTCAAAGCGGCCAATGCGAACTCCGGAATGGCGGTAGTGATGGACCCAAAGACCGGTGAAGTGCTGGCCCTGGCGAACTATCCGACATTCGACCCCAATCTGCTCGGAGCCGCAAAGCCTGACGAACTCATCAATCGAGCCGTGCAGAACGTCTATTCGCCTGGCAGTGTATTTAAGATCATCGCCTATGGCTCGGGCCTAGAAAAAAGGTTGTTCAGACCTGAGGACATGATCGATGCAGGGAACGGGACGATCGAGGTCGCGAACCATCGATTCCGGGATTCGCATTATGTCGGAACCGTGAATTATGCAGAAGCGTTGGCCCACTCGAGCAATGTCTGCGCGATCAAAACAGGCCTTAGGGTCGGTAAGGATGACTTCTTTGCAATGCTCCAGAGATTTGGGTTCGGAGCCAAGACCGGGATCGAATTACCGGCCGAAACTGTCGGCATCGTTCGCCGTCCTGAGAAGTGGAACGGTGACTCGCTCGCGTCGATGTCTATCGGCTACGAAATCGGGGTCACTGCATTGCAAATGACCTCTGCTTTTGCGACGATAGCAAACGACGGAATTCGACTTCAGCCGCGAATAATCAAGGAGATCAGAAGGCCGGAGCAGGGCCCGATACAACCGGAAGTTGCTGAACCTGTTAGAGTTATGGCTCCGGAAGCGGCAAGGGACCTTCGACGGATGCTGAAACAGGTCGTGTTGACGGGAACCGGCAGGCGAGCTCAGATCGACGGCTATACCGCAGCCGGCAAGACCGGCACCGCATGGAAGTTCAATTCGACGACCAGATCGGTCGATCCAAGCAAATATATATCGTCATTTATCGGTATGGCACCGGCCGACGACCCTTCGATCGTGGTCGGTATCGTAATAGACGAGCCGAAGGTGGGTGGCCGGGATGGCGGAATGGTCGCGGCTCCGGTATTCAAGTCGATAGCCGAGCAGGTGCTGCCTGAGCTTGGCGTACGTCCGAACAACAATATCGCGAGAATGAACACCGCAGAACCCGAGATACCTGAAGCGGTCGGCCCGGCGAATGGCGCAAAATCAAGCGAGGATAGAAAGGCCGAAGCGGGCACTCCGGAAAGGAGATCGGCCTCGGGGCCGGCAAAGAACGTCACATCCCAGCCGGGTTCGCAAAAACCGGCCGGTAAACCGGAGAAGGCGCCCGACGAAGGACGAAAGCGAGATAAACGAACGGCAGCCCGCGAAGTTACGCCCGTTCGTTGGTATGAGAGGAGAACGATAACGAGTTGAAACTCTCTGAAGCGATACGGACAATTGGCGGAGATATTTCCGGCATTGACCCGGCTTTACATGACCGCGACGTTGAAGGATTCGCCGTCGATTCGCGGAAGGTAAAGGCGGGCGATGTCTTTTTTGCATTGTCCCAGCCGGATTACCGAAATAACGGATTCAACGGCGATTTTGACGACGCTACGAGATTTGCGTCGGCGGCTTTGACGGCCGGAGCGGCTCTCGCGGTCGTGCGCCGAGATCGGTTCGAGGAACACATCGAGGAGCTTCGGGAGTTCCGGTCGAGGATTTTGCTTGTCGATGACGCGATAGCCGCGCTTCAGCGTCTCGCTCGAGGCGTGTATGAGCGTTGGGGCGGGCCCGTGATCGCGATCACCGGCAGCGCCGGCAAAACGACCGCAAAGGAATTGACGGCCCACGTGATCGCTTCATCCGGCCGCAAGGTTCTCAAGAATATCAAGAACTACAACAATGGCATCGGGCATCCGCTAACTGTACTAGAGCTTTGTAAGGACCCGGGATACGACATTGCGGTTCTCGAAATGGGAATGTCAACGCCGATGAACGAGATCGCGAGGCTTTGCCGGATCACACCGCCGGATGTCGCGGTCGAGCTTTGCGTGCTGCCCGTACATATCGAACATCTCGGTTCGATCGATCGCATCGCACAAGCAAAAGCCGAATTGGTCGAAGGGATGAAACCCGGCGGCACGGCAGTTCTGAACGCGGACGACCCGCGTGTCGCATCGATGGCCGGCCTCGTAAATGGACGCGTCGTGACGTTCGGGATCGATGCAGATGCAGATCTCAGGGCCGAAGATATTCAGATCGAAGGGTTTGGCAGAACGCGTTTTCGCATGACCACGCCCGAGGGGGACGCCGACGTCGTGCTGCCATTGATCGGCAGGCATAATGTAATGAACGCCCTGGCTGCGGTCGCGGCGTCGAGCGTCATCGGCATCCCCGTGCAGGCGGCCGCTGAAGCGCTCCGCACGGCCGGATCACCGTCACAACGCGGCGAGATCCTGCATTTTGCTGCCGGATTCACCGTTATCAATGACTCGTATAACTCTAATCCGGACGCGCTCGTTT
Organism: Acidobacteriota bacterium; assembly: GCA_019639115.1. Lineage (GTDB taxonomy): Bacteria > Acidobacteriota > Blastocatellia > Pyrinomonadales > Pyrinomonadaceae > OLB17. Next base: position 65,935 of record JAHBSM010000002.1, on the reverse strand, counting down.
CGATGGCAGAAACCTTGGTCGCGGCGTCACCTCGCGAAGCCCGGAAGATAGTCGTTGCGGGCGAGATGCTAGAGCTGGGCGACCTCGCACGCGAAGCACACATCGAGGCTGGACGCCGCTTGGCTGCTGCCGGTGTAGATCGCTTGATCGCCGTCAGAGGGAATGCTGTCCATCTGGCGGAAGGAGCCAGAGAGGCAGGACTTGCGGATGTCGAGCTCGCAGCGGATTCGGATATGGCGGCGGAGATCTTGAGCCGAAGCGTAAAGGCAGGCGACGTGATACTTGTAAAAGGCTCGCGGGGCGTCCGCACGGAGAAGGTATTAGAACGCCTTCTGAGAGATTTCGAACTGGAGGTGAACGCGGCCGCAGTTCGCAGTTGATCTCGCGAGGCCAGAACCGGTCATGCTTTACCATCTTCTTTACCAGCTCATCTACAGATCGTACGGCAGCGCGAGCGAGTCCTATTTCTACAAGGGCCTCAACGTCTTCCAATACGTCACCTTTCGCACGACCTGGGCCACGATCACGGCTTTGCTTATCTCGCTCCTGCTGGGTAAGACGGTCATTCGAAAGCTGACCGAACTCAAGGTCGGCCAGGAGATCCGCGAAGAACTCTCAGAAGAGCATCAGGCAAAGAAGGGCACGCCAACGATGGGCGGCGTACTGATCATCGGATCAGTGATCATATCGACGCTGCTGTGGGCCAAACTAGACGGCATCTATCTGTGGCTGGCCCTCGGAGCTACTACGGCTTTCGGGGCCATCGGTTTTATAGATGACTACATAAAGATCGTAAAAAAACGAAGCCTCGGATTGACCGGACGCCAGAAGCTGCTCGGGCAGCTCGTGACAACGCTCGCCGTCTGGGCCGTTCTCTATTTTTTGACGAACTACGGCTGGAACCTAAGCATTCCGTTCATTAAGGAAACAGCGGACACCAATGGCATAAGCGTAATACCTGCATGGGTTTACCTTATATTCATGGGCTTTATTCTGCTTGGCTCTTCAAACGCGGTCAACCTGACGGACGGGCTCGACGGACTTGCGACCAGCGTGACGTTCATCGCCATGGCGGCGTTGACGGCGCTCACTTATGTCGGGAGCGATCGACGCTGGGCGGAGTATCTGGACATCACATTCAATCCGGCGGCGGGCGAGCTCACGGTCTTTTGCGGAGCGATGGTCGGTGCGAGCCTCGGGTTCCTATGGTTCAATTCGCCGCCCGCCGAGGTCTTTATGGGCGACGTCGGATCGCTTGCGATAGGCGGAGCTCTCGGGACCGTAGCCGTTCTGACCAAACAGGAATTTCTGCTGCCGTTCATCGGCGGCATCTTTGTGATCGAGGCACTGTCAGTGATGATCCAGGTCTCGTTCTTCAAATTCACCAAACGTACGGGAGGCGTCGGCAAGCGGATCTTTCTGCAATCGCCGCTCCACCACCATTTTCAGCTTGCGGGCTGGAAGGAACCAAAGATCGTGTTCCGTTTCGTGATCGTTGCGATATTGTTCGCGTTGATGAGCCTCTCGACGCTGAAACTCAGATAGTTGGCCAATGGAGCTAAAGGGAAGAAAAGCATTGGTTCTCGGGGCAGGCGTTTCGGGCATTAGCTCGGCTAGATTTTTGGCCGAACGCGGAGCTGTCGTCGCTTTGCACGACCGAAAACCTATTGAGAAGTGGCCCGAAGCGGCTGCTGCCCTCCGCGGCTCGCACAGCGTTGGACTGATGGATGGCGACTTGCCATCGTGGCTGCTCGACCAGATAGACCTTGTGGTCATTTCTCCGGGAGTTCCGACGAGATCGATCCCCGCAAGGTATGTCGAACGCAAGGACGGCGAGGTGATAGGCGAAGTCGAACTCGCCTACAGGTTCCTCGAGGGCCGTATCGTCGGCATAACGGGATCGAACGGCAAGACCACGACCACGGCCTTGATCGGTGAGATACTCAGGGCCAATGGATTTGATACGCACGTCGGCGGCAATATAGGGACTCCGCTGCTCGATCTGGTCGGCCGTACCAATGCAGATTCATGGATCGTTGCTGAGCTGTCCAGTTTTCAGCTAGAGACGATCGTTGATCTGCGTCCACGGGTCGGCCTCTGCCTGAACGTTACACCCAATCATCTCGACCGGTACGATTCGTTCATGGATTACGCGGCCGCAAAGCATCGTTTGTTCATGAACCAGACGCCGGAGGACGTCGCGATCCTGAATGCGGATAACGAAATAACCGCGGCCTGGGCCGCGGGGCTGCGAGGCCGCGTCGAATTGTTCAGCGTAACCAGAGAGCTCGAGCACGGCTGCTTTCTCCGTGGGCGAGAGCTTGTCCGTAGGACCGGGGACGGCGAGACAGTGCTCACCACGAGAGACGAGATATTTCTCCGCGGGCTTCATAACGTCGAGAATGTGCTGGCAGCGTTCGCCGCGGCATTGGCATGCGGTGCCGGAGTCGATGCGACCCGACGGGCGGTCGCTGAATTTCGCGGCGTCGAGCACAGGATCGAATTCGTAGCCGAGATCGACGGCGTCCGTTACTACAACGATTCCAAAGCAACGTCAGTGGACGCGGCGGTCAAAGCTCTCGAAGCTCTGGCGGAGGACGAAGGCAAGACGGTGCTGATACTCGGCGGACGCGGAAAGAACGCGCCGTACGCGCCGCTTGTGCCGTTGATCACCCGCTCAGTCAGGGCAGTTGTTGTGCTCGGCGAGGACGCGGACAATATCGCGGAACAGTTAAGGGGCGTTTGCGACATAACGCGAGCCGGTTCCTTCGCCGATGCCGTGCGGGCCGCTCGCGAGCTTGCGGGCCGTGGGGACTCGGTTCTGCTCGCACCGGCTTGCGCGAGTTTTGATATGTTCAATAGTTTTGAGGAACGCGGACGTGCTTTCAAAGCATGCGTTGCCGAGTTTGGGAGCGGTTCAGTCTCGGCCTGATAGACAACAAGAGACGAATGAAAGCGGGACGACAAGATTGGATCATGACGGCAACAGCGGCGGGCCTGGCGCTGTTCGGTTCGCTTATGGTCTACAGCGCTTCCGCGATGATCGCGTTCAAAGAAAGCCAGGAAACGAGCCAATTCGGATACTTCTACAAACAGATCCTTTTCGTCGGTATCGGGATCGCCGTGATGTTGGCCCTTGGGCGGCTCGACTATCATTCACTGAACCGTCGGTGGGTCGTCTTCGCTCTCTTGGCCGTGACTATTGGGCTGCTGATCGCCGTTCTTTTCTTCCCGCCGATAAATGGGGCGAGGCGTTGGATCCGCCTGGGCACGTTCTCGGTCCAGCCGTCAGAAGTGACGAAGCTTGTTCTGCCGTTGTTCCTGGCTTGGTTCCTTACGATCCGCGAGAAAAAGGTCGGCGACCTGTTGGCCGGTGTGCTCCCGTCGACCGCAGTTTTCGGCGTGCTTGCGGCGCTTGTGATGCTGGAAAAAGACCTGGGGACGACCATGGTCCTTTGTGCTGTATTTGCGACTGTTTATTTCGCCGCCGGAGCCCGTCTGATGCACGTTGCATCGCTTGTGCTGGCGATGTTTGCGGCGGGTGTGGCCGCTCTGTTGCTGGCTCCGTGGCGGGTTGCCCGGCTGATGGCGTTCATGGACCCGTTCAAATACTCCGAGGGCGAAGGCTATCAGGTCGTCCAATCGCTCTTTGCGATCGGATCCGGAGGGATCTACGGCGAGGGCTTTGCAAAGGGACAGGCAAAACTTTTCTATTTGCCATACCCGTATTCCGACTTCATTTTTTCCGTGGTAGGTGAAGAATTAGGCTTGATCGGGACGCTTGCCGTCCTTGTTTTGTTCGGGGTCCTGCTGTGGCGGGGCACGAGGGCGGCTCTGAATGCTCCTGACAGGTTTGGCATGCTTTTAGGTATCGGCGTTATCACCGGACTGATCGTTCAGGCGTTGTTCAACATCAGCGTCGTGATATCGATCGTGCCTGCAAAAGGGATACCTTTGCCGTTCATATCGTACGGCGGGTCGTCGGTGCTGGTCTCGCTTGCGGCCGTCGGGGTCTTGCTCAGCATCTCACGTTACTCAGTTGCCGCTGAGGCCAATGAAGGGTCGAAGAATCGAGGACGGGTTCGCAGGCGTCGTTACGCATAAATGCCGGATCGGCAAACAGATGGCGATGAGGATCATAATCGCAGCCGGCGGGACCGGCGGACATATCTATCCCGGCATTGCCGTGGCCAATGAGGTCATGCGCCGGGACTCCGAGTCCGAGGTCCTGTTTGTCGGCACCGCACGCGGCCTGGAGACTCGGATCGTACCCGAGAGCGGCTTTCAGCTTGCGTTGATCCGTAGCGCGGGACTAAAGAATGTCGGGCTGCTAGGTAAGATACGCGGCGGTCTGCTATTGCCGACGAGCTTTGCGGAGGCGTGGAAGGTCATTCGTGACTTCAAGCCGGATGTCGTCGTCGGTGCAGGCGGGTACGTTTCGGGGCCGGTGGTCCTGACCGCACATTTCATGGGCCGCAGAACGATGGTCATGGACTCGAACGCATTGCCCGGTTTTACGAATCGACAGCTCGCGAGGTTCGTCGATCGTGCGGCCCTGACATTTGACGAGGCCGCCGCCTACTTTGGAAAGAAAGCGGTCGTGACCGGTAACCCTGTCCGGTCCGAGTTCTTTGAGGTCAAACACCGAAACGCTGTTAAGCCTTTGAATATATTGGTCTTTGGCGGATCGCAGGGTTCGCGGGCGATAAACAACGCGGTTAGGTCCACGCTCCCGATCCTGCGTGAACGCTCGGTCGAGGCCGCTTTCGTGCACCAAACAGGTGATGCCGATCTCGCAGATGTTGCGACGGCCTATACGGAAGCCGGTATTGCGGACGCAGACGTCAGGCCATACATAACGAATATGGTCGAGGCTTTTGACAAGGCGGATCTGATAATCTGCAGGGCGGGAGCGACGACCTGTGCTGAGGTCGCGGCAGCGGGCAAAGCGGCGATTATGATACCGCTGCCGACCGCTGCGGATGACCATCAGCGGCGAAATGCCGAAGCTCTCGAGCGCCAGGGCGCGGCCCGGATGGTGCTCCAGGACGATCTAAGCGGCGAATCGCTCGCCTCGGTGATCGAGGAGTTCGATACTGACCCGTCAAAGATCGACAAAATGGCGATCGAGGCGCGTAAAATGGCCCGGTCCGATGCGGCCGAAGCGGCAGTTGACATAATATTTGAGCTTGCCGAGCGTTGATCGGCTTCGGTTTTGAAAGGAATGTTTCGACACGTAAAAAATATACATTTCATCGGCGTTGGCGGCATCGGTATGAGCGGCATCGCCGAAGTGCTTTGCAATCTTGGCTTCAACGTATCCGGTTCGGACCTCAAGCGGTCAAAGAACACCGATCGGCTCGAGACCCTATTCTCGGCAAAGATCTACGAGGGACATGCAGCGGAAAACGTCGGTGATGCCCAGGTGGTGGTCTATTCATCCGCGGTCAGGGAGGACAATCCCGAGGTCGTGTACGCAAGGGAGCACGGCATACCCGTGATACCGCGTGCGGAAATGCTTGCGGAACTTATGGTGCTCAAACCGTATGCCGTCGCGGTCGCCGGAACTCACGGCAAGACATCCACGACGTCGATGATCGCCACGGTGCTAGGGCACGCCGGCATAGATCCGACGACGGTGGTCGGCGGCGTCGTCGAAACACTCGGTTCGAACGCTAGGCTCGGCCAGTCCGATTGGTTCGTCACGGAGGCCGACGAGAGCGACCGCTCGTTCCTGATGCTCTACCCGACGATAGCCGTCGTGACGAACATCGACAAAGAGCACATGGAATCGTACAAGGGCATGGACGATGTCGTTCAGTGTTTTACCGATTTCGTCAATAAGGTCCCGTTCTTTGGTGCGGCGGTCATCTGTCTCGATGACCCGAACGTGCAGCTCATAATCCCCAATATCAAACGCCGGCGCGTCACCTACGGGATGACCGCGCAGGCCGATGTCTCGGCTCACGAGATCAGTTACGACAACGACTTCGGGTCTTCGTTCCAGGTGAGGCAAGGCGACAGGGAATTGGGCTCGATCCGATTGCCCGTACCGGGTAAACATAATGTGTACAATGCTTTAGCGGCGACAGCTGTCGCTCTTGAGATGGATGTGCCTTTCGAGAGGATCGTCGAAGCGTTTGCCCAATTTCGCAATGCTAATCGACGTTTTCAATTCAAAGGCGAGATCGGCGGCGTGACCGTGATCGACGACTACGGCCACCACCCGACCGAGATCCTCGCGACGCTGGCAGCGGCAAAGAACAGCGCTCCGGGCCGCCGCACCGTAGTTATATTCCAGCCGCACCGTTACTCGCGAACTCAGGAGCTAATGGATGAGTTCGCGCTTGCTTTCAATAATGCGGACGTTCTCTATGTACTGGATATCTATGCGGCCAGCGAAACCCCGATCGACGGCATAACCGCCGAGGTCCTCACTGAGAACATTAAAAAATACGGCCATAAGAACGCGACCTATCTGGGTGATATCGAGAATGCCGTCGAACGTGTGATACCGGAGCTTCAAGCGGGCGACCTGGTTCTCACGCTTGGCGCCGGTACCGTGACCCGGCTGTCTGATGAATTTGTAGAGAAACTGTCAGAAAAGAAATAAGAATTCCATCAGATCAATGGCAAAGTCCAGGAAAAAAAGCACCGTAAGGAAAGCGAAGCCGGCCGCGTCTCGCAAAAGGCAAACGCGAACGAAAGGCCGATCTATCGAGATCGGCAGATTCGTGGCGGGCGGCATCGTGATATTGCTCCTTGTCGCCGGTATAGTGACGCTCGGCGCGTACGGACTGCGTGCGGCGGCGAGCTCTTCGTTCTTCGCTTTGCGCGAGATCAAGGTGCGCGGAACCGACCGGGTCGCGACCGAGGACGTCAAGCGGGCTGCTCTCTCGCGTACGGAAAAGACAGGGAGCGTCTTTGATGCCGACCTTTCGGCCATGCGCGAGGCGATAGAGAAACTGCCGTTCGTTCGGTCCGCGAGCCTTTCTCTTTCGCTCCCCAACGCTGTCGCGGTCGATATCAAAGAGAGAGTTCCTGTGGCGATCGTCAAAATGGCGGGCGGGGACCGGCTTGTTGACGCAGAAGGCGTGATACTTGCCGCCGCGCGTGGGTCTGAGCCGACCATGCCGTTCGCGATGCGTGGATGGGACGAGCGAAAGACCGAGGACGCGATCAAAGGCAACATTGCAAGGGTCAAAGCGTATCGGAAGATGATCGATGAATTCAAGGCTCTCGGTGTGGCTGAACGCGTTGTCGAGGTCGATCTTACAGACACAAGGCAGCCGTCGGCTGTCGTGACGGAAGGCGGGAGAAATATATCGGTCGTGCTCGCTAAGGATGATTTTGGCAAGAGCCTCTATTCGGCTATCGACGCGATCGCGGGCAAAGGCGACCGCGTGCGTTCAGTCAATTCGGGCGGCGTCTCACCGATATTAGAGTATTTAACGTACTAGATCATATTACAGGTTGTAAATAGAAGATGAGTAAAGAGTTACAGTCTGTCGGGCTCGACATCGGCACCAGCCGGGTCCGGTGTATTGTCGGCGAATCGTCCGACGACGGCAGGATGAACATCGTCGGGTTCGGTTCAGCCGAAACGAAGGGCATGCGGCGCGGTATTGTCACTTCGACCGAAGCCGTAGCCGACGCCGTGCGGCGAGCTGTCAGCGAGGCTGAGCGATCTTCGGGGACGGAGCTCGGATCGGCGACCGTCAACCTTTCGGGTGAGCATTTCCTCGGCGAGAATAAGGCCGGCGTCGTAGCTGTAGCCGGTTCTGACAAGGAGATCACCGAGGACGATATCGACCGAGCGATCGATTCCGCGAGCGCGATGCCGCTACAGCCAGGTTGGGAAGTTGTGGACCGGCTGCCGCAGGAGTTCATTATTGACGGCCAGGACGGCATAACCGAACCGCTCGGGATGTTGGGCTCGCGGCTGGAAGCACGCGTTCACGTTATAGTCAGCCCCGGCGCCGGTCGGCAGAATCTGATCAAAGCCGTCGGGAAGGCAGGCCTCGACGTCGAGCGTACGCTTTTGGAACCGCTGGCGGCAGGCGAGAGCTGCGTGACGGACGACGATCGCGAATACGGATGTGCGCTTGTGAACATGGGTGCAGAGATCACGAGCTTGGTCATATTCAGCCGAGGCGCCGTTCAGCAGATCACGGTCTTTCCGTTCGGGAGCACGCATTTTACAAAAGATATCGCGGTGGGGCTCCGCGTATCTATCCCACATGCGAATCGCATCAAGCACGATTTCGGCTGTGTCGCGGGCGAACTCCTGTCGCCGGACGAACGCGCGGAAGTGATCGAGATAATGCCCGTGGGGCGGAGCGAGCCGCGCGGATTGTCCAAGGAGATACTCTGCGACATCATGCAGCCTCGGGCGATCGAACTGATGCAGCATATAGCGCGCGACGCCAGGCGTACGTCCGCGCAGATATCCAGCGGCGTCATCCTGACGGGCGGAGGTTCGCTGGTCAGAGGACTCTGCGAGGTCGCGGAACAGGTGTTCGACGCGCCGACCAGGCTGGGTTATCCCGACGAAGAGCACTTCGGCGGCTTGATCGACGAGGTCAGATCGCCATCGTGGACGACCGCATGCGGCCTGGCAAGGGTGTCGTTGACGGACGCGGAACGCCGCGAGAACTCCGGCGGACGGTCGGCGGTCAGGCGAATGAGCGAGTGGATCGAAGGATTTAGAGAAAAATTCAGATAAATGTCATATTTCGCGGCGTTGATGTTGGATTTTTATCGCAAACAGTAGTATCCTCTGAAGCCGTTAGCCCAATATATTGTTGTCGGCAACCCACTTCAGATGAGTATCAATATCACTTTCGACGACAATGTCGAACCTGTAGGAAGTCTATCGATGAAAGACCAAAAGTCCATCAATTCCGGTATCCGCATGTTCATTGACGAGCCGCCCATCACGGGTGCCCGCATCAAGGTCATCGGCGTAGGCGGCGGTGGCGGCAACGCTGTCAACCGAATGATCGAAGCCGGCATCAAGGGTGTAGAGTTCATCGTGGCGAACACCGACCTGCAGGCTTTGGAGGCCTCGAAGGCCCCGATCAAGATACAGCTCGGCACAAAATCGACCCGCGGCCTGGGTGCCGGTTCCAACCCGCTCAAAGGGCGGGATGCTGCACTCGAAGATCATCAGAAGCTGCTTGACGTCCTTGAAGGTTCCGACATGGTCTTCGTTACGGCGGGACTTGGCGGCGGCACCGGGACGGGAGCCGCTCCGGTAGTCGCGTCGCTGGCCTCTGAACTCGAAGCCCTGACGGTCGCGGTCGTGACCAAGCCATTCAGCGTGGAAGGCAAGAAACGTATGGCCCAAGCTGAGGAAGGGCTCGCCGAGCTGCGCGGCGTTGTGGATACGCTTATTACGATCCCGAATGCAAAGCTCCGTGAGGTCGAAGAGAAGATCACGATACTCGATGCATTCAAACGTGCTGACGAAGTGCTGCTGCATGCGGTCCAGGGCATCACTGACCTGATAACCACGCCGGGCATCATAAATCTGGATTTTGCCGACGTGACCACCGTAATGAAAAACAAAGGCGTCGCGCTGATGGGCGTCGGCCGCGGCGAAGGTGAAGAGGCGGCTTCCAAGGCGATGCGCGCGGCCTTGGACTATAAGCTGCTCGAAGAGAAATCGATCAAGGGAGCCAAGGCTGCACTTATCAACGTCACCGGCGGCCCGGATATGATCCTGGGCGAGGTCGAGGACGCGATCGGTATGATCGAGGGCGAGGCGGACGATAACGCTGACATCATCTGGGGCAGCGTCATCCGCGATGATATGGGCGATCAGATCAAGATCACGGTGATCGCGACCGGATTCGACTCCGCGGCCTCGGTATCGCAGCCTGCCCCGAAGGTTGCGGAAGCGAACGCCATCGCGGCTGCTGCTCGGGCAAACTATGCCAGCCAGCAAGCGGACGAGAACGTTGTGAGCGCCGACCTGGACGTGCCGACATTCATGCGAATGCAGGCTGATTAGAGGCCTTAGGACACTTAAATACAGCTCTTGGATAGCGAATGGCCTTGGTTATTCGCTATTCTTGCTTTTATGGGCAAAGGATCGAGACCCAGGATCGCTATAACTATCGGAGATGCGGCCGGCATCGGGCCTGAGGTCGTGCTTCGCAGCCTTGCGGAAAACCAGACCTTCGATTCGGCGGATATCATCGTCGTTGGCGACGCCAGGCATCTAGAGCAGGCATCGAAAAGATTCGGGCTCGAAGAGGTTTTGAATTCCGGGCGATTCTCGCTCGAGGATCTTGGCAATCTTCCTGCGGATATCGAATATGGAGAGAATTCGGCCGAGACCGGACGTGCGTCGGGCGAGTATATTGTTCGGGCCGTAGATCTGTGGCGTGAAGGAAAGGTGGACGGCATCGTTACCGCGCCGATAAATAAGCTTTCGCTCGGGTCGGGCGGCTTTCAGCATATTGGCCACACAGAGTTCCTTGCAGAGCTTACCGGCACGGAACGCTTTGCGATGAGTTTCTTCGCCGAACGGTTGCGGGTCGTGCTGCTTTCCACACATCTCCCGCTCAGGGATGCGATCGAGCGTGTGAAGCGGCCTGCGATCGCCGATCTTGTCAGATTTGTTGACACTACGCTGTCGGGGCTGCTTCGCCGGCGTGTCACTTTAGCCGTAGCAGGGCTTAACCCGCACGCGGGTGAAGGCGGTATGTTCGGTTCGGAAGAGATCGAAGAGATATCGCCCGCGATCGAAGAATGCCGAGCCGAAGGGATCAATGTGAGCGGGCCATTCTCGCCCGACACGATATTCGTCCGATGCTATCAAGGCGAATTTGATGCGTGCATCGCCCTTTACCACGATCAGGCGACGATCCCGGTCAAATCGCTTGCTTTCTCGTCGGGCGTGAACGTAACGCTTGGGCTGCCGCTTGTGCGCACGTCCGTAGATCACGGGACGGCTTTTGACATTGCGGGCAAAGGGATCGCGGATCCCTCGAGTATGAAGTCGGCAATAGGCCTCGCTGTCGAGCTTTGCGCAGAGCGGGACGAGTAGAATTTGCAGCGGGGAAGCCGTGTCAGTGCGGATCGCTTCCCGCATTTGGTAGAATCTCTCGTTGGTTGCGGCGCTTGAGTCATTTATCGGAGAAGTCTTGTTTGTGAAAAGGCCCAAAATACTGCTTGCCGATGATTCGATCTCGATCCGAAGGGTCGTTGAATTGACGTTTGCCGAAGAAGGGATCGACGTTATAGCCGTCTCGGACGGCGAAGCCGCGATGCAGCGGTTCAACGAGGAGATGCCGGACCTGGTGATCGCCGATGTCCACTTGCCGACCGTCGGCGGATACCAGTTGTGCGAGATCATCAAAGGCGATGAATCCACGCGCGAGATACCTGTGATCCTGGTCGTCGGGTCTTTTGAGCCGTTCGATCCGGGAGAGGCATCACGCGTCGGGGCGAGCTATTATTTCGTAAAACCGTTCCGCTCGGTCAAAGAGGTAGTTGACAAGGCTTTGGATCTGATGGCGGCGCGTGAATTTGCCGAGGTAATGCCGCCTGAGACGGCCGATATCGAGAATCTATACGCTGAGAGCATCGTCGAGGATGACACGCCGATCGAGGAAGATATGCTTCAGGACGGCATCGCTGCTTCGCCGACCATCGACGAGCCGATCGCGTCTGACATTGTCGAGGAGTTCCGCGTTGCGGCTGTTGCTGAGATCCCGGCATCGTCGGCTTTCGATCTCGACGAGGTGGATGACATGCTGATCCACGAAGAGAGATTTGACCGGAACGAGGCTGATGCTCAGCCGACTATCGACCCATTTGAGACGATAGCGGTCGAAGACCCCGGCGACGCCGTGATCGAGCAGGCCGAATCGGCAACAAGGCTGTCGATCGAGATCGTTGATGAAGAAGTGCCGGCACCTGCGATTGAGCAGAACGGGGTCACACCTGAATTGATCGACGAGATCGTCGGACGTGTCCTGGAACGTCTATCGGACAAGACGGTCCGCGAGGTGGCACTCGATGCGGTGCCGCGCATCGCAGAAAAGCTTATCAGAGAAGCCCTCGAGGCTGGTTCGAAGAACTAAGAATCATAACCAATGGAACTCGCAAAGGCCTACGATCCAAAACAGGCCGAACAAGATCATTACGACCGCTGGGAGCGGAATGGGTGTTTTCGGCCCGAGATCAACGAAGATCGGGACGCTGAGACGTATTCGATCGTGATACCGCCGCCGAATGTGACGGGCTCGCTTCACATGGGACACGCATTACAGCACACGCTGATGGACGTTCTTGTCCGTTGGAAGCGTATGCATGGATATCGCACTTTATGGCTGCCGGGCACGGATCATGCAGGCATTTCGGTTCAGCGAAAGGTCGTAGAGCAGTTGAAGAATGACGAGGGCAAGACGCCGCTCGACATTGGCCGCGAAGAGTTCATACGCCGCTGCTGGAAGTGGAAAGAAGAATACGGCGACACGATCACCGAGCAGATGCGGCGCGAAGGAGCGTCAGTCGATTGGTCGCGGCATCGCTTTACGATGGACGACGATCTGTCCAAAGCTGTTCGCAGCGTTTTCGTGACGCTTTATGAAGAAGGGAACATCTATCGCGGCCTCCGCATCGTAAACTGGTGCCCGCGTGACAAGACCGTACTGTCCGACCTCGAAGTAAAAGAGGAAACGAAGAAAGACGGAAAGCTTTACTACTTGAGATATCCACTGGCGGGGAGCTTTCTTGTCGTTGCTACGACGCGGCCTGAGACGATGCTTGGCGATACGGCGGTTGCAGTGAGCCCGAGCGACGAGCGTTACAAGCATCTCGTTGGCAAGATGATCGACCTTCCGCTGACGGGCAGGCAGATACCGATCGTTGCGGACGAATACGTTGACGCCGAGTTTGGAACCGGAGCCGTCAAGGTCACGCCCGCACACGATCCGAACGATTACCAGATAGGACAGCGGCACGATCTCGAACAGCTGCTCGTGATGAACGACGACGGCACGATGAACGCCGCCGCGGGCGCGGAGTTTGTCGGGATGGACCGCTTCAAGGCGCGCGAAAAGGTCATCGAGATGTTCGACGAGCTGGGCTTGCTCGAAAAAATTGAGGATTACGAGATCACGCTTCCGGTGTGCGAGCGATGCAAGACTATCGTCGAGCCGATCTTGAGCGAGCAGTGGTTCGTCAAAATGGACGATCTTCGCGACATCGGCCTCGAGCTGATGAAGAAAGAAGGCGTGCCGCATTTCTCGCCGCAGATTCCGCACGAGAAGGTTTACACGACGTGGCTGGAAAACCTGAAGGACTGGACGATCTCGCGCCAGCTTTGGTGGGGGCATCAGATACCGGCGTGGTATGACGCGGAAGGAAATGTTTACGTCGCCCGCACCGAAGAGGAAGCGCGTGAAAAAGCCGGCGGCAGGGAACTGACGCAGGACGGCGACGTTCTCGATACGTGGTTCTCGTCAGGGCTGTGGGCGTTCTCAACCCTCGGCTGGACGGCTCCCGGCGACGCAACGGATGACCTGGATGAGTTCCTGCCGACGGACGTTCTCGTCACGGGCCGCGACATTATCTTTCTGTGGGTATCGCGGATGATGATGCTCACTAAGAAATTCGTCGGCAAGACGGCATTCGAAGATTGCGTCATCACGGGAACGGTTCTCGGCAAAGACGGCAAGCCGATGTCAAAATCGCGAAAGAACGGCGTCGATCCGATCGAGATGTTTGACAAGTTCGGCGTTGACGCGACCCGCATCTATCTCGCGTCGATCGCGACCGGAGCCGACATCAAGTGGAACGACCTGCTCATCGAGACCTACCGCAACTTTGCGAACAAGATCTGGAACGCCACGCGATTCTGTTTGCTGAACAGCGATGGAGCGTCGGTCGATCATGCTAGTTTGATGTCAAATGAGCTGCAGCTCGCCGACCGCTGGATCGTCTCGCGGCTCGATCGCACGGCGCTCGACCTGAAAAAAGCGCTCGATAAATATGAATTTCACACTGCCGTATCGCTGCTGTATCACTTCTTCTGGGATGATTTCTGCGATTGGTACATCGAGCTTAAGAAAGATGAGATAAACGCGGGCGACGCTGAGGCGACGACGCGGATACTTACTATTTTGGAGATAGCTTTGCGGATGCTGCATCCGTTTATGCCGTATTTGACCGAGGAATTGTGGCAGAAGCTGCCGGGCACGTCGTCTGAGTCGCATAATCCGGCTTACTGCAACGCTGAACCGACGATCATGCTGGCGGATTTTCCGACAGGTGATCCGATCATGATGGATGAAACAGCCGAAAAAGAGATGTCGGCCGTGATCGAAGCCATCAAAAAGGTGAGAAATATCCGCAGCGAGATGAATATCTCGCCCTCGATCAGATTTGATGTTCATATTGCCGCTGACGCCGGGATGCTCGAGGTCTTCAGGGCTAATGAAGCTCAGATCAAAAAGCTAGCTCGGGCTGAGAATATAATTCTCGCGTCGGAGCTCTCGGTCCCCAAAGCTTCAGCCAAAGCGGTGACTACCGATGCCGGGATCGCCGTACCGCTTGAAGGCCTGATCGATTTTGACAAAGAGCGGACGAGGCTCACTAACTCGATCGCCAAACTGTCCGAAGAGAAAGAACGTTTGGACGGCCAACTGGCGAATGAGAATTTCGTCACGCGTGCACCGGCAGAAAAGGTAGAGGCTCTGAGAGAGAGGAGCGGCGAGCTGGACGACCAGATCACGACGCTCAGAGCTAACCTCGAATCTTTGAGTTGACCATGCGCGGTCCGCAGTGTCTCGTATTGATAGGCTCGCAAGTAAACAAGGCCGGCAAACGCCGGCCTTTTACCATCGTGACTGATTGAGAGGACAAACTGCTATTTGTCGTCCTTGTCCTTGTCTACTTCTTTATCGTCCTTGCCCTTGTCGCCGTGATCGCCGCCTTTATCGTCCTTACCATCAGCCGCCGGGGCCGCAGCCGGAGCACCTTCGATCGTGACGGTGACGGATTTGCTGCCTTTTTTCTCGCCGCTGTCGGTCACCAGATCGGCGGTCACGGTATATTTGCCGCTCGGGACGCCGGCGGGCAGGCTGACGCTATATTCAGCAGTGCCGCTTTTCTCCATCGGTATCGATGTTTCGGTCCCGGGGATCTTGTCGCCTTTCTCGTTCTTGAGCGAATATACGACCTTCACGCCGCCCGGATTATTAGCTACGGCAGCCGAGGCATAAAGCGTTTCGCCGGCTTTGAATGTCGTTGACTCTTGATTGGCACCCTTTTCTTTGCCGGTCTTGAGGCTGGCAAGGTTTGCGGTGGTTACATTACACGCGGCCGCAAGAGCAGCAGCGATAACGAATGCACTAAGTTTGATCTTCACAGTGGACTCCTTGATATTGTTCTGCGGTCTGGGGAAAGCAGAGAATAGCCTTGATGACGTATCAAGTCAACGGCGAAACTCGTCCGCGTTGACTAAACGTTACAGCGGCGTATCATAAGCGATATGAATTGGCTTGAGAGTGGCGAATTAATGTCGGCGATAGGACAGTTTCTGGCCGAGGATATTGGACGCGGGGACATCACCACCCGTGCGTGCGTACCGCATGAGACGCGGGGAGCCGGCCGGTTCCTGGCCAAGGAGGACATCGTACTTTGCGGGCTCGATGTGGCCGAAGCTGTGTTCTTCCATCTCGATCCGGACGGCAGCGAAGTGGAATCGACTCACAGCGACGGCGATGAAATTGCATCCGGTACTGTGTTCGGCACGCTCAAAGGATATGCCGACGTGCTTCTTGTCGGCGAGAGGACGGCGCTGAACCTGCTCCAGCGGATGAGCGGGATCGCTACGCTCACGAGGCGATATGTAAAGGCTGTCGAGGGTACGAACGCTCGGATCGTCGATACCCGAAAGACGACGCCCGGGATCAGAATTCTCGAAAAATATGCCGTCACCGTTGGCGGCGGAAAGAATCATAGAATGGGCCTGGATGACGGCGTCTTGATCAAGGACAACCACATTGCTCTGGCCGGCGGTATCTCAGAGGCGGTCCGGTCGGCCAAGGCCGCCGTCGGGCACTTGCACAAGATCGAGGTGGAAGTGACCAATTGGGCACAGCTTCGCGAAGCTATTGGTGCAGGAGCCGAGATCGTCATGCTCGACAATCAAACCCCGGAAGAAGCGGCAAAACTCGTCGAAATGGCACGCTCGATGGATCCCAAGGTGATGATCGAGGCTTCCGGCGGAATGGATCTCGATCGCGTGCGATCCTATGCTGAAGCCGGGGTCGATCTCATTTCGGTCGGGCGGCTGACCCATTCTGCAAAGGCCGTCGATATCTCGTTCAAGATACAGATCGCGTGATCGTGGCTTCCTCGGAGGCCGAGGTCATTTCTACAAGTTCGGGATCCGGCTCGAGGCAAGGCAAGTATCTGATCGCAGCGATGGAAATAAGGATGGCGGCGGTGCAGCCGATGCTTGCCTCTATGCCGTACTCGCCGCCCGTGAGCCACACCGGGCCGCCGTCGCTCTCGACCAGGACGGACGGCCGGGCGATCTGCGTCAGGCCGCTTACTTCGATACCAAAGATCGCTCCCTGGGCAAAATTCCACGCCAGATGTATCCCCCACGCGAACCAAAGATCGCGCGTCCGGATGTATGCGGCGGCGAACCACAACCCCGCCAGCATCGTGTTCGTTGTCGATATCGGCCCGGCGTCCGGATTACCGAGATGGACCAGCCCAAAAAAGCCTGAGGTCATCAATATCGCCAACCAGGTAAGGCCCGACCTCATAAAGGTCTGCAAAAAGTAACCGCGAAACAAAAGCTCCTCGAATGCAGAAGCCAGGCCCATGACCGCCAGCGAGGTCAACAGAGGCTCGGCCAGGCTTGATGCGGCGAGATCCGTAAGACTGAAACGCAGCGATCCATACGCTATTGCCGGTATCAAAGCGGCAGCGAGTGTTGCGGTCCCGATCCCGAGGCCGAAGACGAAGTGACGGAGCCAGCCCGCCGTGAAGCTCGCCCCGATCGACCGAAAAGGTAATCGATCCATCATCCTGACGGCAACAAATGAAGCCGCGGCGGCCGCGATCAGAGAGATCGCGCTGTTGTAGGCGAATCCGGCGCGGCCGTCCAGCCGGGCTCTGAACCCAAGACGGTCCGCTGCCGATCCGATGAACGCCGACATCCCGATCGTGAATACGGCGAGCAAGAGGACAAATATCAGGGCACGCCAGCCGCTGCGGATGCGTCCGTGGTCGTCAATGAAAATGGTATGCATCAGGAACTAATGGTTGAGTTTAACGCACACGGTGACGGGCGAACAAACCGTTTGGCCGAGGCGCCTATGTGGTAAGATTCATTCGATGAAAGATAGCAAGCAGCCGTCAAAGCCGCGAAAGGTTCCCTGGGTTCTGGGGACGATCGTATTGGCGATCTTTGTGCTGCTTGTAATGCTGCAGGGGTCTAACGTGTGGAAGAATTTCACCGTTGAGACCGCGAGCGATACTGTTCTGCTTTATGCCCTTTCCACACTGAATGTTTTTGCTCTGATCGTATTCGGATTCATACTGCTCAGGAGCATCCTCAAGCTGGCCCGTGAACGCAAGGCGTTGACGCTCGGAGCGAAGATAAAGACAAGACTGCTTCTTTATTTTGCGATCGTTTCCATACTGCCGATCGTTGCAATGGCCGTCTTTTCTTATCTGCTGATGAATCGGGCGATCGATCGGTGGTTCACACAGATCCCTGAGAATGCGATCAGAGAAGCGCGAAACTATCAACAGGGATCGATCGAAGAAAGGCTCGCGGCCATCGATCGTTCGGCGGCACTGATCGCGGCCGGCATAGGCAGCTCGGCCGTTTCTGATACTGACCTGTACAAGTATGTCTCGGCCGGCGGTTTGGAATACGTTGAGGTTCGCAGCTCGAACAATGTAAAGATCGCCTCGGCATTCTCTTTGCGGTCCGACGCACTTGTTGAGTTCATCCTCTCGCTTGATTCGGGGAGCACGATACCCCTGAGTGCGCGTGACGGAACCGGATATAACGTCGGCATCGCCAAACTGCCCGATGGCCGCTCGGTCATTGTCGTGCCAAGCCCTTATTCCGAAACAACCGTCAGTCAGATCGTCGATAATTCGCTCGCTGAATTCGACAATCTCAAGGCGCGTCAGGCGACGGTCCGCCAGGTCGGATTCCTGACCCTGGGCGTCCTGACGTTCGTTCTGATTTTCGCATCGTCGTGGCTGGCATTCTATGCGGCACGCGGCCTGACAACTCCTATCCAGGCGTTAGCCGGCGGTGCGAGAGAGATATCGAGCGGGAATTTTGGCCATCGCGTGGATGTCATCGCGGAGGACGAGCTTGCGCTATTGGTTGATGCATTCAACGAGATGTCGGCCACGCTCGAGTCCAACTCCGCCGAGCTGCTCGAGCGGAGGCGATACATAGAGACGGTCGTGGCAACGTTGCCGAACGGCGTCGTCTCGTTTGACGCCGACGGCAAAGTGGGTACGATAAACCGAGCCGCAGTGAATATTCTACGGTTAGAAGAAGGCGATCTGACCGGACTCGGGCTCGATGCGATAGTAAGCGAGAACGACAGGGCTGTGATCGAACGGCTTCTGGCTCGTGCGGGCCGTGCGGGCCGAGCGTCGGAGCACATTTCGCTCAGCCGTCACGGAGCTGACGGTCGCGAGATACAAGGCGAACTGCCGGTCGCGCTGACCGCTGCCGCGTTGCCAGACGGCGGCGGGGTCGTGCTTGTGATCGAGGATCTCTCGGAGTTGATCGCAGCACAGCGAGCATCCGCCTGGCAGGAGGTCGCTCGGCGTATGGCACATGAGATCAAGAATCCGCTGACGCCGATACAGCTCTCTGCCGAACGTATAGCAAAAAAATGTGTGCCGTCTGACGGATCCAACGGCATTCACGCCACAGATCCGGCCGTCGGGCCGGAGTCGATCCAGGTAGTTCGCGATGGGACCGAGACGATACTCAGGGAAGTCGCAAGCCTCAAGTCGATGGTTGACGAGTTCTCACGCTTTGCACGTCTTCCTGATACGCGTCTCGAACCCGGCGACCTGAACGAGGCTATCGAGCTTGCAGTCTCTGGATTTACCGGACGGCCGTCGATGCCTCATATCGAAATGGACCTCTCAGCTGATCTGCCCGCGATCCAGCTTGACCGTGAGCAGCTAAAGCGCGTCTTCGTCAATCTGATCGAGAACGCGGTGGAGGCCTTCGATCAGGACGCCGCCGATCCACGTATAAATATCGCAACACGATACGATACCGCGAGGGATATAGTCATCGCTGAGGTGTCGGACAACGGCAAAGGCATACATCCGGGCGACCTGCGGAGGCTCTTCCAGCCTTATTTCTCGACCAAAGGGCGCGGCACGGGACTCGGTCTCGCGATCGTCCATCGCATCATCGCCGAACACAATGGACGCATCAACGCTGTCGGCGAAACTCCTCGCGGTGCGAGATTCATCATCGAGATACCTGTGAGCAATACCTAAGGCTGGGCTATAATTCAGATTCTTTCGATCAGATAAATGCAGAACACGGTCCTGATAGTTGACGACGAACCGGGCATTCGAAACACTCTGCGGAGTGTTCTCGAGGACGAGGGGTTCCGCGTCAAAGCTGTCGCCTCTGGCGAAGAGTGCCTGGCCGAGGCCGCGGCCGAGGAATATGCCTGCATTCTTTTGGATATCTGGCTGGGTGACGGTATCGACGGGCTCGATACGCTCGCGAGACTCAAAGGCCTGGGCGTCACTTCGTCAGTGGTGATGATATCCGGCCACGGGAACATCGAGACCGCCGTTCGCAGCACGAAGCTCGGCGCTTTCGATTTCATAGAGAAGCCGCTGAGTCTCGAACGCACGCTCGTGACCGTCAAGAATGCCTTGCGGCAATTCAAACTCGAGACGGCCAATATGCGGCTCCGGAGCGAACTGGCTGAGCAATACGTGATGGTGGGCGAGTCTGTCGCGATGCGGGCGCTCCGCAAGCAGATCGCCATCGTTGCTCCCTCAGACGGACGTGTGCTTATCTCCGGCGAAAGCGGTACGGGAAAGGAGCTGGTGGCCAGAGCCATACACTCACAGTCGAAACGGTCGAACGCCCCATTCATCGAGATCAACTCAGCTGCGATCCCTGAGGAACTCGTCGAAAGCGAATTGTTCGGTCACGCGAAAGGAGCTTTCTCGGGAGCCGCAAAGGCAAAAAAGGGCAAGTTCGAGATCGCGGATGGCGCAACGATATTTTTAGACGAAATCGGTGATATGTCGCCCCGCGTTCAGGCAAAGATGCTGCGAGTGCTCGAGGAACAGCGATTTGAACCTGTCGGCAGCAATACGCCGGTTTCCGTGGACGTTCGTGTGATCTCGGCTACGAACAAACCGCTCGACGGACTGATAGAGAACGGGAATTTCAGATCGGACCTGTTCTACCGGCTCAATGTGATCCCTTTCCAGGTGCCGCCGCTGCGAGAACGGTCAGAGGATATACCGGTGCTTGTTGAACATTTCAACCAACGCTTCACCGCGGATTACGGCAAACGTCCGCTGCATTTCAGCGAAGGCGCGGTATCGCGGCTGGCGGAGCATACCTGGCCCGGCAATGTCCGAGAGCTAAAGAACATGGTCGAAAGGATCGTCATACTCACGCATGGCGAGAATGTCGATGCGGATGACATTCCACCTTTCGACGGTTCCGGCGAGGTCCCGGCGATCAGTTTCAGATTCCAGACCTTCAAGGATGCGACCGACGCGTATCAGCGTGAGTTCATACTCCACAAGCTCGCCGAGTTTGACGGCAGCGTTGCTCGTGCGGCCGAAAGTATGGGCGTAGATCGCAGCCATCTCTACCGGCGGATGCGGAACCTCGGTATCAAGGCCGGAGACAACAAGTAAAAAAATATGACACGAAATCTGCGACGGCAAATTTGCTGCTCACTCGTAGCGGCCGCAGCGATCCTCGCGGCCGCCTGCGGCGGGCAGCCCGCTGCCAACCTCGGCGAGCCTCAAGCGAAGGATACAAAACGAGTGCGTGCCACAGAGAGCCGCACCACCTTTGTCGCCGTAGGCGACATAATGCTCTCGCGCGGCGTCGCCGCCGCCATCAACCGTGCCGGCTCGCCCGATATGGTATTCAAGCCGCTCGAGGATCTTCTACTCGCGTCGGATTTCAATTTCGGCAATCTCGAGTCGCCTGTCTCGGGTAACGATTCGCGATTGGGGAAAGGGCTTGTTTTCAATGCACGCGCAGATCATGCGTCGGTCCTGTCCCGCTACAAGTTCAACGTGCTCAACCTGGCGAACAACCATGCCCTCGATCAAGGCGTCACGGGGCTGAGGAACACGCGAAAGTTCCTGGACGAGAAGGGACTGATACATCTCGGTACCGGCGACGACCTCAACGAAGCGTGGAAATTCAAGGTCTATGAATCAAAAGGCGTCCGCATCGCATTCATCGGTGCGTCATATGCTTCGATAAACGACGGAGGCGTCGCCCGCAATGACTACGTCGCCCGCATCGAGGATCACGACCGGCTTGCCGCATCCGTCAGGGCGGCCCGCGATGACAGCGACCTAGTAGTCGTAACTATGCACGCCGGTATCGAATACGTTCGAAAGCCCGAGAAGGGACAGATCGAGTTTGCTCATGCAGCGATCGATGCGGGAGCCGACATCGTGATCGGGGCACATCCTCATTGGCCTCAGATCGTTGAGGAATACAAAGGTCGGATGATCTATTACTCGCTCGGCAATTTCGTTTTCGATCAGCGAAAGCCCGAAACCAAGAAGGCCATCGTGTTAAAGATCTCAGTCGTTGCACCTGCCGGAGCTGAGCGGGCAAATATCGAATCGATCGAGGTCATACCGGTAGTGATCGATATAGCACCGCGGCGGGCAACCGAAGCCGAGGCTCGGTCGATACTTGCAAGTATCGGCGTGAGCGATCCCGTCCTGCGTCCGAAAAAGTAGCGGCTCTGAATGTAAAAAAGGCTTGGCCGTTCGACACGGCCAAACCTTTTTCGTGTTGTCTCGCGGCTACTTTTTCATCACGGGAAAACCGCGTTTGATCATCAGAGCGTCCACGTTCGGGTCGCGCCCGCGGAAATTGCGATAAGCCTCCGCAGGGTCGATAGTGTTGCCGACAGAGAAGATATATCTCTTGAGCCGTTCCGCAACTGCCTTGTCATACGGGCCCTTTGCTTCGGTGAACGCACCGAACGCATCAGCCGTCAGCACGTCAGACCAAAGATAGCTGTAATATCCCGCGGCGTATCCGTCGCTAGAGAATACGTGGCCGAACTGCGGTGTCCGGTGACGCATCACGATCTCGCTCGGCATCCCAAGCGCCGCAAGCGTCTCGCGTTCGAATTTGTCCGGATCTATCTTCTGGTCGCCGGCCAAGTGGAGCTTCATATCGACCAGGGCGCTCGCTAGATACTCGGTCGTTGCAAAGCCCTGATTAAATGTCGCCGCCTTCTTTATCTTGTCAACAAGTGCCTGCGGTATAGGCTTGCCGGTCTGGTAGTGGAGCGCGTATTTCTGCAGCACTTCGGGCGTTGACAGCCAGTGCTCAAGGAGCTGCGATGGGAACTCGACATAATCGCGTGCCACATTCGTGCCCGACAGCGTCGGATAGGTCACATTCGACGACAGTCCGTGCAGAGCGTGCCCAAACTCGTGGAACATCGTCGTGGCATCGTCCCAGGAGATAAGCACCGGTTCGCCGGGATTGCCCTTGATGAAATTCGAGTTATTGGAGACGATCGTGGTCACTTCGCCTGCCATTCGCTGCTGATTGCGGTAGGCATTCATCCACGCACCCGAACGCTTGCCGTCGCGGGCATATGGGTCAAAGTACCAGAGGCCGACGTGTTTGCCCGTCTTGATGTCGGTGACCTCGTAGGTCGTGACATCGGGATGAAACACCGGCAGGCCCGTGACCGGCGTGAACTTGAATCCAAATAGCTCGCCGGCTACCCAGAACATCGCATCGCGCATCTTCTCGAGCTGGAGATACGGCTTGATCTCGTTCTGATCGAGGTCGTATTTAGCTTTGCGAACCTTTTCCATGTAGTAGCGATAATCCCAAGGCTCGATCTTGATGCCCGCCTTCTCCTTGTCGGCGAGTGACTGCATATCGGCGACCTCTTCCTTTACACGAGCAATCGCCGCCGGCCAGACGCCTTCCATCAGCTTCATCGCGTTCTCAGGCGTTTTGGCCATGGCGTTCTCTAGCCGCCAATGAGCATGCGTCGCATATCCCAACAGTTTGGCGCGTTCGGCGCGGAGCTGGAGCACCTGAGTGATGGTTGCGTTGTTGTCGCGTTCGCCGCCGTTATCGCCGCGGTTCACGAACATCTTCCACGCCTCTTCGCGTAGCTTTCGATTGTCGGCGTACGTCAGGAACGGATCGACCGACGAACGCGTGTTGCGAATGACCCAGGCACCCGGTTTACCTTTAGCCGCAGCAGCGGCCGCGGCCGCGTCCTTTAACGATCGAGGCAGCCCGGCAAGGTCCGCTTCATTTGTGATCGTCATGAAAAGCTGACCTTCATCGCCGAGCAGATTCTGGCTGAATTTGGTAAATAGTCCCGCGAGCTGCTGATTGATCTCAGCAAGCCTCGCCTTTTTGGAAGCATCCAACTTTGCACCAGAGCGGACAAAGTTCGTGTAATACACCCAAGCGAGCCGATACCGCTCGCCTCGGACCATGCGTTTCCGCGATTCGACGTTATAGACTGCTTCGATTCGCTTAAAGAGAGCCTCGTTCTGGGTGATCTTGTCCGAATGGGCCGCAAGTTTCGGGTCCATTTCCTCTTCGACCTTTCCGAATTCGTCCGAGTTCATATTGCTCGACCAGATGCCGTAAATGGTCGAGACCCGGTCGAGCATCGCTCCGGTCTTCTCCAAAGCGACGATGGTATTCTCGAACGTCGGAGCCGATCGCTGGCGCGTGATAGCGTCTATCTCGCGAAGCTGCTCGTCCATTGCGGCCTCCAAAGCAGGTTTGAAGTCTGCGATCTTGACCTGGTCAAAGGGCGGCACGCCACCGAACTTGCCTGTCCACGGAGCCGTCAGAGGATTGACCGCCGGGTCAAACACCGTGCTCTCGGACGGTCTTGTGATATCACCTGCCGAAGCGGCGACCGTTGGTTGAAAATTGATGGCCATAGTAATGATGCTTGCGGCAGCGGCCGCAGCGGTTATGGATCTGAATAGTGACATCTGCGATGGTCTCCTTATCTAAACCGAATCATTAGATTTTAGGCGACGAGGACGGGTTGGACAAAACTTCGACGCAACTAAAAAGCCGCACATCGTGCGGCTTGTGGAAAACAAATGGTACACCCGGCATGATTCGAACATGCGACCTCTTGATTCGTAGTCAAGCACTCTATCCAGCTGAGCTACGGGTGCACGAGGCGAACAAGTAGATTACAAATGCAGCCGAGATCTGTCAAGGAATCGATGTCCGGTGCGGCTCGGGCCGTTATCGAGCAAAATATCCGGTGCGGGTGCGGGCGATCAGGGCCGGGTCGGCCGTTTCGATCCTGATCGTTCGCCATTTTCCGTCCTTTCGGTCGTTCGAGGGCTGGTAATCGATCGTGTAAAGCGTTCGGAGGTCGGCCGCGACCTCGGCGTAGAGCCGTCCCATTTCTTCGAGCCGATTGATCGTGTTCAGCGTGCCGCCGGTTCGTTCGGCGACGATCCGCAGCCGCTCACGGGCGGCTCGATACATCTCGATCTGGCGCGGCGTCGGGTCGGCTAGCTTCGCGGGATCGCCCGTAGGCAGGGCAAGCGCGTAGATCGTCACGCCGTAATTGTCGCTCTTCCGCAGTATGCGGTTCATCAGGTCGAGTTCGTCCGGACGGATGGCGTTCGGGACGGCACTCTCCGGGAGTTTTAGGAGCCGCTCGCGGTCTTCGTCCTGTGCGGCGGTATCGATGCCATCGGACAGGACTATCACCGCCTTGCGGCGGTTTCGCTCCTTTTCGAGCCGCTCGATCGCCATGTCCAACGCTTTGTAGAACTGAGTTTTGCCCCGGCCATTTGATGCATTTATAGCAAACAGGATCTTGCCCGCGTCCGAGGTGAACTCCGTCCTGATGTTCACTTTGTCGTAGAATTCGATCACGGACACGCGGTCGCGAGGGCCGAGCGCGTCGATGAACCGCGTTGCGGCCTGCTTCATCGTCTGACGGAATGGCAGAGTCGATCCGCTCATATCCAACGCCAGAACAACGCTGAACGGTTCGGTCACCGGCTGAAAGCTCGAGATCTGCTGTCGTATGCCGTCCTCGAAAACGGCAAAATCGCCGCGCGTGAGGTCTGTCCGGGGGCGTCCGCGTTGGTCCACGACGCCGATATTTAGACGGACGATGGATGAATCGACCCTGATCGGGTCGTCGTCTTGAGCTGTGATCGTGAACGTGCCGGTTGCAATTGCCAGTATCAGGGCAGGTATCAGGCGAAGCCGCATAAAAGAATCTTATCAATCAGACGCGCTTGGCGGAAATCCGGTTGCACGCAACGCACCGAACACCGCCGCCGATGAAAGTCTTAACAACAGGCGGCTAATAGCTTATAATCGGACGAATGCATTACCGACATTAGATCGACAGAGCAATGTTATTTCGGCCAACATACTGTGCCAAATGCGGCGAACGCATCGAGCGGACCGAATGGCGGCTATGGACCAGCCGCCGGTTCTGTCAGGTCTGCGAGACCGAACACAAGCTGCAGGACATACTCGCTCAGGGAGTGGTCGCGGCGGGCGCGATATGCGCGGTCGTCACCGGGGTTTCATTGATCTCGGGCAGTCGAGAACCGAAAAAGCAGTTAACAAGCCAAAGTTCCGCGGCACGGCCCGTGGCTCTGGCTTCGGCCGGCAACAACGCACCGCAGATACCTAAGCCAGATCCGCCGGCCGCACCGGCAGAACCGGCCTCGCAGGCTAAGCAAAAAATACAGGCCGCTGACGTCCAGACAACAAGCAGTATGTCACCGGTCGCAGCCGTCCGGTCGGAATCTGCGTATTTTTGCGGAGCAGAAACGAGAAAAGGCACGCCGTGTTCGCGACGTGTCAAAGGCAATGTAAGATGTTGGCAGCATTACGGGATGCAGGCAATGCTGCCGGCCAAGGACCTCAGGCTTCAGTAAAGAGCGACCCTATGAAACCACTTGCACCGAACACAATGATACTTGAGCGCTACCTGGTAGTGCATTTGATCGGAAAAGGAGGAATGGGCGAGGTTTACCTCGCGGTCGATCAGCGTCTGGGCAGCGCTGTCGCGCTAAAGCGGACCAGCTTTGCCGATGACGCCAGCCTGGCTGCTGCATTCGAGCGAGAGGCCCGGATATTGGCACGGCTCCGTCATCCGGTGCTGCCAAAGGTCAGCGATCATTTTGTGGACGGGAGCGACCAGTACCTCGTAATGGAGCATATCTCCGGCGACGATCTTTCAAAGCGGATCGAGGCTGCAAACAAGCCATTCCCGGTGAGCTGGGTCATGTTCTGGGCTGACCATCTTCTCGATGCACTGAATTATCTCCATTCGCATACGCCGCCGATAATTCATCGTGACATCAAGCCGCAGAATCTGAAGCTTACTGACGACAATCATATAGTCCTGTTGGATTTCGGGTTGTCCAAAGATTCCGGGCCGATCGCTCAGGGCGGGACGGGTTCGGCTCCGAGCGTGGTCGGGTACACGCCGCATTTTGCCCCGCTCGAACAGATCCGCGGGACCGGGACCGATCCGCGAAGCGACCTATATTCGCTGTCGGCCACGCTTTATCAACTTATTACGAATGTCACGCCGGACGACGCGCTTTCGCGGGCCGATGCATTGCTTTCCGGGAAACCTGATCCGGCCGCGGCTATATCGAGCATCAATGCGGATGTTTCCGAAGATGTCTCCGCGGTGATCATGCGCGGGCTTGAGGTGACGCAGGACAAACGGTTCGCGTCCGCGGCCGAGATGCAGAGAGAACTTCGTGCCGCGCACGCACGCCAAAAGGAATCGATGAGCGCGAAGACGGTCGTGATCCCCACCGACGCCGTTTCCCAGACTGAACAACCGCCTCAGGCGTCGGAGCCGCAAGACCAACTCGAAGCAACGGTCCAGATGTCCGATGTCGAGGCTCAGGCTGCGTTCAAACAAGCCGATATCAAGACGGAAGTACTGAATGCGAGCGACTTCCGGCAGGACGATCCGGTGTATCAGGCCGCTCCGGAACTCAACCCGACGCCCGCAAGCGATCCAGTTCCGGCCGTACCAGATGCGACGGTTCCATATGTCGCACTCAACACGAGCGGAGCTGATGCAGCGGAACCGCAGTTCTTTACTGAATCAAATGTTTCCATCCCGGACGAGCAGGGGGCGGCAAGCCCGGCCGAAACACCGGTCGTCGAGCCACAGTTGGCGGCCGCCGCGGCTGCAGGACAGGCCGGTTCGGGGCCGGCCGCAACTGCTGTCGTACCGGCCCAAAAGTCCAGTTCCAAAGGCAAGCTGCTTCTGGCGTTGCTTGGCCTGGGCTTCCTTTTCGTAGTTCTGATCGGCGGAGCTTTCGGCGGCTGGTACTACTATGAGAATTACTACAAGGCCGGGTCCGTAACTCCGCAGCCCAGCCCGTCTGCGACGCCGACGCCCGAGCCGACCTCGACCCCGATGCTGGCATCGGACTCGCCAACGCCGACTCCAGAGCCGTCGCCAAGCCCGACGGCCGAATCGGCGGATCCAACGCCGACGCCTGTTTCGACACCGGGCGGCACGGTCGCAGGCACGCCTGCAGCCACGCCGAGGCCCGCTGCCTCGCCGCGTGACCCCGGAACTCGGCCGCCGAAAACGCCGACGACCAAGCCTACGCCGCGTAGCGGGGATGACCGGACCGTAATATTGCAATAGTTTGAGGGAATGTGATGATCGGAAAATATAGACTCGGTATCATTTCGCTGTTGGTAATAGCGCTTCTTGCCGCAGGGGAACAGGCTGCGTTCGGCCAGTCCAAACGCGATCAGCAGCGTTCGCGTGAACTGGCCGCGCAGGGAGATAAGCTGTTTCGCGAAAAGAACTACAAAGCAGCCGCCGACTCTTATCAGCAGGCGATCCAGCTTGTAGCAAATAACCCGGCGGCCCATTATTGGAAAGGCGTGGCCCACTATTACCTCAAAGAGTATGAACCCGCTGAGAGGTCGCTCCAGACCGCGCTGACGCAGGGTTTCAAACCGCTCGAGGTCTATCGGATCCGCTGGTACATATACTATGATCAGAAGCGTTTCGACGAAGCCGCGGCGGACCTGTCGAAGGCGATCCAGCTCGAGCCAAAGAATGTCTCATTTCTGAGGAGTTTGGGTGAGATCTACGTCGAGCAAGGGCGAACCGAAGAGGCGCTCGACACGTTCCAGCGTTCACTTCTTTTGGACCCTAAGGATGCCGACACATACTACAACATCGCCCGCATTCACGCGCTCAAAGGCAATTACAAGGCCCAGGGAGCTGCCGCCGACGAGGCTCTGAAACGCGGCACGCGGATGGTCGGCGAATCGTACCTGCTGCTGGCTGATTCGCGCCAGCGTCAGGGCGACATCGACGGAGCTATCGCGGCCTATCAGCGAGCGATCGCAGCAAAGCCGGGCGAAAAGAGCACGTTCCTGACGCTTGCGAATCTTTTTCACAATCAGGGGCGTTTTGCCGAAGCGATCGAGACGTGCCGAAAGGGACTAGAGAGATTTCCGAATGACGGCGATTTCTACACCGATCTTGCATGGTACTATAGCCTTTCAGATAGGCACGATGAAGCCGCCAAGTCTGCCCAGGCCGCAGTGACGCTTCTGCCGGACCAGTATATGGGCTACACCAATCTGTGCCGTGCTCAGAACGACCTCAAGCTGTTCCAGGACGCGATACGGACCTGCAATTCGGCGCTCAGGCTCAAGCCGAACGACGGCGAGACGCTCTTCTATCTTGCCCGCGCCTACGACGGGTTGAATCGGCGAGCTGAAGCCACTCCGCTGTATTCTCGGGCCGTCACCGGGCTTGTTCAATTCACACGCGATAATCCGGAATATCCGGATGGCTTCTACCTATTGGGTAACGCGTATTTTGCCGACAATCAAAGGGACAAGGCAATAGACGCCTACATCAAATGCCTCGAGCTCAATCCTCGATTTGCAAAAGCGCGTTTCAATCTAGGCGTGATACTTGTGCGGAAAAAGGATCGAGCCGGTGCCATGGAACAATACAACGAACTGCTCAGACTCGAGCAGAATCTCGCGGCTCGACTAAAGGCTGAGATCGATAAGATGTGATCAGCGGCGTTTGGCCCGAGCCGATGTCGAGACCGTGACTGTCTTGAATTTCAGGACGACCGGCACGCTCTCGGGCCGTCCGTCGAGCGACGCGGGAACGAACGGCGCCTCGCCTCGATCCAGTATGAGCGCCGCCCTCAGATCGGCTATCGATATAGGATCGTCCGTCGGTTCGACGACCGAAGTGATCTCGGCCATCCCGTCGCCGAAAACATTGGCAACTACGACCATTTCCTTGTCGCGAAACTTACCGTTGACGAGCGATCGTGCGAGAGCCAGCAAGGCTCCGTGCGGATTTATGCTTGGAGAGATGGACGACACGTCGCGTCGCGAATTGGCGTAGGCGGCGGCATCGAGCGAGCCCCTGCCGCGGTAAACAGGCTGCGAACCGGCGAGATACACACCAGAAG
Source organism: Acidobacteriota bacterium (assembly GCA_019639115.1). Lineage (GTDB taxonomy): Bacteria > Acidobacteriota > Blastocatellia > Pyrinomonadales > Pyrinomonadaceae > OLB17. Next base: position 36,181 of record JAHBSM010000002.1, on the reverse strand, counting down.
ATGTCGGCTGCCTGGTTGACGCAGAATCCACCGATGGGACGTCCATTCGTGCCAAGAATTGAAAGAAACCCAGCGTAATAAGCAAAGACGCGGCGGCGCCCGCGAAGATCGGGGTCCAGCCGATACGCTTCTGCCGACCGTAGCCGAGAGTGTATGCAAACATCGGCGGCCTCACGTTGTCGGGTATAGCGGACTTGGCCGCCGTGATGACAGCAAGCGGAACCGGCGGCTTCGGCAGCCGCGTCAGCATCTCGTTCAGGGCATTGAGCTCGGAGGATCTGCTGCTGCAATCGGCGCATTCGCTCAAATGCAGCGACACCTCGGCGGCGGCCGATACATCAAGCTCGCCGTCTAGGTATTCGTTCAAACTATTTTTTGTCTCGACGCAATTCATATCGAGTCCTTTTACATGATCGAACCAATGGCGGACTGGCCCCGGTTATTCGCTCGCTTGAGCGAACAACGTGCGGATCATTAGGCTTAGGCTTGGCATCGAAGTTGAAAAAGATCGTTGCTGGTCGATCAAATATCTCTTCTTCGAGGTCAAGTGTCCCGCAGCCATCATGCCGCCGCACTCTTTTTGACTCGTCGTTTGGCACCGATCTTCAGTCAATGGGAACGAGGCCGGGGCGAGTCCGACATTGGTTCGATTGTCAAATATCCTTGAGCCTTTGCCTCAGCTCATCTCGGCCACGCGATATCCTCGATCGCACGGTCCCGATGTCGATGCCGAGTGCCGCAGAACACTCGCGATAACTGAGGCCTTCGACATCTGCTAGTATCACGGCCTCGCGATAGATCGGCTTCAGCTCGGCAAGTGCTTTGGTCAGCGCCCGCATCCTTTCGCTATCGATCGCGTCCTGTTCGGGGCTGCTCGATCTGTCTATCAAAGAATCCGCGATGGTCGCATCGCCGTCGCCGATCGGGGCATCGATCGAGTATGTCGTGTCGCGCCTCTTGCGTTTCCACCAGCGGAACCGGTTGCGGGCCCGGTTGACGACTATGCGGAACAACCATGTCCGCAGATTCGCTTCGCCGCGAAAACCTTCGATCGACCGGAACGCCTGAATAAAAACCTCCTGGGTAATGTCGGCCGCATCAGCGGCGTCCGAGGTCAATCGAAACGCGAGTCCGTAGATCTCGCCGGAGAACCGATCGACAAGTTCCTCGTAAGCTTCGGCCTCGCCGGATCTCAATCGTTCGACAAGAGCCGTATCAGCCTGGCCTGCCGCAGGCTTCGAGCGGGCAGCGGGGACGGCCCCGATCAATTCTTCATCACTAATAGTCATCGACCTGGTGAAGAACATCCCGCTCGTTCCGCCCCTGAGCGTCGGGGCTCTGCAATCTGTCCGGGCCGTTCGATCTTACGGCCCTGTTTGGATAGACACCGGATATTCAGTTCAGTTCCCAAAAAATTTCACTTCGGGTGCGATCCCCGATCTCTTGCAGCCGCGGTTTCCCGTTCGAGTTATTTGCCCTTGAAACGCATTTAGGCTAAATTAACACTTTTGGAATGCCGGCCGCTGCGGCAATTATACAACGTTAGAATTTGAAGAAATTGCAGATTTTCGATCGTAATGGCGAAGAAACAAAGAAGATTTGAACAGGCCCCGGTGGCCGCACCCGAAAAGACGGCTCCAACCCGATACGAGGACGTGTTCCAGCAAAAGGTCGGGAAGGGCATCGAGGAGATCGGGAAAAAGGTCGAGGGCCGCGGCCGGACGCTGCTTTACGCGCTGGGAGCGGTCGTCGTATTGGCTATTTTGATCGCGGTATTCAATTCGTTCTCTAAGCGTTCGAATGCAGCTGCTCAATCGGCGTTGGCAAAGGCCATCGAGACGTCAAAGGCTCGCATAACGGACACTCCGCCAGTCGCCGGGACCGGTGAGAAGACCTATAAGACCGAAAAAGAAAGGGCCGATGCCGCTATAGCCCAGTTTCAGGCCGTTGTTGACAATTACGGCGGCGCCGCAGGCGAAAAAGCCAAGTATTTTATCGCCGTTACAAAGCTATTTTCGGATCGTCCCGCCGCTATAACTGAGCTCGAGGCGATGGCGAACGGCACATCCGACGTAGCAAAGCTCGCTAAATTCGCCCTTGCTCAGACCCGGGCCGAGGACGGCCGCTTCGATGAAGCGGCGACGTTATACAACGAACTGCTCGGGATGCCGGACCCGCTGATAGCGAAGGATACCGTGAATTTCGAACTCGCTAAGGTATATGAGAAGCAGGGCAAAACGGCCGAAGCGGCGGACCTCTACTTCCAGATAGCCAAGACCGCAAGCGAGGCAAAAGATGCTGATGGCAAGGCCATCTCGATGGGCCAAACTGCACGGGATGCCAAAGAGAAACTCGAATCGCTCGATCCCGCCCGTGCGAAAGAGATAAAGGAAGCCGAACAGCCGAATCCATTCGGCGGCGGACTTCCGATCGGAATGTGATCGTCGGCCATTGATGGAAAATGAGAGGTCAGTAGCTGAGACTGCTGCCGGCGAGAACGAAGGCGCCGGGATCGATCTTTCTGTCAGGGCCGTATCGGGTGGTTATCTCGCCGCTCTGCTCCTCGGTTCATACCTGTCCGCACTGCTTTTTTATTTAGAATTGGACGCCGCGGGCGCTGCCGCCTTTGCACTGTCGTGGATAGGGCTGCCGTTCCTTGCGATGCGGGACCGTATCGTATTTGACGGCCGCAGGCTCGCAAGAACGGGGATACTGTTCAATGTCATACGGCGGCTTTCGGGCCGCCGCACTCGTCTGCGGCTCGGCGATGTGGAGCAGATAGACACTCAGGCGACACGGACGCTGCGCCGCGATGGCCGCGTACATTACAGATATCGTACGACGGTGCGCGGACTCGGACTCGCCTATGCTTTCTCGTCCGCGTCGGCAAGCTACCCGGAGATGCTTGCCCGGCTGCTTGCTGAATTGCCCGACGAAGTAATGGACCTGAGGACGCTCGACATGCGGACGTATCTCGGCGATCCAAAAGAGATACAAATGAAGGCGTCGTTTGCCGGGATACCGGGCTCGGACGTGCTTGAATCGTCGCTTCGGTCGGCTCCGCGACGAAATCGATCGGCGATAGACACAGGCGACATTCCGGATGACGAGTCGAACAAGGCCGACTATCTGCACCGTTTGGGCAACGAGCTTCGGGTCGCGGGATTCCTGATCCAGTCGATCGAAGCGTTCAGGCGAGCCCTGCATCTGCGTCCGAGAGATCCGAGGATTCTGCTTGACCTCGCACGCGGTATGCACTCGTATGCCGGATCGGAACGAAGCGAAAAACTCAGGATGCGATCGATCGCGGCTCTGCGTTTGAGCTCACGATACGCGGGCGAAGACGCCGGATTGATCGCCCGGATCGGTGAGGCATTCTCTCAGTTCGGCCGCTGGCGATTGGCCGAGTCCGCGTTTCGCAGGGCGATCGAGCGCGGAGGGAACTGCTTTCTGGCGTTTCGCGGGTTAGCCGAGACCGCCATGCGCGAGGGTAAGCTCGCACACGTGATACATCAGTTCGACGCAGCAAATATCGCCGCCGGGTCAAATGCTCTTCGCCGCTGGGCCGGCGGCGAGGCTGCATATTTTGCACGGCTTAACAGCGATGATGAATTCCTTGAGATGGAATCGAGCAGGGTCCAATTGGCCGATTCGCTTGGCCGCTTCGCGAGGTCTGGATTCTTTGCCGCCGCCGCCGGTGCTCTGCCGCTGCTTTACGGTTTGATATTCGATGAGACGCTTGCGGCAAACGTGGGCTGGGCCGTTACCGGGCTTGGCCTGGCGGTTTGGATCGCATTGCTCGCCGGTTCGACTTTCTTCGAACAGCGGTTCCCGCACGACATCGAGCTCGACGACTAGCGATAGACGACGAATAAAGGGCGGCCGGATGTGCCGCCCTTTCCATTGTGTGCGACGCGTGTGTCGATCAGATCGAGGCCGCGATAGCTGCTTCGAATATCTCCAAAGCAACATCGACGTTCTCGCGAGACAGAATTAGCGGCGGCGACCAGCGTATCGAGTTAGCGCCGCAGCCGAGGATTATGAGGCCGCGTTCGAAGCATCCGTATTCGATACGATCGCGAAGTTCCGGATCGGGCGCTCCGTCGGCTTTGACGAACTCGACGCCGAGCATCATGCCGAATCCGCGGACATCGCCGATGCAGGCATATTTTTCTTTCAATCGGTTGAGTCCGGCTTCGAGATATGCGCCGACCTCGCGCGAGTTCTCAACCAGCCCGCCTTCGAGGAGTTCGATCGTTCTCAGAGCGGCGGTCAACGCAACGGGATTGCCGCCAAATGTTGACGCATGTGCTCCCTTGTGCCAGTCCATGATGTCCGCTCGCGCCGTGCATGCCCCGATCGGCATACCCGAGCCGAGCCCTTTAGCCATACATACAATGTCGGCTTTGACGCCCTCGTGATGGTCGAGTGCGAACATCTTGCCCGTTCGTCCCATGCCGGACTGAACCTCATCAACGATCAGCATTATGCCGTGCTCGTCACAGATCCTGCGGATCTCGCGAACGACCTCCGTCGGGGCGGGTACATAGCCGCCCTCGCCCTGGACCACTTCCAGGATGATGCCGGCGACCTCTTCGGGCGGGGTCGTGGTATTGAATAGAGTGTTCTTTATCCAATCGGTCGTACCCATACAGCACGAGCCGTCGCCGCATTTGCCTTTGTTAAAAGGACACCGGAAGCAATTGGGATATGGAACGTGGACGACGTCGAGAGCCTGTCGCATGAACCCGAGCCGCTGGGCTCGCTTCGAACTTGTCAGCGACAACGCTCCGAGAGTGCGGCCGTGGAACGAACCGAAGAACGAGATGAATTTCTGACGCCGCGTGTGATACATCGCGAGCTTCAGCGCAGTTTCGATAGCCTCAGCGCCGCTGTTGGCAAAATGCGTCTTGGTTGGGCCGTCGATCGGCACGATCTCGTTCAGCTTTTTGCCAAGCTCAGGCATATGGCGGTAGTAAAAATCGGTCCCGCACAGATGGATGAGTTCGCCAACCTGTTTCTGGACCGCGGCTACGACCTCCGGATGGCAATGTCCGGTCGAGCACACGGCGACCCCTGCGTTGCAATCTAGAAACACGTTGCCGTCGGGATCGGTGATCCAGACGCCGCTGGCGTGGTCGGCGACGAGCTTGTAATCCGGCCGAGGGTAGCTCGGGGTCACATACTCGGCGTCGGCATTGATGATCTCAAGCGACCTGGGCCCGGGCAATTCGGTTTTGATGACGGGCCTCTGCAATTCTTGTGTCGGCATCATGACAGTGTCTCCTTAAATAGCTGAAAATGCAGCGTTTCCGGCTGCGGCACGAAAAGATATGAGCGGCCGCGGACCGCTCGGCCAAGCAAGGAGCCGACGGCTTAGTCTCCGCCGAAAAGGTGGGCACGCTGATCGATCGGTCTAAAAGTGGACAAACAGAATATGACCATCGTGGTTGTGGCGTAATTGTATCACCGAACGCCTATACAAAGGAAAAGGCCAGCCGCGTCAAACCTGCCGACGCACCGGACTTCGGTCGTGAACATCGGGTCCAAATTCGATCGGGCTATTTGACCTGAACGTTGCCCGATTCGATGGTTTCAAGCGGAAAATCGCTTGGAGCTATGTATTGGCAAAGCATCGGATCGCCCGTCGTCGTCGGGTCCGCATCAAAAAAATACACCAGACTGATCTTGTCGCGATCCTTACCAGGCTCACCATTGTCCTGAACGGTGAAAAAGGCTGCGTCAACAAGATCCGGATCATTCGTTCTGCGGGTCAATCCGCCGAAGATCGCTGTATTGCCAACCACCTTCATGCACTTGATATCGATCTGCAGGGCATAGACCTTCCCGTTGTTCGTTCGATACTCAGGATTGTGAAGGATCGCGTTCCCGTCAGCGTTGTATCCGTTCAATTGTCTGCCGCTGAAAGAGAAGTGACGGCGAACCGGCGACCCGGATTCGTCAAGCCGGATCAAGGTGCCCTGACCGTTAGCCGACTTTGGCGCGGCGGCCGAGGACGAGCCGGCAACACAAAGGCACAAAACTCCGATGGCCAAGGCAGCTGCTATGGCCAAGCTTCTAAAGACAATAGATATCATTCTTAAACCCTCCGTTTGACGGAAGTGAAGGTTCGCTTCCGTGTGAAAGAAAATTGGGGACTTTGCCGATGCGTCCACCTTACGCCCCTACTGTCTCGGATGTCAACATAAAAACTATCGACCTTCGTATCTACCGCATCATGAGTGCCGCTCAATCTGTTCAAATCGTTCCCACGGTTAGGCCAGACCTGCCGCATAGGTGTGTTTGCGGCGGTTTGCCGGGCCTGTGTGCTGTATTTTTCTTATCGCGAATGAAAGAATCAGATCATGAGTTCTGATCCTAAAACTCCGAATCGTCTGATCGACGAGACATCGCCCTATCTGCTCCAGCACGCATACAATCCGGTCGATTGGTGGCCGTGGTGCGACGAGGCGTTTGAAAAAGCCCGGAACGAAGACAAGCCTGTACTCGTCAGCATCGGATACTCGGCCTGTCACTGGTGCCACGTGATGGAAAATGAGTCGTTCGAGGACGCAGAGGTCGCGGCGATCCAGAACGAGAATTTCATAAACATAAAGGTTGATATGGAAGAACGCCCCGACGTCGATCAGGTGTATATGAATTTCGTCCAGATGACGACCGGGCGCGGCGGCTGGCCGATGAACGTTTTTGTGACCGCGGATAAGCGGCCATTCTTTGGCGGCACGTATTTCCCGCCGCAGCCGCGTTACGGAATGCCTTCGTGGAGGCAGATACTGATGAGCATCTCAGAGGCGTATCGAGAACGCCGCGACGAGATCGATACCTCTGCACTCGAGATCGCTGCCGAGCTTCGCCGGGCCGCCGCCGTTTCATCGGCTGCGTCCGGCCGGACCGATGTAGGCACTGCCGACGCCGCTCTTGAATCGTTCGTGCGTTCATTTGACGCGACCCACGGCGGATTCGGCGGTGCGCCGAAGTTCCCGGCAGCGATGTCGATAGAGTTCCTGCTTCGTCACCACGATCGAACCGGCTCAGAGAAGGCTCTTGAGATGGTGACGCATACTTTGGACAAGATGGCGCGCGGCGGCATATACGATCAACTCGGCGGCGGGTTCCATAGATACTCGGTCGATCAGATATGGCTCGTGCCTCATTTTGAGAAGATGCTGTACGACAATGCCCAGCTTGCACGGGTCTATCTGCACGCGTTTCAGGTGACGGGCCGCGACGAGTTTCGCCAAACTGCCGTCGAGACGCTTGAGTACATTCGCCGCGAGATGCTCGACCCTTCCGGCGGGTTCTATTCGACACAGGACGCTGACAGCGAAGGCGAAGAGGGCAAATTCTTTGTTTGGAAGCCGGAGGAGATCGCCGCCGTTCTGGGCGAAGCGGACGCCCGGATCTTCAACTTCTATTTTGATGTCTCGACGGAAGGGAACTTCGAAGGCCACAACATACTCAATCGCAGATACACGGTCGAAGCAGCCGCAGCGGCGTTGAAGATAGATGAGCAGGAGCTGATCGACGTGATAGCGTCGGGCAGGCAGCGGCTATTTGCGGATCGCGAGGCGCGTATCAAGCCGCGCCGTGACGAAAAGGTATTGTCGGCCTGGAACGGGCTGATGTTAGCAGCATTCGCCGATGCCGCTTGCGTTTTGGGCGATGCTGAACTGCTGAACGCGGCGAAAGCGAATGCGGATTTTCTGTTGGCCGAGATGATGCCGGGCGGCAGATTGATGCGAACCTGGAAGGACGGCGTCGCGAAGATCCCGGCGTATCTTGACGATCACGCCAACGTCGCGGACGGGCTGCTGGAACTCTATAGGGCGACGGGCGATATCCGATATCTTTCGTCCGCGCGGTCGCTCGCGGATACGATGATCAAAGAGTTCTGGGACGCTGAGAACGGCGGTTTCTATTATACGTCCACCGAGCACGAGGAACTTGTCGTGAGAAACAAGGACTTTTACGACAACGCCACGCCGTCAGGCAATTCCGTTGCTGCCGAAGTCATGATGCGACTTGCACGGCTGACCGGCGACGGGTCTTATGACCGTTACGCGACATCGGTGCTCAGGCTTTATTCGGGTATGATCTCCCGCCATCCGCAGGCTTTCGGCAGGGCACTTTCGGCATTGGAATTTTACGTGGCAGAAAAACGCGAGGTCGTGATCGCCGGGCCCGCAGGTAACGAACTCGAGCGGCTCGTCGATAAGCGATATCTGCCGTGTACTATCGTGGTCAGGAGCCGCGATGCCGCGAATGACGCGGTCGCAGTACCGCTGTTGGAGGCCAGAGCGCCCGAGGACGGCCTTGCCTTGGCATATGTCTGCCGCGATATGGTTTGCGAGCGGCCGGCAAGGTCGGCAGCCGAGCTAAGTGAGATGCTCGGTTGACGCAAGGCGCCGGAAACAAACGAAAAGCCCGCGTCCCATCAGGGAAACGGGCTTTTCAGAATTGCTCAAGAGAGAGGAGAAACTATTTCTTCTCTTCTTTCTTTTCAGCGTTTGCAGCTGCGTTCGAGTTCGAATGTGCAGCGTTGGCAGCGTTAGCGGCTGCGTTCGAAGCGGTACCAGCAGCGTTAGCAGCGGTTCCAGCAGCGTTGGCAGCTACGTTAGCAGCGTTAGCAGCAGCATTGGCTGCGGTCTGCATTGCGTTTGCAGCAGCATTCATTGCGTTAGCAGCGGCCTTGTTGGCGTTGGTAGCAGCGCTGTCGCCGCAAGCCATTGCCAGGGCTCCCATAGCGAGAACACCCGTAAGTGCGATTACTTTCTTCATAGGTTACAAATCTCCTGTCTTCTTCAAAGATTAGATCTAATTTTAATCGAAGACCGTGATGACACGATCTCGTGTCCCCAAACTCTTTCAATCTTAGGAACACCCGATACTATAATTTCCACAGCCGATTTAGTCAACCGCAAGAGAGGCAATTCTGTAACATCGCACAAAGCAAAGGCCTTAGCCAAAAAACCAAAAGGCCCCGCAGAATGCGAGGCCTTCCGGACTGATCCAGTGCTAAGGACTGGTTATTTCTTGACGTTAGCGGCTGCGTTGGCAGCAGGAGCTGCATTAGCGGCCGGGGCCGTCGTCGCCGGTTTGTTAGCTGCCGGAGCGTTTGACGCCGGAGCGTTCGAAGCCGGAGCAGTCGTCGCCGGTGCGTTGGTTGCCGGAGCGGTCGTCGCCGGAGCGTTTGTCGCCGGAGCATTCGTCGCCGGAGCGTTGGTTGCAGGCTTGTTAGCCGCGGTGTTGTTCGCGGGGGTCGTGCCGCCGCATGCCATTGCCAGGGCGCTGATGCCCAGAGCTGCTGAAAGTGCAATTACCTTTTTCATTTCTATTTAAGACTCCTAAATTTCTCAAAGTATTATCCCCGTTTCCGAGGAACCGGCCGATCTAACACGGCCGTTTGCTCTGCGCTCTTTCTTTCACAGAGCAAACGTAAAGATAGGGATTACGGCGATCTATGTCAATAGAAAAATGCCTGAAATCACACAAAAAAATATTATTTTTTCGGGGTTCTTTTGGCCCCGAATGGCTTGACTTTTATCCAAAAAAGTTTGCGAAACGTCGGCTCTTTTTTCGCCTTTTTTCGGCAGGCAAAAATAGAAAATGATTGACGTTTTTAGTGCCGTGACCGTATGCTATCTATTGGGTCGAAGCTCTCGCCTGCGGGCCCAAACGCGGCCGCTTCCTAATCTCACCGGTTCCCAATACCTTTTGTCATGATCCACGAAACATCCCACGAACCCGCACGAACTAAGGTATCGGCATCATCAGCGTTGACCGTCCTGGCCTGCATCTCAGGCCTTGGGCTCGCGGCACTATTCATCGTCGATCTGTTGGAGCTAGGACGCGCATACAGTGTCGCTGCTCTTTTGGCGGCATTTATTGCCATTGCCGCCGCCGTAATTTTGCTCTCAAGGCGGAGCGGAACTGAGGCTGAGATGGAGGACCGTTCGATCCACGAGACGCTCGGAGCTCTCGACGATGCTCAACGCTTTCTGGGCAACAAGATCTCGTCCGGCGATGCGTTTCGATTATTCTGCAGCCGCATCCGCGCGGTCCTGCCCTATGATGCGGTCGTTCTATTCGATGTTGACACCGCGACATCCACATTCGTCTTTGCCGATTGTATCGGCGAGCCAGCGGGCTGGAATGCACACAAAGGCCGGGCGGCCGCCGACCCGATCGCCCGCACCGCATTGGAAACAAAGCGTCCGCATCAGACGACGATGATCGTGAGAGACGGGACGCTGGCAGCGTCAGGAGGCGACACTTACTTTGCGAATCTGGCGATACCGCTGATAGGCAAGAGCGGCGTTTTTGGCGTCATACGATTCTATGGACGAGAGCGAAAGGCGTTCAGCAACGCCTCGCAGGAACTGCTCGATGCGATCGGCGAGCGAGCAGCGTCGCTGCTGGCCGGATCTGCATCGTTTCAGAGATCGGTCCAGGTGGCATCGATCGACGCCGCCACCGATCTACCGAATGAGCGAGTCTTTACGACGGTCCTTGACCATCAGTTGGCTCTATTGTCCAGGGAACAACATCGAAAGCCGCTTGCGGTGGTCTCGCTTGACATCAAGGGAATGGGATCTTTCAACGAGTCGCACGGTTACGAGACGGGCGACCGGCTGATGCGCTTCGTCGGCGACCAGATAAAGCGTGCCGTGAGAGAAATGGATTTCGTCTGCCGATCACGCGGCGACGAATTTCTAGTGATGCTGCCCACCGCTGCGGAGCCCATCGCGATCGAGGTGGTCGAGCGTTTGCTGTCGACGATCGGCGGAACGGCATTTGTGCTGGATGCTCAGCGGTCGGTCAAACCAACGTTGAACGCAGGCGTCGCTCATTACGGTCAGGACGGAGAAAGGTCGCCGGAGCTATTGGCTGTCGCACGAGAACGCCGCTTTCAGTCCAAGACCGGACGGTCCGAGTCGGTCGTGTGGTTCCCGAGGTCTGATGCCCGGTCGGGCCGCCGTAGTGATTAGAAACGGCTCTGCTGTGGTAGATTCTTGTGCATGGCAAGGATCACTTTTTTCGGCGGCGTTGGTTCGGTCACAGGTTCCAAGTATCTGCTCAACAGCAACGGAAGGAACGTTCTCATTGACTGCGGGCTCTTTCAGGGCGAAAGGGAACTCCGCGAACGCAATTGGCAGGATCCTCCTTTCGACCCTACCGCGATCGATGCGGTCATCATCACACACGCACATATAGACCACACCGGCTGGCTCCCGCGGCTGGTAAAGCTTGGCTTCGACGGCCCGATCTACACCTCTCGAGCGACAGGCGATCTGCTCAAGGTATTGCTGCCGGACTCTGCCCGGCTCCAGGAAGAAGAAGCGGATTATCGCAACCGGCACCAATTGACGTCGTATTCTCCGGCGTTGCCGCTCTATGACGAAGCTGACGCTGCGGCAGCGCTCAAGCTCGTTGAAACATTCGCCAACGACGGCGTGCCGCACGAAGTGTGCGAAGGCATCACCGCCGCGTTCAGCGTCGCGGGCCACATCATGGGAGCGAGCATGGTCCTGGTCGAGATGTCCGGAGCAGCGGCGGACGGATCGCCGATCAGGTTCCTGTTCTCGGGCGACCTGGGCCATTACGATCAGCCGATAGTCAAGGACCCGGCTCCGCCGCCCGATTGCGACTATCTGATGTGCGAATCGACCTATGGCGACCGGCTCCACAGCGAGTCAACGGCCGAGGACCAGATCGCCAGGATCATCAACGAGGCGGTACATCGCAAAGGGCCGATCCTTATACCGGCATTTGCGGTCGGCCGGACGCAAGAGGTTCTCTATATGATCCGCGAGCTCGAAGAAAAGGGCCGGATCCCTGTACTGCCGGTCATTGTCGATTCGCCAATGGCCGCTCAGGCGACACAGATCTATAATCGCTGGCACGAGGAACACGACCGAGAATATGCTTCTTTGCTGACGCAAAAGAAACATCCTTTGAGGACGGCTGCGATGCAAACGGCCGCAACTCGTGAAGAGTCGAAACGGCTGAACGAGATGCGGGGGCCGAGGATCATCATATCGGCATCGGGGATGCTGACCGGCGGCCGCGTTCTGCATCACGCGATGAGGATATTGCCCGATGAACGCGCAACATTGGTCTTCGTCGGCTACCAAGCGGCCGGCACTCGGGGACGGCTGATACAGGATGGCGCACGCGAGATCAAGATCATGCGTCAAATGGTGCCGGTCCGATGCGTCATCGAAAAGGTCGAGGGCTTTTCCGCTCACGCGGATTGGAAAGCGGTACTCAGATGGCTCTCGGGCCTCAAGACCACTCCCAAAGCCGTGTTTACGACTCACGGCGAGCCCGCCTCGGCTGCGGCAATGGCACAGCACATTCGTGACCGGTTCGGTTGGCGTGTCTTGATCCCGGGCTATTCGGATGTTTTCGAGCTAGAATAGACATGGTACGGGGCCCGGTGTAAACAAAACTCTTGACATTCGTAAATGTGTTAGGTAAAGATACTTAGGCGGGCTTCCCACGGCCCCGATCGACTCTTTTTGGTAGATCATCAGACTGCTTCCACACCAAGAAGTGAACGTTGTCTTTACGTTGCTTCCTTGTAGCAGGCGCTGTTAGATAGGAGGCTTTCCCACTATGTCCAAGCGTAACCGAGAACGCGGTTCGGATACGGCCGCTGACGGATCCCTTTTACCCAAAATTCAACCCCACGAAGACGGTTCATCTTCATCCGAATTTGAAGAGACCGTGATCGAAATAGAAAAAGAAGAAGTGCGAATAGAGAAACCCGATGTCCGGGCCTATGAAAGGACTGCGACCGATTATCCTGTCGTCGTCCAATACAAAGAGGACCATAATGAGGCATGGAAAGAACATACCGTCCTTAACACGCTTTCCCGAAACGGTGCGGCGTTAACGCTTTCGCGATCGATAACGATCGGCCGGCTCGTGTCGATGGTAATGCAGGTCCCTGCAGCGGAGCGTCTTTATGACAAGGACGAGCCCGTGTATCCGATGCTCGGCATCGTCCAGCACTCCTTTCGAGTGCCGTCTGACGACGGCGAAGCATATAGCGTCGGGCTCGCATTCATCGGTAAGGCATATCCTGAATCATTCAAGACCAATCCGAGCCAGTGCTATCGGCTTACCGGAATGAACGAGGATGGTTTGTGGCTGGTTACCGAAGCGGCAAGTCAGTTCCAGGCGCGTAAGCACTCGCGCTTTTGGCGTCGATTCAAAGTGTCGGTTTCCGTTCGTGACGAGGTGAATAGGATCAGCCGAAAAGAAGAGGTTATCACCCGCGATATCAGCGCGGGCGGAATGTCGTTCTTTGGAAAGATCGCTGCTACGACCGGTGACAGAATAAAAGTAGTGATACCTGAGACAGATTTTTATACCATCGCGACTATCCGCAATGTCAGCAAGCCGATAGCCGACGACAGCGACCTGAACGTCTATCACCTGGAGTTCGAACATGCGGAATTGCCGATCGAGCTCATCCTCAGATCGACGCGTCGAGCCGGGGAAGCGTCAACGTCTGAAACGCCGACGGAGAACGCAAGCCGATCCGACGAGCGGACAACTCCTGGATCGGGCGATCCTGAGGTAACAAAGTTCTAGCTGGATAACTTTATTCGTATCTGAGGCAGTCGATCGGATCGAGCCGCGCGGCTTTGCGCGCGGGCAGGACACCGAAGATCAGCCCAACGCCAACCGAGACCACGAGTCCGGTTATGACAGCCCAAAGCGGCACTTGGGCGGGGAGCGACGGCAGCAGAAGAATTATTAGATTACTGATCATCATTGCGATCGCCACACCCAGCACGCCGCCGATGAAAGTAAGCGTCATCGCTTCGAGAAGGAACTGAAGCACGATAGCTCCGCGCGTGGCCCCGATCGCCTTGCGGATGCCGATCTCCTTGGTTCGCTCGGTAACGGACACCAGCATGATGTTCATCACGCCGATGCCGCCGACCAGCAATCCAAGACACGAAATGGCGATCGCCGCGAGCCCCACGCCGCCGATGATACCGTCGAACTGAGCGATAAAATTATCGGCCGTCTTTACGTCAAAGTTGTTTGGCTCGCCGAATTTTACGCCGCGTCGCTGTCGGAGTATGCCTTCTATCTCTTGAACGGCGTCATTTAGCTGGCCTTGTTTTGCCTGTATTACCATCCGCAGCTCTTCGCGTTCTGGCGCGACCTTTCTCGCCGTCCTGAACGGAAGAAAAACTTTGCGGTCTTCTTCGTTCTCGCCGAAAAAGCCGGCCTTGCGCTTCTCGATCACTCCGATCACTTCCCAGGTCGCGCCGTTCATCCTTACGACCTTTCCAACCGCTTCATCCTCTTCGCCCGGGAATAGAGCTTCGACGGCATTGACACCCATGACAAGTACGTTTCGTCGTTGTTCATTGTCTGCTTCGGTGATAAATCGACCCGACCGTATGACGACATTGGTCATTGCGGCGTAATTAGGCATAACGCCGTCCGTCAAAGCCCATCGGTAGTTCTTGCCTTCGTAAACCAAGTTGTCGTCAAAGCTTCCGTTAAAAGATCCGATGTTGGGAGCTATCGCGGTCACATCCTCGATCAGCGAGCCCTGGGCCAGGACGGCTTCGACATCTGATTCGGTCAGGGGCTTCCTGTTGCGTTCGTCCCGATTGCGCGGCCCGATGCCGGTCGATAGGTGATAAGCGTATATGTTGTTGGTGCCGTATTCCTCGACTATCGAGACTATCGACTGACGCATCCCGGTCAAGATAGATGCGACGACGATCGCGGTTATGACGCCGACCACGATACCAAATATGGTCAGGAACGAACGCAATTTGTGCGAACGAATGGAATCCAGAGCCATCCGGAGCACTTCAATTGGGATCGATGTCGAGATCTTCATGGTCCTGTCCTGGATCAGCTTTGGGTCAATGCAACTATGGGATCGAGGCGCGCGGCTTTCCAAGCGGGATAAAGGCCCGCGGCAACGCCAATTATGCTTGAGACGGCAACTGAGAGTATCACGTAGCCAAATGTGATCGTCATGGTCATCTCAGCCAGAGTTTCAATAAGCAGCGTCACGCCCGCCGCGAGCAGGAGCCCGATCACGCCTCCTACGACACAGAGGATCGCTGATTCGATCAAGAATTGCAGCAAGATCTGCTGACGACTTGCCCCGAGAGCTTTGCGCAGGCCGACCTCAAAGGTCCGCTCGGTCACGGAGACAAGCATGATATTCATGACGACAATGCCTCCGACTACGAGGATGATCATCGTGATCGGCACGACGACGGCGGCGATCGCTCCGGTGAACTGATCCATCTGCGAGTTGAATTCGTCAACGTTGACCAGGCTGAAAGTATCCTCTTCGCTGCCCATGAGCTGACGTTTGTTCCTGAGTGCCAGCCGAGCGTCCTCGATCGCGTCCTTGAATGTTTCTTTGTCAGCGGCCTTGCCGTGGACCTGGATCCCACCCACTCGAGAGAACATCTGACCCATCAGCGTTATCGGTATATAGATGTGGCGATCCTGCGAATCTCCAAAGAACGAACCGCGTTTCTCTTCGACCCCGAGTATCTGAAGCGGGATCCCGCGAACCTTTAAAGACTTGCCTACTGCCGACCCGACGGGGAAGTACCGTTCCTTAACATCGGCACCGATGATGCATACCGCCGCCGAGCGGTTCACCTCGTCGGCTGTAAAATACCTGCCGTCCTCGATCGTCTTGTCTTCGATCTCGACCATGTTGTCGGTATTACCGATGATCCGTACCGAAGGCATTTCAATGCCGTTCTCATTCAGGTCTGCTGACGAATTGTTCTGAGCGCCGACATGAGAACATAGAACGCAGTTCTGGCGCACATACACGTATTCGTCCCAGGTTATGTCCTTGTGAGTCCTGTTCAGACGCTCGAACTCCTCGTCCGATAACCGTCCGGTCGAGGCAAGCCGCGTGATCATGAAATGATTGGCGCCCAGTATCTTGCCGACCTTGTCAACAACATACGTTTTGAGTCCGCTGATCGACGCTCCGACGACGACTACAGCGGCGACGCCGATAATAATGCCGATCAGCGTTAGGAAGGCTCGGAGCTTGTGCTCGAGGATCGATTTTACGGCGATCCAAAAGGCATCCAAATAAAATGAATATAGCTGCTTCATCTGACCGATACCTGAGTTTGCCCAAAAGACAGAATCTCGAACGAAGCACGACGGGGAAAAGTTCACATTTAAGTTCGCGTCTTGATCAGGCAGTTGCTTTGTCATGTGTTTGGTGACATATTGCACACGCCGAGAAGTATATTTCCCGCCGGTTGCGTCGAGCAGATCCGCCCGACGCAGACTTTGGCCTTTCGAATTTTCTGTTAAGGAGAAAAGTAAAATGAAAAAAGTACTGTTACTCATCGCGACGATATCAACGGCTGTCTTGCTAGCGGCATGCGGCGGTACCGCCGAGAACAAACCTGCTGGTAACGCAACGGCATCCAACACCACAAACGCGAATTCAGCTGCTAAGCCTGCGGGACCTTCAAAGGATGCACTCGTCGCTATTGAGAAGAAGGCGTGGGAAGACTGGGCGGCTCGCAACGAAAAAGGGATCGATGGCTACATGGCCAAAAACTTTGTGAGCGTTGGAAACAACGGCGCATCCTTAAGAGCGGACACGCTGAAGAGTTGGACGACGCACAAATGCGAAATGAAGGAACTTGCATTCTCTAACGAGAAGGTCACCGAAATGGGTGATGGCGTAGCGATGCTGACATTTCAGGCAAAAGCTGATATCAAGTGTGATGGAAAGACAGGTCCTGACCCAATGAATGTTTCGGTTCTATACGTTAAGGAAGGCGATGCATGGAAGGCCATGTACTATCAAGAAGTTCCTGCTGCGGATGCAAAGGGTGAATATGCGCCGCCGAGCACGCCTGTTGACAAGGTGAAAGAGCTGGCGAGCCTCTCTGCGCCGGATGAAGGTATAGTTACTGTTGAAAAGAAACTTTGGGACACCTGGAAAGCGCAAGATCGAAAAGGGTTTGAGGAAGGAATTTCCGCAAAATTCTTTGCGAACGGACGTGCCGGCCAAATGGATAGAGAGGCCTACATAAAAGGAGCTTTTGATCCTCCATGCAAGGTTGAATCTGCTTCGGCCGGATCCATGAAAGCGATGGAGATAAACAAAGATCTGACAATGATCATTTATCGGGCATCGCAAAAGGGAACTTGCGGCACTGACAAATTGCCGGAGAATGTGATGTCGGTCTCGATTTACGGACGCGAGAACGGAAAACCGATGGCGATGTATTACATGGAAAACCCGGTTAGGTAGTCTTTTCGAATTCGATCTCGATCAGGCGTCGTGAGCTCTTGCCGCGACGCCTTTTTGCTAAAATATGCACACGTCCGAGGCATCTTCGGTTTGTCAGAGCGGTTGTCTCAGGTGTTATACTCTGATTTTGCAGTAAATATCAATTATCTAAAATAAGGAGACTCGTTTTGGCAGTCTTAGTCGATAAAAACACACGCCTTATTGTTCAAGGCATCACTGGTAAAGAAGGCACGTTTCACATGCTGCAAATGCGCGACTACGGCACGAATGTCGTAGGCGGCGTGACGCCCGGCAAGGGCGGCACAACGCACGAAGGAGTGCCAGTGTTCAACACAGTAGCGGATGCGGTCAAAGAAACCGGAGCGAATGCAAGCGTCATCTATGTGCCGCCTCCATTCGCCGCCGACGCGATCATGGAAGCCGCTGATGCAGGATTGCCGCTGGTCGTGTGTATCACCGAGGGAATTCCGGTCGCAGATATGGTCAAGGCAAATGAGTATCTGCGTTCGCGTGCGACGCGGATGATCGGGCCGAACTGCCCCGGCATCATCTCGCCCGGCAAATGCAAGATCGGTATCATGCCCGGCCATATCCACAAAGAAGGCCGCATCGGCGTCGTATCGCGTTCGGGTACGCTCACGTACGAAGCTGTCGGTCAGTTGACGGCACTCGGTCTCGGCCAGTCGACGGCGATCGGCATCGGCGGCGACCCGATAATCGGAACGACGCATACCGATGCCTTGAAATTGTTCCAGGCTGACGACGAGACCGACGCCATCGTCATGATCGGCGAGATCGGCGGCACCGCTGAAGAAGACGCCGCAGCATTTGCAAAAGACAACGTCACAAAACCCATAGTCGCCTTTATCGCCGGCCAGACCGCTCCTCCGGGACGCCGTATGGGCCACGCCGGAGCAATTATTTCGGGCGGCAAAGGCACCGCGGCAGAGAAAATGGCCGCGCTTACCGCAGCCGGCATCACGGTCGTACAGTCGCCTGCAGATATCGGGCAGGCGATCGCCGAAGTTCTGGGGTCGAAGGCTGCGGCTTGATCCTGATCTTTGCGACACTTTAGAGATCGTTCGCACGAATGGACAGATCGGATATCGCTTTACTAATTCTTCGTTATTGATATTGATTATGAGCAATCTAACTTTTGGGATCATAAAGCCCGACGCGGTTCGGGCAGGAAATCATGGAAAGATCATCGACCGGATATTGGGTGGTGGTTTTAAGATACGCGGGATGAAACTCGTGCATCAGACTCGTAAGCAGGCTGAAGGCTTTTACGCCGTTCACGCGGGGAAAGGGTTCTTTGACGAGCTTTGCGATTTTATGTCGTCAGGGCCGTGCGTGGTACTTGCTCTTGAGAAAGAGAATGCAGTCCCGGCGTGGCGCGAGCTGATGGGAGCGACAAATCCGGCCGAGGCTGCCGAAGGCACGCTCCGCAAGGATTTTGCGACGTCGATCGGCGAGAACGCGGTTCACGGCTCGGATTCGGACGAGAACGCTGCTATCGAGATCGCATATTTTTTCAGCAAGCTTGAATTGGTCTGATAAGAAAGGTATAAATGGTGATCGAATCGATCACCTAAGCTATTGCTGTATCTAACCTTACACCGGCTGTGGCGGGTGGAAACCGTGAGGGCAAATAAATGAAGAAATGTCCGAATTGTGACAAGACCTACGACGATGCGATGCGGTTCTGTCAAGCGGATGGGACTCCGCTTGTAGACGACGCTCCCGCGTTTGACCCTTACGCGACCATTGTCGCACCGGCGGTGCCGTCCGCACCTGCAGAACCGGCTGAGCCGGCGCCTTCTGAGCCTACACCCCCGGGTCCGATAGAACCGGACGAGGTGCTCGAGATGCCTTCGTCCGATCCGATGAAGACCATGGTCGCGTCGGAAGCCGAGATGCGCGAGGCATTGTCGGCGGCTGACATCTCCGAAGAACCGGATCTCGAGATGCCGCCGCTCGAGCCGCCACCGCCCCCGCGTTTCGACGAGCCGGTCATCCCGCCGCCGCCGATCGCTCAGGCCAACGACGTACTTCACGTTACCGAGCCTCCGCAGGCGTCTCCTGTCGAGATGCCGAACGAAGCGATCGCAGAACCTGTTTCGTTCGAGGCTCCGACGCCGTCGCTCTTGAGCGACGACCTCGAGGCAGCGACGGTGATCCAACCCGTTCCGCCGGTTACGGCGGCACCGCCCCCTTCGCCGTTTGCGGCGCCTGATCCGCCACCGTCCCCGTTCGCAGAAACGGCACCTGCCGCAGACGCGGCAGCCAGCCCGTTTGGCAGTTCCGCCTTGCCTCCTCCTCCTCCAATGGAGATGGCGCCTATTGAAGCCGCACCGATGGCGGCGTCCCCTACAGACCAAGCATACGGCGGAGCCTACGGAGGCGGGATGCCTCCGGCACCGGCCGGGCAGAATCAGACGCTTGCGATCGTTTCGCTCATATCCGGCATCGTGGGATTGTTGTTTTGCGGAGGCCTGACGGGCCCCGTTGCGATCATCACAGGCGTAATGGCAAGAAGGCGAGCCGCGAAGGACCCGCAGCAGTACGGCGGTGAAACGCTTGCCCTGGTCGGCATCATACTCGGCATCCTTGCGAGCCTCGTGCTTCTGCTGGTGCTGGCGTATTTCGTTTTTGTTTTCCTATTGGTCGGAGTCTCAGCACTGTCTTAATTTATGTCTTTGATCTCAAATGTGATCACGTCCACGCTCGCCGTGGTAAAGGGAATGAAGCGAACACTCTCGGAGATCCCGAGGGAGAAATGGACCGTGCAGTATCCGGACGTGCCTATCACGGTACAGCCGAGATATCGCGGCCAGCACCTCCTCCACGTGGACGAGAACGGGAAAGAGAAATGCGTGGCCTGCTATCTGTGTGCCGCGGCTTGCCCATCCGATTGCATCTATATCGAGGCTGAGGACGACCCGCGGCCCTACGCCGAACGGGTTGGCCGCGACGAGCGTTATGCAAAGGTCTATAACATCGATTACGGCCGGTGCATCTTTTGCGGATTCTGTGTTGAGGCGTGCCCCAAGGACGCGATCACGCACGGTTACAATTTCGAGATATCGGTCTATAACCGGGCCGACCTGCTCAAGACCAAGGACGACCTGCTGATCACCAAACAGAAGCAGTCAAAGAATTATCGTGTGGCGCTCTCGAGCGAGGACGTAGATTCGGAATTCAAAGAGGTCTGAGCCGGACCTCGACCGTCGAGGCAGTATGATCTACGAGCTGCCGCCAACCCCAAAGGGAAAAAGATACGAGATGCGCGCCATCGGCCTGCGCGAATTCGCGGGCCTCGAACGCGATGATCAGCCGCTCGATCCATTTGAGCTGGCGAGATATGCCAATCTTCTCGTCGCCGAATTTGAACAGGTCGCTCCTCTGCTGTCCGAAGCAACGGTCAAGCATCTGATCGGCGACGGCAAGGACATGTGGTCGGGCGGCGCCGCTTCGCACCAGCTGCCGGACGGCCGCAAACTGATAATCCTGAATCCGACCCACAACCGCAATCGACAGAATGCCACGCTCATGGAAGAGATCAGCCATGTGTTCCTCGGCCACAAACCGAGCAGGCTCGCGGTCGAGACCCGATCGAAAGACGGCAAGATCATAGCTCGTGACTACAACGCCGAGATCGAAGAGGAAGCTTATTCCACAGGAGCAGCAGCGCTCGTTCCATATTCCGCGCTCAAGCGAATGATCGGCCGAGGTATGACCATCCGCGAGATCGCCAGGCATTTTGCGGTGAGCCCCGCTTTGGTTGAGTTCAGGACAAAGGTCTCGCTGCTTTGGGATACGTATCGCGATTCGATCTTCGCAGGCCGCTGATCGATGATGTATACTTTCGGGTTGCCGAACACACCTCCAATGCCAGAAGACACCAGGCCAAATGATCCACAAGCGCTTTCGACCGTCGATAAGCTGCGGATGCTGCTCGACATTACAAAAACGATAAGCCGTTCGCTCGATCTCGACGAGGTCCTGAATCTCGTGATGGACACGCTCGGGTCGCTTGTGCCGTACGACGCTGCGGGCATTTACCTTATCGAGTTCGGGTCTGAAGGAGAGAGCCCCTATGTGTTCAAGTCCAAGGTTATACGCGGATATCAGATAAGTTTCGAGCTGATCGAGCCGAGGCTCAAGATGGGAGAAGGATTCCTCGGCACGGTTGCCCAGACGGGCAAGCCGATCATCAGCCCGGACGTGTCGAAGGATAAACGCTACTTTGCAGCCCGCGAACGCACACGGTCGGAGATGCTCGCACCGATAATATCGAACGACCGCGTGATCGGCGTATTCGACCTCGAAAGCGACCACGAGAACGCTTACCGCGACGACGATCTGGCGATACTCCAGCTGCTGACGTCGCAGGTAGCGATCATCATAGAGAAGGTCAGGTTACACGAAGAGGTCGTCGAGAAAAAGCGTATAGAGGCGCAGCTCGATATAGCCCGCCAGGTGCAGCTCGAGCTTCTGCCGTCGGCCGATCCGGTCCTGGAAGGCTTTGATATCTCGGCTTATGTTTTCCCGACCGAAGAGGTGTCGGGCGATTACTATGACTGGGTGAGAATGTTTGACGATCAGATCGGTATCGTAGTGGCCGACGCTGTGGGTAAAGGCATCCCGGCCGCTTTGCTGATGGCCTTTCTCAGGGCATCGCTCAGATCGAGCGCTCAGATCGGCTACGCGCCGCACATAGCATTCTCAAAGGTAAGCAACCTGCTTTACGACTCGATAGACGAGAACAAATTCATCACGGCTATCTACGGGATACTCGATTCGACGAACAGGACTTTCGTATTCTCGAACGCGGGCCATAATCCGCCTCTTCTCGTGAATCCGGGAGGCGAATACAGGTACGTGGAATATGGGGACGTGCCTTTAGGTATGTTCGACGACATACATTACCACCAGCATTTCATTCGTCTGGAGCCCGGACAAGTGATGGTTCTCTATACGGATGGGATAACCGAGGCTTCGACCGAGAGCGGTGAGGAATACGGGCTCGACCGGTTCGCAAAGCGCGTGATCGACGGCATTCACCTTCCGGCACGCAAGCTGATCGATTTTGTCAGAAGCGGCGTTTCTGATTTTACCGAACGAAAACAGCTTGACGACGACGGCACGATCTTTGTGATCAAGGCAGCATGAAAAAAAGGCGGCCGGGTCAGGGACCAAGCCGCCTTTTATTTTTCCGAGCTTCCGTCAGTTGATTGAACTTTAGTGGACCGTTGACGATCCGTGGACCGTATCGCCGCCGGGGACGAGCGGTGCCGAGTAGGAGTCGAAATCGAGTTTTCCGCTCTTGATAGAAAAGGCGTAGATGTCAAAGCCGTATGCGTCCAGGATATCCGCCAATTCCGGCGTCCGATCGAGAAAAAGTGCTTCCGTAAAGCCTAGTTCAGTGCGTATCTCAAGCAGCCGCTCGATGACCTCAAGCGGTGCAAAGA
The DNA here is from genome assembly GCA_019639115.1 of Acidobacteriota bacterium. Taxonomy (GTDB): domain Bacteria; phylum Acidobacteriota; class Blastocatellia; order Pyrinomonadales; family Pyrinomonadaceae; genus OLB17. Next base: position 13,387 of record JAHBSM010000002.1, on the reverse strand, counting down.
TCTGATCCGGGTCTTTATAGGTTGCCATTGATATTCACGATTTCACGGGCATCACACCCGAGAGGCCCTGCATCCTATTCGATGCGGCGTTTCGAAATTGGTTGTTCGCAAATTCCGATCTGCCTGCGGGCGTTCTAATATGAGAACGTCAAACATTACCTTTTTTGCATAAAACGAGTTAGAGTTGTTTTGATTCACAGCGATCTATCCGGAGGTATAACAATGAAAAGGTATTTCGTAATAGTCGGCACGGTCATCGGTCTTCTTGTATTAACGATGGCCGGATTCGCCCAATCCCAGGCTGAACGAACGGCTGCCACGGCCGCCGCGATGGACAGATTCGTGGTCTCTGCGGAGGCCGGCGGCGTGAACTATATCGAAGGGACGGTGACTATCTCACGAATCGGCGGCCGCTCCGGGCCGCTGCTCGAGCGAGACAAGGTCGAGGCCGGCGACACCGTCAGAACCGGTTCCGACGGCCGTGTTGAACTGCTCCTGAATCCGGGATCATACCTTCGCCTGGGCGCCGACAGCGAGATGAGGTTCGTCTCGACGTCGCTGGACGATCTTGAGGTCCGATTGGATCGCGGTATAGGTATCTTTGAGGTCTATGCCAGCCGTGAGTTCAAGGTGAGCGTCAGGCTCCCGGGCCGGGGTGTAGAGTTGGTCCGGTCGGGCGTTTACAGATTTGACGTGACGGCGGGACGGCTTAATGCGGTCTCGGTTTACAGTGGAACGGCAAAGGTGGACGGCATTCTTGAGCCGGTCATCGGCGGCCAGGAAGCGCGTTTCGATAGCGGCCGTCCCGTGATCGGAAAATTTGACAGAGACCGTAAGGACGACCTCTACGCATGGAGCAAGGCCCGCGGCAAGCAATTGGCCAAGGCGGTTGCATCGCTAAAGAATCGCAAGGTCAACGACGCGCTGATCGCGGCATACAACGCCGGAACCTGGAATTTCTTTGACTCGGTCGGCGTCTGGGTTTTTGATCCGCGGGTGAATCGCTGGTACTTCCTGCCGTACGGCCGAGGCTGGCGTACTCCTTTCGGGTACTCACTCTCGAACGGCCTCTGGTGGTATAACGATATCCCGTGGTGGTATTCCAATCCGACGTGGTATCCCCCGAATTCTGGTGGCTCGGGCGGTTCTGGCGGCTCGGGCGGAACCGGCGGAACAGGCGGCGGCGGGCAGGTCACCCCGCTCGCAACTGCCGGCGACAGAAGCCCGGTACCTCCGTTCGTCAGAATGGAACAGACGGGCAGCAGCGGCGGAAACATCTTTGGCGGCGGCCGCGGAATAACCAATACGAACTCGCCGTCAAGCTCCTATGGATCGAGCGAAGGAACGCGTTCTAGCGTACCGGTCTATACGCCTCCGCCTTCACCGCCTCCGCCGCCGCCTCCGTCGTCATCGGATACGGGTGCAAAGTCCGGGAAAGGCCCGTAGGCGCCGATATCCGGGCGACGGCTTTGAATGGATCAGGCCTGTCGGGCACGACGCCCGGCGGGCCTTTCTATTTGTTACCGAAACAGGCCCTGAAGTGAATCGACCGGAGCCGAGATGTCTTCGCCGCTAATGACGGCGGCAATGATCGAAACGGCCTGGACTCCGTTGAAGATCAGGTGGAGCACGATACACGGCAGCAGATTCCCGCTTACTGTCCGTGTAAGTGTAAGTATCAAACTAAGCAGAGTGATCAGGATGATCGAACCGGGACTGCCCCAATACTGCGGGTAATGGATACCGGCGAACATCAAGGTCACCAAGATCACGGCGACGGTCGTGCCTGCCTTCTTTAACAGAGCCGAATAGAGGATTCCGCGATAAACGACCTCTTCGACCACGGGTGCAAAAAAGGTCGCTACAAATGCGAGGACAACGGCTGCGGTTCGCGAGCTTCGGATGATGCGGAGCACATCGTTGTCCTGCTCCGGAAAGATCGCTGTCACGCCATATGCCAAGGCAAAGAATGCGGCCGCGACCAGCGGAAGCATCCACCAGCGGACCGCGCCGAAGTTGAAGCCCAACGTCTTCTTTGGGTCCAGCCCGCGCCCGCCGGTGACGACGGGCCATGCCACAATAAGAGTGAATATATGGGCCGGGATCACCCCGATCAGACTGAGCAGTATCACGCGGCTGTCGTTCGAAGGGTCATCGGGCATAGCCTCGCGCGTGATCAGAAAATACGGGATCATGACCAAAAGCGGAAATACGAAGATCGCGGCCACGCTTGCCACCCAAACCAGAAATCCTGTTACCAAGTTCCACGGAGGTGAATCAGGCGTGATGACGGACGAAGCGGCGTCCGCGTCGGCTACCTGCACTGTCGGGATCGGGTCCTGGTCGGCTATTTGCATTCATTCGAGTGTATAGGATAGGTCCGACCGGCGACAAATTTAACAGATCGGACTTTGCTATTTGCTCGGATGCGCGATAGTCTAAAATCCCGTGGAGCAACCTCGGGAATTCCCCCAAAAATCGGTGATAGCGATCATTCCGGCTCGTTATGCCTCGACGAGGCTGAGCGGGAAACTGTTGCGCACGATCGCCGGCAAGCCGATGATACTTCACACGCTCGACCGCGTCCGTCGATCGAAGACGGTCGCACGCGTCATTGTCGCGACAGACAACGAACGCATCCGCGAAGTAGTCGCAGCCTACGGCGGCGAAGCGGTCATGACATCCACAGAACATCAATCGGGCAGCGACCGCCTTGCCGAGGTTGCGAAAGGACTAGCGGAAGATTCGGTCATAGTCAACGTGCAGGGTGATGAACCGCTTATCGCTGCCGCGACCATCGATGCGGCCGTTACGGCCTTGCTGGATGATCCCGCCGCACAGATGGCAACAACGTGCGAACCGATACGAAGCGTCAATACGGAGTTACTGGATCCGAATGTGGTAAAGGTCGTCGTAAGCGACGCCGGGTATGCGGTGTATTTTTCGCGATCGCCGATCCCGTTTCCGAGAGAAGCGGCACTGCGTTGGGGAGGCGACCTAAGCGGTGCACTGAAGGGCGAACCTGACCTGCTGCGGTTGTTCAAGAAGCATACCGGCCTATATGTTTACCGACGTGAATTTCTGCTTGAGTACGCGGATCTGCCGCGGACCGCGTTAGAACAGACCGAAATGCTCGAACAGCTCAGAGCCCTCGAATATGGTGCAAAGATCCGCGTCGTGGAGGTCAATGAGAGTTCCATCGGCGTCGATACAGAACGCGACCTCGAGCGAGTGCGCATCCAACTCGAACAAATGCCGTTCACGTTCGGCGAGGGGACTGAAGCCGACGCAGCGGAGACCGCTAATGTTTATATCGAGACCGTCCGGAGTTCATTTCGCGGGATATATCCGGATGAATATCTTGATTCGCTCGAACCCGAACGCCGTACCAGAGAAGCTTTGGAACGGTTCTCGCGGGCTGATTATCGGCTGTTCACAGCCAGGACGGCCGATGGCCTGCTGATCGGATTTGCAGATAGGGGGCGTCGGATGTTCGAACAGGTCGAGGCCGAAACTCAGATCTATTCGATCTACGTCCTGCCGGATTATCAAGGCTTTGGAGCGGGCCGGCAGCTATTCGAAATGTGTCTGGCAAATGCAGGGACTCTGTGCCTCGAAACGCCGGTCAACAGTCCATTCAGGCGATTCTACGAGCGATTGGGAGGCAGGGATTCGGGGCGCGGCTCGCACATTTTCGGCGATGATGTAAGGGAAACGATCATTTATTCGTGGGATACGGAGGCCAAGTGAGCGGAGACCTTGCGGGAGCAATATTTCTCGTGCTGCTCGCCGCGGGCGGCTATTTCGGGCTCAAGGCGCTCTCAAAGCCCGTTGAACGCACGACAGAGGACTTTGAGCGAAAGGCGGCTGAAGGTACGACGATGATGGGAGCTTCGATGAACGCTCTGCACGAAATGCTGAATCCGGAGGCGGCTCGCGGCCAAGAGGTTCAAACGCAAATGAAGGAAGGAAGATACGGAAAGAAACGGCGGGAGGGAAAGGCAAATGACGACGGAACAGAATACTAACGAGGAAAGACGTATGACCAAATACATATTTGTGACGGGCGGCGTAGTATCCAGCCTCGGCAAAGGGCTTGCGGCCAGCTCGATAGGCTGTCTTCTCGAATCCCGGGGGCTGAGCGTCCAGATGATGAAGCTCGACCCTTATATCAATGTCGATCCGGGCACGATGTCACCCTTCCAGCACGGCGAGGTGTTCGTGACCGACGACGGCGCCGAGACCGATCTCGATCTCGGCCACTACGAGAGGTTTACAAATGCGAAGCTCTCGCAGGCGAACAATTGGACGAGCGGCCGCATATATCTCAGCGTCATCGAAAAGGAACGACGCGGCGACTATTTGGGCAAGACGATACAGGTGATCCCGCATATCACGGACGAGATCAAGGCTGCCGTCCGCAAGCTGACGGAGATGCACTCGCCGGATGTTCTGATCGTAGAGATCGGCGGCACGGTCGGCGACATTGAGTCGCTGCCGTTCCTTGAGGCCATCAGGCAAATGGGCAACGAAGAGGGCCGCGGCAACGCCATATTTGTCCACGTCACACTCGTCCCGTACATCAAGGCCGCCGGCGAACTCAAGACAAAACCAACGCAGCATTCGGTCCGCGAGCTCAGAGAGATCGGTATCGCACCTGACATCCTGCTGTGTCGCTCTGAGGTTCCGTTGTCGGTGGATCTGAGGAAAAAGATCGCGCTTTTCTGCAATGTGCAGGAGAACGCAGTGATCTCGGCACTCGACGTCGATACGATCTACGAAGTGCCGCTGGCATTTCACGAGCAGGGATTGGACGATCTGATCGTTAGCGACCTCGGGCTGAGCGAGAATTTCCCAAATGCCGACCTTAAGGCGTGGCGCGAATTGGTCGCGACCATCAAAATGCCGTCTGCCGGCTCGGTCAAGATCGGTATCGTCGGAAAATACGTCGAGCTCGAGGACTCGTACAAATCGCTTCGCGAGGCGCTGACCCACGCCGGCGTCGCAAACGATCTTCGCGTAAATGTGGATTGGATCGAGTCAGAGAATCTGATGAAGGACGGCTACGAGGCCGAGCTTAATGATTACGACGCGATCCTCGTCCCCGGCGGATTTGGCAAACGCGGCATTGCCGGAATGCTACGTGCCATCAAATACGCTCGCCGGTCCGGGACACCGTATTTCGGCATCTGCCTGGGGATGCAGACCGCGTGTATCGAATTCGCACGCAACGTGTGCGGCTTCAAGGACGCAGATTCGACCGAGTTTAACGAAGAAACGCCTTTCCCGGTGATATTCAAGCTGCGAGACCTCGTCAACGTAGAAGAGTATGGCGGCACGATGCGGCTCGGGTCATGGGATTGCGAGTTGAAGCCCGGGTCGCTGGCATCGAGCGTTTACGGCGGTGCCGCCGCGATCGCCGAACGCCATAGGCACCGCTACGAATTCAATCCCGAATTCAGGGACGCACTCGAACGCGAAGGACTCGTTTTCAGCGGTATATCGCCTGATGGGAAATTCGTCGAGATGATCGAGCTGCCGCGCGAGACGCATCCGTATTTCGTCGCCTGTCAATTCCATCCCGAGTACCGTTCGAAACCGCTTTCCGCTCATCCGCTCTTTGATGGTTTCGTCAGGGCGGCTTGGGAGAATCGGCTCCGCAGCGAAAATCTCGAGCACGACGTGACTGCCGACAAACAAATGGAGCTTCCGGAGCGTGTCGAGATCACGGATCAGGACGAAGCGGGCTCGTTCGAAAAGGCCGCAGACGTATGAAAGCCGTATCTGCGATCATCGCGATCACGTTCATTACATTTTCGGCTGCAGCGCATGACCTGTGGATGGAGCCCGAGACATTCTTTGTCCGGCCGGGCAGTAAGACGGCCATTTATATGTATCTCGGCGAAGGGCTCAGCAATAGAGAAGAGAAGCCTTATCTTCCGCAGAAGACGGATTCATTTGAAGTGCTGTCGCGATTCGGCGTCTTTGACCTCAGGACGCTTGCCGAACGCGACGCCGGGCCGATACTTCGATTCGCAGGCGATGCCGAAGGCACATATCTTTTCTCGATGGCGAGGAACGCCACGCTGATCGAGATCGATGCGGACAAGTTCGAGGCGTACCTTCGCGAAGAAGGCCTAGAGGAGATCATCGCTGAACGGAAACGACTCGGCGAATCAGATATGCCCGGCCGCGAGCGATACAGCAGATACCTTAAGACGATTCTTCAGGTAGGCACCGAGCTCGACGCTTCGCCAAAGAAGCAAACCAATGCCAGGCTCGAGATCGTGCCTCAGGACAATCCATACGCAAAGCGGGTCGGCGACAGACTTAAGTTTCAGGTTCTGTTCGCAGGGCGGCCGCTGCGAAACAAGGCCGTTTTCGTTGACCGCCGGACGGGTGGCCAGTCTGATTCGCAGAAATTGGTCACCGACTCGGACGGCACTGTGGTGATCAAGCTCGATGCAAAAGGCACCTGGCTGATCCGACTCGTGCATATGCAGCGATGCGAGCGTATGTGCAAGGACGCGGATTGGGATAGCTTCTGGGCGACGCTTACATTCGGCGTCAGATAGCCGCCGAGCCTGTCGGCTGCGGCGTTTTTAGGCGTTGCCTGCTATCATTTAGTATAACGGCAAGATAATGGGGCAAAATTCACAATTCGATGTCTCGGGAGTTCCTTTTGGCGACGGTTCTCTGTCATTCATACTCGGGCCGTGCGTTGTTGAATCGATCGAGCACGCACGTTCGATGGCCGGCTCGATAAAGGAGATATGCGAGTCGCTTGGCGTCAAGTTCGTTTACAAATCGTCTTTTGACAAGGCAAATCGGAGCTCCATCGACAGCTTTCGCGGCGATGGCATGGAGTTCGGACTCGATGTGCTTGCACGTATAAAGGACGAATTCGGATTGCCAGTTATCACGGACATCCACGAGCCGTGGCAGGCAGAGAAGGCCGCCGCGGTGGCCGACATACTTCAAATTCCTGCATTCCTGTGCCGCCAGACGGATCTGTTGGTAGCTGCGGCGGAGACCGGCCGTGCGGTAAATGTCAAAAAAGGTCAGTTTCTTGCGCCCTGGGATGCGAAGAACATCGTCGATAAACTCAGCGCAGCCGGTTGCGACAAGATACTTTTGACCGAACGGGGCACAAGCTTCGGCTACAACAATCTCGTGGTCGATATGCGGACATTTCCGGTGATGAGGTCCTTTGGCGTCCCCGTCGTGTTTGACGTGACGCATAGCCTGCAGCTGCCCGGCGGACTCGGAAAAGCAACTGACGGGCAGGGACAATACATCGAACACCTCGCACGCTCGGGTGTCGCTTGCGGGGTCGATGCTGTTTTCATGGAAGTACACAACGACCCGTCGAATGCACCGAGTGACGGGCCGAACCAGCTTCCGATCGAGAGGCTCAAGCCGCTGATCGGCAAACTAATTCAGATACACGAGATCGCAAACACTTAGGGAGGCCATCCATGAGAAATGCCTTGGTAGCCGTGATCATCCTGATTTTCGCTTCATTAGGCTGCAGCCTCTCGAGGTTCGTGACGACCAACGATAATAAGACCGCGACGCCGACGCCTACGGTCTCGAGTCCGGCTCCGTCCCCGTCCCAGGCCGCGACGCCCGACAAACCGGCGCTCGTCGATACGCTCAAAAAGTGGAAGGGAAAGTATCCCTACGAGGTCAAGTTCATTGAGAATGCCGATGTACGTGCCAGGCTTTCGTCACTGTTGGGCAAGGACTTCGCAGATCTCAAGAAGAATTTCAATGTTGAGACGCCGATCGAGATCAGATCGGGGATCCTAAAGGCCCAGGCTTGTCAGGCGCATAACTGCGGAGCCAACAACTATTATATTTTTGTGGACCTCGTACGAGATAATTTTAACGTCTATCATATTGAAGACAGCGGAGTTAAGACCTACTTTGAGAAAGGCAAGATCAAACTCCCCGAAGATTTCGAGGCCTCTCTGTCGGAATAGGACCATAAACGATCGATGAAAAGACCGATTATTCTAGCAGCCGTTTTGTTGTCTGCGGCCTTAGCCGCCGCAGCCCAGTCGCCAAGCGGAATGGTGTGGCAGGTGCGTTCATATGACCTGAATGTAACTCTTCCGCAAACTGATACAGTTCGGACGGTCGAAATAAATGCGGGCCTCGCGCTCAGGAACGTTTCAGCCGGGCCGGCGTCCACTCTGACGCTGCGCATAAGCCCGCAGGCCGAGGTCGGCTCCGTAACGGTCGGAGGCTCAAAGGTCGATTTCAGTAGGTCGGACGAGAAGTTCGGCGGCCGTTCGCTCCAGCGTATCGTGCTCCGCATCCCGTCGGTACCGTCGGGAGGAGCGATCGAGGTAAATGTCGCTTACAAATTGTCCGTTAAGGAAAATGGCCCGCTAGCATCGGTCTCATCGCTTGGAGCGCAGTTCCTGCCTTTGTCGGCTTGGTATCCGACACCGACGAGTTGGTATTTTGCACGTGGCAACGACACCGCTCCGTTCACGATCAGAATGACGCCGCCAGCGGGCCAAACGGCGGTCTCAGCAGGCGACGCGACGACCACGGGCGTAGAACAAAAGGTAGCCGGTCAGCCATTTATTGTCACAGGTGTCTGGGACAAGATCGACGCCTCAGGCGCGTCAGTGTTCGTTCCAAAGGGAGCAGGGCCCGAGGCGGCGAAGCGTGCGTCGGAGCTTGGGGCCATGTTCGTTGAGGCTCGTTCGTTCGCGGCTGCATATCTCGGCAAAGAGCCGACGGATCCGCTAAAGATAGTTGCGGTCAGACGCGGGGCCGGTTTCGCCGGCGGCGGTGTCGTCCTTGTGGATGAGGCTGTGTTCCGCCGCCCGGGTGTCGATTCTCAGACAGCGATGAACATCGCCGAAGCCGCCGTTCGTATCTGGCTTGGCGGCAGCATTACGGCGTCGGGAGACGGGTTCGGCGTGGTCTCAGAGGGGCTTACGCGATATATCGCGACACGTTTTATCGAGCAAAAATACGGCGCCGAAGTGTCCGCCGTCGAGCGTACGCGACAGCGAAGCGCGTACTTGGCGGTATCGAGACGCGACACGCCGATGGGTATCTCGTCACCGATAGACGATTTCTATTTCGGCCAGGTCGCTAATAAAGGTGCGATGCTGTGGCGGTTGGTTGCAAGGGGCCAGGGCGAGCAGCGGCTCAAAGAAATACTAAAAGCGAACTCGGCGAACGGGACGTTGACGCTGGCGGATCTGAGGGCGGCATTCTCAGCAGAGAAGGATATCTTTGACAACCTGCTCGACAAGACGACTGATATGAATCTGCTTGCGGGGATACCGCAGCAAAGCGGATCGGGCGTGACCGTGAACCTCAGGAACTCGGGCAGCATCGACGCCACCGTCAACGTCAGACTCTGGACCGTGGGCGGCAAGACACTGGACGCACCCGTGACGATCCGTGCGCAGAGCTTCGGCGAGGTCACATTCCAGACTGGCGAAAAGCCGTTAAAGGCCGAGATCGACACCGACAAATACTATCCGCAGACTGAATATTTCGACGATACAGCTCCTCGCGACCTGGGAGAAGGTGATCCGCTGCTTGGTGTAAAGCGGCCATTTGACCGTCAGGACCATGCCGGAGCAGAGAAGGCTGCCCGTGCCGTGCTGGTCGATCTTCCGCGTTTCGACGAAGTGCGGGTACTCCTGGGCCGCTCGCTGATAGCGTTAGGCCGCGATGCCGATGCAGAGCTGGAGATGGAGGCGGTTCTAAAAGAAAAACTGCCTGCGGCACGAAGCACCGCGTGGGCGATGGTCGGCTTGGCCGAGATAGCGCAAAAGCGTGGCAGGACAACGGACGCGATACGTTATGCCGAACTCGCGATCGCGATCGATGCTGAATACGGAGCGAGCTTTGCCGCGCGGCAGATCAGGAACAAGATCGGGTCCGCTGCAAAGCCGGATGCCGATGTCACGGCTTATTTCGCGGCGTTTGATAAGGCGGCATCTTCAAACCGAAAAGCCGACATCGATGCCCTGGTGATACCCGGCGAGGCCGTCAAGTTCGCCGCAGGCCTCGCAGGCTCGACAGAAAAATGGCAAACGACCGTTCGCCAGGTCGATCGGATCGATCAGAACACGATACTCGTCGAAGCGAATATCAACATCAAAATGCTGAATAAAGATGACGAAAGCGGCCTCGTCGTTTTCAGGCTCGTCCGATCCTCGGCGGGCTGGAGACTGCTGAACGTCGATATCTTTGAGGTTCGATGATGAGTTCATCGATAGGAGGGCAAATGCGATATCTTGTTTTGTTGTTCACGTTTCTAGCATTGCTTTGCGCGGCGTCGGATGTCAACGCGCAAAAGCGACGGCCGGCTGCAGGGCGGGTCTGCGGAGACCCGACGGTCAAATGCAAAACGGCGGCCACTTTTGAGCCTTGGGATCTTCCGTTCGATGTCGGCCGCAATTTTACGATCGGCGTTTCGGAATACTTCTACGGCATTGTCCTAAAGAGCAAAAAACTCAGCGACTGGGGCGATTGCGAAAAACCGACCTTCAAGGAGGCCGAACGTTTAAGCATTCAGGGGCTGTTCCCGAATAATAAGGTCTTTGCTCAGAACTGCGTGGATGCGGGCACTTTGTATTACAGTCCGACCGCCAACAAGACTGCGCTGATCGGTGTGTATGCAGGCCGAACTCTGGCCGATGCCAACGCTTTCCTAAAAGTGGTCAAGGCCACGGGCAAATATCCGGGCGTGACCGTGCGACGAATGCGGGCGAGCTTTAATGGAACTTAAAGGCGAACTTTTGGAAAAGGCCTCGAAGGTCGAGCTTCTCGTGATGGACTGCGACGGGGTCCTGACGGACGGCCGTTTGTATTTCGGGCAATCGGGAGAGGAACTGAAGGTCTTTCACGCCCGCGACGGCCAGGGACTAGTCGAATGGCATCGTGCGGGTTACCGCAGTGCGATCATCTCAGGCCGCAAGTCGCCGATAGTCGAGATGCGTGCAGGACAGCTTGGCGTAGAGTTCGTCATCCAGGGCAGGAACGACAAGGCCGCAGCGTTCGCCGAACTGCTTGAGATGGCGGGCGTCGAAGCATCTGTAACGGCCTTTGTAGGCGACGATACGCCGGATTCGGCGGCGTTCCCGTTCGTCGGGTTGTCGTTTGCCGTCGCGGATGCTCACAAGAGTGTCAAGGCCGCCGCTGACGTCGTAACGGACTCTGAAGGCGGCCGAGGAGCGGTCCGCGAGGTCATCGATCTGCTAATAGAGGCCAAACGCAAGTCATCAGCGGGAGAATAGGCCGGCAGCGGCCATTTGTTCGACATTTCTTTGAAGCTCTTCAAAGATCGACTCTCGCGCGGCCGGAATGCCTTTCGATAGGCGTTGCTCGAGCAGCATTTCTGCCACTTCATCCATGGTTCGGCTCCCGTCGAACCACTCGATCAACGACCGTGTCTCATCATTCTCCGGTTCGAGGTTAAGTCCCGACAATGTTGTGATCGCTTTGCTGCCGCGAGCCGCCTGCCATCGGGCAAATCGGCTGACGGTGGGGGAACCGGCCGGCGACCACTGAATGCTCGGGGCGTGCGTATGCAGCTTTACGAATCCTGCATCGTGAAGCGCTGCGAGATTATTTTGCAGTAGATCGACATCGCTCGGCGAGATCTCTTCATCAAGCAATTGCTGGGCTTCGGCTAGAGCTTTGTTAAATTCGAATGTACGCGACCACGAACGGCCGAGAATGGCGAGCACTGCTTTTGTAAGCGGATGGTTGATGGTGAATGACGCCTCGCCTGAGGCTGTGAATCTGACAGGGGCAGCATCCGCAACGCTCGATGCCTGATCGTGCCTTACCTTTGACGAGAGCAGGAAATCCGAGATCAACGGCCGCGTGACCGGCGGGTCGGGAAATACTCCTTTTCTGCAGATAAGCGAGCTCCGGAACCGTCGGAACCGCAGTATGTCGATCATCTGCTCCTGCTCGGTCCTGGAACTGCAACCCGCGATGAGCTTTCTCGCGTCCGGGCCGAGATCGGCGATCGACGATGCAGTGGCGTCGCTTTCGCAGACGTATTCGAGCCCGAACGCATCGAGTCTCTCGCAGAATTCGTCAAAATAGAACGGTTGATTGAAGATACCAAGATCATCGTGAAACACATTCTCGAGGCTCCGGCCTCGGATCTGCGGGAGCTCGGAGTCGAGTACGCGGGCCAGCCATCCGTCTCGCGGTGCGGCAGCGGCCAGATGTTCGAGTTCATTGATCGCGGCCTTTACCTTTTCAAGCGGCGCCGAGACCGGACTCGCGAATCGCAGCATCAGGTCTCTCGTGACCTCGCGTATCCGGCAGCCCGGATAGGCGTTAAAACTTATGTAGCCGATGCCGTTCGGGCCTAAGCATTGTGAATATATACGAAGGACGGCATCTCTGACGGGCTCCGGGATCCAGGAGAAAAGTCCGTGAGCAATGATGTGGTCAAAGCTCCCCAGGCCCGCTATGTCTAATTCCGTAATATCCGCGCAGACGAATTCCACATTCGAGACCCCGAGAAGCGAAGAGGCGGCCTTCGCCTCGTCGATATGAACCGATGAGAGATCTATGCCGAGGAACTCGGATCGGGGCAAGGCGCAGGCGAACGAGAGCAGGTTGGACCCGTCACCGCATCCAAGCTCCAGCACGCGGCAGTTGTCCGGCTCCGCGGCATATATGCCGTGCAGCCGAGCCAGCGTCGTGATGCGGTCAGGATGCGTCTGCGGGAAAGTGTAGCCCGGGTAGGGGAGCGAGTTATAGGCTTCGGCTGTATCTTGGTCCATTGTCGATCGTTAGATTGTAACGCAATTCGCGGTGTTCGGGTCTTGAAATGAATCGGGAACTGTGGCATATTGCGCGTCGTTGGAAGCAGAATATGCGGGCGTAACTCAATGGTAGAGTGTCAGCTTCCCAAGCTGAAAGTTGCGAGTTCGAGCCTCGTCGCCCGCTCCAAACCAACAGTTCTGCAGCCTAATTTTCTTTCCGGTTAAATTCTTGCCCTTTCGATTTGACAACAGAGCGACTTTGTCGCAATATTGTTGATTGCCGATGAGAACGGTCCGATGGGCCTCTCACGAAAAAGTGAGAAAATGTTCACACGGCGGTTGACATCCTGATTTGGTTCTGTATAATCAGGAATTTCGCCTCGACGGAGAGGTCGGGGTCGTGAAGTTGATATTTGAAAACTAGATATGCGTGTCCATGTGTTAATTCGAATCTCGGTGTAACCCACCGGGACGACGGGATGAATTTCTCGTCGCTAAACAAATGAACTAGGAAATCAACGAGAGTTTGATCCTGGCTCAGAATCAACGCTGGCGGCGTGCCTCAGACATGCAAGTCGAACGATTAAAGCTCTCTTCGGAGAGTGCATAAAGTG
>JAHBSM010000017.1 GCA_019639115.1 Acidobacteriota bacterium | reverse complement strand
TGCAGAGCCCGACTGGCCCGTTGGGTATGTTCCAGTTCACCAAGGCGACCGGCGAGCTTCACGGATTGAAGACGGTTTCCGGCGCTTCGCCTTCGAATCCCGACGAACGGTGTGAACCGGAGCCGGCGGCTCGGGCCGCCGCATCGTATATGAAAGCTCTCGTCGCAAGGTATGGGACGGGGCCGGCAAGCGTTCCGCTTGCGATCGGCAGCTATAACAGCGGCGAGGGCGGATTGAGCTCGAATCTCGAGAAAGCCCTCTCCTCAGGCAGCGGCCTGCCGCGCGATTTTTGGACACTGATATCCAAAGGCGAACTCTTGTCCAAACAATTTCAGGCCGAGAACTTCAAATACGTCCCGAAGTTTTTCGCCGCGGCGATCATTGGCGAGAATCCGCAGGATTTCGGCCTCGACCTCAAGCCGCTTTCGACCTATACACGCTGACAAAATGATCGAGGTGCAATTTAGTTTCGATGATCCCGACGCGGGACGACGCTCGGTCAAACTCGGCCCAGGCAGATATGTCATCGGCCGTCACTCGGCCTGCGACATAACGATCGCGGACCCGCGTCTGTCTCGTGAACATGCCGAGCTTGAGATCGACGACCGGTCGGTCCGGATAAACGATCTCGGCTCCAGCAACGGAACTGAATTGAACGGCTTTGCTCTGACCGGCTCCGCTGTGGTCAACGACGGCGACCGATTGAGCTTTGGCGGATCAGAGGCAGGCATTGCCATCGACCTCGGTTCCGATGAGCCCGGTGATCCCGGCCCAACGGATGCCCCAACATCTCCGCCGCTTAGCGAGCCGGCGGCACCGGTTCAAGATCCTTCTGCCTCGGACGGCGCTTCAATGCTTCCGTTGTTTATAGGTGCCCCCGTTGCCGCTCTGCTGCTGCTCGCCGTGATCGGCGGATACATCTTCTTTGTTCGCGGCACGCCCGGTGTAAGATCAAATCGAACGGACATCGACCTCCCGGCGGATACGCCGGATCCGGACCGCGACCCAACGCCGAGACCGGTCAATTCGCCGCGGGCGAACGCCACACCTATTGCAGCTAACATCGATGGGAACGTCGGTTCGACATCGGTAACTCAAGACGGCGCGGAAGCAGCCGTTGAAAAGAACGCCACGGCATTCCTAAAGAAAGCTGCGAGAAATGACCCGAGAGCCTTTATTACCGGAGAACAGGCGAAACTAGCCGCCGCAAAGGTCAAAGCGTTGGCCTCTTCGTCCGGCACTGCTGCTTCGCTAGCTGCGGTCCGTCGATCAGCGGGCGAATTCAGATCGATCGCGTCAGCAAACGGCATAAAACCTGATATGCTTGCCGCGGCAGCACTCGCCAAGCTGAACGGTGCGCAAGGCGACGTGGTCGCGACCGCGCGGTCAATGGCCCCGGTGCTGAACAAGCTCGCGATCCAGGTCGGTAATGAACTCGGCGACGACTGCCTTTTGATGATGGCAGCTTATGACCAGGCGGCGGCGGGCGACACAATGCGAATGCGAAATATGCTCCAGGACCTATCTACACGCGAATCTGTTTCGGTCCGCGAGATCCGCACGATATGGTACCTTCGCCGCGTCGGCAAGATAACTGAGCCTCAATTCGAGCTTGCGCTTCGATTCCTGGCCGTCGGAGCTATCATGCAGGACCCGCGCGCATTCGGCATAAGCTCTGAACCGGCCGCATTCTAAACATATGATCGAACAGGATTGGGTCACAGGCAGCGTAGTACTAAGCATCTCAGGCGAACCGGTCGAGATGGAGTTGACCGTCCCGGCCTTTCCGGTCAAGCCGCAGCGAATGCTCCCCATTTTTCAGCAGATGACCAGCGCCGTAGTGGACATGTGCGCCTCAACTGTCGAATCCGAAGGCCTCGCCGTGTCCTGCAAAGCCGGCTGCGGAGCCTGCTGCCGACAGGCGGTACCCATTTCTGAGGTCGAGGCATACCACTTGGCTGAGATCGTGAATGAGATGCCCGAGCCGCGACGAACCGAGGTCCGGCGCCGATTTGCGGCCGCGCTTGAACATTTTAGAAAGATAGCCTGGTTCGACAAGCTCGTCGGCCTGAAGGATATGTCGCATGCCGACGAAGCTGATTTCTCGCCAAAGCAGTTCATGGATACCGTATTGAGCTACTTTCACGAGAACATTGCGTGTCCGTTCCTCGAAGATGAATCGTGTTCGATCCACCCCGACCGGCCTCTTATCTGCAGGGAATATCTAGTGACTTCCCCGGCCGCCAATTGCTCTTCGCCGTCCCCTGAGTCTATACGCAGGGTGCCTATTTTCTTGAAACCCTCAAAGGCAATGCTCAAGGTCGGCCGTACCGCCAATACTGAAGGCATCTCTTCGCTTATGCTGATCGAGGCGCTCGATTTTGTAGAGCGTCACGCGGATGACTTCGAGGAGAAAAGCGGCGAGCGGTGGGCCGCGGATCTATTCGGCGAATTGGCCAACACGACGATACCGGAAACCTCGGAGGCAGCCGAGCGTCCGTCGATGCTAGATTGAGCCGAGCGGCTACAGAGGCTTTTACTAATTCGCAAAGGCGGTTTACTATTTACCGGGACCCCTGCATATGAGCCGTTATCGAAAGATAGTATGGAACGAAGGAATGCTGCTGACGCCGCAGCATTTCCAGCAATGGGATAATTACCACGAGGAGCTGCTCCAGTCCCGAATCCGATCCGTAGCGCCATTCGAGTACGGACTGCTGCACATCCAGATCAATACCGAAGCGATCGCGAATGGGAATTTTCAGCTTACAAATTGCCGCGGGGTAATGCCCGACGGTTTGTACGTGAACGTGCCCGACGCCGAAGGCGTGCCCGATATGCGTCCGGTGGCGGATCATTTCAAAGCCGAAGCTGAAAGACTCGGGGTACACCTCGCGATA
Organism: Acidobacteriota bacterium; assembly: GCA_019639115.1. Classification (GTDB taxonomy): domain Bacteria; phylum Acidobacteriota; class Blastocatellia; order Pyrinomonadales; family Pyrinomonadaceae; genus OLB17. Next base: position 24,834 of record JAHBSM010000017.1, on the reverse strand, counting down.
CCGGCCAAAAAGAACGGCGAGGCCAACTTTCAGGCGAACGGGGCAAAGGCCGACCCGAACCTCCGCTATCTCCAGGAAGGCTCGATGGTCCGCGACGAGACCAGCGGCACTAATGAGCAGCCGATAGCATATGCACGATCGAATCTGCGCATAATTTTTGACGATGAACTGCGCGACGGTTTTACGACCTTAAAGATCGCCGAATTGGGCCGTACACCGACCGGGCAGCTCAGGCTCATTGACGAATACATACCGCCGGTTCTCAACGTAAGTGCGAACTCGTGGCTCGAGAGTATGCTTCGGCAGTTCGTCGAGATCCTGGTTGCCAAGAGCGGCAGCCTAGGCGAACAGCGTCGGCAGCGTCAGGCCGGCCTTGCCGATTTCACTACGTCCGACACGGGCGTCTTTTGGCTACTGCATACTGTGAACTCGGCCATTCCTGCGATAACGCACTATTTCCATTCGCCGCTGGTTCATCCGGAACGCCTCTATCTCGAGCTTGCCGGCTTGGCGGGCAAACTTACGACATTCTCGACCGAGCATCACCCGAGGGATATCGTCAAATACGATCACGATGATCTCTACCTTACGTTCAGCAGCCTGAGCGCAATGCTGCGAGACCTGCTCGATACGGTGATACCTAGCCGATGCGTCCCGATCCCGCTGGAAAAGACGCGAGACACTCTGTATGTTGGCCGCGTCGAGGACGAGAGATTGCTCAAGGACGCTTCGTTCTATCTCGCGGTCCGCTCTCAGCTCTCAGAGGTGAAGGTGATCGAAGGCGTGCCGCGTGTGGTCAAGATCGCTTCCCGCGATGTGGTCGATACGGTAATAGGTTCTGCACTGCCGGGCGTGATACTGACCCACGCCAATCCGCCGCCGGCGCCGATACCGGCCCGCATCGGCTTCAAGTATTTTCAACTCGATACTGCGGGTCCGTACTGGGACGGGATCAGAGGCTCAAAGGTTGTCGCGGTCTATGTCCCGGATGAGATCCCGGGAGCAAAGCTCGAGATGTACGCGGTCAAACCGTGATCCGGCTTAATTTGTCGCGACGCAGGCTGTGATCAGGTCCTGCTCGATATTGAGACTCGATGCCCCGAATCGATTCAGCATAGGATCGAACGATTCCACCGCCTCGGCCACGCCATACAAGCACTTGCCGTCGCGCTCGTATGTGAACACTGCATACGCCGCACGGTATTGTTTGACCATCATAGGCTGGTCGCTGTATTCGACCCAATCATCACCCGAAAAATAGATCTTCGTCGGCTCGATGCCTTGATCGCGCAATGTTGATTCAAGTTTCGCTTTTATGCCGGCATCGAAGAACTTGCCCGGTATCGGCAGCTTGGACTTGTCCATCGAACCGCGCAGATACGTGATGCTGTATTCGGCCAACATCCTTGGGTAACGCGCGAATCCCTTTGACAGATCGACGACGAGCGGCGTGCGGGCCAGGTAGTTGGCGGCCGCTCGTGGCATTGCCGGTGCCGCGGTCAGCCTGATCTCGTTGGTCGCGACAGCGGGCTGCGCATTAGCTGCATTCCTAACAAAGAGCGGGATCGACCTGTTTCGCCCCGGAATGCCGGTCGTGAGGTCCACCTTCAATTCCGTGAGCTCGAGATCTTCCTTTGCGAAAGACATAGTGACATAGTTCTTGGCTAACATGTCGCTCTGCGGCCCGATCTCGATATAAAGCAGGTATCGCTCGTCGCTGGTCGAATCCGTTACACGGTGAACATATCGGCCGAGGCCGCCCGTAAACTTCAGATACAGCCAGATCTGATCGCCGTCAACGACACGAGAGACCGGCACGGCCTTAGCTTCGGCAAAGGTCTTGACGCTCTGCTTGGAAAGGACCATCTGGACATCGACATTTGTCTTGAACGCCGGCGGCTGCGGTGCTTTATTGGCCGGATCGCTGTTCGCCCGCTCCGAAGCTTCCATCTTCTCGCGTGCCCTCTGCATCTGCGGGAATTGTGCCGTTGCGATCGACGCCGCGGCGGCACCGAGTAATATGACAAATAATGCTCTGCTCATCATGATCTCTTGTAGCCTGATCCGAACCTAAACGTTCAATTTTGGTTCGATGCTCAAAACGTATGAAAGGATGATAACGCTTTTGTTCGAAGAACAATAGGAAGCATATATTCCGCGCAACGGAGTTAGCGCGGATTTCCTTGAACCGTATCGGTGCTATTATCGTAATGATTCCGGAAGACAATGCCGTCAAAATATGACACAAATCCCCTGGATCCGGATTTCCCGGAGCGTGTAAAGGCCGAGGCCGAAGCCGCGTTCGCCACCGCCTCGCTCTCAGATGGCGCCGCCGAGACTAAGGGGATCAATGCCGGTGCCAAAACGTCGCCGCCGCGCCCTTTTGCCGAGGAACCGACGATCCGGCTCTATTCCGCTCCGGCCGATACGTCTCGGCCGCAAGCGTTGGCCAATATCCAGGAAGACTCGGCGGTCAGGCGTGTCGATCCTTTTGGCTTACCGGAGCGATGGCTGACTGCCGTTCCCTATGTGCCGTGGTATATAGGACTTGTTGCCGGTCTCGTGCTTCTGCTGGCGCTCCCGAGAAGCGAGGCCAAGATCAGATTTCACGCGGCACAGGGCCTGGCAGCTCATGTCGCAGTTTTCTTTGTGACGATGATCCTCGGCGGTATAGGAAAGTTCACAGATATCGCGAGTATCGGCAATGTCATCTTTCTGCTCGTAACGTCGATAATGCTGATCGTTTTTGCAATAAAGGCGTGGCGAGGCAACCCTGTACACATCGAGTCGGTCGAGGACCTTACGAATTGGCTTGAGGAGAAGATCAACCCGACCATGATTGGTCGAAAAGACTAGAGGTACCGGCATGTATTGCTCAAAATGCGGGACCGAGATCCGCGGCGATCTGAAATACTGCAACAGGTGCGGCCAGCGGCTGCATCCGGAAACCGACATTGACGGGATGCCGGGCAAGATGTTGGACAACATTCTCACCACCTTATTCCTGGTGGCGATATTAGGACTCGGCATCCTGGTTGGGCTCGTCGCCATCCTTTTGGACAAGGATGTGCCGACGCAGTTCGTGATAATGATCTCGTTAGGGTACCTTGCCGCGATCTTCGGGATATGCGTTTCGCTCGTACGCCAGGTCACAAAGCTTGTCGATCACAGGCTTGGCGGATCGCGGGTGCCCGCTTCGCCTAATGATGAACTCGCGTCGCCGGCTACGGCCCGATTGCCCGAGCATCTCGAACCGGTCAACAGCGTCACCGATGCGACTACGCGAACGCTCGAGGCTCCGGCGATACGTCAGAACTGATCCGCGTTCTCGGACCCATCGCTGCGACGCCTGAGCTGAAGCAGCCCTGTCACCACAAGAAATATGGCAAGACAGATCAATGCCGCGGACATCAGGGCGTTGATCAGCTTGATGTCGAAGCCGGTCGTCGCCTGGATATTGCCGTAAACGATCGACCCCAACGCCCACAAAGTTATCACCAGGACAAAGAGCATCGGTATCAACGTGAATGCTATCCGGCGACGCGCCTTATATAGCCAGACCGAGATCGACAAGAGCGTGAGGGCCGCCAGGAGCTGATTCGATGCACCGAACAAGGTCCAGAACTCAACATAGCTGCCGGGTTTAGCGAGGAATATCAGCGCCAACGGAAGCGCGACCGTCACGAGGGTCCCGATCAGCGCGCCCATCCGTCCCGGGATACCGATCAGTTCCTGAATAAGGTATCGGCCCAACCTCATCGTCACATCGAGAGTGTCAAAAACGAACGTCGAGAACGCCATTGCGCCGAATGTGACGGCGAACTTCAGATTCTCCTTGCCGATCAATATCGTCAAAAATTCGCCGATACCGTTGCCGTAGATCTTGCCGGCCGAGAGGTTTCGCCCGTCCGGCCCGACGAGCGAATCGCCCGAGGCGATCATAACGACGACCAGTGCGATGAATGCTACAAAACCCTCTGCGAGCATTCCGCCGTAGCCGATGGGCTTGGTATGCGATTCTTTGTCGATCTGTTTTGACGTCGTACCGGAACAGACCAAACCGTGAAATCCTGAGCATGCCCCGCATGCGATCGTAACGAAAAGGAAAGGAAACAACATCCCCGTCATGCCGCCGACGTCAAAGGATCTGAAGGCAGGCTGCCTTATCTCGTATCCTCCAAAGAAGATACCGATCACGCCGACCGCGATCGCGGAGTAGAGAACGAATCCGCCGAGATATCCTCGCGGCTGGAGCAGCGACCATACCGGCATCAGCGAAGCCACTATGCAGTACAGCACGATAAGCACTGCCCACGTCTGATGGCTGAATACCAGAACGTGGGAATACATCGTTCCAACGTACGCCAACGCAAATGTCGCCGGGACAAAGATAACAGTAGAGAGCCAGAGCGGAGGTTTGAGATACCGTTCGACAAGCCCGAGCAGCACCGAAAGGCCCAGATAGAGAAGGCTCGCCATCGCGACCGCTCCGCCCGGATCAAAGCTCGTCTCACCGACCAGCGCCTCGTCACCTGCGACAAAGGTTCCAGCCGTAATGTCCGTGAAAGCGACGCAGACATAGACCAACGCGATCCAAATGAACGCCATTAGAGCGCGGCCTGCCTTGCCGCCGAGCTTATCGCGAGTGATCTCTGCTATCGACTGTGCCCCGTGGCGTACCGACGATGTCAACGCCGAGAAATCGTGCACCGCCCCGATCAGTACGACCCCGAGAGCTATCCACACGAGACACGGCAGCCAGCCAAAAGCAAGGCACGCGATTATAGGCCCGGCTATCGGGCCCGCGGCCGCGATCGCCGAAAAGTGCTGTCCAAATAGATAGAATGGGCGCGTCGGAACAAAGTCTTCGCCGTCATTGACAACATTCGCAGGGGTCTCGCGTCGATCATCGAGCCTAAATTGTCCGGCGATCCAACGGCCGTACCCAAAGTAGCCGAACACCAACCACACGATCACACCGATAGCGAGCAAAGTGAGCACAGTGACTGACGCCTCCCTAAAAACTAACTGAATTCCTAATTATCTGATCCCAGAAGTAAAGATATCTACATACTCCTGAAAAATATATAGGCGATTTCGCTTATAACCGGTCATTTCTCTGAAAATGCCAAGTTCTTCGAATGCACGTGCAAGTGAGTTGGCGGATTGAGGCGTTACATTCAAAACTTTGGCGATGTTCCTTGGGGTCATGATCGGTTTCGAATAGAGGTGATTGATAAGCTGTGTCGCTTTTCTTGCTCGTTTTCCAAGCTGCAGAGCTAAACGTTCGGCCTTCGCCCTCAACGAAATGATCGATTCAAATGTCCCTTTGCTGTTCGTCGCCGTTTGTTTGACTCCGACCAAGAAAAACTTAAGCCAATGTTGGATCTCATTCTGAGTTCGAACCATCGTTAGTGCGTCGTAATAGTTAGATCGGTTTCGTTCAAAGAAGTCCGATATATAGAGAACGGGCTTTTTGAGGAGGCCTTTATCAACTAGATAAAGGGAAATTAGTAACCTGCCAATTCTCCCATTACCGTCGAGATACGGGTGAATGGTCTCGAATTGATAATGGCTAAGTCCGATCTTTATTAGGTGAGGAATTGACGGCGAATCATCGTGCCAAAACTTTTCAAGATCGGACAATAACTCAGGAACCCTTTCAGATGAAGGCGGCACAAAGTAGGCGTCCGTAATGGTGGCACCACCGATCCAGTTTTGACTGCGGCGGACCTCGCCGGGAAATCGATTCTCTCCTCGAGCACCTGCCATTAAGATGCGATGGGTTTCATTGAGCAGCCGCATTGTTAGCGGGAGTTTTTCGAGACTGCCTAGCGCATAGTTCATGGCCTTGGTATAGTTTTGAACCTCTAGCCAATCATCTCGTTTTTCCGGCTCAATTTCGTCTTCTTCTAACAGAGCTTCGCCAAATTCAGTTCGGGTTCCTTCGATCGCGCTTGACGCCGTTGCTTCTTTGAATGTATGCATCCGAATAAAGAAGTCAACGTCGGGGACTAAGGTTGAATATGCGTTCAGCTCGCCAAGTAGTCTCGCTGCGTCTTCGAGTAGCAGATCGAGGTCAAATGTATGCCAGACGTTACCTGCTTCGCGAATATTGTTTGGTAGAAAACTCTTGTATTGGTATTCTTGAACGTAGGTTCCGGCTGTAAATGTTGCAACTTTCTCCATAATTGAGCCGTTCAGATGAGAATTTATATGAAAAGAACGCTTGTAAACTTTTCATATAATCATTTATACGAAAAGAAACGCGATTAACTTTACATATAAATTTTCATATGTAAAGTACAAACGAGCAATGACAGACCAACTTTCTATTCAAGAACTGTATTCCCCAACCAGCATCTGTTTTGGCTGCGGGCCGGCAAATGAAAAGGGGCTGCATATCGAAAGTTTTCCTGCGGACGATGGCAGCGATGATCTGGTGGCGGTCTGGCACGCAAAGCCTGAACATCAGGCGTTTCCCGGAATATTGAATGGCGGCATCATAGGTGCGTTGCTTGACTGCCATTCGAACTGGGCGGCGGCATTTCACCTAATGAAGCAACGCGGCGAGACGCAGGCTCCGTGTACGGTGACCGCAGATTTTCATGTAAAGCTGCTCCGTCCGACACCGGTTGACGGCCCGATAACACTGAGGGCACGCGTCACCGAGTCAAGCGAGGACCGCGCGATCGTCGAAGCCGAACTCATCGCCGGCGGAAAGGTATGTGACACATGTCGAGGGACATTCGTCGCGGTCAAAGAGGGCCATCCGGCGTACCATCGCTGGTAAGCCGACGTGATCTCGCCCCGAGCCTTTCTTGCTGAGCGGTAAATTCATCCGTCAACCCGAGACGTGCAAGCCAATCACTCTGGGCGGCCATCAGCCGCGGCAGATGAAACACGTCAGACAACGCGTAATCGACCAGCTCGTCCGTCCAGACGCCATTCCAATTGCGTGTGAATTTCGCTCGAAGCGACTTGTCCAGATCGATACCGAAATGTCTGTAAAGCGTTTCTGCTAGCGAGGCAGACTGTCCGGCTCCGCGCGTCAGCACTTTTTCGGCGATCATAGTGTCAAAGACGTTTCGGACCGAGACGCCGGCGGCGCCAAGGAATTCGATGTCGAACCGAGCGTTGTGAAAGATCTTCACGATCGCCTCATCTGCCAGCAACTCAGAGAACGGCCCCATCGCGACGCCTTCGCTGAGCGGGATCAGCACGCCTAGTTCGCCGTCAGAGAATTGGATCGAATACAGCTTGCCGCGATCCGGATCGAGGCCCGACGTTTCGGTATCGCAGCCGATCGCCGCCGAACGCCGCAAGCGTTCGAATGCGTTTTGTACTTCCGGCACCTGCCTCGCGACTAGTATCTCCATTGCCTAGATTGTAAATTACCAATAGCTTAAGGAAGTAATTCATAGCCAATGGCAGATCAACTGAACGAGATCGAAGCCAGGGTCGTCGGGGCCCTGGTCGAGAAACAACTCACGACACCCGAATATTATCCGCTCACGATGAATGCTCTCGTGAACGCGTGTAATCAAAAGAACAACCGAGAGCCCGTGATGCATCTCGACGAACCGACCGTATCGGCAGCGATCGAGAGGCTCCGCGACCGGAACATCGTATATGTTTTCTATGGCTCGTCCAGCCGCGTGCCCAAATACAAGCATATGCTGCCTAGCGTCTATGAGCTCGAACCGGCCGAGGTCGCTGTCATCGCTGTCATGCTGCTCCGCGGCCCGCAGACTCCGGGTGAGCTCCGTACGCGGACCGAGAGGATGTATGAATTTGAGAGTCTGGGCGACGTGCAGGAGACGCTCGAGCGCCTGATGCGGCGGGACGATCCGCTGGTCGTAAAATTGCCGGTATTGCCCGGGCAAAAAGAAGCACGATTCGCGCATTTGCTTTCCGGCGAACCCGATGTCGAGTCGCTTGCGGCCTCGCATCCTGTGCGGACGAGCAACCAGTCTGGTTCGACGGAAAGGATCACGAAACTCGAAGAAGAGGTGGCGCTGCTTCGTACAGAGGTCGATTCCCTGCTGGCGGAGTTCTCTCGATTCAAACAGCAGTTCGAGTAGCACGACGGCTGCGAGGAGATGATCTATGAATATTGACGAACTGCGCCGAACGCTGGCCTGGTCAACCGTTATCAATTACGTGATCTTGATCGTTTGGTTCACGGCATTCACCTTGGCTCATGGGACGATGCTCGAGATACATAGCCGATGGTTCAGATTGTCGGCCGATCATTTTGATGCGCTCAATTACCTGTTGATCGGTTTCTACAAGACACTGGTCCTTGTATTCAATCTTGTGCCGTACCTGGCATTGCGGATCATAAAGAAACGACGCTGAACAAAAAAGCGGGGCACCATTTTCAGTGCCCCGCGATCTGCATTGATTGATCGGATCAATTCGTCGATCTCAGCCGCCCGACGCCGAGCCTTCGTCTAACAAGCTCCTCGGACGTGATATTAGGATCAGCCGCTTTTGCCTCGCGGATAAAGTCGGCATCGATCTTGAATATCCTGAATTTGACTACCTCTTCCGCCGTAAATGACGTAAGCCCGGCATTGCGAAGCTCGTTCAGGAACTCAGGAGTGACCTTGAAGATCGCAAATTTGACGACACCCTCGAATCCGAGATTGGAGAACCCGGCTGCGTTGATAGCCCGCACGTAGTCGGCGTCGATCTTGAAGATCCGCGCTTTCACAAGTTCTTCCATCGTCAGGCCCGGGAAGCCCGTCGCTTTCATCTCGGCCATGAACCGGCCGTCGATCTTGAAAATCGCAGCTTTGATCAGGTCGTCGAGATCGAGCTTGCCGAATCCGGATGAAATAAGGTCGTCAGCAAGCGTGGTCGTCACATTCAGCATAGCTGCGGTGTAGAGCTTTTCCTCAAGGGTTTGTTCGCTTTTTCGGCCTTCGGCCATGATATCGATACCCCGCGACCGCATTGCGTCGACGAAGCCCATCGCCGGATCGAAACGGAATGTGCCTTCACCGGTCCCGTTTGTGAACTGTCCCTGGAACTCGAATGTGCCGGCTTCTCTGATCAAACGGAACGTTGCTTTTCCGTTGATCACCGACGATGCCGAGAGGCCATCAAGTTCGCTGAATTTATAGGTTCGGCCATTCCGGTTCGTGCCCTTTCCTCTCGTCCACGTCATCGACAGATAGATGCTGTCGTCTGACGAATCGTCGCGGAGACGGTCGGTCGCTTTCCACTCGCCCGCGATCGTCTGCTGCGCGACGATGACGTAAGAGCCGATCACGATCACGATGAACGCCGCAATTGCGTTGATCGCTTTTTTCTTGTTGTAGTTCACTTAATAGACCTCCGGCAGTTTATTTGTATCTCTAACGTTCAGAGAGATAACACCGCGGCGGCCGAAGTTGTGACACGATAACAAAAAGAGGCCGCCAAATGGCAGCCTCTGATCTCTATCGACCCGTGAGGCCGTCTAGTTCTTACGGCGGGCCGGAGTGTTCACTTTTTGCGGAGTGACGTTCTCGGTCTTCTTAAGGCTGTCGATCAGAGCGATCGCATCAGGCTTATATTTATGGCCGTCCGGTGCGATCGCCGCAAACTTCGCAAGGTAATTGGCACCTTCCTGCAGTTGGGCCTTGTCGCCGTTTATATAACCGGCATTTACAAGGCTCAACCCGAGGCCGGCCATCCCGTCAACATTCTCCGGGTCGGCCTCAAGCACTGCCCTGTACGACGCGATCGCGTTGTCGGCATCACCAGTTGCAAGGAACACTGACGCAAGATAGACCCTCGCTTCAGACTTTTTCGCGGCATCAGATTCCGAAGCAATATACTCGGGAATGAGTTCCTTAGCGACCGTTAACAGGCGATCATCCACCTGTTTGATGGCGCCTGCGATCCGTACGATCTCCTTGACGCCGGTCAAGCCGAAACTGCGCAGCTTGGCGGCGTTCTCAGGCGTCACGTCACCGGCGGCTGCGGTCTTGAGGATATCCAGAGCTTTCTTGTAGCACTCGGCGGACTCGCCCAGGTCGGCTTTGACCACCGTCAGAGCAGCCAATCTAGACGATGTATCAGTATTCTTTGCCGCCTTGTTGTTGCCGTCCACTGCGCGGGCACGGAGAGCGTCCGCTTTGCGGATCAATAGAGTCGGGGCGCTGCCGGCAAAATCCGGATCCGCTAGATAACCTTCGTTGTATTTGGCCACTGCGGTCTCGTAATCATTCGCCTTCATCGCGGCATCGCCTTCTCCCAGCAGCCTGATGACGGTTTCGTAAGCGGACTGAGCTTTCTTGTTCTTCTCTTCGACCTCTTTTTTCTTTGCTTCGAATTCGGCCTGAGCCTTACGCTGTTCTTCGGTCATCTTCCCGCCGTCGGTCTCGCCGCCCGCACCGGGCCCGATGCCGCCGCGAGCAACTGCCGCCCTGACCTCATCTTCCGTGAACTTTGCACCGTTACCGGCCCTGAGCACGACCAGAATGTCGTTGCGGCCCGCTTTGACGTTCGGATAGATACCCGGCGAGCAATCCGGCGCACTTACAGACAAAACATAAACCGCACCGAGCTGGAATCCGGCAAAGATGAACTCGCCTCGTTTGTTAGTCTTATTGGAAGGGAACGAACTCTTGATGTCGGTCCTATATACCTCGATCAGGGCATTCTCCACCGGCTCTCTGGTGCCGTCCGCTTTCTCGAGCACGACCTTGCCCGACGTAGGAGAGCTCTGGCCGAACGAAAGCACTGCCGCAACTGCCATCACGGCCGCAATGAAAACCACACTTGAAATTTTTCGAAACATCGGTTCCTCCGAAATTCATCGCCCGCCTGCGCCGAGCGAACGTAAGATGCAATACCCGCGAGGCGCGTTTATAGCTTAATGACTCAGATTTTATCCGAATATCGAACAAAATGGAATGTCTGCTTTGTCGAGCCTCGCTCGGGCTATGGTATCGTTTAGTTTTTCTTAACGTTTATGCGTGATCGGGTCTTCAATTTTAGTGCCGGGCCGGCGGCGATACCAACGCCGGTGCTTGAGAAGGCGCGGGACGAACTGCTGTCGTTCGAAGGCAGCGGAATGAGCATAATGGAAATGAGCCACCGATCGGCTCGATTCGAAGAAGTACTTGCAAAGGCCGCCGACGGTTTGCGAGAGCTGTTGGCTCTGCCCGAGCACTTTCACATACTTTTCATCCAGGGCGGTCCGACGCTCCAGTTTTCGATGATCCCGATGAACCTGCTTCCGCCGGGGCAGGTCGCAGATCACATCGTGACCGGAGCCTGGGGAGCAAAAGCAGCCATCGAAGCGGGAAAATTCGGGACCATACGGCGGGCGTTTGACGGTTCGGCTTCGGGATTCACGACCGTTCCCGATCTGGGCGAACTCTCCTTCAGTCCAACCGCGGCATTTGTCCAATACACTTCGAATGAGACAATCGACGGCGTTCAATTTCACGAAGAACTTGACGCAGGCGGCATCCCGGTCGTGTGCGATATGTCATCGGACATTCTTTCGAGACCGATAGATGCAGACAAATATGGACTCATCTTCGCCGGAGCGCAGAAGAATATAGGCCCGAGCGGCGTTACCGTGGTGATCATCCGCGAAGATCTGATTGAACGTGTTCCCGATGGGCTGCCGTATCTGCTTGATTATCGCGAATATGTCCGACAGGGCTCGATGCCGAACACGCCGAACACCTGGGGAATTTATCTGATCGGGCTTGTCTGTGATTGGCTCCGAGAGCAAGGCGGTGTCGATGTCATCGAGGTGCGCAACCGCCGAAAGGCCGCAATTCTTTACGATGTGATCGATAGCAGCGAAGGATTCTATACGGGCCACGCCGACCGAGGGTCGCGATCTCTGATGAACGTCACGTTTCGGCTGCCTTCGGCGGAGATTGACGAGAGATTCTGCATCGAGGCCGAGGCGGCAGGCCTGGACGGGCTCCGCGGACATAGGTCAGTAGGCGGGGTCAGGGCCTCGATCTATAATGCGATGCCCGAATCCGGCGTTGCGGCCCTGGCGGACTTTATGTCCGATTTTATGCACCGGAACGGCTGACCCATCGAACTGAGTCTGCTGGAAAGGGAAAGGTGTTGACAGTTTATTCTACACAGAGGCACTCGCCTCTTCTTCCTTCTCCGACACGATACCCTTATGGCTCAGCTCGCCGACAAATTTCACCGTGAACACCGTCAAAGACTTGATGAAGCAGCCGAGATCGACGGCCAACTGACAAGGCTCGAGGACGACATCCGCAAGCTCAAGATCGAGTTCGACATCTTTTTTAACGGGGGCACCAGGCGTCCGCCCCTCGAAGCTCGAGCCCGCACCGAATCGGTCATAAAGCGCATCGCGGACGACCGCAATCTGTCCTACTCTCAGCGATTCTTCTTCAATACGCTTGTCTCACGGTTTACTTCCTATCGTGAGCTGTGGCGTCGAAACCTCAAAGCGAGAGGTTTCGACACGGCATAAACAAAAAGAACGCGGGCACCCGTCCCGGGAACCCGCGTCACAGCTAATGATCGGAATCGTAGGGCCCCTAGGCGACTTTAGCTACGTGCTCGGCCTGCGGTCCTTTAGGCCCATTTGTCACCTCGAACTCTACCTCCTGTCCCTGTATCAAGGTCTTGTATCCTTCTCCGTCGATCGCACTGTAGTGTACGAATATGTCCTGTTCGCCGGGCTGTTCGATAAATCCATAGCCCTTTGCGTTGTTGAACCATTTGACCTTGCCAATAGCTCTTGCCATCTTCTGAAATCCTCCTGCAAAATCCCAAAAATCAAATTACGAGATCGCAGCCCGTGGGCCACCTGCGTCAATCGATGGGAATGGCGCGGAACACCGGTAGTCGGACCGTTTGGAGGTTCAGTACTATCTGCGATAGTAGATAGCCGATTGACCTCAGGATCGACCTTTAACTGCAAGGTCTCGGGACGGAGTTTTTCGGGTGTTCTTGATTGACGAACGTGAATTTACCCAAATTGTAATGAAGTGTCAAGAGCTTTTTTTCACCCATTCCTCGGTTTTGACCGAAAAGCGGTCCAAATTGACTAAAAACGTGCGATAAAGGATTATTGGGGTGGCGCAGAAACACCGAGAGTACCCTCATTTATGTCCGCAGAATACGGCAAAGATCCACTTCTGTCCTACAACGAATATTTACAGGTACGGCCGCTTTTGGAGCTCCAGCGAACGCTCTCCGACCCGGTCAGCCACGACGAGCTTCTATTCATAATCATCCACCAGACGTACGAGCTTTGGTTTAGGCAGATACTGCATGAGATCGACGCAACGATCGGTTGGATAAACGAGGATCGGCTGTTCAGGGCAAATCATTCGATGCGTGTCGTCCAGGCGATCGAACGTGTGATCGTTACTCAGATACACGCTCTCGAGACCATGGCGCCGATAGGCTTTTTGGAGTTTCGAGATAAGCTCAATCCGGCGAGCGGATTCCAATCAATGCAGTTCAGAGAGCTTGAGTTCACATCGGGCGCCAAGGACGAGAGCATCCTCGCCACCTTCGCTGACGACGATTTCGCCTACAGGAAACTAAAAGAGCGATTCGACGGGCCGAGTCTTGCGGACACATTTTGGGCGCTGCTCTCCAGGAACGGCTTCGACACCTCAGATCACGCAGCTCGAGTCGCTTCGATCGTAAAGATACTGGCGCAGCCCGAGCGGCACGAGAACATCTATGTTCTGCAGGACCTGTTGATAGAGCATGACGAAAGCATCGCTCTATGGCGGTCGAACCACGTGATGATGGTCGAGCGAATGCTGGGAATGAAACGCGGGACCGGCGGTTCGGACGGCGTCGGATATCTGACGAGCACACTCCGTAAGAAATTCTTTCCCGAATTATGGGAAGCACGCACGCATCTAACGGCCTAGGCGGGAGAATTATAATGTCGAACATCACCTTACATACGTTCAACAGGCTGCTTGGCCGCGCTTTTATGGCGGCTTTGATCGTTGGCATTTCCTCCACAACGGCGTTAATGCAGACAGCGGAGACGGTGCGTGTCACTTTCCTTCATTTGAACGACACGTATCAGTTCACCGCAGTTGACGGCGGCAAACGCGGCGGGCTGGCGCGCGTGATGACCATTCGCAAACAAACGCTCAAGGACAATCCGAACACGCTGATGACGCTGGGCGGAGATACCGTATCGCCATCGGTCGAGACGCGTACATATCGCGGCCGGCAGATGATCGATGCCTGGAACAAGATCGGTCTGGACTACAGCGTATTCGGCAATCATGAGTTTGATATCAAAACGCAGGAGCTGCTCGACCGCATCAAGGAATCTAATTTCGCCTGGCTCGGCACGAACGTGATCGATACTCGAACCGGCAAGACATTCGCCGATCTGCCGCCATTTATCATCCGTGAGATCGGCGGTGTTAAGATCGGCATTTTCGGACTACTGCTCCCTGAGACCAAGCAGACCTCGTCGATGGAGGCGGATCTCAATGTAGTTGATTATTGCGGTTCGGCACGCGATGCGATCGCAAAGATGCGTGCCGCCGGCGCAAACACGATCATCGGGCTGACGCATATGTTCATGGCTCAGGACAAAGAGCTTGCTCGCTGCGCTCCCGGCATTGACCTGATCCTGGGCGGACACGAACACACGCTGCTCCAGTCATCATCGGCAGGTGTTCCCATATTCAAGATGTGGGCGGATGCCCGCGAGGTGGGCCGTTTCGACCTGTTTATCGACAAACGGACAGGCAAGGTGCAGAGCTTGGATTGGCAGATCATCCCGGTAACGGACGCGATACCGGAGGACCCGGACTTTGCACCCGTGGCCGCGAAATATAAAGACTTGCTCGATATGTTGGAAACTCGCGTCGGCGCGTCGGCGGTCCCGCTTGACGCGTTGTCGTATTCGGTTCGATCCAAGGAAACGGATATCGGCAACTTCATCGCCGACGCGTATCGAAAGGCCGTAGGAGCCGACATCGGGTTCGTGAACGGCGGCTCGATACGGGCCGATCTGAGCTACAATCCGGGGCCGCTGACCAAGCGAGACGTACTCTCGATGCTGCCATTCAACAATCCGATCGTGAAGATCGAGGTCACCGGCAAACTTTTGATCGAGATGCTCGAACACGGCGTGGCCAGAAGCGGCGTCGGCGAAGAGAACGAACCGGGGCGATTTCCGCAGGTTTCGGGGATGTGTTTCAAATTTGATCCGCGCAAGCCCGCCGGCAGCCGCGTTTCTGATATATGCGTGGGCGGCGAGCCGCTCGATCCGAACAAGACATACACCGTCGCGACGTCTGATTTTCTGGTATCCAGGGGCGGCGACGGTTACACGATGTTAAAGAATGGCAAGGTATTGATCGACGCCCAGAACGCCCCCAAGGACTCGGACGTCTTCGAACAAGCTATACGGAATTCGCCAAACTCGACCATCTCGCCAAAAGTGGAAGGCAGGATCGTACGCATCAATTAGACGAACTCAGCAAATACCTCATTTGAGAAGAGCATTCCTTTTCGCGTGAGCCGCAGGCGGCCGTCCGAGATTTCGACGAGGCCTTTGTCCTCGAGCTCGGCGCATCGGCCGGCCAGATCCGTTCCGAATCGCTCGCGATAGCTCCCGAGATCGATTCCCTCCGTCAGACGTAGTCCCAGGAAAACAGTCTCAGACCCCAGATCTACGGCTGTACGCTCGATCTCTGCCGAGCCGCCGTTCTCGATCGATGCCACATAACTCGCGGTATCTCGATCGTTCGAATATCGTTCGGCGCCGTCGAAAGAATGTGCCGAAACGCCAAATCCAAATACCGGCTCCATGGTCCAATATTTTGTATTGTGGCGTGAGGCAAAGCCGGCTTTGGAGAAATTTGAGATCTCGTATTGTTCGTAGCCGGCGGTCCCGAGCCGGTCGAGCATCGTCTCATACATTGCGGCGGCGAGATCTTCGTCGGGCTGCGGCTGGCGGCCGCTGCGGACCTGCTCGGCGAGCGGCGTGCCCTCGTGGATCTCGAGCAAATACAAAGACAAGTGCTCGGGCCGCAGATCGATCGCTTCGTCAAGATTCCTTTCCCAGTCCTGCAGCGTTTGGTTTGGCAAACCTGCTATGAGGTCAAAACTAACGTTCTCGAAACCAGATCCGCGGAGCATTCTAAAGGTCTCGCGTGCATCATTGGCATCGTGGCCGCGGGCAAGCAGTCGCAGGGCGCGATCATCAAATGTCTGCACGCCGAAACTCGCGCGATTAATGCCTAGATTTTTGTAATCTCGCAGAGTTTCCAGCGTAACGGTCGCCGGATTCATCTCCATTGTGATCTCGGCGCCGCTCGCCACAGAGAACACAGACAATATACAGGTCAGTATCTTTTCGACTTGCTCAGGTTCAAGCAGCGAAGGCGTGCCGCCGCCGAAGTATATGGTGTCTATGATTCGGCCGGCAGCGTCTGAGCGGATGCCATCGTGCTCACCGAGATGAGCGGCTCCGCCTCGGATCTCCGCACACAAAGCATTTACGTATCGATCAACAGCATCATTGCTGCGATAAACGTCGGTCGCAAAATCACAATATGAGCAGCGAGATCTGCAAAACGGTATGTGAAGATAAACGCCTGACGGCATCTATGACCCCATTCGATCGCCAAGCGAATTCGCCCAGATCGATTCCAGCCGTGCAACAGGTTCCCTTATTGTTGAGATTCCATCGACCTCGACTGAAAGATATGAACCGCCCACACGCCCGATGACGCTATGTTCGACCTCGGCGGCCATCGCTGAGAACTTTTCGAAATTCTCTGGAGCAACGGTCACAAGGATACGCGACGGCGTCTCACCAAAAAGGAGAGCCTCATAGGACTGGCCTCGGGACAACAACTTGATATCCGCGCCCACTGCATCGCGGCCTAGGGATGAGAAGCAGCATTCGGCGATAGCAACGGCGAGGCCGCCGTCGGAGCAATCGTGGGCCGAGGCTATCAGGCATTGATCGTTGAGTTTGAGCAGCGTCTCCTGGACAAGCTTCTCTTTTTCAAGATCGACGATCGGAACTATTCCGTTCTCGATCATTTTCGCCGTTGAAATACCCAACACAGTTTGAGCGTATTCGCTTGCTGCAAGATCGTTGCCTGTTTCGCCCAGGACGGCGATAATGTCGCCCTCGCGTTTGAAGCCCGGCGTGATCATTTTTCGCGAATCGTCGATCAGGCCGACCATTCCGATCGTCGGCGTCGGCAGAATACCTTTACCGTCCGTTTCGTTATAGAACGATACGTTGCCCGATACGACAGGAGTTTCGAATACCCGACAAGCCTCAGCCATGCCGTCTATTACATCGGAAAAGCTGCGCATCACTTCGGGCCGCTCGGGCGAGGCAAAGTTGAGGCAATTAGTGACAGCAATGGGTTTAGCACCGACGCATGCGACATTTCGAGCGGCCTCGGCGACGGCAAGCTTAGCACCTTCGTAAGCGTTTATACCGACGTATTTACCGTTGCCGTCGAGACACATCGCGATCGCGCGTCGTGTTTCCTTTACACGAATGACGGCTGCGTCAGCACCCGGCAAGATCGCGGTATTCGTCCGTACCATGGAATCGTACTGCTCATAGACCCAGCGTTTCGAGCAGATATTTGGCGAAGCAAGCAGCTTGGCAAGAGCATCAGCGGCCGAGACGGGCGAGGACGGGATTTCTATAAAACTGCCGGAGCCGACCGAAGCCGACATAGGCCGCTCGTATCGCGGTGCTTCGTCCGTAAGTGCGAGAACGGGAAGGTCCGCCTGCAGCGTACCGTTGTGCGTTATCTTGAGACGATCGCCCTCGACGACGGTGCCGATCACCACGCAATCCAGATCCCATTTATTGAATATCTCGACGACCTCTTTTTCGCGTCCCTTTCGGGCGACGATCAGCATCCGCTCCTGCGACTCGGACAGCATCATCTCGTAGGCCGTCATTCCGGTCTCGCGTTGCGGCACAAGCGTTAGGTCGATCTCGAGCCCGGTGCCTGCACGTGCCGCCATTTCGACGGACGAGGAGGTCAACCCGGCGGCTCCCATATCCTGGATCCCCTCGATCGCTCCGCTTCGCATCGCCTCAAGGCACGCTTCCAGCAGCAGTTTCTCTAGAAATGGATCACCGACCTGGACCGTTGGCCGTTTCTCGAGAGCTTCGTCGTCAAACTCGGCCGAGGCCATAGTCGCTCCGTGGATCCCGTCGCGTCCGGTCTTTGCTCCGGCATAAAGCACTGGATTTCCTATACCCGAAGCTTTGCCGAAAAAGATCTGATCCTTCTTTACGATCCCGAGTGCAAACGCATTCACCAGCGGATTCAGGCTATAGCTTTCATCAAAAACGACCTCGCCACCGATCGTCGGCACACCAAAACAATTGCCATAATGGCCGATGCCTTCGACGCAGCCTTTCAGAATAGAGCGGTTGCGGCCGCCATGTTTTGGGTCGTCAAGCGGCCCGAACCGCAGCGAATTCATCGCCGCCACCGGCCTAGCTCCCATCGTAAATACGTCGCGAAGAATGCCGCCGACCCCGGTCGCAGCTCCTTGAAACGGTTCTATGAAGCTGGGATGATTGTGCGACTCGACCTTGAACGCCACGCACCAGTCGTCGCCAATGTCGACAACGCCGGCATTTTCACCCGGAGGAACTATTACGCGGGGCCCGGTGGTCGGGAGCCGTTTGAGATGAACTCGTGACGATTTGTATGAGCAATGCTCTGACCACATCACGCTAAAGATGCCGAGCTCCGTGTAATTCGGCTCACGGCCGAGCAGCTCGATGATGCGGGCGAATTCGTCCGGGGTCAGGTTATGTTGCTCGACGATCTCGGGCGTGATGGTCATAGGGCAAAGTCGAGGCCTCAAAATAAACCAAAGAGTTTATGCGTTTCGGACCGTCAATTCAAATCCGACCGCATAAACTCTCTGTTAAGCCCAGACCGCTACTCCGCTCTGTCGGCGATCGCCTTGTCTATTTCCGCCTTGAGGACATCATATTTGAATTTGCCGTTCCGTTCATAGCTGACGCTGCCGTCTGCCCTGTAGATGACCGTCATCGGCAGATTACCGGCCCAATTGGGCGAAACGAGCTTGATCGCCGCCGACTCATCCGGTGTCCTCAGAAGGTAGGCTGGGATCTCGGATCTCATTTCACTGAGGAACTTAGGCACGAACGTATCGATGTCGGCCAGGTCGTCCAGCGAAACAGTGATCATGTCCAGCCTGCCTGCGTATTCCGAGTACAGGCGTACGAGATCAGGGAACTCCTCACGGCAGGGATCACACCAGGTCGCCCAAAAATTGATCAGCAGCGGCTTGCCGCGCGGCTTGAGCAATTTCGCCAAGCCGTCGATGTCGATCTGAGTCACCGTGATCGAGGGTTTAGCCGCGACGGGCCTCGGTTTCTGGGCGGGACGACGCGGCCGCTGGCCGAATGCCTCGTACGAGGCCGCAGTCATAACGACGCCGATGAAGACAGTAACGGCCAGGGTCCGTCGATCCATCTTAATTTGAGGCACGTTTGATCGTGCATCCAAAGGCGGAAGCCTTACCACGCGATACCGGTTCCCCGGAAAGCGACTGATCGAACGCGGCTTTGAGATATCTATCCGTGATGTTCTTTGCCGATCTGTCATTGTCAATGGCGCCGTGGTACAGGAGCACACTCGATGCGTCTATGTAATAGACCTCAGGGGTTACGGTCGCCCCGAGCTTGTCCGCGAGGACATTGCCTTTGTCGATCAGCATCGGGAACTTGTATTTTTCCTCGGCGTGCGACCTTACCCACTCAAGCGATTCGGTAGCGTTCGAATTGATTCCGATGAACTTGATCCCTCTGGCCTCATATTCGGCGGCGATCTGGTTGATACGCTCGTCGTACATTTTGACCACGGGGCACTGAGCCGAAAGGAAAATGATCACAGCGCCGTTCTTGCCTTTGAGGCTGTCCAGAGTATGCGACTTGCCGTAAACGTCCGGCAGCGTAAAGTCGTCGATCTTCGAACCGATCTCCGGCCCTTGCGCGGCTGCGTTGATGGCGAGAGCGACGAAAACGAGAAACAGAATTGCGGTCTTTTTCATAACGTTACCTCCTTTTGTTGGTTCACCTGGGTCAATGGTCTGAGTTAGGTCGCGGCGGCTGTGGTGCTTACACGGCGACCGCAGCCCGCGTTGATGTTTAATACGCCTCGAATGTGCAAATAGATTCGATGCGAAAAATAGCTCTGACGTCTATATGTATGTTACTTCAATGCTATAATTCGGCGCTACCGCGATATGCTCACCCCCGGTGACCAGTTCTCTCATTATAAGGTCGTCTCCGTCATCGGATCGGGCGGTATGGGAGCGGTCTATCTGGCACACGACTCCCGGCTCGATCGCCAGGTCGCACTGAAGGTGCTATTGCCCGACGTCGCCGCCGACCAAGATCGTCTGAATAGATTCACTCAGGAAGCGCGCTCGGCATCGGCGCTGAATCATCCGAATATTCTGACGGTTTTCGAGACCGGCAGCGTGGGCGATATTCGTTATATCGCCACAGAATTCGTCAAAGGACACACACTTCGGGATCGGCCGTTCGGGCCGTCGCCCACGCTCGACCAGATCCTCGATGTCGGCATCCAAGTATCCGCGGCGCTGAGCGCCGCACACGAAGCAGGTATCGTCCATCGCGACATCAAGCCGGAAAACGTGATCGTGCGCGATGACGGCCTCGTAAAGGTACTTGATTTCGGCCTCGCCAAACTAAGCGAAAAGCAGAACGAACCTTCCTCGTCCGAGAGCGCGACGCGGGCCCTGGTCAATACGCAGCCGGGTATGGTGATGGGAACTGCTTTGTATATGTCCCCGGAGCAGGCACGAGCCCGGCCCGTTGACGGCCGCTCGGACATCTGGAGCTTTGGCGTCGTTCTATTCGAGATGTTGACCGGCGGACGGCCATTCAGCGGCGAAGACCAAATGGACGTGATCAGTTCGATAATCAAGGATCCGGCACCACTGCTTCGCGAAAAGGTGCCGGATATGCCGCGACAACTCGAACGGATCATAGATCGGACACTTCGCAAGGATCCAAACGACCGATATCAGCACATCCGTGACCTTCAGATAGACCTCACGGATCTGCGCGACGAACTAAGATTTGAAGCGAAGCTCGGAAGGTCGTTGGAGGTCGCGGTCCCGGTATCGGCCGTAAACACAGAAGCACACAAGAGACATTCGACGCTCCACACGGCCGCACAATTGGTGACTGACCGGCGTTTTACCTTGGTCCATCTCGCTTTGCTCGCGTTGATCCCTGCGGTGTTGATCGGCGGGCTATGGTGGTATCGCGGCGGGCGTCCGACGACGGGCCTTGTAACGAACGCTCGTCAAACAGAATTTGAGAATTGGATCTCGGCCCCCGGTGAGCTGTTCAGCAACGCAAGCTATTCACCGGATTCTAAGCTTGTTGCTTTCTCATCCACGAGGTCCGGAAAAAAGAACATCTGGGTAAAACAGTCGGGATCGGCATCGGCCGAGGCGATCAGGGTCACAAATGACAGCTTTATCAGCCGCGATCCCATCTGGTCGCCACGAGGCGATGAGATCGCATTTTTCTCCGAGACGCGCAATTCGCCCGAGGCGCCGTCCTTCAGCGCTATTTGGCGTGTCTCGGCTCTCGGAGGCACGCCGCGTTTGGTGATGCGGAGCGACGATGGCGGTATCGAGCTTCGAAGATGGACTGATAGCGGACAGATCTACTACCAATCAAAAGGCGAACTTTGGGCCGTAGATCCGAACTCGGGAACGACTCGCCAGGTAACCGAGTTTGCCGCAGAGGGGTCCAAACCGGCTTGGATCAACATATCGTACGATGATCGCGAGATCGCGTATTCGCTATTAGAAGAAACCCGCTCGCGTATTTACGTCCGCGAGGCCGGATCGAAGGACGGAAAGGCCGTGGTCGAGAACGCCTCCGAGATCAGCAGTGTCGCCTGGCTGCCGGAGAAACGGCGATTCTATTTTAGTGCAGTATCCAATGGGATCGCTCAAGTCTATGCGGCCGAGGCCGGAACAGGCCGCACCGATCAGCTAACATCATCCGAAACCGACGCCATCGTTGTCGATGCGTCCCGAGACGGCCGTTCGATCCTGTTCAGCTCGGTAAAGGAAGAATCGAATCTGGCCGCGGTGCCTATCATCCAGGGGCGCGAGATAGCGATGACACGGTCTGTAAATTCAGAACTCTGGCCTGCTGTCTCGCCGAACGGTTCGGCGATCGCGTTTCAATCCATCAAAAATCTTAGCCGCGGCAACAATCTGTTCACCGGCTCGATACTTGTAAGGCCGGTCAAGGCAACAGGAGAGGACGAGCGGTCATTGACGGTCGTTGAGAACGGCTATCTACCGGCGTGGTCTCCTGACGGTTCGGCAATAGCTTTCCTGCGCCGCTCGGGTGACTCTGCCGAGCTAATGGCGGCAAGTGCCTCCGGAGGGACCGAGCGACGCCTGTCATATGGCGGCATCGCTCCCGCGGGATATTCGATCTCGCCATACAACACCGTCCAGATGAGTATATTCCACTGGGCTCCTGACGGATCATCGATCGCGTATGTGTCAGACCGGAGCGGCGCAGCGAACGTTTGGATCGTATCTGCGGACGGCGCGTCGGATGTCCAGTTGACGGCCAACACAGACCCCGCGACAGCTATTTATTGTCCTATTTGGTCGCCGGACGGCAAGCGGATCGCTTTCTTTTCACAGGCCGGCGGAGCGTCGGGGACCGCCGAACGAAAGCTCTCGATCTATGACCTTGGCTCGCGCACCACCGAAGCCGGCTATTCTACGGGGAAATATCTGCGCCTGCTCGGTTGGGTAGATAATACTTCGCTTGCTGCGGCCGAGACGGACAAATTCGGCGGGCTCGCGAGCACGGCTTCGGTTCTCAGGGTCGGGCTCGATGGCACAAAAAAAGTGCTCGCGGAGTTGAATAACGTTTACTTCTATAATATCGTCCTCTCACCGGACAAAAGACAGATCGCGTTTGCGGGCCGAAACGGCGATCTCGATGATATTTGGATCGCAACACCGAACGGTTCGTCGCGTCGGCTGACGAACAACACTGATCCGGCTTTGTTCTATTCACGTCTATGCTGGGCCCCCGACGGAAGCTCGATCTATTTTGGAAGGCAAACGCGGTTCAGCTTGCTTTCGGTCATCGACACAGAGGAATGAATGGGAGAAAAAATGAAAGTTCGAAAGCTTTTGGGTTTCGCGGCCTCGGGTCTTTTCGTCGCTGCGGTCATGTTCGTCATGGGGACGGTTTCTGCGGCGAAAGCTCAGTCATGCGACGGCAGCGACGACCGCATCGTAGCCGAGATCTACGCCAAGATCGACAATGATAAGGAGCTTGCCAGGCAGCGTCCTCACATTGTCGTCGTATCCAAAGCCGGCGTGGTTCGGCTGATAGGTTGGACCGACGATAAGCGAAGCTACGACAAGGTCGTCAACATTGCGGCCGGGGTCAAATGTGTCGTGCTGCTGAACGTCAATATGTTTGACGAGGCACCACCTCCAGCCGACAGTCCGCTCAGATCCTCGAACGGATGCGCACCGGGTACGAAGCCCTGCGGTGACGTCTGCATCCCCGAGAACGATAAATGCAGCCTTAACTGACCGCAGCAGGATAATTCTGTTTAGACACCGGGCCCGGATGCGAAAGCGTTCCGGGCCCGATCTCTTTTATGCCGCCGTCACAAGAAATGTCTTTTCCTGACCAGATCTATTTTCTGGAATGTCCCGCCGGTTCAACATTTCCTTTAAATGGTGAAGCAGGCTATCCAGAGCCTGTGTCGCCGATCCTCCTTTCTGCCTATACCTACCACAATGAGAAGAACCTACCTTTTGATACTTGTCTCTCTGGCGGCATCCGGTGCAGCTTTCGCCCAGGGGTCACAGCGTTTTTTCGACAACTTTGATACCGCACGCGGGGTACAAGTTTATCGCCCGGCTCCGTCGCTGGTCGAACAAAGGCTGCCGAACCGATCCACTCGCGACAAAAAGGGTGCAAAGATCGCGGCCGCTCCCGGCCCTAAGCCAGTTGATACCCGCATGCGTGTGACCGAAGGGCTCGGGCCGCAAGACCTCGTACGAACGACCGCTTCGACTCGGATGGTCATGGGTTCGAATGCGGGCCTCAAAGGATTCACGACAGGCGATCCGGTCGTGGATGGATACATTGTTGATTCCAGCCGTCGTTACAATATAGATCCGCTGCTCATCTACGCGCAGATGCACCAGGAATCGACATTCAAACCTCGTGCGGTCTCAAACAAAGGCGCGAGCGGCCTCATGCAGCTAATGCCCGGAACTGCGAGGCGAATGGGAGTCACCAACATATTCGACCCGAAACAGAACATCGAAGGCGGCATCAAATATATGCGTCTCTTGCTTGATATGTTCAATGGCGACGTGCACCTCGCCCTGGCCGGATACAACGCCGGCGAGGGTGCAGTGATGCGTTACGGTAACCAGATACCGCCATTTAACGAGACTCGCGAGTACGTGCGACGCATCACCGCCCGTTATTCATCCATTTCAAATCCGATGATGGCTTCGGGAGTCAGACGCGTCACCAGCACAGAAGCCGCCCGGCTCGAGCGGAAGGATACACGGCCGCTGACGGTATATGAACCGAGTACACTGACGATCCGTCTCGCAGATGGGCGAATGAGACTCGTCAATCAATAAGATCCCTGCGGGGAGCAGGTCTTCTCCATTGGTCTAGGCAGACTTGCGGCCGGTGCGAACACCGGCCGCGTTTTTATTTGCCGACATTAGGTGCCGGGCTAGAACACA
>JAHBSM010000016.1 GCA_019639115.1 Acidobacteriota bacterium | reverse complement strand
ATCTATAAGGAATGCATAGCCCTGTTTAAGCGGACTGGGATTGCTGTGAAAAACAAGCCCGAAGCCGAGATTGGTATCTTTATCGTCCTTGTTTCTTACAGTAACCGCGACATCAGCGTTTACCGACCTCTGTTCCGGCGTCCCCGCGAGTACATAATAAAATCCTTTCTTTGACGCCGCCAGGACCAATTCGCCGCCGGAGTATTCGACCTTGCTTCCGATCGGGTTTTCCGGGACCCATTTTGCCAGGTCGAGACGTTCGACGTTCGTCCGGTCGCTTTGAGCCGTATCAGGACCCGAAGGTGTCGGCGTCTTATCCTTACTGATCGGGCCCGTTTGGGATTCCTGTGATGCGGCAAAAAAGATAAGGCCTACGACACCGCCGCCGCACATTAACATTAACCCTCCGAGAATTAGCAGAACCCAGATCCATGCCTTTGACGATCTCTTCGGTTGGCCCGCATATTGCTGCGGTGCCGTATTCCACTGCGGCTGCTGCATTTGAGGTGTCGTCGGAGCAGTATCCGCCATCGTTCGCGGCTGATTTATAAGGACCGTATCGGGCGTCGCGGAAGCCTGCGCCTGCTGGAGTACCGATCCGTCCTCAAGGCAAAAGTTGAGCGTCGGATCCTGATAAGTTCGATTACATGTCGGGCAGATCTTCATTGGCCTGGATTCCCTCCGAGTGATCGGGCCGCTTGCCGGCTTTGCCGAACATTATACGCATTTCTCGGGCGAATCGCGATACGGGCCGGACCCGATCTCAAAGATTGGAGCCGCACTTGCCGCAGAATTTGATGTTTGCCGGGTAGACTCCTCCGCATTGACGGCATACCCGTTCGGCTTGAGGCGGCCGGCTTGGCGGATTAGTAAAGTGGATCGGATCTGACGCCGGACGGTCTCCCGGGCCCATGTGCAGGCCGCATCTCCCGCAGAAACGCGACGCCGACGGCAGCGGGGTTCGGCATCTGGGACACGGGAACGTTCCCTCCTGCAGAGGTGCGGTGACCCGAACAAAAGATCCGCCTCCGCATCGCCCGCAGAATCTGACTCCCTCAGCGAACCTTGCATTGCACTTGATGCACGACACGACGCCGGGCATTACACTTGATGCCGGCGAACCGCCCGTGCTCGTACCCTGCGAGGGCGACGGCTGGCTCGCAGTCCCGAGATGAAGCGGCCGCAATTGTGCCTGGATGACCTGCTCGGCGGCCTCGGGCCGGATCTCGATCACGCGTTCGTCATCGCGTTCACCTTGTTTCGAGACCCTTAGAATGTGACGCCCGGGCGGGATGCCGGTCAAAACGACCTTTCCAGAGCCTCCGATGCTTCCCTTTCGCTCGTCATCAACATAGATCTCAGCGCCGCCGGGGCCCATTATTACGAGCCGTGTACCACCGGCGATACGCTCTGAAACGTCAGATGCGGCCTCTTCTAAACTCGCGATCCACTCCGCAACCGAAGACGGGCGCATATCAGGGTCTATCTCAAGAGCACTCATCACGACCGCATCAACATCCGCTGCTATATCCGAACGAAGGGTTGCGAGCGGCTCGGGCCGATTCATGATCTTCTGCATTACGAGCTGCATCAGGTCGCCCGTGAAAGGTGTACGGCCGCCCAGCATCAGATACGCGATCGTACCGAGAGCATAAAGGTCAGAGCGCTTGTCCAAACCTTTTTCAGGCTGCATCTGCTCCGGCGACATGAATTCCGGCGTCCCTATGATCCCCCGCGACGAAGGCGTCGCCTTTGAAGAAGCGTCCGTGACCGTTTGATTGACGATTTTTGCAAGGCCAAAGTCACCGACCTTGATAAATCCGTCTCCGCCTTTTCCTTTCATCAAAAAGATGTTGGCGGGTTTGAGGTCTCGATGGAGTATCCCAAGCTCATGGGCCGCATCGACCCCGTCAGCGATCTGACGCAGCAGCCGGACCGCCCGCTTGACCGGAAGAGTTCCCTCTCGACGAAGCAGTTTATGAAGCGTTTCACCCTCGACGTATTCCATTACGAGAAAAAAGACGCCGTCGTCGGTCTCGCCGAAATCCGTCACGCTGACCGTGTTCGGGTGCTGGATCGATGCTGCTGATTGAGCCTCGCGTTCAAATCGGGCTATTGCTTCGCCTTCCTGCAGGTCTTCGCTGCTTAGGATATCTTGGCGAACGGTTTTGACAGCCACTCGGCGCGAGGCGAATTTGGTATCGCTGGCGAGGTAAACCTGCCCCATGGCTCCGCGTCCCAGCCTGCTCTCGAGTAGGTATCTGGCGGCGATCAGAGGAGTCCCCGGAAGGCTCAATTTCGTCGCAGCAGAATCGGCAGGACATTGGAGCACCTCGTCAGGAAAACATTTTTCGCAATGCGGGCATTCACGCATAGGACTTCGAACATTTTCAACCGTTTAGCACCGGCGTGCAATCGTCGAGGCACGATTCCCTGCGATCCGGCCGCACAGAAAGGCCATCTTTGCGTTGGGACGCTGTTTTGCTATAATCTCGGTTTGTTTCTGGGTCGTTAGCTCAGTTGGTAGAGCAGCGGACTCTTAATCCGCGGGTCGCAGGTTCGATCCCTGCACGGCCTACCAGATCAAAAAAAGCCCCGCAGCCTCGCGGGGCTTTTCGCTTTGATAGTTAGACCTTGTCACGCCACTCAAGAACTTCTTCCCGAAGCAGCGGATTCTGTTGAAAGCTCGCGGTCTGGCCCTGTGCAGCGGTTGCCCGTTGGATGTGCCAATAGCTCAACCCGAGTTTCCCGACCGCACGAAGATATCGGCTCCTGGCTCGGAACTTACCGTTGAACAAGCCTCCGATAAGCCACGGAGTGCTCTTGAACGCCGACGTCGCTTTATCCATCATCTCCTGCGAGATGAGCCCGCGAGCGACATCGATAGCAAGCATCTCTTTGAGTATCCGATTCTGCCGATACATCACATAAAATGCGAACCCGACAAAGATAAGGAAGAATGGCACTTCAAGCACAAGATAACCCAAGATAAATCCTTCAAGGCCGCCGATGACCGCCATTCCGTTCCAGATAGCGTGGAGCAAAACCGCAAAGAAATAACCGACGAGCGGCGCCGCCAGCCTCACAATTCCCTTGTGGGATTCGCGAGCGATCCCGCAACCGATACCTGTCATTGCGGTGAAAGTCACGTGGGCAAATGGCGACATGATCCCGCGAAGAACGAAAAGAAAAGCTACGCCGCCGAACCCCGCACCCGCAAGAGCACGTCCGTAATAGAGCACGTTCTCTACGGTCGCGAACCCAAGTGCGATGACGCCCGCAAAGATGATCCCGTCCAAAATGTCATCAAAATACTTCCTAAAGAAAATAAGCAGAACAAGAAGCCCGAGGCCCTTTGAGCCTTCCTCGAAAACAGGTGCCGAGATCACGGCTCCGACCGCTTCGCCTATTTCCGGCGAGACCCCGACGCCGACAATTATCGAGATCGCAGTGTTGATCACGAATGAGATCACGACCGCCACAAGGCCACCCCAGGCAAAAGCCAGAGCCATCAGCCAGAACGGCTCGGGATCATATCTGTCAAGCCACATAAGCGGAAGCAGATACAACATCGCCGGAACGAACGCGATCACCGTCGCGATCACGGCAGGTATGACGCCAACGCTGGCGAACATGATCAGAGCCACGATCATCGCAAGAAATATGATCGCGAATATCGTCAAACCGATACCGATATAGGTCCCTGTCTTACTCTTCTCCTCAGGTTTGGCGACCGATACGCTGCCGAGTCCGAGATTAGCGACCGAAAGCTGGACGCTGACGGGAGCGGCAGAGATAACTTGTTCAAACTCCTGAACCTGGGCTTCGCGGAACGAATCGGGAGCGACAGAGGCCTCGCCGCCTTCGATCACGATCGACGCGGTAACGCCGTTGCGTCCGAATTGCACATTATCGCCGGTCGAAAGCTTGCGGGTCGAGACCTGTTCACCGTTGACGAGGGTGCCGTTAGTGCTGCTGTTGTCGGTGATATAGAATCCGTCAGGCTTTGTCTCAATAAAGGCGTGTTGTTTCGACGCGATCCGTTCGGTTAGCGGGTCGAGGCGGACACTGCAGGTCTCGCTCCTCCCAATCGTCATAAAGCCGGTTTCGAGAGCAAACTCCTGCCCCGCCAGTGTGCCGGCTCCGATCGTCAGCTTGAGTTTCATACCGCAATAATAGACATAAAGAACCCGGAGTCAAGCTAGTTGCCGCCCCGGGTCCATACTTCGTTCACCTTTGGATCTCTTACGGTTGGATCGCAGCAGGAGCAGGCTTGTCACCGGCCGAGCCAAATCCACGATAAAAGAACTGCCCGTCGCTGCTGTTCAGGCGATACCACGTGTTTGTACTCGGGCGATAAACGGCAATATCTGCACGCTCGTCACCATCGTAATCTGCGGGAACCGGTACGTCCTCCGAAATACCGAAGTTATATACGCGAAACTCACGTGTAATTGGGTCAAGTATGAACCATTGCCCCGTGCTAGGACGATAGATCACATAGTCCGTAATGCCGTTCCCGGTCACATCTCCGGTAACCGGTTTGTCGCCGTTCTGACCGAACTGAGCATACATCGGGATCGACGAGGAACTCGGTATCGTGTACCAGACGCCGTTCGATGGACGCCAAACTGTGAAATCGATCTTTCCGTCACCTTCGTAATCGCCGATAAGAGGTTTGTCGCCAACCGCACCCCATTGGAACGCACGGAACCCAAGCGAACTCTGGAGCAGGAACCAGATACCGTTTGACGGCCGCCATACCGCGATGTCGGTTCTGCCGTCTGCGTCAAAGTCAGCCGCCACCGGAACGTCGCCTTGCTGGCCGAATTGTACGGCATTGAATCCGGCAGAGCTTCGCATCATGAACCAAAGCCCCGACGAAGGCCTGAAAACCGCAAGATCGGTCTTGCCGTCTCCGTCGAAATCGCCTGATTGAATGATGTCTTCCGCTGTACCGAACTGCGTCAAAAATGTCTGTCCGTTAGAACTGTTCTCACCGCGCCAAACTCCGGTCGAAGGAGAATAAAGCGAGAGGTCCGTTTTGCCGTCTCCATCAAAATCGGTCACGAGATTCTTGCGCGGTGCGTTTACACGCGAAGCATCCAAGACCAACAGGCCCGCCGTTAGGTCGCCCGCAAGCACCTTATTCTGTCCAAGGAAAGGAAATACGGCCCAATTGCCGTCATAGCTCGACGGGAGGGCAAAGCCGCTGAACGAAGTGCCGCAAACGACGTCCCAGGGATCCAACGTTTCTAGAAACTTCTTTTCCTCGTCGGTCGGAGCAAATGCCGGAGTGAACGTATCGTATTGCCCAACGCGCCTCGGATCCGCTGGATTCGAAATATCGAATACTTGAACTCCGGCCTGATACCACGAGACATATAGTAGATCTCCCATGACCACCGGGTTATGCGGGGTAACGGCGTTGATGTTCAGATCGCCGGCCTTGATGGACTTTAGCAGTACCGGAGCAGCCGGGTTAAGGACGTCATACACTCTGACATCGCCGTCCAATGTCTCTCTGCACGAATAAAGGTACCGGCCGTCCTCACTTGTCCAGGTGCTATGGCTAGTAGTCGAGCCGATGTTTATTGTGCCTATCCTTGTCGGAGCGGCGGTCCCGAGATTGCTTATGTCGTAGATCTCGGTCGTGCTCGATGTATAAGCAGATGTGTACATCCGATTTCCGCGAATGTGGATCGCATGAACCCAACCGGCATCGACTTGAGTGAACTGCCATTTGAAGACCGGGCTCGCGGGATTGGTGACATCTATGATGCGCACGTTCTTGTTGGACGTGACGTTGGAATTCTCGATCAAATATCGATTGGCACCCTGGTCGATCACCATGATCTCATGTATCGTCGGCCACGAATTTGCCACCGTTGTGGTGTTTACTTTGCCTAAAAGAACCGGATTGTATGGATTGGACAGATCAACGATATGCACTCCGTCACCGGTTGACGTCGAGGTTCCCTGGGCGCCGATACCAAAGTATCCGCGATTGCCGATAACGACCGCCTCGAGGAATTGGTAAGTATTGCCGGGATTATACACGGACGCGAGGATCGGAGCATCGGGATCTGTGACATCATAGATGAATACGCCGTTGCAGCCGTAACTGCCCTGAACGGCTATATTCCCATCTCCGTACAGATCTGCGAATTTCCAACCAGTCGATGAACGAACCTGCGTACAGTTAGGCGTCAGTTGCGATCGCAAGCGGACCTTTTGCGCAACTGCTTGCTCAGGAAGAACGAACCCAAGGGCCAGAAGCAAAAAAGCGCCGCAAGTCGCGGCGACAGCCTTCGAACTGAAATATCTCATTTTTATCATTTCCCGCGAGTACTTTTCTCTGTCAGGACGCAAAGTATTTAGATATACCTATTTCAAATAAATATCAACCTGTGCGGAAGTTCCTGAAAGCATCATAAGCTTGTTCAGGTAACGAATTGCACAAATTTGCGCACTGACTCAGGATGCGGCCTGATTGGCTTCGCGAAGGGCTAGATCGAATGTGCCCGGATCGACCTTTCGGAACCGCCGGTTCCGATTCAGCGAAACGGCTATCGAGATGGTGGGGTTGTTGCCTTTGAATTTCATCCCTCCGGCGATCAGGAGGTTGTATAGTTCGTTGACGTGCAGCGGCCGCCCGGCCTCGCGGAGCAGAAGCGTGCAAGCCTGGGTTATGGTCCTGTCGTTAAAGCGCTTGCTTATAGCTTCTAGGTTTTGCGTCCGGCTCGGTACCGATCGGCCTCGATCGAAATAAGTGACCGTACTTCGCAGCGGATTGAATGGAACGAGATCGCTGTCGCCCAATGTTTCAGGGCCCTTAGCGTCAGTATCCGGGCCGATCTGATACTCATCGAGCGAGATGGTATGCCCCTGCATAGGCTTTCTTGCCGAAGAACGCATAGCAACAAGCAAAGTGTCTATGGCTTGTTCGGTTTGCTGAGCGCTGTTCTCAAGAGCATTTATCTCCTGCCGCAATAGATTTACCTCTGCCTCGGCTTCACGTAGCCTGGCTATCAGCCGATTTTGCGCATTGCGGGATTCTCGCAGGCTTTGCTCAAGTGTTGCTATAAGATTCTCATCTAACATACTGAGTTTGAGGGGTTTAGGCCTAGTCGTACGGAAAGGCGAAGTTGCAAAGAAGTAAGGTGTCTGAGTTATCTTTTTCGATCTACCAGGAGCCCCGGTATTTGCTCTAATGCAGAACGATACTCGTTTTTCGCTAAAACTTCAAGACTTTTTATTGCACGGCTCGTATGCTCAGCCTCACGCTTTTTGATGGAATCAATGATCCCATGCGTTTTAAGCAATAACATAAGCGATTCGCGTGATATATTGTCGTATCGTCCGTTAAGCATTATCGACTCCAGATCATCGCGTAGCGATGGCATCACCTTGACAAGGGAGATCAGCGGAAGTGTCAGTTTCCCTTCCAGTAGGTCGGCTCCGGCTGCCTTGCCAAGCGTGTCATCATCACCGGTGAGGTCGAGAAGGTCGTCCGCAAGTTGGAACGCTATCCCAAGATCAAGGCCGAAGCTTCGCATCGCAAGACGCACGTCATTATCAGCTCCCGCCAGGATCGCTCCTATCTCACAGCAGGCAGAGAATAGGTATGCGGTCTTTCTTCGTAATATATCGAGATGGTCCTCTTCTGTGATATCAACACGGCCGATCATCGTCATCTGGATCAACTCGCCTTCGGTCATCTTTCTTGTCAGGCCGGTCAATATGTCCAGGATCTCAAGCGACCGTTCACTCAATGCCGTCTCAAAGGCCGACATATATAGCCAGTCGCCCATCAGCACAGCCGTCTGATTGCCGTATCTTGCATTGATCGACGGTTTGCTCCGGCGAATGTCCGCATTGTCAATGATATCGTCGTGAACGAGCGTCGCCGTGTGGAGCATCTCCATTACTGCGGCCAACCGGACCACATTGTCGCCACAATCGCCGCCCGCGGCTCGATTGGTAAGTAGCAGCAACGCGGGCCGGAGTCGCTTGCCGCCCGAAGACCTGAGATATTCACCCAAGTAGCCGATGACCTGAATATTCGAGCGAGCCTGTCGCTCAAACTCCGTCTCAACCCGCGACAGATCGCTGCTGATAAGCGCAAATATACGCCGCGCTGCCGAATCAGGCAGTACCTCTTTCTTTTTTATTGCGAAGAATCCCGGCATTCGCACCCTTAGTTAGTTGCTTCGATAGTTGTCGAACTGCATATCGATGCCGAAATCATGAGCCTTTAATGCCGCGATGACCGACTGCAGCGTATCTCGATCCTTGCCCGAAACTCGAACGGTCTCGCCCTGTATCGATGCCTGCACTTTATACTTGCCGTCTTTAATGAATTTGACGACCTCTTTGGCCTTGTCACCCGGGATCCCTTGTTGGATCTTTACAGCCTGCCGCACGGTCCCGCCGGCCGCGGGCTCAATCTTTCCGTATTCGAGAGCCTTGAGCGAGATACCGCGCTTTACCAGCTTGGACTGCAGAATGTCGTTCATATTTCGGAGTTTAGTGTCGTCCTCAGCGGTCAACATCAGGTCTTTAGCGACAAGTTCCACTGCCGCCTTACTGCCTTTGAAGTCGAAACGCTGTGCCACCTCTTTAGCCGTTTGATTGATAGCGTTCATTACCTCGGCCATGTCGGTCTTTGACACGATATCGAATGAGTTCTCTTTTGCCATATATGAATTCTGCCATGAGAACCGATCCACGGACGAATCGGATCCACTTTATACTTTCAAATTCGGATCGGATCAACTTGGATCCCGAATAGCTTCTCAAAATTGCGGGTCGTGACCTCAGCCAGTTCCACCAGTGTCACGCCGTAAAGTTCTGCAAGGAATTCGGCTGTGTGAACCACAAATGAAGGTTCGTTGCGCTTGCCTCTGTGCGGCACAGGCGTCAAATAGGGGCAATCGGTCTCGACCAACAAACGGTCCAGCGGTACGGTTCTAGCAGCATCACGAAGCGGCCCGGCATTCTTGAACGTAACGTTACCGGCAAACGAGATATACGAACCGAGTTCCAAGCAGGCGGCGGCCATTTCTGCCGACCCGCCGAAACAATGCATGACCCCTCGGAATCCGTCTTGCGGCGAGCACTCCGCCAATATCTCGATCGTATCGTCCTCGGCATCGCGGCTGTGAACTATTATCGGGAGTCGATGTTCATTCGCGATCGTAATTTGGCGTCTAAAAACGTCTCGCTGAACGTCGCGCGGCGAGTGATCATAGTGGTAATCGAGCCCGATCTCTCCCCATGCGACGACCTTCTTATTCTCGGTCAACTGCAAAAGATGCTCTTCGGCTTTGTCGTCAAAAAGTTTGGCGTCGTGAGGATGAACTCCTACACTCGCGTAAACCCAGTCGTACCGCTCGGCAACGGCTACGGCGCGACGAAGATCATCGGACCTCGGGTCGCCAGTGCCCACATTGAGCATTGCCGCTACACCTGCTTCCTTCGCCCGGCGAACCACCTGGTCTCGATCTTCGTCAAAGGCGACGCCGTCAATATGACAGTGGGAATCAACGAACATTACTTGAGTCGTGCGCCGATATCGACATTCTCGATGAATGCTGCCAACGCCGGCTTTTCGCCCGTTCCGTCCTCTAGCGACGCGGCGCATATCATGCCCTGCGACTCGAGTCCTCGCATCTTTCGCGGCTTGAGATTGGCAACTACAACGACCTTTCGCCCGATCAGGGTCTCCGGTTCGTAGTATTCCGCGAGGCCCGCAAGTATTTGCCTCGGGGCTTCCTCGCCGAGATCTATCTCGAACCTTAGCAGCTTGTCGGCATTAGGGATCCGCTCGCAGACCTTAACTTCGCCCACCTTGAGCTCGACCTTTAGAAAATCGTCGATGGTTATGTAATTTTCATTAACAAGCTCCTCAGCGGGTTGCCCGGCCTCGGCCGGCAAAACGTCCTTAGAACTCGATTGCGGCACTTCGGCCTCGGATTCAGTTGATCTGGCTATCTCATTCATAACTTTAAGTTTATCAATACGGGGAAAGATCGCTTCCGGCTCTCTTACCTCTGTCCCGGCCTGTAGTCCACCCCATTCGAGCGTACCCGGATCAACGGCTGAAGGAGAGCCTTCGCATCCGATCTGAGAGTAAACGCGAGCCGCCGATTCCGGCATGACCGGATAGAGCATGATCGCGAGCCAACGCAACGTCTCGGCGGCACGATACAAGACAGCGTTCAGAGTTTCACTCTGCTTCTCGTCTTTGATCAGTTCCCAAGGCTTCGCGTCAGAGATCATTTTATCGATCCTTCCGATCACTGCCCAAACCGATTCCAACCCGATGCTGAAGTCAAAATTTTCGAAACAGCGAAGAAACTCGTCCCTGGCGTGGCTCAAGACCGACACGATCTCCTGTCCATCAGGATCTAGTCCGGCTCTACGAGCATTGATGTAGTTCTCTTCGGCGATCTTACCTGCCGGTATTGCTCCGCCTCGATATTTGACGACCATTGAGATCGTTCGGCTAAGCAGATTCCCGAGCCCGCTGGCGAGGTCCGCATTGGCACGCTCGATCAAATTCTCGTATCCAAATCTACCATCCTGGCCGAAAACCATTTCGCGAAGGCAAAAATAACGTATCGCATCCGTTTGAAAATGCTCATGCAACACATCAACTTCTATTACGTTACCTATGGTTTTGCCCATCTTACGGCCATCAGCATCGAGCCACATCCCGTGAGCATAAACCGTCGATGGCAGGCGAACACCGGCCGCGTGAAGGAACGCGAACCAATACACCGTGTGAAACCGTAATATGTCCTTTCCGACGAGATGTGTGACCTGTTGCCAGTATTTTTCAAAACCCGGGGCCCCGTCTCGATCATTCCCATACCCGAGAGCGGTGATGTAATTGGAAAGTGCGTCAAGCCAGACATACATCACATGTTCGTCGTCATCCGGCACAGGCACTCCCCACACTACGCTCGACCTTTGGCGGCTGATGGAAAGGTCATCGAGACCTCTGCTTATGAACGAAAGCACTTCATTCCGCCGCGAATCCGGCCGCACCAATTCGGGACCCTTCTCGATGATATCGATCAAATATTCCTCGTAGTCCGACAGGCGAAAGAAATAACTCTCTTCAGCCACTTTATCGAGCGGCCGTTCATGGATCGGGCAATGAGGCACATCGCTTCCATCCGGAATGTAATACTGCTCCTCGGTCTTGAATTCCGCGCACGGTGCGCAAAACCAACCTTCGTAATGCCCTTTGTAGATCGCATCGTTACCCTTCGGCGTCTTACTTTCCGCGATCCGACGCCAAAAATGGCGTGCCCCTTCATAGTGGAAGGCTTCACTCGTACGCATGAAAATGTCGTAGCCGCCGTGAGAGCGATCCAGCCCAAAATCAGCGAACATCCGCTTTAACTCGCCGGAGATCTGGTCAACCTGCTCTTTGGGCGTCCGGCCCGCCTTTTCGGCCGCGCGTTGGATGTTAATTCCGTGTTCGTCTGTGCCTGTCAGAAAGACCGTGTCAAACCCGCGCTGTCGCTTCTGCCGTGCGACCACGTCAGCAACGATCGTCGTGTACAGATGTCCGAGATGCGGAAGACTATTCGCGTAATAGATCGGCGTCGTTATGTAAAATGTCTCGGCCATTATTTGGAACGCTTTTTGTCAGCAGCCGAGAACTCATCCGAGTCCTTGTATCTCGGCATGACCGGCGAGTTGGCGATCTTGAGCGCTATCGCTAACCCGATCTCGGCGTTCTGAACCATGGCACCGGAGTTCCACCATTCGTAATATTGGTCCGACGGCTGATGGTAATACTTTGCGGTATAGTTTCGGAAAAAATTGAGAGGTTCGCCCTCGAGCGGCGTTACAAAATCGTCTCCGTGTCGCAGAGAGATCGCCGGCACGCCGGCCTTTGCGAACGGAAAATGGTCTGAACGGAAAAAGAAGCCCTGCTCGGGCGCCCTGTCGCCATCCAGACGAAGTCCGCGTTCCCTGGCCACATCTGCGACAAGATCACCGATAGATGAACGCTCGCCGCCGAGTGCGGCAAAATTCTTGGTCCGGCCAAAAAAGTTGACGCCGTCGATATTGACGTTTCCCGCGATCCTGGCCAGCGGCACAACGGGATTCAGAGAAAAATACTCGGCTCCAAGCAGCCCTTGCTCCTCAGCCGTCGGAAACAGGAACAAAGTGCTTCGTTTTGGCCTATCTGCGGGCGGTAATTCTCCTATGGCCTCAGCGATCCCAAGTATGGCCGCTACACCTGAAGCATTGTCATACGCGCCATTGTAGATCTTGTCACCGGAGCTATCAGCCTCACCGATCCCAAGATGATCCCAATGGCCCGAAAACACCACATATTCATTCTTGAGCTTCTTATCCTTACCTTCGATCATTCCGACCACATTCGGTGAATCAAAGGTCTTCATTTCGCTTTTGAGGCCCAACGACACCGAAACGCCAAGATCGACCGGCTGAAAGTCACGTTTCTTTGCACGGAGTTTGAGTTCCTCGAGATCAAAGTGCCCGAGGCCCGCCAATTTAACAGCAGATTCGTTAGTCATCCAGGAGCGGAACTTCAGGAAAGGACTCTTGTCAGCCGGTCCTCGTGCGATCTCGTACCGCCAATTCCCGTTTGAGGTTCGGACGACGTTCCAGCCGTATCCGGCCGACTCATTTGTATGAACAAGTATCACGCCGGCGGCGCCTTTGCGTGCAGCTTCCTCATATTTGTAGGTCCAGCGCCCAAAGTATGTAAGTGCCCTACCGCCAAAAAGGTCCGGCTCCTCCGAAGTAGCTGGAGGATCGTTGACCAGGATCATGAGGATCTTGCCTCGGTATCTGGCCGGATCGCCCTTGTAATCGTTCCAATTGTAAAGCGGA
The DNA here is from genome assembly GCA_019639115.1 of Acidobacteriota bacterium. Lineage (GTDB taxonomy): Bacteria > Acidobacteriota > Blastocatellia > Pyrinomonadales > Pyrinomonadaceae > OLB17. The sequence goes on along the minus strand of JAHBSM010000016.1, from coordinate 21,044 downwards.
GCGTCGATGCCGTATCCGACGAATACAACCTCTGAATTAACAGAGACCTCGCTCGCTTGAGCCCCTGTGGTTGCTACGAAATCGTCACCAAAATTGAAATACATATTGGTCGGACCGCCGGTAATGGTCGCGACCAGTCTCGTTGCCGGGTCAGCCTTGACGCCGACAAGTCTCACGTTCTGAAAATAGCTTTGGCCGTTGCCGGGTTTGGCTCCGGCGGCCTTGAGCTGATCCGCTATGTATTGTGCGGCCCTTTTTCCGCCGTCGGTTCCGGGGCCCCGGCCTTCCATATCATCGGCCGAAAGACGCTTTACCCGTTCTCGCATCGCCGCCTCATTGAAATACGATTCATATCGTCCTGACGTTTGAGCAAGAGCAGCAACGGATGCCACAAGGCACACTATCAGAATATTTAGCGTTCGTAACATAATGTTTTACTTAACCTCTTATCAGCGACATTGCCTCAGCACGGGTTCGCGGATCTTTTCTAAATCCGCCAAGCACGGCAGACGTTATCGTGATCGCTCCCGGCTTTTTTACGCCTCGGAGCGTCATGCAGGTATGCTCCGCTTCGACAACGACCATCACGCCGAGAGGATCAAGATTTTCGAACAAAGTATGGGCGATCTCCTGCGTCAGCCTTTCCTGGACCTGCAATCGATGTGAAAAGATCTCAGCGATCCGGGCCAGCTTTGACAATCCAATGATCCTTCCGTCCTTTGGGATGTACGCGATGTGACACTTTCCAACGAACGGCGCCAAATGGTGCTCACACATCGACGCAATCGAGATATCTTTTATAAGCACCATCTCATCGTGTGAATCGCCAGGCAGAGGCACGATCTGTTCACTCGGGTCTATCCACATTCCCGAGGTCAGTTCCGTATAAAAATCAGCAACCCGCTCGGGAGTTTTGCGGAGGCCATCGCGGTCCGGATCTTCTCCGATGCCCTCCAGGACAAGGCGGATCCCCGCTGCTATCTTCTCCGGGTCAACCTTTCTTTTCGTTGATTCGACCATAAGACGTCGTAAAACCAATATATTAGCGTTTTCCTGACCGAAACCGAAGTTAGCCGAGAAATGCCGGTCACCGTCGGGCAATTTTGCTAACTGCCGCCGCAGACCTATAATAATCGTTTATTTTTGCGTTCAGTATCTTACAATGACGATCGAACAAATCAATGACGCTATCCGCAAGGCGATAATCGGATCATCTCGTGCGGCATTTGGCATCGAGCCAACGCAGATCGCCGCGGAGATACCGCCAAAGCCGGAGCTGGGTGATGTCGCGTTTCCCGTGGCATTTGAACTAGCAAAGGCGATCAAAAATGCCTCGGGAGAGAAGAAGAATCCGCGTGATATTGCCGTCGCATTGGTCAACGGTGTATCTGCCGTTCCCGGCGTCGGAAATGTTGAGATCGCCGGGGCCGGCTACCTCAATGTCTTCTACGAACGCGGACAGTTCCTCGCGGCTAACGCAGCGGCGGAACCTCTTCCCCGGCAGGATGCTAAGGGTGAAGCGACCGCCTCGAAGGTATGTGTCGAGCATACTTCCGTCAATCCAAATAAAGCTGCTCATATCGGCCACGTTCGAAATTCGGTCCTTGGCGACACCTTTGCGCGAATTCTCAGAGCGAGCGGCAAGACCGTCGAGATACAGAACTATATAGATAATACCGGTGTCCAGGTCGCCGACGTCGTCGTTGGCTTCATCTATATCGAAGGCCGTGATCTGGAAGCGATCAAGGCGCTCGACGAGGAACTCAAAGCCGCGGGCAGGACCTTTGACTATTACTGTTGGGACCTCTATACGCAGGTTGGCCAGGCTTACCTGTCGGATGATGAACTGAAGGCGAAGCGATCCGAGGTCCTGCATTTGATCGAAGAAGGAGGCAATAAAACCGCCGAACTAGCCGATTATGTCGCGACGCGTAACGTAGAGTGCATAACAGAAACGATGGAGCGACTGGGAATACGCTATGATCTGCTACCGCGTGAATCCGAGATACTTCATCTGCATTTTTGGGATAAAGCCTTTGAGCAGATGAAGCGTTTAGGTGTGATCCACTATGTGGCCGACGGGAAACAGGCCGGATGTTGGGTGATGCCTTTTGAAGAACATACGGGCACCGATGAACACGAGACAGATAAGATCCTGGTGAGATCGAACGGTACCGTGACCTATACGGGCAAGGATATCGCTTACCAGATGTGGAAACTTGGCATTCTCGGTCTCGATTTCAATTACAGGCCGTTTTACCGCTACTCTGACGGCAAAGAGGTTTGGATAACGGCACTCGAACCGGGTCATGACGGCCCGCTTCCGCGATTCGGCGGGGGCGAGGTCATCTACAACGTCATCGACACTCGCCAATCGTACCCGCAGGAGATCGTAAAGAAGGGCGTAGCTGCGATCTCGCCTGAGCGGGGAGAGCAGGCAAGTGTTCATTTGGCCTACGAAATGGTCGCACTCTCTCCCGCGGCAGCCGAAGAGCTTGGCTTCGAATTGAGCGATGAAGACAGGAAGCGGCCTTTTATCGAAATGAGCGGCCGAAAGGGACTCGGCGTAAAAGCGGACGACCTGATCGATCGACTAGAAGCCAACGCCGAGATCGAGGTTGAGGCTAGGCATCCGAACGCCGAGCCTGACGTCCGCCGTGCGATCGCACATCAAATAGCTGTCGGAGCATTGCGGTACTTTTTGTTGAAATTCACCCGCAATACGGTGATCGTTTTCGACTTTAAGGAGGCACTATCGTTCGAAGGCGAGACAGGCTGTTTCTGCCAATATTCGGCCGTCAGGGCAAATTCCATTTTCCGCAAACTCGAGGAAACCGGAGAGACAGTTCAACAGAACAGGCAGAAGATCACCGGCTCGGACCTGACAGATATCCTTTCGGATCCGGGAAATGTCGATATCTGGACCATGGCTTTGACCTCGCTGCGGCTGGACGAAGCTGTGACGCAGGCGGCAAATGCGGCAGAACCGGCGATCTTGGCTAAATATACCTTCAACCTGGCGAAGACATTTAACCTCTTCTACCATCATCACAAGATCCTGGGCGAGCCTGATGAATTGAAACGTGCGACGCTAATTGTCGTTGCCGACCTTGCCAGAAGGTCCTTGACGGCTGCTCTTGCTACATTGGGTATCGAAGTTCCTGAGCGAATGTGACTTCTGTACGAATTTGCAAATCGCCGGATTGAAACTTAAAGTTGTCATTCGGCGAAACTATTTGCGACGCAATAATTTATGCTGATCGTAATGCGCACGGACGCAGCAGCGTCTGACATCGAACGAGTTCTGAACACGATCCACTCTATGGGGTACACCGGACACGAGTTGGCCGGATCCACGCGGGTCGCGATCGCTGTCACCGGTAACGACGGTGCGATCGATCCCGCGCATTTTGAGAATCTGCCGGGAGTCGCCAAGACGATCCGGGTCACCCAACCGTATAAACTCGCGTCACGAAATGGCTCGAACATACGGCCGGCCGTCAAGGTCGGCACCTCAGAGATCGGCGGCGGATCGTTTGCAATGATCGCCGGGCCGTGCGCGATCGAAGAACGCGAACAGGTGATGGCGGCCGCTGAAGCGGTTTCGAGAAGCGGAGCGGCATTCTTTCGTGGCGGAGCTTTCAAACCAAGGACGTCCCCGTATGCATTCCAGGGACTAGGCCTCGACGGGCTTAAGCTGCTCGCCGAGGTCCGAGACCGCTATGGACTGAACATCATTACCGAGGCAATGGATGAGCACGGCGTGGATGCGGTGATCAAGTATGCCGATTGCATACAGATCGGTGCCCGCAACATGCAAAATTTCTCGCTGCTAAAATATGTGGGCGCGTCTGACAAACCAGTTCTCCTCAAACGCGGCCTTTCCGCAACGCTTGAAGAGTTTCTGCTTGCGGCCGAGTACGTGATGTCAGTCGGCAACGCTAAGGTCATACTCTGCGAACGCGGCATCCGAACATTTGGCAATCATGCACGCAACACCCTTGATCTATCGATCGTCCCGGCCGTTCAACGCGTTTCTCATTTGCCAATTATCGTCGACCCGTCTCACGGGACCGGACACAATTACATGGTGACGCCTCTCGCTCGTGCTGCTGCCGCGGTGGGAGCTGACGGCCTGATCGTCGAGGTTCATCCACATCCGGAACGTGCATTGTGTGATGGGGCCCAGGCTCTCACGACGGACCAATTTCTCGACCTAGCACGGCAGCTCACAACTCTGCTCAGAGCACTCGGCCCCGACGCCGTAGCTGCTTCTACTTCGTCAATGTCCGAACAATGAAAAAGGCCCGCACCCCTTACCCGATCGGAGTGCGGACCTTCTCTACCCTGCCGGCGCCTTTTGCCTAATCGGCCGGCTGGAGTCTGGCCAGATTCACGAGCTGGATACAGCACGAGACAACAGCGGCCGCGATCAGTAGCGAGAACGGTGCGAATTTCGCTTCCAAAGGAAGCGTAGAACCGATCGCCAGGTTGAAAGAAAGCCCGCTGATGATGCCCGCTAAAGCGACGAATCCACGTCCGATCAGCCACTCTGCGGCGTTCTCGTCGCCTTTAACGTTTGCTACCGCGAACGGCAGCATCGCCGCCAGAATAGCCGTAATACCCATTAAGCCGGCGTCGATCGAGAAAAATACTTCGCTTCGAGCGGTCTCTGCCGAGAGCAAAAACAACAGTATGACCGTGTCCGGTGCGGTCCTGAGGGTCTTGAGTGTACGTTTTATCTGCATGGTTCGATCTCCTCGTTCGGCCACGGCCGCGGCCACTTTTTATTTCTTGCTGAACTGGTTATAGGCCACTCGAAACAGCTCCGACAGTGCTTCTGCTGTCTCAGGCGTAAGATTCTTATCTGCACGAAGATGAGCCGACACTATCTCGGTAGTCGCTTCGTGCGGGTAATATACGACCGGCTCGACCGAATCTCCGCTGCTCTTCATTACTCGATCCACGGGCATGTTCAGCCATTGCGTGATCCGAGCGATATTGTCTGCGTCGGGACGCCCGGTCCCATTCTCGATCCTCGAAAGGGTCGATGCTGAAACATTGATCACATCCGCCAGATCTCTCAGGCTGAGCCCCAATTCCTCGCGGCGGCGTTTAATCGCCTTACCCAATTCGCCGGTGTTTATCATGCTTTCGCTATTGAATCGCATTTTGTTCTCCTTTGTGTTGCAACGTCCTTTCGCCGTTTGTCTCGAATACGCTACTGACGTTTCACACATAAAACATAACACAGAGAAATCTTGAATGCAATACCTTGTTTCGCTCTTGCAACACAATAATTTTTCTGATACGCTGTCTCATGTATGCAACACTTAGTTGGTGCACACATTGTCAGAACAACTGAGTCGGGCGGTCTGACGCCCGGCGAACAGGGGCTCGAACCAGACCGGTCAGCGGATAGGTCAGACAGATCCGCATCATCGAACCGAGACCGCGTGCGGCCCATACAACACTAGACGCAAAGGAGCAACGAAATGAATACCAAGACGAAATACGGATCAACCGAGGATCAGGCCACTACTTCACCTGCAGCCGATAATGTCCTTGATTTTTCTTCGACGTTGAAGAAATTGAGGTCCACCGTGGATCCGGCGATGATCAGGCAGCGTGCCGGACGTCGCGACCGAAACGGCAATATGCAAATGGTCGAGTACGTGGAATGGCATACCGTTGCCGACATACTTGACGAAACGGCACCGGACTGGTGCCACGAGGTCAAGAATATCCGCGCTATCGGCGAGATAATTACGGTGACGGTCGCGCTTACGATCAACGGCGTTACCCGCGAAGGGATCGGTACGGGAAAAGTGGTCACAGAGACGGGCATAAAGAAGGCAGAGCACGACGCTCTGAAACGCGCGGCCGTGAAATTCGGCATCGCCCGCGAACTTTACAAGAAGGAATTCGATTCCATCGATCCCGAAGTAACGGCCGCGGCGGAGGATCCGGCGTCGGTTCCCGATCATCTTTCTGAACCTATCGCACGAACGCTTGGCGATATGCTTTCGGCTAAGCAACTCGGTATGATCCGGGCGATCGGCCGGAATACCGGTATCGATACCGAGGCTCAATGCCGTTCGCTATTAGGATGTGGCGTCGAGGAGCTCTCGAAACGAGCTGCATCAAATCTCATCGATCATCTCAGAGCCTTGGAATCTGAGTCATCGATACCGGCTCGGCGTGCTGTCTAACACGCTCGACGATCGTTTTGGGCTGCGGTCTTCCTGTCCCGCTCACCAGGCACGAGCGCGAAGCTCCCGTATCGCAGCCCGAAACTCGATCGCAGAAACATCCTCTGGATCCGGCCCGTATTCATATAGCTCATCTCAAAGACAAATTTTAACAATAAAAGGAGCACCCCAACTATGTCCGATGAAACACACCAAAGTGCCGAGGCTCCGGCTCCCGGCACATTCTGCTGGACCGAGATAGCCGTGAAGGATGCCGCGAAATGCAAAGCGTTCTACTCGGAAGTTTTCGGCTGGAATTGGCAAGACAACAATGAGGTCACGGAAGGGTTCGTTTATCACGAATTCTCGACCGGCGAGCCGTTTCCCGCGGGCGGACTCTACGAGATAACTCCCGAGATGTTCGGCGACGACGCGCCGCCTCCGCATTTTCTCTCGTATGTAGCAGTAAACAGCGTTGACGAAACCGCCGCTCTTGCCGAAGAGATCGGCGGCGTGATCATAAAGGAACCGGCCGATATCCCGAATACCGGCAGATTTGCGATCGTACAGGACCCATCGGGGGCTATGCTGGCGGTCTTTACAATGGGAGGTGGAGCAAATGGCTGAATTTCAGATACCGGTCCACGGAACGATCTGTTGGCGCGAACTGCGTACCCGCGATCTCGATGCAGCTTCGGGATTCTACAAAAAACTGTTTGGCTGGGAACTCAAGCAGAGTGCGGTTACAACGATGCCGTACAGCGAGATCATGGCTAGCGGACATCCTGTAGGCGGAATGATGCCGATGGGCGACGAATGGGGCGAGATGCCTTCGCATTGGGCTAGCTATGTAGCCGTTGACGACGCGGATGCCGCGGTCGCAAAGATCACAGCTAATGGCGGCACTGTCCACACTCCGCCTTTCGACGCTCCCGGCGTTGGACGTTTGGCAATGGCAGCGGACCCGTCAGGCGCGGCATTTGCGATCATTCAGTTCGAATCGGAATAGCCGGATGGCGATACGAATGACAAAGGAGCTCGTCCCAAAGCGTGGCACGAGCTCCTTTAATTTACTCACAACCGGTCTCAGCCGATCTTGCTGCCATCAGTGTCAAAAATCTCGATGTGTTCAGCGAAACCTGCTGCCTGCGGACGTACTGCTTCGGCATCGCCAACTATCACCATCGCCATCTCGTCAGGCCGAACATACTTCCTTGCGGCTTCCAACACGTCATCCGATGTCACGGCTGCTATCTTTTCCCGATAGGTCTGGAGATAGTCTTCGTCCAGGCCATAGAGATACTGATTGAATAGCATACCGGTCAGGCCTTCCTGGGTCTCGACCCTGATCGGGAACACACCGGTCAGAAAGTTCTTCGCGTCATTGAGTTCGTCGTCGCCGACTCGGTCAGTTCTGATCCTTTCAAGCTCGTAATAGAACTCTCGAAGCGAATCGCCCGTGACATCGTTTCGCACTTCGGCTGTTGCTTCGAGGTCGCCCGCCAGCAAACGGGCGTTGATCCTGGTGTAGGCACCGTAGGTATAACCTTTCTCTTCCCTTAGGTTCATGAACACTCGCGACGACGCTCCGGCACCGAGCACTTGATTCATGACCAACAATCGAAAATAGTCAGGGTCCGTACGTCTGATCGCTAAATTACCGAGAAGAATATTTGACTGAGCGGAACCCGGGCGATCGACTATCGCCAGCGTCCGACCAGCGGCCGGCACAGGTTCAGTCGCTACATGGTCGGGAATGGGACGGGGCTGCCATTGGCCAAATCTTTCTTCGATCTCGGGGATCAGATCGCGCGTCTCCACGTCGCCTACCACCAGCAATATCGCATTGTTTGGCACAAGTCTTTCGCGATGAAGCTTGACAAGATGTTCTCTGCCGATCGATTCAATGTCGGCCGGTGTCGGCGAGACGACTGAGTACGGATGGTTCCCATATATAAGCCTCGAGGCCTGTTCGTTTGCGAGAAATGGCGGCTGCGACCGTTGAAATTTCAAATGATCGACCGTATTTCGCCTGTAAAGGTCGAGTTCGTCCTCAGGAAATGAAGGGCGAAGCAGCATCTCGGCTAGGAGTTCTAGCAGTTCATTCAGATAAAGCGAAAGTGACGAACCGGAAAGCGTCGTAAAATCGTCCGATGAACTCGAACCGATAGACGCTCCAAGGCGCTCGATCTTTGCGGCGAACTGCCGGCTCGAATAATTCTCGGTTCCCTCTCCGAGAAGAGACGCCATTGCCGATGTCAGTCCGGTGTGTCCATTTGGGTCATGCACATCGCCCGAAAAGAATCCAAGTCTCACATTCACGAGCGGAAGTCTTTGATTCTCAAAAACGATGACCTTCAGGCCATTCGACAACTCGGTGACCGTAGGCCGCGCTACGTCAAATGTAACGGGAGAAAGAGGCGGCGGAGGCGATTTAAGGGGAAGTTCGATCATACTTAGAAATCTGCTTTGCGGGCTCCTACCCGCGACCCGCCGGAACGACGTCGAGCAATGCCCGATTCTCGGTATTAAGGTAAGTTCCGACCGCATAGCGGATCTGCTCCGCTGTAACTGCGAGCAGTTCCTCGAGTTCGGTATTGATCAAATGGGCATCTCCGTCGTAGAGAGCAAATTCGGCAATAGCTTGCGCACGGGTCATCGAGGACTGCCTCATCCTCACAGCGTCGTTGATCAATTGATTCTCGATCTTTTCCATTTCCTCTGCGGTTGGCCCGTGGGCTGCCAGGTCATGGATCTCGTCCATGATGACCTCGCGGATCTGGCTCAGATCGCGTTCCGGCTTAGGTATAGCGCCTACAAAAATGCTCGACGGGCCGCGTCGCTCGTCCGTGAATCCAAATAGCTGTATCACGGATTCATCGCCTTTGACCAATTTTTGATATAACCGCGAACTGTCTCCGTCATACAGGATCTTTCCGGCGAGATATAGGGCATAGAATTCCGGAGTTCGGCGCGCAGGGATCTTCCATCCGATCAAAAAAGCCGGAAAAGGAGCAAGCGGATCGTGCCATTCGCGATAATTCAGAGCGACCTCCGACGGTTCGCTTACGTCGATCACCGGAGGGACCGGCTGAGCCGGTATGTCGCCGAAGTATCTATCAACAAGCGCCAATGCCTCAGCCGGGTCGAAGGCTCCTGAGATCGAGATCACAGCGTTGTTCGGTGCGTAGTAAACGCGAAAGAAATCTCTAATGTCATCGACCGAGGCCGCGTCGAGATGCTCCATCGATCCGATAGTAGAGTGCGAATTGGCAAAGTTCTTGTAGATCATCTCATTGATCAGATCAAAGATCTGACCGTAGGGCTGATTGTCATAGCGAAGCCGTTTTTCTTCCTTGACAGCCTCTCGTTGATTGTCGAGATTCTCTTGCGTTACGGCGAGCGAACGCATCCTATCGCTTTCGAGCCACAATCCCAGCGGCAGTTGGTCGGCCGGCAGCGTCTCGTAGTAGTTGGTCCGCTCGCTCGATGTCGTGCCGTTCATCGTTCCGCCGGCTTTCATCACATACTGAAAGTGTCCCGCCTTAGGAACGTTCTCACTGCCCTGGAACATCATATGCTCGAACAAATGGGCAAATCCGGTTCGATCGTCGCGTTCATTTCTCGAACCGACGTTGTAATAGACAGCGATCGAAACGACCGGTATCGCGTTGTCTTTATTGAGCACGACCCGAAGTCCGTTCTCAAGAGTGTGTTCTTGTATTTCCAGCGGCGGCAGCCTAAAAGAGTGCGACATATGATATGCGGTTGCGGACGCGGCTAATGCGTTCCCGTAAGGCAATTATCGCATTTAGCCTGCCGCGATGGGAAATGCGGGCCGACTCTAGCCGTATCAAGCGTTCGCTTGGATATTGGAATTCTCACGCGCGATCGCGTACAAAGCGGCCTTCACCTGAAAAGGCGTCAAATTGGGGTAGCCTTCGACGAATTTTGCGACTATGCCGGTAATATGCGGGCAGGCGAAACTGTTGCCCGTGAGAGTCCGGTACCCGCCGTCCAGCCATGCTGTGTGAACGTTAACGCCCGGCGCTGTTAGCTCTATGACCTCGCCAAAGTGGAAACCGAACTTGAGCGGATCGGTCTCTTCGGATCTGATGACCGATACAAGTGACGACGAGAACACGGACGGAAAGCTCGGCTGGGGTAAATTGTTTGCGGCGGCGACGACTATGCAACCCGCTTGATATGCTCGGTCAAGCATGTCGTGAAGCGGCGCAAAGAAGTGGGGCTTGGTCGTACCGAGGCTGAGGTTAATTACCTTGAACCGCCGCTTGATCGCATACTCAAGCCCGGCCAGGAAGACCTGGCCATCACCAAGCCCGCCTGCTCCAAGCACTTTGATCGACGAAAACCTGGCATCCGGAGCGATCCGAGCTATTATGCCGGCACAAGCCGTGCCGTGCCCGGAGCTGTCGCCTTCGTCCGACGGATCGAATACGACCCTTCCGTTCTCAACGCGTGCCTTGACCGATTCGATCACCTTACCCGCCAGATCCGGATGTGTCCCATCGATGCCGCTGTCGATGATCGCGATAGTCACGCCGCGGCCGGTGGCATCGCGCCAGTTGTGCCGCGGGACGAAGTAACCCGACATCGTCAAATTCAGGTCCGTAGCTTCGCGTTCTCCGATACTCATACTCGCACTCATCGAACGGTCAATATCCCAAATAACTTGTCTCGTTCATGCTGTCAGAGTACTTCAGCAGCGATTCGAGAAGTTCCCTGGCCAGCCTTCGTTCGCTGTCGCCCCGACGGGCAAGTTCCCTAACAAGCAGAGCCAGATCGAGTCGTTCACGATGCCCCGATGAATCGCGGATCGAGCCGAGCCACGCTCGCACTTGTTCAGTCGTTTCGGCTTCGGCTGAGCCGATGACCCTGGAGCTGAGCTCTTTGAGAAGCCTGGCGGAGTAGTATGAATCAACCAATGCAGCGATGGCATCAGCATATATTCCCGCCCGGTCCATTTCGTCAGCCGTAAACGGGGTATGCGGCGGATCGCCTCGACGGTTCACATATTCCAATACTCCAACTACCTCGTCGCCGGCCCGGAGCGGCAACGCAAGCATCGTTTGCGTATCGTAACCGGTAGCTTTATCAACCTCGGCATAAAAAGATGATTCACCTTCGACATCCGATACAGCCATCGGCTGGCCGGACATCAATACAAATCCGGCCACACCCTTGCCTGCAGGGATCTTCATACCGCGTAGTCGATCTGCGACCCGGCCTGTCGCAGCCAGAAAGCGCAGGTCGCCCTGATCGCCGTCGCGGACAAGCACAGATGCTTCCTCCGAATCGAGGCTTGCTGCAGAGACCGCGAGAAGCCTCTCGATGGCCGTTGTGATCGGTTCCGTCAATACGTTCGCAATGTCTATGGTCTCGATAAGACGTCTGAGATGTGCTTCGAGATCGCGTTCGGGCATACCGCGATTTTGTCGCAAAAGTATCTTCTAAGCAAACGGCTCGATGATTCAGAAATGGTCGTTATAGAAATAGGGATTTTTTAGGAATTCCTCCGCTATTTGTCGTATAGTGTCGTTACACCAGATCTAAGCGGGACGGCCGCTGGTGCCGCAGAGGCCGACCGCATTTTTTGTTTGCCGGGGTCTTGGCACGGCCGGCTTGGCCTGTATCCGTATGGAGAAGTATCGAACTCTATTTGTGCTCGGAGTGGTACTCGGACTGTCGCTCGTATCGGCGGGACAATCGCAATCCCTTTCCTCTTCGAGTTCGGATCCATTCAAATTGACGGCAGGGTCAAGTTTTTCAGCATCCGGCAGCGCAGACACCCGCCGTAATGCTTCGGCCTCGATCGCGTCTACACGTTCCTCTGTTTTCGAAGCAGAAGAGATCATCCGAAAGAACTATGGCGGCGGACGCACGCCCTCATATGAGACGATGACCGGCTCAGCGATCTCGGGAGCGTTGGCATCGCTTGATCCTCACTCTCGATTCTATGGCCGGGCCGCATGGCGGGAGCTTCTTGACGAAGAACAAAGCGGTTATGTCGGTATCGGCGTCTCGATTTCAACATTTGAAGTCGGGGATACGCGTGAGACTTACGTGATATCCACGTTCGCTGGGTCGCCTGCCGCCAAGGCCGGGCTCAGATACGGGGATCGTCTGGTATCTACTGACGGTGCCAGGATCGCAGGTTTAACTGCTTCAGAGGTGCGCGAGGTTCTTCGCGGAGTTGAGAACTCTTCGCTAATTCTGACAGTGGAGCGGGCGGCGACGCTGCATACGGAGAGGTTCTCGCTCAGGCGTAGTCGGATCGAACAGCCGACCGTCCGCGACTCTTATATTATCGAAGACTCGGTAGGCTACATTGACCTCTCCGAAGGGTTCAGCTTCACGACCTATACTGAGTTCGATTCGGCATTGCGAAAGCTGAAAAGACTCGGCGCGACATCGCTTGTTCTCGACCTGCGGGGCAATCCCGGCGGAATAGTTGAACAAGCGGTAAAGGTCGCCGAACGCTTCCTGCCGGCCGGGACGTTGATCTTGTCACAGCAGGGACGCACTCGACAAGACGACCGTGAATGGAGATCCGCGAACCGAACACCGGAGACAATGCCCGTCGTGCTGCTGGTCGACCGCGACACCGCGTCCGCCTCCGAGATCGTGGCGGGTGCGCTTCAGGACAATGACCGAGCTTTGGTCGTTGGAGAAAAGACCTTTGGCAAGGGACTCGTGCAGAGCGTGATCTCAACGCCGGGACAGACCGGTATCACGTTGACCGCCGCTCGTTACCTGACCCCATCGGGCAGGTCGATCCAGCGGGATTACACGTCGATAAGCCGATACGAATACTTCGGCGGGCGAACGCCGGCCGATGCAATAGACCGCCCTTACGTTGAGGTCAAGACAAACGCCGGGAGGCGAATGGTCGGCGGAGACGGAATTCATCCTGACATCGAGTCCCAGTCCGCAATTTTCTCAGATATCGAACGACGGCTCTCAGCGCCCGTATTCCTGTTCGTCCGCGAATTGCTAAATGCTCGTATTGACGGGGCCACGCCGAGTGTGAACCGGCCTGTCGGACGTCGTTTGACGCGTGCCGATCTCGATATCCGCGCGGCGGTTGACGCCTTCGGTCGATTCGTTGAGGGTAGGATCGCAGTTCCTAACGCTTCAAGAAAGCAACTGGAAGAGGCGATCGTTCGAGAGGTCGCTCGAGGGTCATTCCCGTCACCGACCGCAGACCAGCTTGCTGTCGATCTTGATCCCCAGATAAAGAAAGCTCTGGGATCAGTTGCTGACGCCAAACGGCTATTGGCTCTGGCCTCAGCGGACGCTCGTTGATCACCGCTGAAAGGTCACGACCGTGCCTTTCTCTCCTACCGCTCCGCCAAACTTTTTTGACATAAAGAGGCCGTAGAGATCGGCTCGGGTCCCGCTCGTCTGAGGTTCCCACGTCAAGCCGCGATTCGATGACCGAAGGATCACCCCGCTATGTCCCACTGCCCACACCGTTTTGTCGTCAGCGAACGAAACCCGTTTCAACGTGTAAGTATTGGCCGAAGCGGCCGGTTGCCACGAGTTGCCGCCGTCCTCGGTCCTGAGTATCGTACCGCCGCCGCCGACCGCGACGCCAAGCTTTTCGTTAGCAAAATCTATAGAGAAAAGGGTCCGGGTCACGTTCGTACGCTGGATCGACCAGGAGCTCCCGCCGTCGGTCGAACCCAAGATGACGCCTTTGTCACCAACGATCCAGCCCCGAGAGTCGCCTTCGAAATGAAGGTGGAAAAGTTCTGATCTAGTTGGCAGCGGCACCCGCGACCACGTGTCGCCGCCGTCTGCGGTCACCATCAAAAGCGAATCAACGACGACCTCCTCCGAACCCGACCGCTTGATCACCGAACCGATAACGTAGCCGTTATTTTTGTTTGCGAATCTGATGCTATTGAACTCCGGCGATGTACCGGCAAAATCCGCAGCTCGGAATATACGAGTCTCCTGCCACGATCTGCCGCCGTCTCGGGTAATGAACATAAGCCGTCCGGCGACCAGGTAGCCGTTATTATCATTGCGAAAATAGATCTCGTTGATGGTCTCGTCGGTACGAAGCGAGGCCTTTGACCAAGTCTTTCCGCCATCTGTCGAAGACGCAAGAAATCCGTCATCGCCAGCTACGAATCCCCGATTGGCCGACAAAAAATAGACAGCCACCAGATCCGCATCGCCGATCGACCGAGTGACCCAGGACGGCTGCGAATAACCAATTGATACGAATATAAAAAGCGACGCGAGGAAGGCCGGTACTACTTTCAAACTGTTACCTCCACAAAAAGCCGAGAAGATGAAGAATGGCATATAGGATAACATCGAATTGCGATTTTTCATCCTCTCGGACCTCAGGATCGAAGGTCACGCTAATTCGTCACCCGATAAACGCGGCCTTCGAATACAAGGACGACCTGCTCGCCGATCGCGAGGTATTTGACGATCGCAGGCTTGTCGCGAACGAGACTGAAGTACTCGTCGCTGCCGAATTTGACCCTTACCTCGGTCAACTTCGCCTTTTCGTCAAATTCGGTATCGGTCCAGACCCCTTTCTGATAAACAAAATTCTTGTTCGCCACGAATTGGTTCTGATTCGAATTGCGAAGCAGAACCTGGTTCGACCTGTCTTTTGCGTCCTCATCGGCGACGACCATCACGTTGGATTGCATCGCGTTCTGCTGAACGCTCATCTGGACCGCTCCCGAACCGGATCGCTCCTGCATCATCTTTGTCTTTGGCGGAGCCGCTGACATGGCAGCCCTGTCGAGCTGGCGGACCTCGCCATCGGTTGCGAGATATGATGTGTATGGAGTGACCAGGCCGTATCGAGTGCCGAGGTCAGTGACCTCGTCGCGGAGCTCCTTGGTCTCGCCATTTAGCCTTATTTGCTCGATCAGATAGCCTACACGCCTGCTGGCCCACAATCTCGGCAAAAAATCATTGTTCTCGGCCCGGACAGGAAAATCCATCTTTGTATATGCGAAAGATCGCTTCTGGCTCCCCATAATGCCCGATAGCCTAAGAGTGATATTCCGCAGGTCGTTGGTGTTCTTGTATCGGCCGATCAGCGTGATCTGCGAACCGCGAAAAACGTCGGTCAGAGTTCGCGGATAAACGAACTCGGTCAGCACCGGCCCCATATCGAGCTCAACATCCGCCAGGACCGGCGAACTGACGCGCCTGAAGAAATTTGACACCTTGATCTCAAGGTCCTCTTTCGGCTGAACGTAATCCGAGACCCCGCCGTTCTCCGAACCAATGCGGTCGAGCAGGGCGGTATTCACGTCGTAACCGAAACCGAACGGGAATATCCTCACATCTACCTTTTTGGCCGATGCGAGATTTTTTACTATCTGATCTGCATTCGTCACTCCGACCGTTGGCAATCCGTCAGTCATGAATACAAGCATCTTCGGCCGCGACGTGTTCTCGAACTGCTTTAGAGCCGTGAGTAGTGCGTCGTTGATATTCGTTCCGCCGGTCGCGGACAACTTGCCGACGAACTCTATACCGCGCTTTCGGCCCTCGTCGTTGGCTTCGATCAGGCCGCGTTCCATTGATCTCTCTTCTCCTGCAAATCCGATGACGTTGAACCGGTCGCCGGGTCGCAGTGTTCGAATGCCAAAAAGCAACGCTTGCCGCGCCTTGTCCATCTTGCCTTCGTCGGCCATCGATCCTGATGTATCAAGCACGAAAACAATGTCCTTGTTGACAAGCTCCGACTCGGCTATATCAGGCCTCGGCGCGATCTGCAGCAGGAAATATCCGTCCTTGCCGGGTTCGCGATATGTCAACAGAGAGACTCCAAGATCGTCACTCGATGGAGTGAAATACAGTTGAAAATCGCTATCGCTGGACTTCGTCTCAAATGAAACTCGGGCGTTCTGATCCTTAGTCGCGACATCGATCCAATGGGTCGGAGAATAGACGTTCCGTATCGGGGTAGGCGATGTGATCTCCACCTTACCCGAGATCGTGCCGAATTTTTGTCCGTCGCCGAGGTTCACATTCTCCCTGGCCTGCCGCTGCCAAATATTTCGACCAGTGCCGAGCGGATATTTGTACGCCACCGTACCCGAATCCGCCTGCAGCACCTGAGAATATTTGAGTTCGAGCCGCTTGTCAGAGTTCGGCGGTATCGGGAAGATCGACGCCTGGAACAGATCTCGACCGGCATATTCGAGCAGGCCCGGATCTCGCTGTCTCCTTACGATCTCATCGTAGATCCGCCTGGCTTCCTCACGCGACCTGACCTCTCCTACCAGCTTCTTTCCATTCTCCCAGATGCTGAATTCTATGATCGACGCATTCTCAGGGATCGGGAAGAAATACGTGCCTTCGAGCGTAAATTGAGTGTCATTGCGAAAGATCTGATCTACATGCGTAGTTGCCACCTGGCCGTCTATCTTGACGTCTATATTGATCGACTTGACAGGCAAAGCATTTGGAAGCGGCACCGGCCTTGGAACAGGCCTGCAGGGCCGTTGTTCGCAAACGACAGGCACCATTACAGCCTGTGAATACGCGGCTGCGGTAAGCGTAAGAGCAATTGCCAGCAATCCCGGCAAGCGAAATAGCGATTGTGTCCTCATAAGAATAAAACTCCGATATTCATTCGATGTTCGGTCGTCACAATCAGAACGCCCGGGGACAAACTTTCTTGCAGAATATCTCCGGCCCGCAACAAAGTGCCCGGGCCGGCGTGTTAGCATGACAGGAATTGGTGATCAATATGAAATTTCTCTCAACGTCTTTTGTTTCGCTTGCAATAGGTATTTCGCTTGCGGCTGCACAGCAGCCTGATCCGGTCGATGCTGCCTGCACGGCAAATTTGCCACAGTTAGCGATCTCACAGGAAGTTGATGCGGCAAGAAGCATCGCTCCTCGTAAACGAGTAGCCGTACTGTTACTCGCTGCTGATTTTCTGTGGACGAAGGACGAAGAGCTTGCCCGAAGTTACTTCTCAGAGGCCTTCAAAACAGCTAAACGACACTTCGACGAGAACGGTCACGAGACGATATCGCCGGTACGAGGTAACGGCATTTACATCGGCCTCTCAGATCTCAGGTTCGACACCGCTAAAGCTGTCGCCAAACGTGATCCCGCCTGGTCTGAAAAAATGATCAACGAGATACTGGCAGCCGATCGTGATCTGGCTCGAAAACTTGACCCAGAAGACCGATCAAGGTCATTGGTTGAGACTCTCTACTTAGCCGGGGCCAACGCCGGTTCAAACCCCGCTTTTTCGCTTAAGCTCTTTCGAAGAGCGATGCGCGAGCCACTCAATCGTGCCTGGTACGATGCCTTGTATAGGGCCGCGGACAGAAATAGGGCTCTTGCAGATCAGGTCTATGCAGAGGCTCTGACAGTCTATGCCGGCTCGCGTCCGGGCCCGTTGCTTTTCTTATCCGCTTATCCATTTGCTCGACAACGTATTTTCGGATTGCATGGAATGGGTTATGGCACCGTGGTCCCGGCGAGGTTTGAAAAAAATGATGATCTTTCGCTTCGGTTCCTGCAGGTGTTCCTCGCACGGGCGGCATCCTTGGCCGAAGACCCAGAACGTGCCATCTCTGATGACCTGATCTCAGGCTTTCCAGATGCGTTGCTTGTATTTACGTCCTTGCTTGAGATGGAACCGATCGTCGCAGATCGATTCCCTGAACTGACGGAACGTCTTGTGCTGGCCAGGGTCGGAGCATCCGCGATGCTGACAGATTCGCTGCGCCGCCAACTCGATCATCAGACGGCATTCAGGAATCGCACTGCACCAACGTTCGAGAAGCGGATAGCAGAGCTCGAGGAAGCTGACTCGACGGGCAAGCTTACGGACCTAATGATAATTTACCTTTTCTCCTACATGGATCTGACGGAAGCTCAGCTAAAGATGATCGAACCATTCCTGGCGAAATTGTCCGAACCTGTTCTCCGAGCAAATGCTTTCAACCACTATTGGTTTTTGCGAAGCGTCAAATCGATACAAGAGAAACGCTGGGACGAGGTCGAACGACTTGCAGCCAAGACCGCTGATATTGATCTTCGGGCTGCGGTGCTGTTCCGGTCGGTAACTGATCAAATGAAAGATCCGGATTCGCGGCCTAATGCGTTCGAGACCTTGAACCGGCTCTCGAAGCTTGTCCGCAGCGCTCCGGATAGTGCCGCAAAAGCAAAGATACTTTTTGGACTCGCAGATAAATACGTCGGGTTCAACAGGACCATCGCATTTGACGAACTCAACGAGGCCGTGCGGGTCAGCAACAAGGTTCCTGAAATCGACCTGCTTGATACGAGCATAAGGCGCCGGCTTGAGCCGAAGGGATTCACCTTCGGCTATGACTTCCCGATCACAGAATCCACCTTTGACAAGGCGTTCGCTTCCCTGTCAAAGGAAGGAGTGGATCTCCCTCTGGCGTTCGCCCGTGGATTTGACGATCGATTCAATAGGGTAGTGTCGATAGTAGCGATCGCCCGCGTCTGCGAGGCGGCCCAAGCGGCGGCTATTCCTCGTCCTTAAGGGCGTCGTCGATCTCTTTTTCGAGCTTGGTTCGCAGGCGATCGACGAGTTCGTCGGACCGGGTCAAGCTGACTTGTACGCTCTGCTTTGCTGCCACTATCTCTACCAAAAGTGCTTGCAGGTTCCGCTTCTCGGATTCGAGCGCTTTGGTCCGCATTTCCCTGATCTCCTCAGGTTTCATTGAGCCAGTAAAGGTCGTGGACGAGCGCGCGATCATCTCCGGACGCGAGTCCATGTCGATCTGATCCAGCCTTGTTCGGACGGTTGATTCCTTTTCGGTAAGCTCAAAAACCTGCTTGCGGAGACTCTCGCTGCGTTGCTCCGCCCGAGTAAGAATGTCGAGATTCAGTAGGAGCCGTTTTTGCTTCTCATCGTATTCGTTGGGTTTTGCCGATTCGAGCTTTTTGATCCTTGCATTCAGATCGCGTATTCGCTGTTCATAGACATCAGCCGGTGTCGGAGTGGGCTGCGCAGAGGGCTGTGTTGTATATACGGGCTGGACGATCGTATTTCCGGCTTGGCTTATGATCTCCGCTTCGCCTTGAGGGATCGCGATCACCGGACGCTGAGCGACAGTCCGCTTGCGTTTCTTTGTCTGGGCATCGGCTCCCGCTGCCCCGGCCATAGCGACCAATATCGCCCCAAGCACGATCACCACTTTCGACAGATAATTCATTTCTTCCTATCCTTCTTGTCTGCGATCAGGTCGCCGGTCACAAGTTCTATAGCGTTCTTCGCGATCCCGAGCAACGGTATAGCGTCGAGGCCTGAGTTGATGACGCCCCGTACGACGCCTTTCTTTTTGATGTCGCTTCCTACCAATGCGGCCGCCACGATCGTTCCGCCGAACGGGACGGTCTTAGCCAATCGTTTTGCGGCCTGCCATCCTCCGGCATGAAGTAGCTTGCGCCGTATCGTTCGTTTCTTTTCCATTTCAAGCAAGCCGATCCTACTTGCATTGATCGGATGGCAATATCATACTTTTGTTTGCACGCTTTACGTCAATGGATGTTGCACAACACTTCCCGTCATGACTCTTGTTATCGATCGACTCTCAAAACTCTTCGGCAATACAACGTGGGCCTTGCGTGACGTTTCGATGACCGCCGCCAGCGGCCGATCGTCCGGCATACTAGGCGGGAACAGCTCCGGTAAAACCACGCTTCTTCGCATTATTGCGGGACTCGAGACCCGAACGTCCGGGAGCGTTAAGTTCAACGGTACGGCGTCGCCGTCGGACTCGGTCATTGTCAGGTCAACAAAAAAAAGAAGCGGCATCGCGGGCATCTTTGGGGCCGTGGAACCGTTAACAGCCGGCGAAAGGCTGGAATCGATCGAACAGGCCATCCGCGGTGATCGGAAACTCGTTTTGCTCGACGAACCGTTTGCCGGAATTGACGACGCAAGACGCCGCCGTATCGCCGAATTGATCCGGACTCGCGAAGAAAAGACGGTCTTAGTTGCTTCTTCGGACCTCTTAACGATCGCTGAGCTTTGCGACGATTGCGTCGTTCTCGATAGTGGCGAAATGATCCAGAGCGGAACGGTGGAGAGCATATACCTCGAGCCCCAGAACACCCGAACGGCTCAGCTTTCTGGACGAATCAATTTGATCGAAGCCCGACGCGTCACTAAGTCCAACGACTCGGTGCCCGAATTCTACACGATCGCGGGCGAGCATCGTATCTTTGCTCGGCGATCTGAGAAGGCTGCTCTGGGCGCGATCAATCGCAATGTTTATTTAGCGATACGCCCTGAGCACCTCTCCATGCCAACCGACGCCTCATTTCCCGAGGACAATCTTCTCAAGGCTGTCGTTACCGGCATTCGCTTTCTCGGCACCGCTACCCGAGTAGAATTCGACGCCAACGGACTGAGGCTCGAAGCTCTGGTCCCTCGTATCGTCGGTCTCGATATCGGCGAAGAATGCATGGTCGCGTTGCCTCCGCCGAGGCTCCACATACTGAAGGACTAAAAACGGCGGCCCCGTATCGGAGCCGCCATTCGTTCCCTTGCCACATCAACCTTATTGAACCGGGACGTAGCCGGCAGGCACGGGCACGTCGCCCGTAGTGCCGAACTGTGTGGCATTGAACGCACCGTTCGACGAGTTGAGCCTGTACCAGACGCCGTTCGAAGGGCGATAGACGTCGATGTCGGCCTTGCCGTCGCCGTCGAAATCGGCCGGAGCCGCTATGTCGCCCGTTGATCCGAAGTTGACGGCCATGAATCCTGCCGTTGATCTCTGTACGAACCACGTGCCGTCGCGGAACACAGCCTGATCGGCCTTGCCGTCGCCGTCAAAGTCGCCT